>NZ_LDIG01000266.1 GCF_015845845.1 Paenibacillus dendritiformis
ATTTTACCAACTAATGGGAAATATAGGGGTTATCCGGTGTCTCCTAGCTCTTGAATGTCCACTTTGTAGCCTAACTGTTGAATTTTTCGTATCCAGAAGTCGACGTCTTTCTCTTTTTTCGGTAAATAATCCGGCCCCAGTTCCTCATAGGGGACACCGGTGAGCAGCATAATAAAGATGATTCGTAGTAACAGGTGAGCCAGCGCCATGTTTGCTTTTTTCGGCCCTCGTCGTTTGACCAGCCGGTAATAAAAAGCGGACAATCTCGTGTTTTTTGTTTTGGTAGCGGCCCAGGCTGCCTGACAAAGCACGGACTTTAGACCTTTATTCCCTTTACGGGTTCTCGTGCTCTTTTTTTTCCTGCGCTTTCGTTATTGCCTGGACTCAATCCTCCCCAAGAGGCGAGGTGCCCTTCCGAAGGAAAGACCGACATGTCGGGTCCAATTTCCGCAAGGATGCTCGCCGCGGCATCCTTATCAATCCCCGGTATGGTATCGAGCAGTTCGATTTCCTTCTGGTAAGGGTTCAGCAGTTCTTCGATCTCAGCTTCCAAAGCTGCAATTTCTTTTTCCAAATACTCTAGATGGTCGTAATGCCTGCGGATCATCTTGCGATGGTGGGCCCGCACTCGTCCGTTCAAGGCGTCAACCAACTGCGGTACTTTTTTCTTGACTTGGGTTTTGACCATAGTTTTCACGTCTTCCGGTGACAGAACAACGCCGTTCATAACTGATTCCAGTAAAGCGCGACCTGAAACACCAAATACATCGCTGATATAGGTGGTCAACTTGATGTTCCCGTCTTGAAGAATTTTGTGGATACGGTTCTTTTCCGCTGTCGCGTCGTTGACTAGCTTCCGGCGATACCGGGTGAGATCACGCAAATCCCTGATATCTTCTGGTGGCACGAAGCTGGCTTCTATCAACCCGCAACGTAGCAATTGTGCGATCCAGACGGCGTCTTTCATGTCTGTTTTTTTGCCCGGCACATTCTTGATCCGCTGCGGATTGGCCAAGATAAGTTCGAACGAGTCTTCCAGCAGGTTCCATACGGGCTTCCAATAAACGCCGGTACTCTCCATCGCGACATGCGTACATTTCTGTTCCAACAGCCAATCATGGAGTTTTAGCAATTCCTTGGTCGTTGTTCCAAACGTTTTGATTTCTTGCTGTGGTTTCTTGTTGAGTGGCCCTGCCAGTACACAGGCGACGACCGTTTCCTGATGCACATCCAACCCTGCGCACCGTTCCAAAATCGCATCCATTCCAGCTTCACTTCCTTGCTTTTGGATTCAGCAGAACATGCAGCAACGAGAAGTGTACTTTTGTACACGTGCTCAGGGCAACAATCGGCGGTGCTCAAAGCTGCAATAGGCCCGTTTTCTGTACGGGATGTGACTCACCAAAAAAAATTCGACCTTTGATCTGCCTATCTTTATTTGCTCAGAAGAACTTCAAAATTACAAGTCCCCATTTTCATCCATCGTGGTGGCCGTCAGGCCGTGGGGGTTTTCTGTGATATTATCCGCTCTAGCCGGCTTGGCGGTTCTCTTGGGGATATGGGCGAATGGAAGGGATGCTTGTACGAAGAAAAGAAAGAAAATAAAGCCGCACGATAGTGAATAGAACAACCATTTGTTTAAATTTCTTTTTAGCGATTCGGAGCTGTTAACTTCGCCGGTGAACAGCAAAAGAGCAGCGGGAGTTTTTCCTCAACTCCTTAGCGGCTCTTTTTATCATGTGAACGAACGAGATTGCATATCTCATATTTACATGAGCGGCAAAATAAGTTACTATTAACCTATGTTATTAGTAACCTAATGAGGTGGCTTTATGTCAATCAAGTATGCCATATTGGGGCTTCTTAGCTGGAAACCCGCTACAGGATATGAACTAAAAAAGATTTTTGAAGACTCTTCCGCAATGTATTGGTCGGGGAACAATAATCAGATCTATAAGTCCCTTGTTCAGCTCCTGGATGATGGCTTCGTGACTAACGAGGTAAAGCATCAGGAAAGCTCTCCATCGAAGAAAATATACAGTATTACCGAGGAAGGGCTGGCCAGATTGAAAGATTGGGTTCTTGAAGAACCGGACGTTCCCGAGCTCAAGAACACGTTCCTTATTCAATTGGCGTGGGCGGACCAACTGAGCGACGAGGAATTGCATGAAATGCTGGATCGATATGAAAGCAGGATCAACATGCAGCTTATATACCAGCAGGAAAAAACGAAGCGTGGAGTTCAGGCGCCCAATCGAAACGAGCGGGAAACCTTTTTGTGGGATAAAATTGCTGAAAACCAGCTGTCCTTCTATCAGAACGAACTGAAATGGGTGCAAGGAATTCGCAAGGAACTCGATTACAGAACACAAATGGAGGAGAGAACGACAATGAACTATAAAATTGTGGAGAACGGAACGAAAAAGTATATCGAATTGATCTCTAGCCCAACCCCGCTAAGCACAGAGCAGGATGCCGTGGATCTGGTTGCGTTGTGCAGAGAACATGATCTCGATTTTCTGATGCTGCATGGGGAGGCGCTGTCGGAGGACTTTTTCAACCTGAGAACAGGCGTAGCGGGAAGAATGATGCAAAAATTTATCACCTACAGTGTTAAGACGGCCGTCGTCATTCCCGATCCATCGGTGAATAAAGGCAGGTTTAAGGAAATGGTCGCCGAATCCAATCGCAGCAACCAGTTTGGGGTTTTTGAAACGAGAGAAGACGCGGAAAGCTGGCTTATTCAATCACGCTCTTAGCAAAAAATCCGAGGGGTTAATAAGCTAGTAATGAGGGGAGTTGGGCAATGGACTATCTTCTTGATTTTATTTTGTTAGCATTCATTTATGTTTTGTTTTTTTATAGGAAATGGAATAAAAAATCAAAAAAGCATTTAATCCTGAATTCAATAATATACGTTTATATGGTAATGGTCTTATTTGTTACGGTAATGCCATTTACCTTACCCTTTGGCGGAACGAATAATTTGTTTATGGAAACGGCAAATTTTATTCCTTTTAGAGATTTAATGGCAAATTACAGTGGGGCGGCTAGAGAACTAATTTTAAATGTAATTATGATGATGCCTTTTGGATTTTTATATCCCATCATTAAGAAAAAAGGTGTTCTGAGTACGGTAGCATTGACTTTTCTTTTTAGCTTAATCATTGAATCTTCTCAGCTACTAAGTGCCTGGTGGGGAGGCTTACATTCAAGAACTTTTGATGTGACTGATTTGATAACAAACACATTTGGAGGTTTAGTGGGCTATCTTATTAGTTGAGTCCGTATAATTGTGTAAAATAGCTTCTTCCAATAAATGAAGAGAGCCATATTCAAACCCCTCAAGTAGAATGTAGTTGCTGACACAACAAACTAGTGAGGTGGATTTGAAAATGGCTCAATATCAGATTAACGTAGATTCGAATATTTTGCATCAATTATTTATTGGAGATAGTAAGGATGCGGGAGTAGCCAAGCTGCTGGAATCCGTATTGAATCAAGTCTTACAAGCGCAGGTGACCGAACAGTTGGATGCAGAACGTTATGAGCGGGCAGAGGAGCGCAAGGGATATCGAAATGGGACATACCCGCATAAGCTCACAACACGTGTAGGCACACTTACGCTTCATATTCCACGTATCCGGGATGGCAAGTTCTCTACGGATTTATTTGCCCGATACCAACGAAGTGAGCAAGCTTTTGTATTAGCCTTAATGGAGATGGTTGTCAATGGTGTCTCTACTCGCAAGGTGTCGCAGATTACCGAGGAGCTGTGTGGCGCCGAATTCTCAAAGTCTACGGTGAGCGAGTTATGCAAGAAGCTCGATCCCATCGTACAAGCTTGGAGCCATCGTCCACTTGGTGACAGTCAGTTTCCATTTGTGCTGGTAGACGCCATGTACTTGAAGGTACGTGAAGACGGTCGTGTACGCTCTCGTGGACTTCTGATCGCAACAGGAGTCAATACCGACGGAACACGAGAAGTGCTTGGGCACATGCTCGGCGATTCGGAATCGGAAGAGACGTGGGGGGCCTTCTTCCAGGAACTGAAGCAGCGCGGGTTACGGGGTGTGGATTACATCGTCTCGGACCAGCATGGCGGGCTTGTGCGTGCGATCCGTCAGCATTTTCAGGGGG
>NZ_LDIG01000267.1 GCF_015845845.1 Paenibacillus dendritiformis
ATTTTACCAACTAATGGGAAATATAGGGGTTATCCGGTGTCTCCTAGCTCTTGAATGTCCACTTTGTAGCCTAACTGTTGAATTTTTCGTATCCAGAAGTCGACGTCTTTCTCTTTTTTCGGTAAATAATCCGGCCCCAGTTCCTCATAGGGGACACCGGTGAGCAGCATAATAAAGATGATTCGTAGTAACAGGTGAGCCAGCGCCATGTTTGCTTTTTTCGGCCCTCGTCGTTTGACCAGCCGGTAATAAAAAGCGGACAATCTCGTGTTTTTTGTTTTGGTAGCGGCCCAGGCTGCCTGACAAAGCACGGACTTTAGACCTTTATTCCCTTTACGGGTTCTCGTGCTCTTTTTTTTCCTGCGCTTTCGTTATTGCCTGGACTCAATCCTCCCCAAGAGGCGAGGTGCCCTTCCGAAGGAAAGACCGACATGTCGGGTCCAATTTCCGCAAGGATGCTCGCCGCGGCATCCTTATCAATCCCCGGTATGGTATCGAGCAGTTCGATTTCCTTCTGGTAAGGGTTCAGCAGTTCTTCGATCTCAGCTTCCAAAGCTGCAATTTCTTTTTCCAAATACTCTAGATGGTCGTAATGCCTGCGGATCATCTTGCGATGGTGGGCCCGCACTCGTCCGTTCAAGGCGTCAACCAACTGCGGTACTTTTTTCTTGACTTGGGTTTTGACCATAGTTTTCACGTCTTCCGGTGACAGAACAACGCCGTTCATAACTGATTCCAGTAAAGCGCGACCTGAAACACCAAATACATCGCTGATATAGGTGGTCAACTTGATGTTCCCGTCTTGAAGAATTTTGTGGATACGGTTCTTTTCCGCTGTCGCGTCGTTGACTAGCTTCCGGCGATACCGGGTGAGATCACGCAAATCCCTGATATCTTCTGGTGGCACGAAGCTGGCTTCTATCAACCCGCAACGTAGCAATTGTGCGATCCAGACGGCGTCTTTCATGTCTGTTTTTTTGCCCGGCACATTCTTGATCCGCTGCGGATTGGCCAAGATAAGTTCGAACGAGTCTTCCAGCAGGTTCCATACGGGCTTCCAATAAACGCCGGTACTCTCCATCGCGACATGCGTACATTTCTGTTCCAACAGCCAATCATGGAGTTTTAGCAATTCCTTGGTCGTTGTTCCAAACGTTTTGATTTCTTGCTGTGGTTTCTTGTTGAGTGGCCCTGCCAGTACACAGGCGACGACCGTTTCCTGATGCACATCCAACCCTGCGCACCGTTCCAAAATCGCATCCATTCCAGCTTCACTTCCTTGCTTTTGGATTCAGCAGAACATGCAGCAACGAGAAGTGTACTTTTGTACACGTGCTCAGGGCAACAATCGGCGGTGCTCAAAGCTGCAATAGGCCCGTTTTCTGTACGGGATGTGACTCACCAAAAAAAATTCGACCTTTGATCTGCCTATCTTTATTTGCTCAGAAGAACTTCAAAATTACAAGTCCCCATTTTCATCCATCGTGGTGGCCGTCAGGCCGTGGGGGTTTTTCTGTGCGAACGATTTTGTTGGTTATGATTATACTTTTGGCAAGAAAGGGACGGGGGAAAACGATGCGTAACAAGAAAAACAAGAAAAATGTACTCCTTATTGGCGGAATGGCGGCGTCATTGCTTTTGAGCGGTTGTTCATCAGCCATAATAACAAGCCAGATTGCAGAAAGTGTCCAAGGTGTTGAGGAATCAGACGATATAGCCAATATCGTAGATGAGGCCATACGAAGCGCTGTCTGGGATGAAGTCGCTACAGAGATTGAGGAAGATGAGGATATACAAAATATAGAATGGGATGATGTCAAGGATAGTATGGCACAAAGAAAACAGAAAATAGAAGTTCGCTCCATTACGGATGACAGCGTATTGCATACGATCACAGACAATCAGCAAATCTTCGAATTTACAAAAAACCTGCATATTGTGCGTTGGAAATACCTGAGTTCCATCCCGAAAGATGCGAAAGACTTGCTTGTATATGTAACTTGGTCGGAAAAGACGAAAACGGTGTTTGGCAACAATTCGGGGGAACTTTACGAAACCAGTCGAAACACTTTATTTAAAAAGGATCCTCGCTATACGTTGTGGGAATAGTGTCGTTTTACCAGATCGATAGAGCGATTTGACATGGAGCCTCTGCGGGCATGAGTACTCGCGAAAGCCGCGAAGGGTAAGGACTTCGCGTTGCTAACCAGCTTATCATGCCCGCCCCTCCATATAAAATCGCAATCTAATTACCCCATTCAGAGTAGCGAGGAAGCTTTAAAAATAAGGATGGATACTATCTGCTGATGGAGGAACAAGCACATATTCCTTCCCTTTCCCCCATCCACAAGTCCTACTCTAAAGTGCCCGTGAATACGGCAGAATATCTGCTCTCTCTGGCAGGGGCAAAAAAGAAATAAAGAAATCGCCCCTGCATCGCATTCCATGCAACAGAGAGAGAATCAAACAGGTAATTCCTGGGCAAAATGTCCCGAAGTTGATGAGATTATGGACATAATGAAATGACGGCCCCGCCGTTACGCGGTTCTTACAAAAATCGCTGCGCGGCGGGTGATAATGCTCATAGAGAAGCCTGAGTTAGAAATTTAATGTTGGACAGGTAGTTCCAATACTGAAACGATTGAACTAAGTACCACTAGCACACTCATTGAGAAAAGACGAGTAACCATCTTCATTTTCCTCTCCTTTACCTATACTGGTGTTCCATAATCTATTCGTATGATACATAATTCTAAGAATTGATGTATTTGCAATTTTTGGGGCAATCACCTTATAATCTGGATATATCCGTCAAATTGTTTTATTTTATATGTGAGATTATTAAAATTTTTATGGGTCATAGGAGGTGTATCCATGTGGAAAAATATAGGACAAGTAATTAAAGAAGTGAGAACGTCGTTTCGCATATCACAGTCCCAGTTGGCTAAAGACATTTGTACTCAGGCCTTAATCAGTAAAATAGAGAAAGGAGAAACGATTCCTTCATTGGAAATTGGTTATAAAATCAGTAAGAAACTCCATATTCCACTTGATTTTCTATGTAAAATCATCCAATATCAAAATTTCAGTTATATTAAAGAACTCAATTATCAAATCAAATGCTTGTCCCGCGAGAGAAATTACACAGACATCTATTATCTCATCCAAAAAGAAAAGAAAAATCCAAATTACAACGATCCTTTACTTAAGCAATTGCTTTTATGGCAAGAAGGTGTCACTACATATTATTTAACAAAGGATTTTGAAGCAAGCATCCACCTCCTCAATGAGTCACTAAAAATAACCGCGTTTTCCGAAATTCACTCTGAACGAGAAATCGAGATTTTAAACAGCCTCGCTAACTTATACTTCGAAGAAGGTCAGTATGCTCCATCATTGGAGATATTCAACCAGATCCACGATAATATCAAAAAGAATGCGTTCTTCCAGGATTACACCATTCAAATCAAAGTACTCTATAACCATGCAAAGGTATTAACACGATTACATCAGTATGATAAGTCTAATCAACTGTGCCGAAAAGGAATAAAAATATGCAAGGCACATGAAAGCTCCTATCTTCTAGGAGAGTTACATTATCATGTAGGTTACAATTATTCGTGCCTTGATCTTCGGGACAAAGCCCTAAGCGAGTATGAAACAGCCCTTCATCTCTTTAAGCTGACCGACTTTCATTCTTTCTTCGAGCACACCCAGACGCAAATTTTAAAGTTAAAGGAAAGAGGAACTAATATAATGAAAGACAATTAACAAAAAACAGCGGCTGCCGGATATGTTCTCTCCGAACGACCACTGTTCTTATTACTGTACAATTATTTTATCTCGTTTTGGTTTACAATTCTTGTCGGACTGTCCATAAGAAAATACGATAAGATATTATTTACGGCATGTTTCATAAAAAGTTTGAACATATTATCTGTTTTCCACCCGATATGAGGAGACAAAATCACATTGTCCAACTCCAGAAAAGGGTGATTCGGTCTCAATGGCTCTTCAGTAAATACATCGAGTCCGGCTCCCCCTATACGATTATCACGTAAGGCTTGGATGAGAGCCTCCTCATCAATTACTTTTCCTCTGGATGTATTTATGAGGAAAGCATTTTTTTTCATCAGCTCAAAATGCTGTTCCTTAAGCAGATGCTTTGTCTCTTCTACCAATCTCACATTTAATGAAATATAGTCAGATTGCTTCAACAATTGCTCCAGTGGTATATAATCCACACCCTGTTCAGCTGCGCGTTCAGCAGTCAGCCGAGGCCCCCAAGCTACAACTTTCATGTTGAAAACGTTAGCGATCTGCGCAACTTTCGAGCCGATTTTCCCAAGTCCGATGATTCCAATCACTTTGCCCTCAAGGCCATAGCCATAGTCTTCCGTACATATTCCGCTTTTCAGTTTCTCATGATTTTTTATAAGCTTCCTGGAATAGGCGAGCATAAATGCGAATATAAGCTCTGCTACAGCACTTGAGCCTCCTGGAGTTGTTGCAACAGGAATTTTATATTGATTCGCTTCATTCATATCAATATGCGCCAAGCCCGAACCCGTTTGAGCTATAAGCTTGACATGTGGGATGCGCTTCAAAATATCCTTATCGAACTTGGTACGTTCTCGAATGGGAATGACAATATCCGCATGCTGAAGTCGTTCAATCAACGTTTCTCTAGAAGGCCGATCATGAAAGATTTCTACGTCAAAATGCTCCTTCAATCTAGCGACGTCTTCGTTGTCGCCATAAATGTGCTCCCAATCATCCAAAATGACAACTTTCATGGCCCCATCTTCCTTTCGGCTTTATTATAATCCTATGGCAGCTCTAGGTTGATGTAGTTGTTGATGTAGATTTTGCTTTGTATATTCTAGGAAGCACATAATACAACACCACTATTCCGCTCACTCCGCTTGCTCCCACCATGATGGTCATCATAACCGGGCCGGTTACTTTATACAAGTAAATCCCCATCGTTCCCAGTAATGTGCTTAACTTAACGCTTAATTTGTTCAACGCTATATAGAATAAACTATTGAACTTCCATAACAGGAGGGTTTTGTCCCATCATTGTCGAATTCAGAAATACCCTGAATGAGGCGGTGAATGAGATGGATAACAAGGAAGCGCTGGCTGCAGTTGAAGAACGAATAAGAACGACGAAGGATCGCCGCATGTACGAGCGACTTCAAACCGTACGTTTACGATTAATGGGCAAGTCTGTACGCGAGATTGCCACGATCATCTGTCGTTCGGAGAAAACTATTCGCCTTTACATCCGCGCCTATGAAAAAGAAGGGTTGTCGGGCTTGGCCATGCAATTCTCTCCCGGGCGATCCCCACGCCTGACGAAAGAACAGCGGGACGCATTGAAGCAAGTCATTGTGAACCAGGTGCCAGCAGACGTTGGATTCACCGCCAAATTCAATTGGACGTTGCAACTGATAGCAGACTACATTGAGCGTACGTATGGATGTACCTATTCGCTGCGCGGCGTTTCGAAGATGATGGAACATATGGGCATGAGCTATACGAAACCGACGTATACGCTTGCCGCTGCAGACCCTGTTAAACAACAACAGTTTGTCGAAGAAACGTTTCCGGCTCTAAAAA
>NZ_LDIG01000268.1 GCF_015845845.1 Paenibacillus dendritiformis
AAAAAAATAGGGCCGTACAGCAACGCTGCGGCCCCTTTCTTACCCTTCTATCCAGAAAATGAACTCACAAACTAAAGAAGACAATACAAAACTGACCCTGTACCTTCGTTAGAATCAAGATCCTAACACGAAAATTGCTCCATATCTTTAACCATATAATCAACTCGGTTCGCAATAAACTGCTTACTCGTTGCCCCTTTTTGACATAATTGACCATAAGGGCTATCAGGTGAGTACCGTTCAATCAGGAAAGAGTTTGCCCAATACCCAAACTTATCTTCTGTCCAGCCATTTTCGAGCGCAAAATCCACAACTTGAAACAAGCTGGCGACATGAACCTTCTTTAAAGCTTTTCGTTGTTTTTTATCCCAATTGCGAAACGCTGCATCCATAAACTCAATTTTGTTCTCTACAATCTCTACTGTAGTAGCCGGTACTTCGTCCAAGCTGGAGATAAATCGATTTAAACTTGCTCCCCCAAAATCAATATCTTGATTCATTGCTGAAGCAATGAACTGCCAAATCAATCGCTCATCTACATAGCGGTTAAGATCTGTTTTTGTAAATGCAATTTTTTCAAAAAACAAGCTTTGACCGATTTCCTGGACTGTTTCCCGCACAGCATGACTTACCTTGACTCTGGTCTTCTCAGTGGAAGTCAGTGGAACCGACTGATTCACCCGATAGAACATTTCCTCTACCTCTTCAAAAGTGCATTCGCGAAACTCTGTCACCGTGAAATTGTACGTCAGGAATTCAAATTGTGTTTCCGAAGACAATTCTTCATATCGCTTTCCAGCAATGCATTCTCCATTGAAATCCGCTGTTCCCTTGCTCAATTTGTATTGTCCATCGTGGAAGAAGAAAATAGACTCCCAACGCTGCCGGCCATCAATGACCCAGATGTATCCGTCTCCGTTATCCCAAACAAGGATGTTTGGAATGTAGCGATCCCGAATGACTGAATCGACAAGATACGAACGGCGATCATTTTTCCATACGCTGTTACGCTGAAATGGCAGATCAAAGCGAATACGATCTCTCATGTTTAAAAGGTTTTTTGTTGTGCGTTGAATACTTGATCTTTTCATTAAATAGTCCTCCCAAAATTAAAGAGCAGGACAGTAAATAGCTGCCCTGCTCCTTGTTTTATATTTCAAAAGCTTGATACACTGATTCATCCTCGAATGAAGAAGCTTTTACAATTCGGTCCGAGAACCCCTCTACTCCTTCTATAGACTCCGTACCGAGTAACAAAGAAAGCACTGAAAAGCCCTTCTTCTCCTTTAACTCGTTCCAGCTATTTAGAAATCGTTCATTCATATGAGCTTCGCCGTCTGTTACAAAAATAATGTCCGCTTGGCTGAAACGGCTCCGCTTAATCACTTCGGCAGCTTTTTTCAACGGAGGTACAAAACTTGTCCCTCCACCCAAAAAGACAGTTGCAAGCTGAATCATATCCTGAACGTCAATCTTCCCTCTCTCATAGATCAAGGGAGCAGCAGCATGCGAAGAAAAGGGAATCCATGCAAAATCTCTTCTTTGCTTTCGTGCAATGCTCATCAGTGCAAGAGCAAAGCCTTTTGAAATCGGATCTTGATTTGCCATACTTCCCGATTGATCCAAGCATAGAACAATCGGCCCCTTACCAAGCTGTTCAGGCCCCTTTGTATCGTACTGAAGCGTTTGGCCCTCCACATATCGGCGTAAGAAATCCATTTTGGTCATAGGGCTGGCATAACTGCCAAGTTCCATCGGCAATAGCTGCTCTACATCATTGCCCTGCCGGACACCGTTACGGTTGATCGCATCCTTATGCTTGGAACGCTGCTTACGATTGGCGATTACCTTCATACGACCAGCCCATGTTGCAATCTCTTTCAATTTCTTATCGTGACTCAATTTTTCAGCCAGAAGCAATTGATCCTTTAATGGAACCTTTTTCAGTTCACTATCTCCACTTCCCGCCTTTATTCCACCCAAGAGAGACTTCACATTCTCTTTGGCTTCTACGGCTTCCTGTGCAGCTTGAGACAACATTCGAGATAGAGAGTTTCCTTTCTGGTTCAGGGCTGCGGACAAAACCTCTGCTGCCTGCTGCGAAGCACCCTGTTCTCCATTCATCAAGTTTTGTAATGCTTCAGCAAATTCTTGATCCCTCTGTGCTTGTTCCTTCACCCAACCAAGAACCGTCTCGCTATATTTTGTTGTACCAAGAGCCGCTGCCAGATCATCCAGACGGGTAAATTCACGAAACCCCTGATAGCCTTCATCTGTCATGACCTTCTCCATTAGCTGATGATTTATTCCTAATTCATCAGGAACTTGTTCCAACAATTCAGGCTTCATTTTGAATAAACCAGCCCATATATCGCCCATTAATGGCTGAAAAGAGGGGAATATCTCGTTCCCCTCTGCTCCAACCTTCTTGAGCTTTTCGGACATTTCCAAGAGCTGCCCAAAACGTCTACGATCATATGAATCTGTATTTAAAACGGAATTCATCGGCTCCTTCATCTGCTACACTCCCAACACTTGGGATGCAATATCGGTTAATGACTTCTGAACAAGAGCAATGGCTTGCTCAACTTCTGGCCGGTTCGGATTATCCTTCTGGAGATTTTTAAGCTCACCGACCAAGGTCTTGAGCTTTTTCGTACTCTCAACAGCCACATCCGTAGAGTTGTTAGATTGATTGAGGTTATTTAGAATCTCCGCTGCTTCAGCTTCAATCTCTTCCACGCGCGTCTTCACACCATCTTGGGCATGATTACGTACAATCTTCACCACCTTATCACGCTGCTCTGGCTTTTCCCACAGGCTATGTTTAAGAATCATGAGGTCTTCCAAGATAGCCTGATCTCGGCCGGCCAGTACCGCTTTAGCACGAACAACGGACAAGGCTTGCTTAAAACGGCGATCTGAAGGCCGGATTCCCTCATCCATTAGCTCCCGTCTGATTTTACTCAGCGCACCGTAAACTTCATTAGGAATCGTAACCGTATCGCTGAAAAATTGAAGCTCAAACAGTTCTTCCAGACTCATACTTGTTGAAGAAGATGGAGAACCTTTCAACATGGCAATGAACGATTGATCCTCTCCAATGTAATCCACTTCATATCGTAAAAGGAAGCGGTCAAATAAAGCCTCAAGCCCTTCCCCTTCTTCCGGATACTCGTTTGAAGAACCAATTAGGCACATCAATGGAGCAGAAACCGGCGCCCCATCATTGTAAAAAATCCGTTCATTGATGAGCGTTAGGAGTGCGTTCAAAATTGCACTATTGGCCTTGAAAATTTCGTCAAGGAACGATGTGTGCGCTTCCGGTAACTTCCCGGATGTATTTCGCTTATAAACGCCATGCTCCAGTTCTTTTAAGGATACCGGCCCAAACAGCTCCTCTGGGGTGCTGAAACGAGTAAGCAACCATTGAAAGTAATTAGCCCCGGTAATTCTTTTTGTAAGATCAGATACAAGAGCGGACTTACCAGTTCCAGGGGGGCCGATCAGTAAAGCATGCTGACGAGCGATCATGGCCACCATCAATCCTTCAATGACTTCTTCACGTTCTGCATATTGTACTGACAATTCATTTTGAATATCTTTAATTTTCAAATAAATCCCTCCGCTTTTTTAAAATAAAAAAAGAGCCGAAGCTCCCCGTTTGGAAGTCATCAGCTCTTCATTTTAATTAGTTTTTACCTGTTAATTTGAAAAAGCGCCCTCTTGGTCCAAAGTTGTCAACAGTTTACGTTCATGCTGCAAAGCTTCTTCCGGATCTACTGAGCGGAGTCCCAATTCTGCCTTCACTTTCTCAAAATACGAAGCTGGAATCTGATCGTAATCAATAGTAACGGAAGGTTTAACCGCATCCGGGATCTGATCAGCAATACTTTCAACCACTGCGGCAGAATGTAAAGGATAGTGTTCTTCCCCATCAATCACTTCATAGGGGAAATTTTGTGTTTTGACATTATTAATAATCATGTCCTTTTTTCCTTTCAATTTTAATCTCACCGCCCGTTTTGGTATATGGATATTATACACCAAAACCAAGAGGTAAAACATTCTTTGATTACTGTACATGCCGTCCATGTTCAGGAAACATGGCAGTTACTACAGCAAAAAGTATACCCTGATTCCTTTTCTTTATAGCTAATCCAACTGCCAGTTTTCGATTCTCGTATTTTCCGACTACGGTTAATACCGGATCAGCATTAGTATAAGGTTGTTCTCCAAAGGGATATTTCTTGGCTTCATGCATTTCTGAAGGATTGTTATGATACAAAATGGATTCTACCATTTTCTTGGTAATTCCCCGTTCTTCCATACGCTCCCCTGCATGCTGACTGTATCGAACCTTTTCCAAATCAATATGATCTTGGAGTACCTGCCTGATCAGAGGCCAATGCTGTAAATAGGCTTGTCCTTTCATGAGTTTTTCCTTTCTGTTACCTTTACGATAACGAATTTTTTAATCCGCCATATTCACCAAGGCGACTGCAATTTTTTCGCGTATAAGTGTTACACAAGTTTCCATCTCTTTTAAATCACCAGTAACAATAGCCTCATATTCTTTATAATTGGAAACCACATTTTTAGCGTCTTCCAATATTGCCTTTAGCTCATTTTTCTTAAGCTGATTGGCTACCCCATTCTCACAAGCTTGAAGAGTTCCGCGCAGATGATCCAAAAGCTTTCTTGTAACCATATTTTTCATATCCATGGTGTTCATTACAGGAACCTTCTCTGCCTCTCCCTTTTCAAGGGAAGTGATAAAGCGAATCAAAGCATCCAAATTCCCTTCAAATTGCGCTGGGACGAAATAGACGCCTCCAGATGGTCTTACCGGAGTAGGAGACATACTCTTCAAGACGCTGGTAATTAGGGTACGCAGTGTAGTAGAGCCGTAATTGTTTCGATAAATCTCAAATTGTATGGCGGCATTATTGACTAACTGCTGCGCCAGTGATGAAACATAGCTTGTCTCTACTTTCCCTGCTTTACGATCTAATACCAGTGCTCCGGCATCGGGAATGTAATTTAATCTTCGACCTTTCGTATCTTTAGTTTCACAAACCAAGTTGCGCTGTACAAAAGAGCTGGTAGATGCCACCTCACGAAACATGTAGTTCTCATACACTCCCGGCGACATTTCCCGTCTGAACTTTTCACTAGTAGCTCTTCTAAATGCATCTGGAAGTCGAATGTCTTTCGGCATCCAGCCAGCGCCTAACCCGGAATCAACAAGTTTTTGTTTAAGCTCATCGGGAGTGATCAGCATGCTTGATAATGAACTCCAAGTCAAAAAACCGATAGCATTTCCTTGGCCGGATGGAACCGCAACCGCATTTTTTAAAATAGCACTCATAAGAAAGCCTCCTCATTTTTGATAATAAAAAGGGCCAATTCCTCAAGCATGCCGAAAACATGCGAGGAATTAGCCTTTGAATAAACTCTTCAGACTTTTAGTGTCCACAATTTACACTCGAAACAGCTTGGCCTTCATTCCGACAATCGGGCTTTCTTTCATTCTTTGTGTCAAAGAGTCCATATCGGAAACAAGTTGATTTCTCCCTTCTTCTCGTCCCCTAACATCATCCAGTAAATCATGCGCAAAATTCATAATTTGTTGAACACTCTGCCAAAACGATTGACCTTTAAGCGACAACACGTCAAGTTCTGTACCGGTATTTACTGAAAGGAATCTCTTCGTAACCAGGTCGAATCGTACCGTGTCACTTACCTGGATTTCCTGCTCGGTTATTCCCCAAACTTCTTCAGCGACATAAGGAACAATTTCGGTCATCATTTGAATAAAGTCATCTGCTTTTTTATGGCGCTTCTTCTCCTGCTGTAAAAAGCTTTCCATTTCTTCGCTCATTGTTTTCTCTTTTTTGAATACGTTGAACATCGTCCAATCATCCTCTCATTTTTTATAAATGCAAAAAAGCCGACCTCTGCACAGATTAACCCATGCAAAAATCGGCTTTTAAATCACATTATCCACATTCTACGCGCATCAATATGCGCAAGGTAAAGCTTTTATCAGAGCCTTTCGGTACTCTTCAATCCTTATCTTCTGCAAACGGAAGTATCGGAGTAAACTGTATTTTTCCCTGTATTTTTCCTCTCTTCTGAATCCGGATTTTGAACCGCCAGAAGCCTACAGGAGAGGCACTGCAACTTACTTGTCCCTTTAGAACAAGCACCCTACTCCGCTACTCTGTAAAGAATATGGTCGAAGTAGTAATGAAACTCTTATCTCCGGCAAAATGGGAGTATAGAGGTTAGGAATATTTACAGGGATATTATAGCATTCGACTTACAAAAATGCAATCATACGTTTGCCACAAGCGGACGGCAGAGCATGTTCCTGTTATGCTCCGCCTCGCTAAGAGCTGCGGTGATGATCCTGCGGCTCTTACTTAGCTCAAAATCAGAGCGTGTGGCATTACAAAAATAAAAAAACCTTGAAAGGCATTAAGCCAATCAAGGTTTTATCAATGTTAATTATTGAAGTCGCAGTGGTGTTAATCATCGATTTTTATATCGGATATCTTTAGCCACATATTTATTTCATCATAACCTGAGACTCTTCCCTTCACCAATGTACCATAACTTAAATCATATTCACCGCTATAAATACCAATTAAATCCTGTGATTTTAAAACCCATCCTTGGGGATATTTATAAGCTACTTTTAAACGGACTTCTTTTCCAATAGGGTTTTTCATTTTTTGACCTTCCCACACTTTCCTTTTTGTCAGTGTGGCTTTATTCCAAGTATCTTCAAAATCATGTTGCGTAATTAAATTAATTGTTCCATCCAGTTCATTTTCATCTATAGATCCTTCAGCCAGACAATCTTCCAAACATGAAACATGTACGTTTTTATCGTTGTCAACAATAATTTGTCTTAATGCATATCCATCAGTACCTACTTCTATCCAATACTCTTCTTGTTCGTATTCAATTAAAAAATAGGTCATATATATTCCTCCTACTTCCCGCCAACTTTTCCTATTCTAATGATTCTTCCTGTTTGATCTAATGGTGTTTCATTTGGTATTACAAAAACACCATCTCGACCTTTTATCACTTCCAGACCGCTTACATTTATTTCGACATAATGTATGTACTTGTATTTATTTGGGACATTTATAAATTGTTTCGCCAATTGTGCAGGTACTGTCCATTACCATATCTCACATCTTTAGGGTTATTTGCTTTTAAAGATGGATTCAATTGTTATGACTAAAGTATCCCAGTTGCTCCTTTTTCATTTGTATAATGATATAAGGATTGTGGCCCCGTCCCCTTATAACCACAACCATTACTACTAAGCCCAACCACGTCCATTTCGTATTCGGATAATATACATACCCATACAACGTCGGGTTATTCCCCGCCAGACCTATCGGGTCCTGCTGGGTATACATGCCCTCATGCGGCGAGTAGTAGCGGAAGCGGTTGTAGTATAGGCCTGTCTCCTCATCCTCGTATTGACCTGGGTAACGGAACGGGCAATCGGACCTTTTGCCCTGGAGATAAATACTTTGGACGTTGCCGTAAATGTCCAACTCACATGACCACACGCGTTCCCCGTGTTCATTATACATCTCTACCGGGGTGCCCAGGTGATCGGTGATGATGCTGTACGTCCCATTAGCCGTAATTTTGGCAGCCGGGCGGAAGGTTCCGTCTTCAAACACCCAGGTCGTGAGCTTGGCAGGGTCGGGCTCTTGTGCAGCAGGTCGAGATAGCAGGTGCTTCCATTCTTCTGCTGCTCCTTGAGGTGTGGTTAAGCTATATTCAGGCTTTCCATCATCATGCTTGTCCTGCTTGCTCTCCACGGTCCACTGTATATTGTGTCACAACCCAGAAATAATCTCAGTATAATGTCATTATTTACCGAAAGTGTATATGTAGATTACTTATAAAAAAGCACGAGATAGACCTCTGACTCCTCCTGGGATAATCAACCATCCCACCAAGTCAAACTCAGTATACCCCGCGCCCAATTGAATTTTTTTTTGTGATTTTAAAAGGTTTATAGTTCGAATGGATAAATACTTGATAACCCTTTTTTTATTTCTTCAATTTCAGTAAGCAACTCTTGTCTATACTCGGTCTTAAGGTTTAAATATTCATCAAAATAAATGTCGGCTTGTCTATCTATAAGTCCTTCCATTTGTGATATTAGATCAGCCAATATAAACCATTCTTTTAAATTTATATTTAAATTCAATGCATGTTCAGATAGAAAATCTCCCATGTCATGATCATAGAAATAAATCAAACTATTAATATTATTGTTTAAATTAATTAACCATAGATCCCCTTGACCGCTTTCCCCAAATATCCAGAAATTTTCGTCAAATTCAGTAAAATCTTTACGATAATCTTTGTTATACTGTTTTGCTTTTTCATACGAAAAGAGAACGCAGTCTTCGGATATTTTATTATCAGCTAAATTTTCACAAACCCATAAGTACTCCTTCGGAAATAATTCGCTAACAGCAATTGAGTTTTTTCTTCTTTGCAAACCGTTTACTACTTCCTCAAAGCTTCTCTTTTTAAACATAGTTTCACCTCTTACACGAATAATTTTTAATTGACGTGGAACTTCTAGAATTTATTTTGCTTTTCTTTGCCATACTGTCTAATACCATCTCAAAATAAGTTTTCATTTCTTGTTTTGAAGCATTTGAAAATTTAATTTTAGATTCATTCAAAATATTCTTCCAAACAATATTCCAGTTTTTACCTAACTTGCTACTATTAGTATGAATGCCAGGCTTTTTAGTGTGTTGTTTTTTGCTTAAATCGTAAAAATATTTAGGATCATTAACATCAATGTCTGCCATTTGTTTGAAAAAATCTTTATATTGTTCCGGAAAACCGTGATGTATATCTCCAGATGCATTCTCTCCGGTAAACATTTTCCACAATTTTCGAAGTTTATATGTTGGGGTTTTGGCTAGCCCAAACACGTCCACTTCCGTATTCGGATCATACACATACCCATACAACGTCGGGTTATTCCCCGCCAGCCCTATCGGGTCCTGCTGCGTATACATCCCTTCATGCGGCGAGTAGTAGCGGAAGCGGTTGTAGTATAGGCCTGTTTCCTCGTCCTCGTATTGCCCCGGATAACGGAACGGGCAATCGGACCTTTTGCCCTGGAGATAAATACTTTGGACGTTGCCGTAAATGTCCAACTCACATGACCACACGCGTTCCCCGTGTTCATTATACATCTCTACCGGGGTGCCCAGGTGGTCAGTGATGATGCTGTACGTTCCATTGGCCGTAATTTTAGCGGCCGGGCGGAAGGTTCCGTCTTCAAACACCCAGGTCGTCAGCGTGGCAGGGTCGGGCTCTTGTGCAGCAGGTCGAGATAGCAGGTACTTCCATTCTTCTGCTGCTCCTTGAGGTGTGGCTAAGCCAGATTCAGGCTTTCCATCATCACGATTGTCCTGTTTGCTCTCCACGGTCCACTCATGCAGAATCTGGTTCCCGTCCCACATAGAACAGTATACTACACCGTTGAAGCGCTTCTCAATCCGGCGTCCCAGGCTGTCATAGGTGAACACCACTTCCTGGCCGTCTGGACGTACGACCTTGCTCATCATGCCGTTGCTGTAATACTGATAGCGCCAGCGGCTGCCGTCCTTCTCCAGCTTTTCGATCAGTTGGCCTTCTTCGTCATAGCTGTATTTCGTTCCTTGAAACTCCAGCAATCGCCCGCCTGCACCGTATTTCCGGTCCGTACGATGGCTGCTGCTGTACAGGTTCCCGACATCATCCGCCATGCGGAAGATTTTATGAAACTCGTTGCTGGCCCCAATCAAGGTGCCGAAATCGTCATAGTTATAGCGAATTTCCTTGCCTGTCAGTTCGTTCGTCAGCGATTTCAGGCGGTAATTGATATCCCAGGCATACCTTCTTTTCCGGCTTTCCCGACCGCCCATGCTCACACTGTGCCGTTCCGGTCTTCCGACGATATCGTATTGCCATTTACTCACGACACCGCCGGGGAGCAGCCGTTCGATCTCTTGTCCCAGCTTGTTGTAGGTCATTTGCGCGGTCCAAGGCATGTTCGCTCCGGCAGTGCCGTGCCCATCCTGCTCTTGTCCCGGCACTTTTTGCTCCGCCTGCAACTGGCTAATCTGTCCCAGCACATCCCGGTCCATCTTGATGTGTGCGCCAAGGCTGCTGCTTACTTCCGTCCGGTTGCCGAGTTCATCATACTTGCTGGCGATCCAATAGTTGTCCCGCCATTCCTGGATCAGACGGCCGGTTGCATCATACTCCAGCTTAACCGTGGCAAACGGATTGCTTGTCTCCAGCAAAGCGCCGATCCGGTTGTACTTGAACGTTTCGGTCAGACCGTCGCTGTAGGCAGTTTGCGCCACGCGGCCCATTTCATCGTAGCTGAACGCCGTCCATCGGCCAGCGGGGCGCTCTACTCTTTCCAACAAGCCGCCGGGGCTGCGTACATATTGTCTGACAATGCCGTCAAACCCGGTCTCCCGAACGATTTCGCCGTTCGCGTCACGTTCCAGCGCATACCGCTCCCCATGCTCATTGATGACTGCCGTCAGCTCTTCCTCGTTGTTGTATACCAGTTCAACCCGCTTGCCTTTTGCTTCGCGCCAGGTCATCTGTCCCAGCGGGGTATACCCGAATGTGACGCGCTGCTGCGAATCCTCCGCGGCGACGACTTCTTCGTACGCATTATATTGCAGCTTGATCACGTTGCCATCCGGCAGTTCAGCCCGGACCACCCGGCCTAAAGCATCGTAGGTAAAATACTGCTTTGCGCCCAGCGGACTCGTCGCTTGCAAACATTCCCCCCGGTGATTGTAGCTCCACTCCGCACTCGTTCCATCCGGCAGCGTCATTCGAATCAAATTGTCATGATCGTCGTACGCGAGCATCGTCGCCGCGTCCTGCGGGTTGCGCACCTCGCACATCCGGTGGCGTTCATCATACACGAACGTTGCTGCGGCTCCATCCGCGCCTGCGATCCTGCTTAATCTTCCATGTTCGTCATACTCCCACGATTGGCTGCCGCCTTCCGGGTCGGTCACTTGCAGCAATTGACCCTGCTCGCTGTACATATAATGCCAGCTGCCGCCATCCGGCTGGATCATCTGCACCAATTGTCCCAGCTCGTCATACACATACTGTGTCACCCGGCCATCCGGGTCCGTTTCGCTCAGCAGGTCGGCTGTCTCGCTGTAGGTATATTCATATCTGCCCCCCAGCGGGTTGACAATGGCCGTACAGTAATACTCCGGCGTATATTCATACCTCGTCATATGCCCCTGGCTGTTCGTTACCTCATTATACCCGTCAAAATAAGCGATGCGCCCTTCCAACAGCCCGTCTTCGCCCCACGTATGCACGCAGCGCGCTCCCGTGGTCGGGCCGTCATAACGCCAGTAGAAGCGATACCCGTTGCGGTCTTTTTTCTCGATCATCAGATGCTGGTCATAGGTTTGATACGTAGTCTGGCCCAGCGCGTCCGTAATGGCGATCAGATCGCCCGCTTCGTTGTACCGGTACTGCACCAGCACTTCGCGACGTTCGCTCAGCGGGCTGTCCGGATTCGTGCGGTATACATGGGTTACCTTCGTAATCCGTCCTGCCGTATCCGTAGCGATATCCAGCACCCGTCCCACGCTGTCGATGACCTGCTGCAAAAAGCCCCGTTCATCATAATGCAGTTCTATACGTTGGCCAAGCTCATTTTCCACCCGCACCAACTGGTACGGCACGGCAGCTTCATCTTGCATTTTAGGGTCTACATCCGCTATAGCTTTTGCCTTCGAGCCCGCTTCCGTTCCCTGCGGCTCTCCCTCAGTTAATGCGGCAGGCCCCCGCCAGTCCCCGCTCCCGGTCGCGGGTGCAAAATAATACGTCAACCGCCGCTCATGCTCAAACAGCGCATAGTTGTGTCCCAGGCGGCGCAGCGTCAGCCTCTCGGCGCGGTTAAACGTCTCGACGCGCCCCCGGTGCAGCAGTTCAAACGCTGCCGCCCGCCCATCGCCGAGCAGCACCCCGATGCCTTCCTTCAGCACGGCTAAGCGCATATCCAGCGCATGATGCACGCCATGACCCAGCCATCCGCTGAACCGGCTGTCGCTGATCCATCGGCGCTCCCAGACCAGGGGTAGCGGGCCAGGGAATTCAAAGTCCGTCGCTTGGCTCATCATGGCTCCGGTGATCAAGTCTACCGGTTCAAAGCCCCATTGACAAAACTTGTCTTTCAGCTTTTTCGTGCACTTGAAATTAGCGAGCACCTTGTGATTCAGCGCGGTCAGCCCTTTATCCAAGCCGTATTTCTCCAAAGCGGCCTTCATTATCTTGCCCGTTCTCTCCGCCAGCTCGTCCTGCATCTTGGCCAGCTTTTCCGCGATCTGCTTCTGAATGAGGTCGGTCTTCCCCGTTGCCTTCTTTGCAGCCGTAAGCACCTTGTCCATCTGGCTTTTGCCTAACTCCAATACTTTCTCCCCGCCAAACTTCATCACCGCTTTACCGATCTTGCTGGCGGCTTTCCCTGTCAGGCGGGCGGCTCCGAAGGCGTCTCCGATTCCGGGAATCATACATATGAGCGATGCACCCGCGCCGACAAAATCGCCGCGTCCCAGGCTGATCCCCGCATTGATCACATCAAATACGGCGCCGACGACCGGAAGCATGCCAAGCACGTCCAGCCCCGCTTGTATCTTGTCCCAAAACCCTTCCTTCTCCTTATCGATCTTCGCCTGTTCAGCTTCCGGATTGGTCAGCTTCTCAAATGACTGTCGATCCCGGCCTTCGGCCACAATGACCTCGCCGTATGTTTCGACATTGTCGTTCATGATCATGCTGCCGCCCTAGCCGACGACAATGATCTCTTCATCCGCTATGACCTGAAACTGCTTCAATCCGCTAAAATCGATCTCTTCCGGCGCCATCCAGATGATATCCTGCTCACTATGCAGTTCAATCCCCGTGTCTTCATGAATCGACAGGAACAGCGAGCCCTCCTTGGCCGTAAAAGAAATGTCCTGCTGCCCCAGCACAAAATCCTTGCCATAGCTGGTCGTAAACGACTTTACCGTGGAGTCGGCCATTTTCTGATCCGCTTTGGCGGCCGCCTCCCCACCGGCGGACAGAGGCGTGCGCACCGAATTGATCAGCATCGCATCGTCTTCGTCTTTTCCGGGAAAATACAGCTTGACCCGCGCCCCGACCTGCGGCATCGTATGCAGCAAATGGCTGAACGGCGAAGAATAAGGAAACCAGACGGCCTCTGCTTCATCCTGCTCCTTATCGATATCCAAATGCACTTTGGCCCGGTTCGGCGCAACCCCGATGACTTCGCCTTCAACCGCAAGCCCGACCAGATGCGGATTATAGATCTGATTTTGCCTGATCCCTTCCGGAAGGGCGCACAAATAATCAAACTCCAGGATTCCCTTGTGAAGTTCCGCTTCCAGGCCCATTACCGTAAACCAAACTCCGTTCAGCTCCACCTGATCGCCCAACTGCAGCAGCTGCCCCAGCCTGACCACACAGCGGGTAAAAGATCTCTCCTGCAGCCTTTCGTTCGGCGCTGCAATCGCAGTCAAAAAAGCGTCCACCTTGCGTCCGATCCGGTAAGCCGTCCCTTCCGGCAGCTTCAGGCGCCCCGAACCGGCCGGAGCTCCAATCCAGATCCGCGCTTCATGGCCGGCGACATCCGGCGTCAACACCGCTCCCGCGTGGGAAGCGACCCGCTGCAGAAATTCCCAATCCGTCTCTTCGTACTGCAGCAGCAGCTTGCCGATGGACCGCGACGTATCGAACGCATTTTCCTGAAGCTGATGCCGGTAAGGCGACAGCACCTCGCCAATGACTTCGCGATAGCGCATATTCACCTTCTGAAACGAGCGGCTTTTGCGTTCGATATCCAGTTGGTACGTATGCGAGATCACGACCAGTTCCACGTATTGATTATTTTGCACCTTATGCAGGTCAAGCTGATGAAGCTGCCCGAGGAACAGTGGATAGTCCTGCTGGCCGTCCCGGCCATGCCCCCATAATCCGACCCGGTCGTCACTGCTCGCCCGCTCGACGATGTGCTCGCCGGTATGATCCGGCAACAGGCCCCGCAGCAGCATTCGCGCGTGATCCCCCGGATGACGAATGATCTTGATCCGTTCCAGGCGAAGCTGGCCGTACGGCCACTTCAGATACAGATCCCCGAGCGTCAGACTCTCGTGCTTTCGTTCTTTTTGATCCAGCATTCCGCTCCACCTTCTCTTTATTTCTGACCGTCGTCTTCCACATAAATAATGCCGCTCTCATGATGCACACAATTGACGAAAGAGCAGCTCAGCAGCGCGGGCTTGCCTTCGACCAGCAGGTCCGGCTTGCCGTTCACCCACTCCATATGTACCTCCGGTTCACACGGCTCGTCTCTTGCCACGCAGACCCCGAAAGTGGAGATATTGTCGCCGACCTTACTGTCTGCCACATTCATCAGCGGCTGGCCTTTGATATACATGCCGTGGCATGTCGGCAAATTCAGCATGTTCGGATGACTGCCGCACGCGCAGCGCAGCATCGCTCCGCGCACCACGTAGCTGAACTCCTCGTCGGCCCCTTCCTGCACGACGGTGTTTTGTACACTTGCCATCATGTAGCCTCCTTCGATTTCCTTACATGTCCGCTACGCCGTCCACTTCCACCGGAATCAACCGCAGCCCCGTATACCCCCGGCGCAACAGGCTTTCGGCTACGTCCAGATGGATAATGACATGCCCTTCCGCGCACAACAACCGCTCCCGCCGCAGCCGCCTTCCGTCCAGCACCAACGTAGTCACGCTGCCGAACGGGTCGCGCTTGCTTTTATCGGATAACACATCCCGTTCTTTCGGTTCCAACAACCAGTACAGCTCCTGCCGCTTCGCCTCTTTTGCCGTAACAATAACGGAAGTCCAGCTTAGGCCGGCTTCATATAATTCCAGCAGTTGCTTCATCCGGTTAGACACCAATCGCCGAGGCTGCTCCGCATAGTCGAGAAAAGCAACCTCCGCTTCCTCCTGGACATACAAACTGTTGTATTCCTGCCCGCCATGGCTGCTGTCGTTATCCCGCTGACTGCTGATTACCAGCAGCGGCTTGCTCCGTTCATCCTGCTGCAGTAAAAAATAGTGCATAGCCACCCTTCCCTTCTTATCTTCCGGCCGGTACGGGAACGCCGCTTTCGTCTTCCTCCATCCAGATGATGCTGCTCTTCTGCTCTTCGCTGAGCCGCCATTTCATCGCATCTTGTGTCATCACCGCGGCCCCGGCTAAATTCGCGCCCCGAAAATCCGCCCCGGCCAAATCGGCATACAGCAGGTTGGCTCCCTCCAGATCGGCATCGTTAAACCGGACGCCGCCAAACCCAAGCACCATTCCTTCATGGATAAACCGCTCGCCGCCTACCGCTTCCGTCAACCGGGCCCCGCGCAGATCGCTTCCGCTGAAATCGGCGTCGTACAGCAAGCTTTGACTGAAGTCGGCGCCGCTCAGGTTGCTATGGCTAAAATCCGTGCCGATACAGACGCTTCGCTGCAACCGCGAACCGCTAAAATCGCTCCCTGTGCAGTGGCTGTAGCGAAGATCGATGTCCTCATAACGCCCTTCGCTCAAATTCAGACCACGGAAATCGCTGTTCATATAGACGTTCGGCAATTTTTGCTCCAGCCACTGCTTCAGGGCCGCCGCATCCTTCTCCGATACGTCTTCCATCCAAATCTGTTCACTAAAATCTTTATACTCCCCGGTGCGGAATCTAAGCACATCGGCCCGCTTCACCAGCTGGAACTCCGGCAGGGCTAACAGCTCCGGCACAAGCTTTCGCATCCACTCTCTTACAAACGGGTGGAGAACCGTGATCTCCCGCAGCAGGATCGCATCCTGTTCCATCTCAGGCACGATTCCGTGCAGTTTATTTCGCAATTCATGCTTGAACTCTTGTACAAACCAATGCAGCCACGGCAGTTCTACCAGCTCCAGACATTCGTTCCGGTCAACATACCAGCGGTCATCGTAAGCTTCCAGGCTGTACACCAGCTTCTCCTGCAGCAGCCAGGACCGTAAATAAGAAAAATGAATAAAAGCGATTCTCGCTTTCGTCCCGCTTGCCTGCTGCTCGCGGATACGCAAGCAGAGCTTGCGGAACGCTGCGATCAGCTCGGCGGAATGCGCCTCCATCATCCCGCTGCGCCAAAACCCGTCGGCTTTAAGCAACAGCGCGTCCCGCATGGCGGCAATCTCCCGTTCGACTACCGAATCCGTCAATCTCGTCCCTCCTGTCCTAGTTGTTTCGCACCTGATTTCCTTTCAATACGACATCGTTCTCGATCACAAGCGAGCTGTCCTTACAGCTCATCTCCACCTTCTCGCTTGCCGCCAGCGTAATGTTCTTTGACTGCAATATCACATTTTCCGTCGCGGTCACTTTAATATCCTTGCTGCTCGTTAGCGTGATGCCGTTCTCATCCTCCAGCAAAATCGATACGCCGTCCCCGGATATCATAATGTAATCCGGCGCCAGCACAATCATTTTTCCGTTCTTCGTCTTGAGCGTTTTGATTTCCGGGTCCTGCATCGGATCGCCGCCGTTTGCCCCGGCCGAACCGCCAGAGCTGCCAGCCCCCGCTGCCGCGCCTACGCCCGAGCCTGCAACCGCCCCAGAACCGCCCCCGGCTGCTCCGCTGCCCGAAGCACCGCCACCAGAGTTTCCCGCTTTCGCCACTGAACTGGTGGCAAAGGCGTCCTTCTCCTCATGCGTCGGAAAATAAATCCGCACATTGTCTCCCTGCTCCGGCATGAAGTACCATCCCGCATTGTCCGCAGATGCGTAAATCGTCGAGTACGGCAGCCAGCAGGCCGTTCCTTCATCCTGGGATGCGTCCATGTTCAGATGCACCTTGACCCTATCCTTACTTACGGCGAGGACTTGCCCCTGGATCGAAGCGCCCACGATCGTTTGATTATACTGCTTGGGGATCACCAGCCCGCCTTCTCTGGCTAACGTATATCTGCGCTTTAACACCCCTTGTTCCAGGACCATCCCGACCTGACTCACAACCAGCTTTTTCCCGTTAAATTCCACCTCATGCCCGACATCGAGCACCTGCGGCGACTCCACCTCATAGAACACAAAATCATGCTGCGAGACCCCCGGAATACGGGCGCGCTGCGCCTGCTGATACAGGTCCATCCGTTTTTGAACGCGGTAATTGTGCACGGTCAGCTTGCCTTTGCTGCCGAGCTGGGGCAGCCCGATATAACACAAGATCCGCCCATCCATGGCGGCGGGGACAACCCCTGTATGAAAATGCGAAGCAAGCCGCTTCAGCAGTTGCCAATCGCTTTCCTGATACTGCAAAATCATGCTTTCCAGCGAGGAGCCGTTCGACGCGTAATCGATTAAGTCCGCCTGGGGATATGCGCCGATGACTTGATTCATCAAAGACCGATAGGCCATACCGATTTGCTGAAAAGACCGGTCCACCGGCTGCAAATCGAGCTTATAGGTATTTGACACCGCAGTCACGGAAATGAAGTACACCCCTTGGGCCATCTGGATTTCCACATCCAGAATCATGCCGTGGAACAGCGTCACCCGCTTGCCTTGCTCATCGACCTCTTTCACCACGATCTCCGTCTGCGCGCCAGCCATTTGTACATAACTGTCCTTGCGGCTCTCCGGAACGATCCCTGTAAACGTCAGCTTGACATGCTCGTTCATCCGCTTGTCGATCGTTAGTTCCTGCAGCCGCTCCAGTTCAAAAGGTTCGATCACAATGTAGGAATTCAGCGTCTGTTCCATGCCTTATCCCTCCCCTTTATATTCCTGGCCAATCACCTGCAAAGAGGCCATCATACCGTGGGCAATCGGACGCCATAGCTTCATTTCTTTCTCCATGCAATTCACGCCGAAGAAAAGCCCTTTTTCTTCCCAGGCCATAAAAAAAGTCAAGTTATACATGTTGCCGTCCATCCCCGGGGCAATAAACTCGTAATATCCGACCCGTTTCTTGCCCTGCTGATCCGTCTGCACGGGCCATTCCTGCGGGTGCTGCCCTTCCGGTTCAACCTCGCCCAGCGCAAACACCCCGTCGGACAGCCAGGAGGCATTGGGCTGCATGCGTTTCAGCAGCTTCAGCAATTCCGCCTGGTACACCTCCATCTCATCGTCAAACAGCCGATTCGCCGTAGGATTGACCGTGACGTTAACCGTCAGGGTATCATTGGTGTAAATCAGCTTGGGACGCCGTTCGGACGGGTATTTGATTTTGGCATAGGCCTCCGGCATTTCAGTAAAAGACGCCGGCACACGGAAAGCTACCTGCCCCGGAATCACCTCCATTACGGTAAACTCAATACTTTCCTTTTCAAGCTCCAGTTCACCGGCAAGAACCGCTCTCGTTACCTCCGGAATGGAAAGCCGCTCCTGTCGAACCCGCTCTTGTTCCTGCCGCTCTTCCTCCCGAATCATTCTGAGAAACTGCTCATCGATAAAATTGGTCATGTCCGCACCTCTTCCGTCCTATGTACTCTCTTTCTACCCTAGCAACTTCCGTCGTTCCTCCACCAAAAAACCCCGACTGTTACAAAACAGCGAGCCCAACGACATATGTATATATGAATATCGGTATAAACTTCCAGTTGCTTTACACTCATCTCCGTAATGTGGGGTATTTTTCAAGCGAGAATTACAAAAAGAGAACATGAAAATAAAGAAGAAACTGAACTGCCCCCTGTCAAGTAGACAGTAGAAAAATGCAACAGTATGAGTAAGCTTGTTTTTGATGCTAAGGAGCTTCTCAGTCCCTTCTTCCTAGTAATATGAGTTCAGAAAGCAAAATGGGAAGGATATATTTGGAATATTGTCCATCATAAAAAAATGACTCACAAGCGTCAATGAGTCTTCTCCATAGGCCTATCGCACCAAATTATAGGCAACTGATAGCGAAATTCGTCGATTGTCAACCATATGTTTCCACACTCATGTCCGGGAAGGAAGCGGCGAATGATCCCGCTCTACATCGGGAAGCAGGGGGGCGAAGCCAGCGAGAGTCGGGAGCAGCAAACCTCCACTTGCGAGCGCTGCGTATATAGAGCAAGAGACGATGCTGCTGCGGCAATGTCGATTCCAGAGAAGTACCGCAAGCGTCTCCGTACGACGAACAGCCAAGAGCATATAAACGAGGAAGTACGATGTCGCAAGCGTGTAATTCGTTTCTTTTCATCACACCACAATTCTGCCTAACGATTACTTGGAACCTTGCTAATGGAGATAGATGAAAAGTGGAACAATGGCCGAAAGTATCTGGATATGACGGATGATTTGGAGTGGAGAAAAATGAACGTAAAAACCCCATCCAAAAGGGGGCGATTAAGGTAGAGGTGTTTATTGCATACTAAAAATGCCTAGAATTGCAGCGTAAAAATGCTCAAGTTGAATGCAAAAAAGGCACTTGTCAGCCCCTTAAATTCCTCCTATCGTTAGGTTTGCGAGAACTTGACGAAGGAGATGGGAAGGATGCTGAAAATGCCTCAACAACACTATATCAGATTTTTATGCGAAGCAGAAGGGTGCTCGATCCGTGACATCGCCAGACAGATGGGCATTCACTGGAGAACCGCGAAGAAGTACGCAGATCAATCCAACTGGAACGAATCGATTGGTAAAAGAAAGAGTAAAAGCCCAGTTATGGGGCCGTATATGGAGATCGTGGACACATGGCTGGAGGAAGATCGCCTGCTTCCCCGGAAACAGCGGCATACCGGGATACGGATCTACCAGCGGCTGAGAGATGAACACCAGTTTACAGGCGGACAACGAACCGTTTTGGCCTATGTCCGGAAGCGAAAAAACGAAATGGAGCTCGAACGCGCTAAAACCTACGAGCGGTTGGAGCATCCACCGGGAGAAGCACAGGTGGATTTTACGACCATGCAGGTCAGTCGAGCGCAGCAGCTACTCACCTACAAGTTGCTGGTGATCTCCTTTCCGTACAGTAATGCTGCATTTGTATACCCGACACCGGCTGAGAATCAGGAATGCTTTTTAGAAGCGATGAAGCAATGTTTCGAGCAGATGGGAGGCGTCC
>NZ_LDIG01000269.1 GCF_015845845.1 Paenibacillus dendritiformis
AAAAAAATAGGGCCGTACAGCAACGCTGCGGCCCCTTTCTTACCCTTCTATCCAGAAAATGAACTCACAAACTAAAGAAGACAATACAAAACTGACCCTGTACCTTCGTTAGAATCAAGATCCTAACACGAAAATTGCTCCATATCTTTAACCATATAATCAACTCGGTTCGCAATAAACTGCTTACTCGTTGCCCCTTTTTGACATAATTGACCATAAGGGCTATCAGGTGAGTACCGTTCAATCAGGAAAGAGTTTGCCCAATACCCAAACTTATCTTCTGTCCAGCCATTTTCGAGCGCAAAATCCACAACTTGAAACAAGCTGGCGACATGAACCTTCTTTAAAGCTTTTCGTTGTTTTTTATCCCAATTGCGAAACGCTGCATCCATAAACTCAATTTTGTTCTCTACAATCTCTACTGTAGTAGCCGGTACTTCGTCCAAGCTGGAGATAAATCGATTTAAACTTGCTCCCCCAAAATCAATATCTTGATTCATTGCTGAAGCAATGAACTGCCAAATCAATCGCTCATCTACATAGCGGTTAAGATCTGTTTTTGTAAATGCAATTTTTTCAAAAAACAAGCTTTGACCGATTTCCTGGACTGTTTCCCGCACAGCATGACTTACCTTGACTCTGGTCTTCTCAGTGGAAGTCAGTGGAACCGACTGATTCACCCGATAGAACATTTCCTCTACCTCTTCAAAAGTGCATTCGCGAAACTCTGTCACCGTGAAATTGTACGTCAGGAATTCAAATTGTGTTTCCGAAGACAATTCTTCATATCGCTTTCCAGCAATGCATTCTCCATTGAAATCCGCTGTTCCCTTGCTCAATTTGTATTGTCCATCGTGGAAGAAGAAAATAGACTCCCAACGCTGCCGGCCATCAATGACCCAGATGTATCCGTCTCCGTTATCCCAAACAAGGATGTTTGGAATGTAGCGATCCCGAATGACTGAATCGACAAGATACGAACGGCGATCATTTTTCCATACGCTGTTACGCTGAAATGGCAGATCAAAGCGAATACGATCTCTCATGTTTAAAAGGTTTTTTGTTGTGCGTTGAATACTTGATCTTTTCATTAAATAGTCCTCCCAAAATTAAAGAGCAGGACAGTAAATAGCTGCCCTGCTCCTTGTTTTATATTTCAAAAGCTTGATACACTGATTCATCCTCGAATGAAGAAGCTTTTACAATTCGGTCCGAGAACCCCTCTACTCCTTCTATAGACTCCGTACCGAGTAACAAAGAAAGCACTGAAAAGCCCTTCTTCTCCTTTAACTCGTTCCAGCTATTTAGAAATCGTTCATTCATATGAGCTTCGCCGTCTGTTACAAAAATAATGTCCGCTTGGCTGAAACGGCTCCGCTTAATCACTTCGGCAGCTTTTTTCAACGGAGGTACAAAACTTGTCCCTCCACCCAAAAAGACAGTTGCAAGCTGAATCATATCCTGAACGTCAATCTTCCCTCTCTCATAGATCAAGGGAGCAGCAGCATGCGAAGAAAAGGGAATCCATGCAAAATCTCTTCTTTGCTTTCGTGCAATGCTCATCAGTGCAAGAGCAAAGCCTTTTGAAATCGGATCTTGATTTGCCATACTTCCCGATTGATCCAAGCATAGAACAATCGGCCCCTTACCAAGCTGTTCAGGCCCCTTTGTATCGTACTGAAGCGTTTGGCCCTCCACATATCGGCGTAAGAAATCCATTTTGGTCATAGGGCTGGCATAACTGCCAAGTTCCATCGGCAATAGCTGCTCTACATCATTGCCCTGCCGGACACCGTTACGGTTGATCGCATCCTTATGCTTGGAACGCTGCTTACGATTGGCGATTACCTTCATACGACCAGCCCATGTTGCAATCTCTTTCAATTTCTTATCGTGACTCAATTTTTCAGCCAGAAGCAATTGATCCTTTAATGGAACCTTTTTCAGTTCACTATCTCCACTTCCCGCCTTTATTCCACCCAAGAGAGACTTCACATTCTCTTTGGCTTCTACGGCTTCCTGTGCAGCTTGAGACAACATTCGAGATAGAGAGTTTCCTTTCTGGTTCAGGGCTGCGGACAAAACCTCTGCTGCCTGCTGCGAAGCACCCTGTTCTCCATTCATCAAGTTTTGTAATGCTTCAGCAAATTCTTGATCCCTCTGTGCTTGTTCCTTCACCCAACCAAGAACCGTCTCGCTATATTTTGTTGTACCAAGAGCCGCTGCCAGATCATCCAGACGGGTAAATTCACGAAACCCCTGATAGCCTTCATCTGTCATGACCTTCTCCATTAGCTGATGATTTATTCCTAATTCATCAGGAACTTGTTCCAACAATTCAGGCTTCATTTTGAATAAACCAGCCCATATATCGCCCATTAATGGCTGAAAAGAGGGGAATATCTCGTTCCCCTCTGCTCCAACCTTCTTGAGCTTTTCGGACATTTCCAAGAGCTGCCCAAAACGTCTACGATCATATGAATCTGTATTTAAAACGGAATTCATCGGCTCCTTCATCTGCTACACTCCCAACACTTGGGATGCAATATCGGTTAATGACTTCTGAACAAGAGCAATGGCTTGCTCAACTTCTGGCCGGTTCGGATTATCCTTCTGGAGATTTTTAAGCTCACCGACCAAGGTCTTGAGCTTTTTCGTACTCTCAACAGCCACATCCGTAGAGTTGTTAGATTGATTGAGGTTATTTAGAATCTCCGCTGCTTCAGCTTCAATCTCTTCCACGCGCGTCTTCACACCATCTTGGGCATGATTACGTACAATCTTCACCACCTTATCACGCTGCTCTGGCTTTTCCCACAGGCTATGTTTAAGAATCATGAGGTCTTCCAAGATAGCCTGATCTCGGCCGGCCAGTACCGCTTTAGCACGAACAACGGACAAGGCTTGCTTAAAACGGCGATCTGAAGGCCGGATTCCCTCATCCATTAGCTCCCGTCTGATTTTACTCAGCGCACCGTAAACTTCATTAGGAATCGTAACCGTATCGCTGAAAAATTGAAGCTCAAACAGTTCTTCCAGACTCATACTTGTTGAAGAAGATGGAGAACCTTTCAACATGGCAATGAACGATTGATCCTCTCCAATGTAATCCACTTCATATCGTAAAAGGAAGCGGTCAAATAAAGCCTCAAGCCCTTCCCCTTCTTCCGGATACTCGTTTGAAGAACCAATTAGGCACATCAATGGAGCAGAAACCGGCGCCCCATCATTGTAAAAAATCCGTTCATTGATGAGCGTTAGGAGTGCGTTCAAAATTGCACTATTGGCCTTGAAAATTTCGTCAAGGAACGATGTGTGCGCTTCCGGTAACTTCCCGGATGTATTTCGCTTATAAACGCCATGCTCCAGTTCTTTTAAGGATACCGGCCCAAACAGCTCCTCTGGGGTGCTGAAACGAGTAAGCAACCATTGAAAGTAATTAGCCCCGGTAATTCTTTTTGTAAGATCAGATACAAGAGCGGACTTACCAGTTCCAGGGGGGCCGATCAGTAAAGCATGCTGACGAGCGATCATGGCCACCATCAATCCTTCAATGACTTCTTCACGTTCTGCATATTGTACTGACAATTCATTTTGAATATCTTTAATTTTCAAATAAATCCCTCCGCTTTTTTAAAATAAAAAAAGAGCCGAAGCTCCCCGTTTGGAAGTCATCAGCTCTTCATTTTAATTAGTTTTTACCTGTTAATTTGAAAAAGCGCCCTCTTGGTCCAAAGTTGTCAACAGTTTACGTTCATGCTGCAAAGCTTCTTCCGGATCTACTGAGCGGAGTCCCAATTCTGCCTTCACTTTCTCAAAATACGAAGCTGGAATCTGATCGTAATCAATAGTAACGGAAGGTTTAACCGCATCCGGGATCTGATCAGCAATACTTTCAACCACTGCGGCAGAATGTAAAGGATAGTGTTCTTCCCCATCAATCACTTCATAGGGGAAATTTTGTGTTTTGACATTATTAATAATCATGTCCTTTTTTCCTTTCAATTTTAATCTCACCGCCCGTTTTGGTATATGGATATTATACACCAAAACCAAGAGGTAAAACATTCTTTGATTACTGTACATGCCGTCCATGTTCAGGAAACATGGCAGTTACTACAGCAAAAAGTATACCCTGATTCCTTTTCTTTATAGCTAATCCAACTGCCAGTTTTCGATTCTCGTATTTTCCGACTACGGTTAATACCGGATCAGCATTAGTATAAGGTTGTTCTCCAAAGGGATATTTCTTGGCTTCATGCATTTCTGAAGGATTGTTATGATACAAAATGGATTCTACCATTTTCTTGGTAATTCCCCGTTCTTCCATACGCTCCCCTGCATGCTGACTGTATCGAACCTTTTCCAAATCAATATGATCTTGGAGTACCTGCCTGATCAGAGGCCAATGCTGTAAATAGGCTTGTCCTTTCATGAGTTTTTCCTTTCTGTTACCTTTACGATAACGAATTTTTTAATCCGCCATATTCACCAAGGCGACTGCAATTTTTTCGCGTATAAGTGTTACACAAGTTTCCATCTCTTTTAAATCACCAGTAACAATAGCCTCATATTCTTTATAATTGGAAACCACATTTTTAGCGTCTTCCAATATTGCCTTTAGCTCATTTTTCTTAAGCTGATTGGCTACCCCATTCTCACAAGCTTGAAGAGTTCCGCGCAGATGATCCAAAAGCTTTCTTGTAACCATATTTTTCATATCCATGGTGTTCATTACAGGAACCTTCTCTGCCTCTCCCTTTTCAAGGGAAGTGATAAAGCGAATCAAAGCATCCAAATTCCCTTCAAATTGCGCTGGGACGAAATAGACGCCTCCAGATGGTCTTACCGGAGTAGGAGACATACTCTTCAAGACGCTGGTAATTAGGGTACGCAGTGTAGTAGAGCCGTAATTGTTTCGATAAATCTCAAATTGTATGGCGGCATTATTGACTAACTGCTGCGCCAGTGATGAAACATAGCTTGTCTCTACTTTCCCTGCTTTACGATCTAATACCAGTGCTCCGGCATCGGGAATGTAATTTAATCTTCGACCTTTCGTATCTTTAGTTTCACAAACCAAGTTGCGCTGTACAAAAGAGCTGGTAGATGCCACCTCACGAAACATGTAGTTCTCATACACTCCCGGCGACATTTCCCGTCTGAACTTTTCACTAGTAGCTCTTCTAAATGCATCTGGAAGTCGAATGTCTTTCGGCATCCAGCCAGCGCCTAACCCGGAATCAACAAGTTTTTGTTTAAGCTCATCGGGAGTGATCAGCATGCTTGATAATGAACTCCAAGTCAAAAAACCGATAGCATTTCCTTGGCCGGATGGAACCGCAACCGCATTTTTTAAAATAGCACTCATAAGAAAGCCTCCTCATTTTTGATAATAAAAAGGGCCAATTCCTCAAGCATGCCGAAAACATGCGAGGAATTAGCCTTTGAATAAACTCTTCAGACTTTTAGTGTCCACAATTTACACTCGAAACAGCTTGGCCTTCATTCCGACAATCGGGCTTTCTTTCATTCTTTGTGTCAAAGAGTCCATATCGGAAACAAGTTGATTTCTCCCTTCTTCTCGTCCCCTAACATCATCCAGTAAATCATGCGCAAAATTCATAATTTGTTGAACACTCTGCCAAAACGATTGACCTTTAAGCGACAACACGTCAAGTTCTGTACCTGTATTTACAGAAAGGAATCTCTTCGTAACCAGGTCAAATCGTACCGTGTCACTTACCTGGATATCCTGATCTGTTGTTCCCCAAACTTCTTCGGCCACATAGGGAACGATTTCGGTCATCATTTGAATAAAGTCATCTGCTTTTTTATGGCGCTTCTTCTCCTGCTGTAAAAAGCTTTCCATTTCATCGCTCATTGTTTTCTCTTTTTTGAATACGTTAAACATCGTCCAATCATCCTCTCATTTTTTATAAAATCAAAAAAGCCGACCTTTGCACAGATTAACCCATGCAAAAATCGGCTTTTAAATCACATTATCCACATTCCACGCGCATCCATATGCGCAGGTAAAGCTTTTATCAGAGCCTTTCGGTACTCTTCAATCCTTATCTTCTGCAAACGGAAGTATCGGAGTAAACTGTATTTTCCCTGTATTTTTCCTCTCTTCTGAATCCGGATTTTGAACCGACAGAAGCCTACAGGAGAGGCATTGCAACTTACTTGTCCCTTTAGAACAAGCACCCTACTCCGCTACTCTGTAAAGAATATGGTCGAAGTAGTGATCAACTCTTATCTCCGGCAAAATGGGAGTATAGAGGTTAGGAATATTTATAGGAATATTATAGCACTAGGCTTACGAAAATGCAATCATACCGGGCGGAGGAGCTGGTTGCTGTTTGGGTTCAAGTTTTACTGTAACTTTCTTAGGGGTTTCTCATTAAGAGCGTCCACCTACCCAGACTCCACTTTACACCATACCCTACTATTTCTGTTAATATCACTATTTTGAAAGAAGACGTACAATCTTAAGCTTTGAATCAGTATATAAACGCTATCTATAATACTTGATATACCTTTGGAAAGGGATTCTATCATCGAGCAGCAATTCTTTTTGCAGTTTTGTGAGCATAAAAGTCGCCCGAATTTGGATATGAAAATAGTCCATATCCTTTTGGTCACAGTATTTTGTTAGCCTCTGTGATCTTATCTTCATAGTCATACACTTCTAATTCCTCAACTTCTTCCTTTGCTGCTAATTCAATGTGATGGGCAAATTCATAGTCCAGAATAAAATTGTCAAAAACCTGCGAGAAAACGAAGACAACAAAAAACAGGTCAATTACGGTGGTATCTGACCATAATCAACCTGTTTGATTTAACGGAATAGCGTTATTTAGGTTATAAAATTAAAGCATTTGATGTGCGTACAAAAGAAACGACGAAATCTTTATACGGGTATTACATAGGTTAACTGTGTTATTGTTTGAATGATGGGTTCATTCGGCACTGGGTAGCCCCACCGATTAGACTATCTTTCCTCTCGGCACAAATGAAGATACTGACCGAATTCAGGGAAAACATCCCAATTTTTATCAAGAGTATCTTTAGCCTCACGTTCCTCGACTGAACCAGTTTTAAAATCTCTCTTTTCCATTGCTATATATCCATCTTCTCGGAAACCTATAATCAGACTACTTAATTCCTTGTCGGTTTCCTCATCATATTCCCAATACATGGCTGTTCTTAAAAAGAGTTTACCATCTCTCATAACTTCAAAATCATAATTTAGATACTTACGAGTCAGTTCATCATAAAAACCCACCGAGACCCATTCTTTTGTCACATTTACTATATACTCAGGTTTTTCATCTTCGGCTAATATTGCTGTATATGGTTGCTTTTTTTGATGGTGCAGGCATGCAGTATGTTCATCAAAAATATTCCATGGCTTCTTTTTGATATCTGACCATTCGTCACAATAATATATTTTCATAGTCAATTATACTCCTTCCCGTTAATGTCCCTTATAGTAATTTTGTTTTTCGTTGCTTCATCAAGAACTGACTGCGGAATTGGTTTGTTTTGAACTGGTATTTCCAGTATCAATTCACCTTTAAGTCGTCCACCTTTTAGAGCATTCGGATTAAAAGGGCCATTTGATATTTTAGAACCCGATGAATATTTTTGAGCAAGTTCTCTCACATAGCTTATAGCTGTACTTTCTTTCACTTCACTCAATTGGGTAAACTTTCTTGATACTATTTCCTTGTTGGGAACATACGAGTCCACTACGAACTTTTTGCCTCCCACTTCTTTTGCTTCCAACTCAACTTCATTATAAGGGTAACGAGGGCGATTTTCCTTATTAAAATTGTTTCCGGCTTCCCACCGATCTTTCAGCCAATCCGGCAGGGAATTCTTTTTAGATGGAACTTTACCCGTCCCCTATGTTGTAAAGCTAGACTATTGAAAAGTAACGGTGGCTGCTAGATGTACCAGCAATACCACCAGTCAGCTTGCTTGTTTTTCTGCTTTTTCAGGAAGACGGAACGCTGTTTTGTTCTTCATCATGCCATAGATGATATTGACTAACCGCCGCATCACACATACCAATGCTTGGGTTGGCGTTTTGCCTTCTTCCTTCTTCCGGTTGAAGTATTCGTAAAAGAGCGGATTGCGCGGCTTTTTGCTCCCTTTTGAAACTTGTACTTGCTGGACAGCTAGGTTGTAAAACAAGCCATGCAATACCCTATTGCCCTGTCTGCTTTTTTGGTTCGTACCCTTACCGCCAGAACTGAAATTAACAGGTGCGATTCCTGCAAAACGTGCCAGTTTGGCTGCGCTGGCAAAGCGGTTAATGTCGCCTATTTCTGCAACTAGAGAAGATGCCGTTACCAAATCAATTCCTGGCATGGTTTCCAGTTGGAAATCTAGTACCTTCATCATTCTACCTAGTTCTTCCTCCACATACGCAATTTCCTTCTTTTTGAACTGTATATCTCTTACGTGGCTCTGGATAAGAAAGTTGCGCTGTTCTTGGTACTTTCTTGTTGTATCGCCATCTGCCTGAACCAATGCCAATATTTCCTCCGCCTTCCTTGTGGAGCAGGCGTTATTGCTCGACTTCCGCAAAAATGCCGACAATGTTTCTGCCGATACACCTTCCAGCAAATGCGGGGCGGGGTACTTCTCCCAAAACGCCAGCGCACATTTTCCGTCTATATCGCTAAAAAACTTCTTGTAACTGGGGTAATGGTAACTGAGTTGGCGTATGCAATTGGTTTTTAAGGGAGATCAATGCCTTCACCAAGCCATTCCTCCTTGTCACCAGTTGACCAATCGTCCAGTATACGTCTTGCGGGTTTGCGTCGGGCAATATGTCCAACTTGTTTAACAGGATTCTTGCTACACACTCCGCATCCCAGCTATCGCTTTTCTGTGTGGTCGGGTAACTTTTGCGCTCGGCATACGACAGGGCGGAGTTTACTTCCTTCACCTTCTGCTTGTTTTCCAGCAGGTACACTGCTAATGCCCTGCCGTACCCGCCTACATCTTCCAACCCATACACAGGGGTCATGCCTCGCTTCTTGAACTGCTTGACATACGTGGTCAGTTCATCAAAAGCGGCGGGCTTGTTCTCAAACGTAATTTCCCCCAGCTTCTCGTTCCAGCAATTGATCACCACAGCCGTATGGGTCTTCTTGTGCAGGTCAACCCCGATGTAAATATGCTTCTGTTTGTAGTGCATGCAAGGCATCACCCCTGTCTATGAAATGCGTTGAAATGTAAAAAATGTCGGCAACCTCAGCTCAAGCGTTAGTCAACAGGTGACCCGCAACGGGACGCCAGCCAGTCCATTTTCTCGTCGTTCAACGTCTGACATATATCAATATCCTGTTGTTTTTTAAGCGCCGAGCAAAATTATTTTTGTTTTTTCTCCACTTGCTTCATTTTGCTGGATAATAGCGCTTGGGCAAAGTAACGGTTATACGTTGATGCGTAGTATACGATTTCTTCCAAAATCTGCACAACCCCGATTTTTTTAGTCGTTTTCCTAGGTGGAAAGATCGTAAACTAGTAGTAACCGTTACTACTTGGCAGAAAGGAGAATACTTATGCCGTCTATTGTCCGGCTGCGTCTAGGTGACATTTTGCAAGAAAAACAGATAACTCGTCAGCAACTTGCCAATCAAGCAGGCTTGCGTCCCAGTACCGTAAGTGATCTATGCAATCGTCCCGTTCAGCGTATCTATCTCAGCACGATTGCTACCCTTTGCGAGACGCTAGACGTATCTGTCAGTGATCTGTTTGTTATTGAACCTGCCGATTAACCCTCATTGCGGTTCAGAGGGTTCAATCTGATAAGTTGGAAGGTATGCAAACAAGCTTTTCTGCTTTATCCAGGGAGGTATTTTATCCATACCTCCCATGTTTTCAGCGGCTTTGTTCAATTTCCGCTTATTCCTAGCCTTTTCTCGGTCTAAATGTGTTAGCAGAAACACGAATTGTCCCATTGTCATATGTTTTGCTAAAAAGTACATCCGTTTCGAGCGAATATACCGAATCATGTCTTCGCACACTGCGATTCTCTCCTGTGCTTGCATCGCCTTTTTCGCGTAATTGGTTCTTCTCATGGGTTTGTCCTCCTCGTATTTGTTTCATACCCTGTAAATGATCGCCTCTGCATAACCGCTTGCTGCTCCTTCAAATAGTCAGCAGGTGGTTTTCTTTGGATTCGCTTCTGAAATGAGGAAATAGAGGCGTAGCTGTTCCTTCACTATGTCCGCTTCTTCCGTCCATCTTCGTTCGTCTTCTCTGACCGGTGCAAATCCATCCGGTATCATTCCCTGTGTTTTCCCCAGTAGAATATCTGTACCTCGCCATGAGCATCCTGCTTTCCGTAAATCTCGTAGATGTTCATAGAAGGTGGTAGGCTTGTAGGTTTTCTTGACAAATTCTTCGCCCAACGTCGCCATCATGTGCCATGTGCTAAACAAGCGACCTGCTCGTCTCTCCCCATACAGTTCCGCCAATCGTTGCTGAACAGCATGTATGGTACACACCAGGCTCATGCCGTTCCTTCCTCGTCTTACTACTTTCGCCATTTCTTTGTCATATACGCCTTTTAGATACTCATCTGTCACTTCTGAAACCAAGGGCTGATGCCCATAGTCGTCCCGCAGCTTTTTGGTGCGTATCTCCACCTCCGCCCGCAAAATTTGGTCAGCCAGCTTCTGCAATCGTTCTGCCTCTGCTTCCCCGAACACCTTTATCACCCGTTGCCTGTCGTGCTTACAAAACTCTGAACCTTTGTGATAATATTTCACACAGGTCGATTCCCCTTTGAGAAACACACCTTGCTTCCCATACGTCTGTACGTCCTTTCTTGCACATTTTTCGCCCAGTTGAAGCCCGCCGATCCACGCTTTCACTGCCTGTTCCGATGGCAATACAAACACTTCTGCCCAATCTACCCGCAGCACTTCCCACAACAAGGCAGAAGGTAATGGTACACCTAACCATTCTCCTACCTTCTCTACCAACCATACCATCGTCGTCTGAAAATGCTCGGGGCCGCCATACACGTTATGACCCATGAGCTGTTTATGTACGCTACATTCTAGCGTCACATACGGTTCACACTTGATGTTCCTACCCCCAAATCCACGCTTTGACCTTTCCACTTTCACAGAAATTCGCGCATCAAATGACCCTTCCAGACTTTTGGTCGTAAAGGAGTGCAAAACTTCCCCTGTTTGTTGGTCTACTTTTTGCCGCAATATGCTCTGCTGTTCAATCTTCTTCGCCAATTCTTCACTAATGAATGGTGAACGTAGGGTAACTGTGTCAATCGCCATTTTCTTTACTTCCTTTCCCGAATGTTGTTCTTGTAAGCGCCCGCGCCAAACGGCTGTTTTGTATTGTTTTTAACGGTTAAGCGTAGTTTTGTTGCGTGATACTATTGGACAAACGTGTTCATCATGTTCCCTGTCCTGTCCATGAAAACTTTCATAGAGACATATAATAAACCCAAAGCAAAAGTTAAATTCTGAGAAATAAATTATCTATCTCTCCGGTCCGTCTTGAAAAATAAACAGCAAAAAAGCACTTGAAATCACTAATAAAAGTGTTTTTCAAGTGCTTTAAGTGTGTGCTTTCTAAGTTTCCAAAGTTTGGTTAAGTTAGTGATATCGACTGAAACGCAATGGGATACTGTATCGAGATTATGACATATGCTTTGCTTGGAGTCAATCATAACGTATAACCCTGTGAGCAGGTGCACTCTCGTTTATTTTCCTACGGCTCGGTGTTCTTTATGGTACGCCTACAAGAAAACTTCTTCTCGCCCGGTTCTCGTTGGTCTGCTGTTTTTCTTTCCGTATCCTAGTCGATTACTCCTAGCAGGCGGCGCATTTCGACCTCTAGTTCACGAAGCCGTTTTTGTCGCTTGACCAGTTCTTCAAACCATTCCTTGTCCTTCATGGCTAATGCCATGTCTATCAGTTCGTTGTAATCCTCTGAACACATCATCATCTGTTCTTTGAATTCGCTCATTTCTCCATCCTCCCATCGTTTATCGACGATTAGCTGACCTGCCTTGCCTTGTTCCACAACTGGCGGCTAATGATACGGGGAAATACGTCTTTCTGCCGGATGCCGTTCCGTTCTTTTTGTCCGTTGTACGTGTTGAAACCTGTATACGTCTCATTGTTCAAAATGTTTTGCACCTGCACTACTGTCCATTGCTTACCGTTCTTCGTTGTTATGCCTGCTCGGTTCAACTTGCAAGTAATTTTATATGGGTTATTCCCTTCCACATAGAGTTGAAAGATGCTCTTTACCGTCTGCGCTTGTTGCTCGTCCAACAAGATCGTCCCATTCACCACCTGATAGCCGTATGGCACACCTCCACCCGCATATTTATTCTCTCTAGCGGTGGCAATACGTCCACTTTTCGTCCGCTCGTTGATAATCTTGCGTTCAAACTCTGCAAAAGAGCCGATCATTTGCAGGAACAGCATCCCTTGCGGTGTAGAGGTATCAAAGTTTTCGGACACGCTAATGAAGGCAATACCCTTCGGTTCCAATTCGTCCTCTATCAGTTCCAGCAGATTTTTCAGCCGTCTATGGATGCGGTCTGCCTTTAGGACAACGATACCGCTGATCTCGTTTTCCGTTTGCTCTATGTATTGCATCATATCTCGGTAGCCGCCACGTTCTTTCGTGCTTCCACTTTCCCCTTCGTCAATGAACATCTTTGCCAGTTCCCAGCCTTTGCTGATGCAGTATGCTTCTATCTTCCTTACCTGCTCCGCTATGGATGTGTTTCCAATCTGGCTATCTGAGGATATGCGGGCATACCCGACCACCTTCTTGATTGTCTCTTGAACCATTTCCAGTTCCTCCTATTTTTTGTTACAGTATACGACCTGGGTGATGCGAATCACAATTCCTTTTATCCTTCCTGCCAGTCGCCAACCGTGATCGTGGTAAGCCAGCATCATTTTGATTTTTGCGTTTCCCCTGCGCTAACCACAAAAAAGGAAGCGAACAAAGCTGTCTGCCTTGTTTGCTTCCCGCATCATTTTTGATACTTTTTTCTCGCCTGTTCCAGTATGACTGCCAGTTGGTCTAATGCTCCATCGCTTTCTGTTCCGTTCCTTTCCACCAGCCTGCTGTTTTCCCGAATAAGTGCTGCCTTGTTCATCTGTACTTTCGTGATCGCTTCCTCAATGGCTCGGATAGCGGCTTGATTCGGCTTGTCCTTTTCTTCTTCCTGCTTGATACGTTGCAACATGCGCCGGATGCGTATGTCGGACAGTTTGAACTCGTTTTCCACTTGGGCTGTCGGGTCGGTTGATACTCTTGCATACAGTTGCCGTTCTTCATCTGTCAGCGTATCCAGCCAGATCGTTTCATACAGCCCATGTTTCAGCGCGTTTTTGTTGCCTTTTAATTTTGTACGGTCTTTCGGTCCAGTGGACTTTCCCCCATGTAACCTACAGCGTCCATTCGCTAATGCGGCTTTTTTACAAGGCTCGCCATTTCTTGTCTTTGCCCCGCACAGCTTTTTCTCCATTTTTTCACCCCTAACCTCAATTCATGGGGTTCGTTTCCCCAATCGGGGGGAGGGCTACACACCCCCAGCCCCTCACTCATATGTGATTTTCTTTTCAGTGTTTCAACTCGAAAGACTTGCTCTGGCGGGCTAACACTCTTTCGTTATGCTGTACAGTCTCCCTTAATCCAGAGGCTTCACGTTGTAATTCTTCCAAACGGCGAATGGCTTCCCGTCTTGGGTGTCCATCCTTTTCGTCAGCCAACTGGTCAAAGTATTCAGCCTGTTCGAGTAGTTTCCTTACTTCTGACGCTACCAGTGGGTCGATACTACCTGAACGTCTCAGTTCGTGCGCCTGTTGTCGTAACTCTCGTGCTTTCTGGCAGTAGCCCCTCACTTCCTCTACGATTGCCTCATACTCTGCTTGTGCATGTGCAATTAGACCTGCCTTTTCCTGTACTTCCGTTACATGTTTCGCCATTTTCCTTTTCCTCCTTTGATTTTGGACATGCAAAAAAAGGCTCATTCCTCCTTATCGTTAAAGTTGGAATAAGCCTTTGAAAGTTGGTCTAAGCGTGTTTGTCAAGTTTTTTAGTGTTTGGTTTATTGGTTCTATTGTACGATCCTACTGTTAATGATGTAAACCCTGTATTGTTTTTCCCGCACACAAATCAAATTCTTAACGCCCTTCAAAATTATAACCGCCTTTTCTTGGAAGCTCGTCTTCAAAGTCACATGAGGCTATCGCTTTGAATCCAGAGTCCCATAGCTCTGTCAGCAGTTTTGAAATCTCCCCAATATAAACCTTTTCTTCGACATCTTCCATTGGTTCTATATCGAGATAGTATTTGTAGTATAAAAATTCATCACTTCCTTGATTTCTTTTCTCTTCAGAAAAATCTCCGTTGTTGAAAATATATATTTCAGCTTGTTCCGTTACAATGGTCGAACCTGTAACCGACCCCTCAACAATCTTTGAAACCGTCTCTACAACTGATGTTTTCTCTTTATCGGTATCCAAAAATATCTTTGTAAACAAATCATATTGAGCTTCCACTAAAAGCACCTCGCATTATTTAATCGGGGTAAACGGAGGATTGTCAAACGGTCCACCTATTTTAATTATAGAAATGTCCACATCCATGCCTAGCTCCTGTTGCAGTTGCTCCCTAAACTTACTCAGTTTAGCTTCACCAGACTGAATTTTCCCCGTTTCAATGGCATGTAACATTGTTTTTTCTTTAGCTGAACCTGGGTTCGGAGGTTTGACTTTACTAAATGAATCCTTTATTAGCTCGTCAAATTTCTCTGGTGAAACACGTATCGCAAAATCAATATCTGAGGTAGGCTTGGCTGTTCCTTTTGCTCTACTACCTTGAACAACGATATCGTCACTCAAGTGTCCAACTTTTTCCCGAATCATTGCTGAAACCTTTTCAAATTGTTCTTTAGTTAGCCCTTGTGGTATTTTAAGAGCTTGTGACGTCCCCTCACCGCTGGAGTTCTTATTTTTTCCCGACGTAGATCCTGATGCTGAATTCTCCGGGTTACTCCCAGGATAATATTTCCGAACCTCGATCTGATTCTTCGTCGGTTCAAGAGGTTTTTGCGTAGACGATTTATAGTTCGCATTTGGCCCATCGTATGCCAACTTGTTCTTGGACAATTGCTCAGCGGACTTTTGAAAGGCTTCCAAGCTTTCCTTTATAACCGTCGTCGCTTGACCCCAGTTTACAGTTGACCCACCACCTTTTGGTACAACGCCATACTTCGGCTTATTATTTCTCTCCACTACATTTGGTACCGAAGTCTTCTCTGGAACATTCACCTTCGGAAGAGTAGGCCCACCACCTGTTGTTCCTCTTTTCCCCCCAAATAAAGTGAATACGTTAAAGCAACTCATCCAATGCTCCTTAGATAATGGATCGTCTGGATTAAATGCTCCTTTTAAGGACTCTGCCTTACCCAACGACAAATAGTTCACATAGTCATATATGGAATCATAGCGCTTGTTAATCCTTGTCTCGTGTCCTTCAAATCCTTCAGCTATTTCATCAAGCTTCCCTACCGCTAACCAGTTAAAAAAGTCGTATACGGAATCAAATTTTTTGTTGTCACGTACCCTTAACCCATTCCAATAATCGCTTCCTATTTCTGCAAAGCTATTTCCCGATTTTTTAATTCCAGACCATATTTCTTCTCCGGCCTTCGCGATGTCTTCTGCAACTTTCTTCCCCATCGCGAGTCTGGCTTCCGCTTCCATGAGCTGGGCTTCGCCCAGAAGAGCCAGCCACGATTTGGATTGTTCTTGCTCCGGCTCCGGCTTCGGCTGCTCGGCCATGTAACGCTCGTAGCTCGCCCTCCACCGTTGTCTCAGTTCGGATGGAATCTGATGATAGACTTGCTCCAACTCATTCGCAGACTGGGCCATACGTCGGACATAAGAAGCGATATCGTTCCATGATGTGGGTGTTCCCAGCTCACGCGCACTTGTAAATACCTTGCCCAGCAGCCACTTTCTATAATAGGCATCCCTGGCTTTCTCGTGCTCGTATTGACTGATCAGTCCTTGCATGACCAGACCGGCCAAATATTTCAGCGGATGCCCCCCCCTTGTGCACCTCCAGCACGGCTCGTTCCTGTACTTCGAACCGGAACAGCTGCGCTTGCTAGCAGCCCCGCATTCACCGCCGCCCCGACAGATCCGCCTAATGCCGTTCCTGCTACTACTCCCACTCCTGCTCCTACTACTGACCCAGCTACTGCTCCTATCACCGGAATGGAGCCTAGCAGTTTGGACTCCGTATCCAGCAATCCATCCGCTTGTTTTTGAGCGGCCGGGCTCGTAAGCTTCGCGGTCGGAGTCTTGGCTTTGTTGTCGCTGGAACCCTCCCGGGCTGCGGCTTGTGCTGCTTCGTAGTCTTTTATATTCATCAGCGGCGGCTCCGGCACAGGAGGAAGATCCATGACGAACACTGGAGCCTTTACCGAACCCTCTTGCTCAACTACCGGGGCCTTGATATCCGTTTCACCGTCCAGGATCATGCTGCTGGCTCCGCCTGTGAGGTACAATGCGCTTCCCGCTGTAAGCGACAGCGCCTGACCTGCATCCAGCTTCACGTGACCGCCTTGAATCCGCACATCTCCCGGGCTGCTGACGGTAATGCCGTTCCCTTCATGAAGCGTAATTGACAATGCTCCCGAGGTAGACAGGGTCAGTTCTTGTTCGGACATGTCCACGCCGCTTCCTTGCGCATGTCTCCATACTTTCACGTCCGGCTCTCCTTGCGCGTGGCGATGCTGCCGCGAGTCCATGACATAGGCTTCCTGTTCCCGGCTCGTCGGCAAGTAAAGCTCCACCCGCTCCCCAACTTCCGGCATATCATACCAGCCACTATGTTCTTCCGCTGCATAGCGGGTGGCCACCGGGAACCAGCATGCTTTCGCCGGGTCCTGTTTGGGGTCGATATCCAGTTGGAGTTGCACCATGTCTTGATGTACCTGTAACACGCTGCCCGTCAGCGCAATCCCCGCAGCTTGATCGTTTTCATAACGGGCAAGACGAATATCCTGTTCAGCCTGGAGATCATAACGAGTACGCAGCAGGCCGTCCTCCAGCCGTGTCACGGCCCGAACGACGACGAGTTCCTTGCCTAATCCGATCGGTAACGCAATGATATCTCCCAGCGCATAGTATTGCAGGCTTTCGATCACGTAGGTCACATATGAGCCTGCCCGTTGTCCCGGCTTCCCCGCCTCCAGATCATGGAACGTTCTCCGTACCTGGTAACTTGCATCCCGTTCCATCTTGTACCGTTTGCCTTCCGGTAGCCCGAAGAACACTTTGGGCGACGCTGCCGTTACCTCCGGCACCAGCACGGACCCAAAGCGAGAGGCAAGGCGCTTTAAAAACGCCCAATCCGTCTCCTCATATTGTAAAACAAAAGTGCCCAGTTCGGCATCATTCGTTACGGTATCAATGGCATCTCCATACTTGTATTTCCGAATCATCGTGGTGACCAGATCCGCGTAGGTACGATGAATATCCTGATAGGAACGCTTCTTTATCTGGATATCCATCTGATACGAATGCGATGCGGCTTCCAGCTCGAACGTATACACGCCCCGAATGCAATGCACGGATAGTCGCGTAACGATGCCGTGGAACAATCGTCTCCGTGATTGTCCCTGCTCATCCAATTGACGGAT
>NZ_LDIG01000270.1 GCF_015845845.1 Paenibacillus dendritiformis
ATCCGTCAATTGGATGAGCAGGGACAATCACGGAGACGATTGTTCCACGGCATCGTTACGCGACTATCCGTGCATTGCATTCGGGGCGTGTATACGTTCGAGCTGGAAGCCGCATCGCATTCGTATCAGATGGATATCCAGATAAAGAAGCGTTCCTATCAGGATATTCATCGTACCTACGCGGATCTGGTCACCACGATGATTCGGAAATACAAGTATGGAGATGCCATTGATACCGTAACGAATGATGCCGAACTGGGCACTTTTGTTTTACAATATGAGGAGACGGATTGGGCGTTTTTAAAGCGCCTTGCCTCTCGCTTTGGGTCCGTGCTGGTGCCGGAGGTAACGGCAGCGTCGCCCAAAGTGTTCTTCGGGCTACCGGAAGGCAAACGGTACAAGATGGAACGGGATGCAAGTTACCAGGTACGGAGAACGTTCCATGATCTGGAGGCGGGGAAGCCGGGACAACGGGCAGGCTCATATGTGACCTACGTGATCGAAAGCCTGCAATACTATGCGCTGGGAGATATCATTGCGTTACCGATCGGATTAGGCAAGGAACTCGTCGTCGTTCGGGCCGTGACACGGCTGGAGGACGGCCTGCTGCGTACTCGTTATGATCTCCAGGCTGAACAGGATATTCGTCTTGCCCGTTATGAAAACGATCAAGCTGCGGGGATTGCGCTGACGGGCAGCGTGTTACAGGTACATCAAGACATGGTGCAACTCCAACTGGATATCGACCCCAAACAGGACCCGGCGAAAGCATGCTGGTTCCCGGTGGCCACCCGCTATGCAGCGGAAGAACATAGTGGCTGGTATGATATGCCGGAAGTTGGGGAGCGGGTGGAGCTTTACTTGCCGACGAGCCGGGAACAGGAAGCCTATGTCATGGACTCGCGGCAGCATCGCCACGCGCAAGGAGAGCCGGACGTGAAAGTATGGAGACATGCGCAAGGAAGCGGCGTGGACATGTCCGAACAAGAACTGACCCTGTCTACCTCGGGAGCATTGTCAATTACGCTCCATGAAGGGAACGGCATTACCGTCAGCAGCCCGGGAGATGTACGGATTCAAGGCGGTCACGTGAAGCTGGATGCAGGTCAGGAACTGTCGCTTACAGCGGGAAGCGCATTGTACCTCACAGGCGGAGCCAGCAGCATGGTCCTGGATGGTGAAACGGATATCAAGGCCCCGGTAGTTGAGCAAGAGGGAACGGTGAAGGCTCCGGTGTTCGTCATGGATCTTCCTCCTGTGCCGGAGCCGCCGCTGATGACTATAAAAGACTACGAAGCAGCACAAGCCGCCGCCCGGGAGGGTTCCACCAACAACAAAGCCAGGACTCCGACTGCGAAGCTTACGAGCCCGGCCGCTCAAAAACAAGCGGATGGATTGCTGGATACGGAGTCCAAACTGCTAGGCTCCATTCCGGTGATAGGAGCAGTAGCGGGAGCAGCATTAGGCGGACTTGCCGGAGCGGCGGTGAGTGCGAGTCTGCGAGCAAGCGCAGCTATTCCTGTTCGAAGTACAGGAACGAGTCATGCTGGAGGTGGAGGCGCAAAAGGCGGGTTGCATCCGCTGAAATATCTGGCCAGTCTGGTCATGCAAGGACTCATCAGTCAATACGAGCACGAGAAAGCCAAGGATGCCTATTATAGAAAGTGGCTGCTGGGCAAGGTGTTCACAAGTGCGCGTGAGTTAGGAACACCCACATCATGGAACGATATAGCTTCTTATGTCCGGCGTATGGCTCAGTCTGCTAATGAGTTGGAGCAGGCCTATCATCGGATTCCATCCGAACTGAGACAACGCTGGAGGGCGAACTACGAGCGTTACATGGCCGAGCAGCCGGAGCCGGAGCAAGAACAATCCAAGTCGTGGCTGGCTATTCTGGGCGAAGCCCAGATCAGGGAAGCGGAAGCCAGACTTATGATGGGTCAGCAGGTGGCGGACGAGTTGATCCATGCCGCAGATGTCGGTGGAGAAGTTGTAAAAGGAGCAGGAACGGCCGTTTTAGAAGATTTGACGTTAGACTTCCCACCCCTAAAAAAGGAATATACTTCAAATCATCCGAAGGCGCGTAAAACAGGTGAATTGATCGGGCACCTCATCACAACTGTAGCCGGAGTATTAGAAATGGGTGGCGCTGTATTGGGAGGAGGCGCTGGTGTTACGTTATCAGGTACGGGAGTATTATCACCTGTAGGCGTAGCTGTTACTGCAAAATCCGTCGCTTTAGCAGGACATGGAGCAGGAGTAACGTATCAAGGTTTATCTAATACTGGTGAAACCCTCAATGAGCTTTATCAAATGTTTAAAAGCGGAGGGTCAAATAGTCCAACGCCGAAAAAGCCTTCCCCGCAGAAACCAAGCAAGCCCAATGGGAAGCCGCCTGAG
>NZ_LDIG01000271.1 GCF_015845845.1 Paenibacillus dendritiformis
TCTGTGAAAATAATTACGCACACTTGATCTCAGCTCGTTATTGAGAAGTTGTAGAATTTCTGAAAAGTGGCAATACGATGCCCGAGCCTACTTGTTTTAAGAGGCCATGTATAAAGACGTAAGAAGTTGTCCACAATATTAGTTTAGCCTGTTTGAATGACTGTTTGCGCTCCGCCTTCGATGTAAGCTTGCTTGTTTTTGAGTATGTGGTAGCTGATGACGAGTATTTTTCGTGCAATGGCGATACAAGCTTTCTTCTTGCCTCGACGTGATGCGATCTTCCAAAATTTTGTTGCCAATACGGTGTTTCGGGAGCGAGCGATTGCCCAAGCCGCTTCGCTTAATGCTACTTTTGCATGCGTATTGCCTTTTACGCTTTTTGTACTTTTTTTTTGCCCGCACTTTCGTGATTACCCGGCGCGACACCAGCCCAAGAAGCAAGATGATCTGCTGTTGGGAATTGATTCATATCGACGCCAATCTCTGCGATTAGCGCGGCTGCCGTAATCTCACTGACACCTGGAATGGTTTGCAGCAGTTCGTATTCCATATGGTAAGGCTGCAAATGTGCATGAATCTCTTCTTCAAGACGAGCAATGGATTTCTCAAGATACTCGATATGTTCCCAGCAATCCTTGATGAGTTTGATCTGATGCGCGGTCATTGTGCCGAAAAGCGAGTCTGCAACTTGAGCTTTTTTATTCTTTATGGTTCCTCTTACGCAATCTTCCACGTCATCGACATCGACATATCCTTGATCGACCAAGCGTTGCAGTAGATTGCGTCCGGACACACCGAACACATCCGAAATGACGGTTCCAAGCTTAATATTGCAGGCTTCCAAGTACTTTTGGATGCGGTTCTTCTCGGCTGTTAACCCGCCAATTCGTTTCTTCCGAAGCCGGCAAAGATCACGTAATTCCCTTAGGTCTTCAGAGGGTACAAAGCTTGGCTCGATGAGACCTACACGAAGCAGCTTGGCAATCCATTCTGCGTCACAAACATCCGTTTTACGGCCAGGTACGTTTTTGATTCGCTGGGCATTCGCAAGGAGTACGGTGAAATAGCCCTCCAGGATATTGTAGACCGGCTTCCAGTAGATTCCGGTACTTTCCATGGCAATATGGGTTACAGCCTGTGATTCCAAATACTTCAATAGCTCAAACAGATGCTTGGTCAGCGTACCAAAGGTACGAACTTCACTTTGAACTTCGCCTGAAGCATCCGTCGTTAGTACACAGACGACGATCGTTTCTTGATGGACATCCATTCCCGCACAGCGGTCAAGCAAAACTTCCATAAGTTTACCTCCCTATAACTAGAAGCCATGACGGTGGATGAATTCGAGCATGAGCATTTTTCTGTTCGCGGTTCTCTAAATGGGCATTCAGAGCCAGCACAGGTTTGTACACAGAACTCATCCTCAACAGTTTATTGGACGGGGTAAAGACCACCATAAAAAACAACGTGTTACGCGTCATGATATTAGCAGTATGGGAAGTTGGCACATCAAGTAAACGCTCGCTATTTTCATGCTAGGTTTGCGAGTGAGAGCTCATGAATGTTTATTAAAAAGCTGTGGCCAGGGCGGAGACAGGCGGGTGGGAAATGCTGTATACTAGGGGCATTATACAAGGAAGGGAAGACGTTCATGGGCTATAAAAATGCGCTGGACCGATACATTGAAGCGACCAACAGTCATGATTTCGCGAACGTCAGGACATGGGTCGACAGCAATGCGGTATACTGGTTCTCGGACAAAACATGCACGACGCCGGAAGAGATACAGCGTTATTTCGAGAACGCGTGGGAGATTGTGAAGGAGGAAAAATATTCGGTTACGGATGTGGTCTGGATCGCGGAAGACGAGAACTCGGCCGCTTGCATTTATACGTATCATTGGGAAGGATACATCGATGGCAAGCATGCTTCCGGCAAGGGACGCGGGACGAACATCTTGGTGAAGCGCGGCGACGGGTGGAAAATCGTTCACGAGCATTTGAGCGGGCAAGTAGCGTGAACGCATTGCGATTCTTGAAGCTGATGCTCATCGGGATGGTCTTGCTTGTGGCCGGATGCGGCGTAACCGACGAACGGCCTGATCAGGCCCCTTTTCTATTATCCTATGAACTTAATTCCATCGAACCGGAGCATGAGGAACTGATCAACGATTGGCTGGCCGAAGCCAGGTCGGAACCTGACACGAGGATTCATTCCTATGAGATGGAGGAGTATTCGTACAGCTTTGTGCGCGGTTACAAGGACGTGAACATTACCTTCATCTACGAGAATGGGGAAGGGAGACTGAAGCAGCGGTTCATTAAAGGATCGGATCAGGATGAAGTGTTCGTTAAAATCAAATTCAATCCTTCGCTCTGCTGCATCGGTTCTATCTATGAGACGGATGATGCGGAAGCGCAGGGAGCCGGGAAGTAAGGGCATGGATTCTATAGCCTTCGATGGAAGCCACATTGTACAATAGGGTGCAGTGTGGCTTTTTTGCGCTGTTCCGACTGGAGGAGACAACGATCTCCGGCTTGCGGAATTGGTATATAATGCGGGTAACGCTAGCTGCCCGGGAGGTTCGATACGTGAAAAGATTGAACTTGCAGGTGTACCAGAAAGTGATTATCGTGTTCGCGGCTTTGGTTATTCCGATGACGGCAATCACGATCGCCGTCAATATGAATGCGGTGTCTTATCTGAAGGCCAAAATTCTGGAGTCGACCCGCGAAAAGGTTAACTATTACCGCGACCAGTTGAACAACCAGATTACGTTCATCCGCAACCAGCATCTCGCCTTCATGACGGACTCCAACCTGGAGGAGCTCAGCTTCAAGGCGGACGCCCTCGCCAAGTACGAGGAACTGCTTCTGATCCGGCGGATACAGGACCGATTGCAAACGATTGCCAATTCAAGCGACTTCGTGCAGGATGCCGCGGTCTACATCGAGTCCACCGGACGTGTCGTCTCGCTCGGGGACGGGATTCGGCCCTTCATTCCGGACAGCAAATGGGACGCGATCAGACAGATGGCGTTGGCCCAGAAGCAGCCATTTTATTTGCATAACGGCCGGATGTATTTTGTCGAGACAGCGAAAAATGGGACGATTGCGACCTACATCGAGATTCCCCAGGACCGCATGCTCGCGTTATCCGAGAATATGATACCGAAGCAGGGCGACAACGGATTTTTCCTGGCCGATGACCGCTCCCGATCGGTGATCAGCTCCTCCCGCCGCTACGATATCGAGAGCGGGATTGCGAAGCGTATGATGGGGCAAAAGGATGGCAGGTGGCAGGAAGGGAGCTTCCCCATCGTTTATAACAACGAGAACTACTTAATTATTTATGATCGTGTCAATGCATTGGGGTGTACGCTGTACACTTATATCGACGAGAGAGAGATTACAGGCGTCATCAGCAAATACAATTGGCTTATCGGGGCGGCCGCCGCAGCCGCGCTGATCATCATTGTCATTTTTGCCATGTCGGTCAATCAGATGATTCACAAGCCGCTGCGCCATCTCATTCGCGCGTTCCGCAAAATCGAAATGGATCCGCAGCAGTTGACGGCGGCCTCCACGTTCCCCAACAATGAGTTTACCTACTTGAATCACAGCTTCGACCGGATGCGGAGCGAATTGAGCGCTTCGATTCAGCTCAGTTACGAGCATAAGCTGCTGCTTCAGCAATCGGAGCTGCGCCAGCTGCAATCCCAGATCAATCCACATTTTCTGTATAACGGGTTCTATAATGTGTACCGGATGTGCCGGGCGGAGGATGTGGAAGGAGCGGCCGAGTTGTCGCTGAAGCTGGCCACTTATTATGAATTCATCACCCGGAGCGGAAGCGATGAGGTGCCGCTGGAGCGGGAATATGAGCATGCCGAGGTCTATTGCGACATTCAGCGCATCCGCTTCGCGCGCTCCGTCCATATCGCCTTCGAGCCGCTGCCGGAAGCCGTCGCGAAGCTTCCCGTTCCGCGGCTCATCATTCAACCGATAGTCGAGAATGCGTTCAAGCATGCGTTCGAGCTGGAGAGGAAGCGGGAGACATGCCTGCTTGCGGTGAAGCACGAGGCGGAAGAGTTGGCGATCCGGGTGGAAGACAGCGGCAAAGCGTTGACCGATGAGACGATCGAGGCATTGAACAAGCAGTTCGCGAACCCGGCTGCCGTAACCGAGAAGACGGGACTCATTAATGTTTGCAACCGCTTGCAGCTCCGGTATGGCGGCAAGAGCCGCATGAAGGCGAGCCGGAGCCGGCTGGGCGGACTATGCATTGAATTGATATTGCCTATATTGCCTGCACATCCAGAGGGAGGGTCTGAAGATGTACCGAATTTTGATCGTCGATGACGATGCCATTGTGGTGGATGGATTATCTCAGTTGCTGGCCGCGCATTACAAGGAGGAGCTCGATATTTGCAGGGCGTACGGTTCCGAGGAAGCATCGGATATGATCAAAAAGACGAAGCTGGATATCGTCATCAGCGACATCGACATGCCGTGGAAGTCGGGCCTCGACATGGCGGATGACATTGTGCGCTATTGGCCGAAATGCCGCATTGTTTTTTTGACCGGCTACAGCGACTTCAACTACATTTACAGCGCGATGAAGAAGAGAGCCTCGCATTTTATCCTGAAGACCGAGAATGACGAGCATCTGCTCAGTGTCGTCCAAGGTGTGCTCGATGAGCTGGACGCAGAGCGGAAGAAGCAGGATGTGCTGCGGCGCGCGCACACGGAGCTGGAATTCTTGCGTCCGCTCCTTACGAGAGAGTGGCTTCAGGCGCTGCTGGAGCAGCCGGAGGCGGGACAGGCTCTGATGGCCAAGAGCGGCGGGGAATGGGCGATTCAGGCAAGGGTCCCCTTTCTGCTGCTGGTCGGCAGCGCCCGCTGGAAGCAGGAGATCTCCTGGACTACTAAGGTGCAGAGCTACGGCTATGTGCTGAATGTGTTCAAGGAACTGCTTCCTCCGCTGCTTGCGGCGAATGGCTTCGTGATGAATGACTCCTTGTTCGTCTGGCTAATTCAGCCGCGGAAGGAGGATGCGGCGTTCCGGAACCCTGACGGCAGCGTCGTATGGGATCAGGTAGCCGATTATTTGAGAGGAACGCTGGAGAATATCCAGAATGAGTTCCTCTCTCTGCTGGATCTGGAAGTATCCTTCTTCTTCCAGCGTCAGCCGCTCGGATGGGACACGTGGAAGCGGGAGCTCGACTCCTTGCGGCAGAAGGTGCAGCGCCGCATATCGGGGATGGCTCATCTGACGATTGCGGACATCGGACGGCTGCAGCAGGAAGACGATACGGAACGCTGGGTGCGGGAGGTGCATGAGTTCATTGCCGGCCATCTGAGCGATGATCTGTCCCTCGTCCGCATTGCCGAGAAGGTTCATATGAATCCGAGCTATCTGTCCCGGTACTACAAGCAGGTGACCGGCCGCAATCTGTCCGAATATATTTCCGATGCCCGCCTGGAGGCCGCGAAGAGATGGATTGTGGAGGAGCGTTTGAAATTCCATGAGATCGCCTTCCGTCTTGGCTTCAATTCCCCGTCTTATTTTACGACCTTCTTCAAAAAGCTGACCGGTCAGACCCCACAGGAATACCGGGAAGCTCATCTTGAGGAAATGAGGTAAATAAATCGAAATCAATGTCAACAAAGTGAAATTGAAAGCGCATACAGAGGGAGTTACGCTTAATGGTGTAGACATTGCGCACCGATTTTCGAAGAGGGGGATTCGCATGAGAACGCGTTCGCGCAACACCGTAGTTATCTGGACGATGCTGCTGTCGTTGGTCTTCGTCTCCACACTGGCCGGCTGCGGAAGCAAGCAAGAAGCCTCCACGCCAGCAGGCGAGACGCCGGCCGCGGCAGAAGGAAATGAGATCTCGGCTGATCCGCTCTGGAAGTATCCGGAGCCGGTCAAGGTTACGCAGGTTATCGGCTATGGCGCGCCAGAGGATCCGAAGACGCCGAAGGGAACGACGCCGGCGACGAATGCGTACCTGACGAAGCTGAAGGAGATGCTGAACATCGAGGTGGAGTTCCTCTGGCAGGTGCCGAGCGATCAGGCGCAGCAGAAGTTCTCGCTCGCTATTGCGTCAGGCGATCTGCCGGATGTATTCGAGATCGGGATTACGGATTATGAGAAATTCAAGGAAGACGACATGCTGGAGGACTTGACGGAAGCGTACGAGAAGTATGCTTCGCCGGAACTGAAGGCCTATGTGGAAGCGGATGGCGGCAAGACGCTGGAGATGTACAAGAGCGACGGGAAAATATTGGCGCTGCCGAATTTCGAGGACCCGTTCATGTCGGCCCAGATTTTGTGGCTGCGCAAGGATTGGCTCGACAAGCTGAAGCTCGGCGTTCCGCAGACCTTGGACGAGCTGGAGCAGGTCGCCGAAGCGTTCGTCAATCAGGACCCGGACGGCAATGGCAAAAAGGACACGTACGGGATCGCGTTCAATAAAGACCTGATTTCCTGGGGCTTCGATGCCCGCGGCTTCTTCTATTCGATGGGGGCTTATCCGAAGGCCTGGATCAAAAATGCGGAAGGCGCCCTCGTGCCGGGCGAAATCCAGCCCGAGACCAAGGCGGCGCTGGAGCGAATGAATCAATGGTACAGCAAAGGCCTGATTGACAAGGAGTTCGCGTTCAAGGACATAGACAAGGTCGTCGAGGATGTCGTCGCGGGAAAGGTGGGAATCTCGTTCGGGGAATGGTGGTATCCGAATTGGCCCCTCAACATGAACCGCGATCAGAATCCGGAAGCCGAGTGGATTGCGGTGCCGATTCCGTCCTATGACGGCAAGCCGGGACAGACGCTGATTCCCAGCCAGCGGTTGAGCCGCATCTATGCCGTGCGCAAAGGATATGAGCATCCCGAAGCGATCATCAAAATGGCCAATTTCTATCTGGAGCTGGAGAAGCCGAAGTACAAGGATGAGGTCAAAGCCGAAAACGGCTATGTGTATAACTGGTATCAGCCGCGCTTTTACAATCCGTTCGATTTCGAGACCGCTTACACGGAAGTGAATGAAGCGTTGAAGAACAAGCAGGAGCAGATTTCTTCCGATAATCCGACCTCGGTGGAAGTGTTCGATGCGGCCGCGAAGTATCTGCAAGGCGACCAATCGATGTGGGGCATGTACACAAGCCGCGCCGCGGAGGACGGGGGCTGGGGAATTACGCGCCAGCTGCGGGATAAGCCGTATGTCGTCAATGAGTTCTATGGCACCGCCACGCCTACGATGACGGAAAAGAGCGCCTCCCTCAACAAAATGACGGATGAGATGTTCACGAAGATGATTATGGGCTCCGCCCCCATCAGCGAATTCGATAAGTATGTAGAGAGCTGGAAGAAGCTTGGCGGGCAGGACATTATGGACGAAGTGAACGAATGGTACGCCAATAAGTAAGCCTGGCGACAACCCGAGGGAGAGGGCGAAGCGCGCTCTCCCTCGCCGTTACGGGGAGGAAACTGCGAATGTTGAATGCGACGAAAGCTCAGATTGCCGTTACGCCGCGTCCGAAGCGGCGCATTCGGACCTTGCCGCTCCACCTCATGCTGCTTCCCGGCGTGATTATCACGCTGATTTTCGCTTACGGTCCGATGTTCGGCATCGTCATGGCCTTTCAAAAATATACGCCGTCGAAGGGCTTTTTCGGCTCCAAATGGGTCGGGCTCAAAAACTTCGAGTATATCTTCAATATGCCGGACTTCTACCAGGTGCTGTGGAATACGATCATCATCGCGGTGCTGAAAATTATATTTTCGCTGCTTGTGCCGCTGCTGCTGGCCTTGCTTCTTCAAGAAATCAGGAGAAGCTGGATCGTCCGCACGGTGCAGACGAGCGTCTTTCTGCCGTTCTTCCTGTCCTGGACAATATTGGCGGGCGTTATCTTCGAGATTTTTTCGCTGCATGGTCCGCTTAACTCGATACTCGCCTACTTCGGTGTGGAGCCGATTATGTTCATGGGCGACAAAAGCTGGTTCCGCGGCATCCTGATCGGATCGGACGTATGGAAAGGAATGGGCTATAACATGATCATCTACCTGGCGGCGATTCTGGGCATCAATCCGAATCTGTATGAAGCCGCGGAGATTGACGGAGCGGGCAGATGGAAACAGGTGCTGCATATTACGCTGCCGGGCATCGTGCCGATCATTGTGCTGCTCGCCACGCTGAGCCTGGGGTCCGTGCTGAATGCCGGCTTCGAGCAGATTCTGCTGCTTTATAATCCGCTCGTGTATGAGAGTGCGGATGTCATTGATACGCTAGTGTACCGGATGGGGCTGATTGATCAGCAATTTTCGCAAGCGGCGGCGTTCGGGCTGTTCAAGTCGGTCGTATCGGTCATCCTCGTATCCATTTCTTATTACTTGGCCTATCGCTTCACGAATTACCGCATATTCTAGCGAGAGGAGACGTCATGCATGCATTACAAGCCATCGCCTTCCAGAGCGGCATTTCAAATCGTTAACGGCATCGTGCTGGCTTCCATTACGCTGCTCGGCATCATTCCGTTCATCCATCTCCTGGCCGTCTCGTTCAGCTCGAACTCGGCCGCCGTGGCCGGTCAAGTCCGGCTGTGGCCTGTGGAGTTCACCTGGGATGCCTATGTCTATCTCGGGCAAAAGGCGGAATTTTTCCAATCGCTCTGGGTCTCCGTGCAGCGCGTCGTGCTCGGGACGGCCATCAGCATGCTGCTGTGCGTGCTGTCAGCCTATCCGCTATCCAGGGAAACGAGCGATTTCAGGTCCCGCACCGCCTATGTATGGTTTTTTGTCATTACGATGTTTTTCGGCGGCGGCTTGATTCCGACGTACATGGTGGTCAAGAACGCCGGCTTGCTGAATACAATCTGGGCCCTCATTATTCCCGGGGCGCTGAGCGTCTGGAATATGGTCATGCTGCTGAACTTTTTCCGGAATATTCCTAAAGATCTGGATGAAGCGGCGATTATGGACGGCGCCGGGCACGGGTCGCTGCTGTTCCGGATTTACTTGCCGGTCTCTCTGCCCGCTATCGCCACGATTCTGCTGTTCACGATTATCGGCCACTGGAATTCCTGGTTCGACGGCATTATTTACATGAATTCGCCGGGCAATTATCCACTGCAGACGTATCTGTCCACGCTGATCACCTCTTCGAACAAGGAGAGCATATCCGTCGATGAGCTGGCGACGATGCAGAGCTATGGCGAGAAGACACTGCGCACCGCGCAAATCTTCCTCGGAGCGCTGCCGATTATGGCGGTTTATCCCTTTTTGCAGAAGTATTTTGTCAAAGGCATCACGGTAGGCAGCGTCAAAGGGTAATGCTGCCCGCGGTCAGTTACGGAACATGGAGGAGAGAGCAGAGATGAAGAGAGTGAAGCTGGCCTTGATTGGGGCGGGTCTTCGGGGAGTCAATTACACGAATTATGCCCTCCAGCATCCCGACGAGGTCGGAGTCGTCGCGGTGGCCGAGCCGATAGAAGACAGACGGATGAGCTTCCAGCAGGCGCACAGGCTCCCGGATGAGATGTGCTATGCGGACTGGCGCGAGATGCTGGATCGGCCGAATCTGGCGGATGCCGTCCTTATCTGCACGCAGGATTATATGCATTATGAGCCGACGATGCGGGCGCTGGCGTGCGGTTATCATGTCCTGTTAGAGAAACCGATGTCCCCGAAGCCGCTGGAATGCATCCGGATGGGCGAGCGGGCGGGACAATCCGGGCTCGTTTTGTCGGTTTGCCACGTGCTGCGCTATACCCGGTTTTTCGGCACCATTAAGCAGATGCTGGAGGAAGGCCGCATTGGACGGCTGATGTCCATTCAGCATAACGAGAATGTCGGTTACTGGCATCAGGCGCACAGCTTCGTGCGCGGCAATTGGCGGAATGCGGATGAGACGAGTCCGATGATTCTGGCGAAATCATGCCACGATATGGACATTCTGCTGTGGCTGGCCGGGGATTCATGCACGAATATCGCTTCCTTCGGCAGCTTGAGCCATTTCACGGCCGAGAATGCGCCGGCCGGCGCCCCGAAGCGATGTGTTGACGGCTGCCCGGCCGCAGAGGACTGCCTGTATTATGCACCGAAGACGTATTTGACAGACGAGGACAACTGGATGAAGCTCGCCATCAGCGACGATCAGAGCTATGAAGGGCGGCTGAAGGCGATCCAGGAAGGGCCGTACGGGCGCTGTGTCTATCACTGCGACAACAATGTCGTAGACCATCAGGTGGTGAGCATGGACTTCCGCAATGAAGTAACGGACGTGTTCACGATGTCCGCCTTCACGAAGGAATGCTCGCGGACGATCAAGCTGATGGGGACAGAAGGAGAGATTCGCGGTGCAATGGAAAAGAACGAAATCGAGCTGATCCGCTTTGACCGGAACGAGCCGGAGCTCATCTCCCTGGAGGCGCCCGGCGGCCATGCCGGACATGGGGGAGGAGACGAAGGCTTGATCAGGGACTTCATTCGCCTCGTAGCGAACGGCGGCACGGCCAAGGGACTAACGTCCGCGGAGAATTCCGTCCAGAGCCACATGATGGCCTTTGCGGCGGAGGAGGCGAGAGTCACAGGCAAGGTCGTTCATATGCCGGAGTACCTGGACCGATTCGCCTCCGCCACAATCTAATATTGAGCTGCTATATCCGCTTGTACAGCCAGCCCGTATCGCCGCTTGCGAACGGGCTTCTTTTATTATGAAATGAGGTCATTCAGGCAAGCGAACGGAAACATGTCTGTGTCCGAAGCTTCTTATAAGCATTGCTATGAACGTGACTTGTCAAGCTCCACATCGAAAAGCTCAAATACTCGGCGCGAAGGCAAAATGCTAGTCGTCGGCTGGCACACTGCTATCCGTGGGTTGGGTACCACATTTTATACCTGCGACAAAGGGAGCTTCCGTCAACTCTCCTCGCGTGTTGATAAAGCGGACATACGCCAGCCTTACTAACGCAGTGCCTAAAACGCGGATTTCTCCCTTATACCTTCTCTTTGCCTTCGGGCCCAATATTTCAGACATGCACTTTCCGTAAGTTTGTCAAGGTGCTTTCCCTTGACAAACGACTCCTTTTACCCACACTATTTTTCATCCCAGCCATTGCTGGGGAGCTGCCACACGGCGAGTGAGGGGGTGCAGGGGGCATCGCCCCTTGCCTAGCTGTTTTCTCTTACGCATTCGCTCTTTCTGCTTCTCTGGCGGTGGCCCATACGAACCCAACGAGTTCTCTGGCTACGGCTCCGATCGCGACATTTTTGTGCTTTCCCCGTTGAAGGACAAGACGCATATATTTTTTGTGCAACCGGTTTTGAGCTTTCCATGAAATCTCTTGGATTCCCGGCTCCAGCTCCTCTAATCTAGTGCGGAGTTTTCCCTTTACTGCAGGACGGTGCCTGTAATGCCAGGCGGCCTCCACCATAAGACGTCGAAGAGAAGCATTTCCGGCCTTCGTCATTTTGCCTTTCCGATTCGATTCACCCGAGGAGTATTCTCGAGGAACAAGACCAAGAAAAGCCCATAAGCTGCATGGGAGATTTGAAGCGCTCAAAGCTTCCAATTTCCGCTGCAATGGTCACCGCGTTAACCAGACCAATTCCACGGAGTCCTTGCAAGGCCTGAATCACGGACGCATTCGCTCCCTCTGCCGCCTCCATGACAATCGCCTCTTCCAGTCGCTTTAACCGCATTTCGCATTCCACGATGGCATGACCTACTTTCCATTTTAACCTACGAAATGAAGCAAATACGGAGCTGTTTTCACGTTCATTATAACTCTCCCCGCGGCTCAGAAGTAGCGGATAATGTGTGGAGTCATCTTACGAGTAATCTCCCCAACGCTCAGAATGATGTAAATGTATAGAGTTCCTTGCGAGTAATCTCCCCAAGGCTCAGGACAGCGCAAATATGTGAAGAGCCTTATGCGCGAACTCCCCAAGGCTCAGGATAGCCCAAATATGTGAAGAGCCTTATGCCCAATCTTCCCAAGACTCAGAACAGCGTAAAAGCTATGGAGTTCCAAATGAATACTCTCTTCGTGGCTCAGAATCGGGCAGCAAGTGGGGAGTATCCAGACTCAGGAAGATGGGGAAGAAGGAAGTGTGAATCCCTGACCAGTTGGGATATTGGTGAGAAGAGCAGAAAGGGTGGTGCTGACCGATTGGGATAATGCCGCAAAGAGCGGAGGAAGGTTGGATTTGATTGGCTGGCAACGAGGCGCAAGTGTGAAATGTTTTCTGACACGGTGGGAGATGGCGAACTGATCTGACCCGTTGGGATAATGGTTCAAAGTGCAATAGGGGGCGTGCTGACCGATGGGATATCAACACGGCAAAGCACAAAAGCATGGGTTCTTGAGCGGCGCGGAGGGCGATGAAAATAGCGGAGGAGGTGGTGTAAGCCTCAAGAGGAATATATTTTAAAGAATCCTCTTTCTTGGTACAATATCGGAAGGCAGTGGGCTGAACCACTCCCTATACATAAATTGAATGATTGGGAGAGGCTGATTATGAGATTACAAGGTGAAAGTGGTGAATTAACTTTGATCACGGAACAAGACTTGGACTTTCTGTGCCAAATGGAATGTGATAGGGATTTATGGCATTTTGAAGAATCGGTTCCGAGTATGGAAGAGGCAAAGGAGGATTTTCTGGAGAAAATCGCCGCGAGCGAAGAGGAGGAAGGGTCAAGCTATGATTTCGTCGTCAGGCTGGCTTCGGATCAGGCAGCCGCCCCCATCGGGATGGCACAAATATGGAGCTATGTCGATTGGCGTAAAAGCTGGGAAATCGGGTTCGCGATATTGCCGGAATACGGGGGACGCGGATACGGACGCGAAGCGGCGGAGCTGCTGCTGGCGAGGAGTTAGAAAATAGAGGACTCGTTGACGTTTTCGAGAGAAAGGACCAATGCGATGTATCGTTCATTTTTTGTAAGCCAGCATGATCAAGACTATCATCCGGAGGTTGCTTGCGGGGTGGCGAGCTTATTGATGCTGCTGCGTTATCATCAGCTTGCGGATGAGCCGACGTTTATTCAATTGGCCCAAGAGCTGAGATTGACCGATCCACCGGCCATCAAGGGGTATCTAGCCAATGATCCCCCGATAGGCGTATACCCGGAAGACGTATACCGATTTTTATTTGAACGGAAGATCCTGTTCCGGGTGTCTTTTTTCAAGCATGAGTGGGAAGTCTGCCTGCTGGGCGGGCCAATCATGGTGCTGATGAGAGACGATGGGGACGAGTTCGGACCGGACGGGCACTGGGTTGTCGTCGTGGACAAGGAGGGGCCGACATTCATTTATTTGGATCCTTGGTATAAGGAAGACAGTGGAGAATATGTGAGGCAGATCGAGGAATCGGCATTTTTCGATTGCTTCACGGGCTGCGCATGTCAAATTATTCAGACGGGTCGGGGCTTTACGAAGTTGATCCCGGTAGCTGAAGAAGACGGTCAGTTATGATCTTTCGTACGGGGACAAGAGCGGATCAGGCTAAAGTGTACGATGTGCCTCGTCAGGCTTTTGGCGGCAGGGAATAGAAGTCGAATGGTGGAGCGAATTCGCCAGTCGGAGCAGTTCGTTCCGGAATTTTCGCTCGTTTCCGCGAGACGAACGCTGACATCGTGCCAGCCGGATCTCTCAGCTTCGACCTGAAGCAATTCGAGGTCCTGGACGACGTGTTCATGGCATCCGAACTATCGGAAGGATCGTTGTCGAGTAGAAACGGAGAACTGATCTATCCTCCGACTTCCGTCTTTCACGGAGTAAGGAGATAGAGCGGAGCGGGGGCATCCGGAGCCGTTGGGTCAGCGGTTCTCCGGGTGCTCCGTTGCTGGATCGGGACCGGATTCCGGATGAACCCATGACGCTTTCGACGCATCTTGAAGGACACGGACGAGAAAGCGTAATTCATCAGGTTCGTACTTTTGCAGGAACCGGACGACTCCAATTTCTAACTGCCGATGCAGTGCTTGATGAAGCTGATAAAGCTCGCAGCCTAGCGGTGTCGTGCGGAACAGAATTTCTTTTTTATTGTCGGGGAGGAACTCCTTTTGAATCAGATTTTTGGCAGCCAATCTTCGCGTAATTTTCGATACGGTGCCTTTGAAAATTCCGAACTGCTTGGAGATGGTAATGCCATTGACCGGTTCCAGTTGCCCGATCGCATCCAAAACATGCAGCTCCATAATCGTCATGTCCCGCAGATGCTCGGCAATGGCCGGATTTGAGCAATTGCGCACCATCCATTCTCTCTCCTCATCTTCCTCTGATTCCGCCCGCTTCTGCAGGGCGGCGATCAAGCGCAGAATCTCATCAATCATTCGCTTGCCTTCCTGATGATCTTCATAACGAGCATGATTATCGGCTGTATCTGTCATGGAATGCTCTCCTTAACCCTTGATTTCTCATTTTAGTATAGCAAGAAATTTGCGAATGACAATGTTTCCTAGAAACAATATTGACAGCACTCCGCGGCCGCAGTAATATAGTTTCCAGGAAACAAAAGAGAGAAGATTCTCTCCATCAAGATCGAGCGCATGTATCCGCTGGCCGAGGCGGCCAAGGCGCATGCCGCATTTGAGCAGCGGCAAGTGACAGGCCGGTTGCTGCTGATTCCGTAAGTTCCGGCAACATGGTTTAGCGTGGCGTTGATATGCATCTCTACCGGACAGACGATGACCATGTGTTTCGAGGTGATTATCCGGTGGCTGGAGCACAGGATCCGACGATAGAGCGTATCTGCGTGCCGGTTCATCTGATAGAACGGGGGACGGCTTCCTGGACCGGTTCGGCGGAAGAGCCCGCGGAGTCGAAAGTGTAGCGTCATCGAGCCGCAGAGTAAAGGGGACGCCGCCTGAAGAACCTCTTGAGGTTCACCCTCTAGCGGCGTATACTCGATAGCGGAGCATAGAGTACATCAAGTTGGATGGAGGCGGTTCTATGATAGAGATCGATTGCTTGGGTGAAGTCTGTCCGGTGCCCGTGATGATGCTGAAGAAGCATCAGGAAGCGATACGCGGCGGAGAGAAGGTGCTGCTCGTCACTGATCATAGCTGCGCCAAAGTATCGATAGGCGATTACTGCCGCAGCAATAACTTGATATGCTCGGTTCACGAAGTCATCAATGGCGTGTGGGAGATTACGATAGAGGCGTAAGAGATGTCTGAATTCACACCTGTTGATTAACCACAAAATGGTAGAAAAAAAGCCGCACACCCGGTAAAATGTTTGTACGCCTACAAACTCAACCGAAGAAAGGTGGCGACTCCATGAAAAAGTCTACCACGATCCTGTCCATCCTTCAATCCGTTTTGCCTGCAGAAGAAATCGATTCTGCAATCGAACTCGCCGGCTATAAAGACAAGGCCCGCAAGTTTACCGTCCATCATTTGCTACAATATTGGGCGATGGCTGCCTCTGAACAATGGGATAGCTACCGTTCAGGTGTGGTTCATGCAGCAGCCAGCGGCTTGCTTCCTGTCCATTATTCCAGTTTTTCCGGAAAGGCAGCTGAGGTTCCCTTTGCTGTATTCAAGGAGCTCCTACACCGGCTCATCCAAACCTGTAATCGTCAAACGACCCGAAAGCTGGCCTTTCCTAAAGAATTGCTTTTGATTGACTCGACGACCGTAACGGTAGGAAAAACTCGCTTGCCCTGGGCCCCTTACCATGGTGAGCGTTCGGGCATTAAGCTACATGTTTCTTTGCAAGCCCAATGCGACTCCCCTCTAAACGTGGTCGAAACGGTTGGTTCGAAACATGATGGTCCGCTCTGTGAAAGCTTAACCCATTTGGATTACATTATGGTTATGGACCGGGCTTACGGGAAGCTCGAACGATTAGATCGTTTCAAAGAAGAAGGTCAATCCTTTGTCGTTCGACTGCGTGATAACGTTCATCTTGAAAAACCACGTGCTCTACGCCGGCAAAAAGAGCCTAACAGCCCGGTCATCCGGGACATTACGTGCCAACTTGGAACAGAGCAATGTCGATCCAAGAAGCGGCATCGCGTCGTTACCTTCCAAGATTTCGATGGCCGAGAACTCCGCGTCGTTACCGATCTCATGCAAGTGACCCCAGAAGAAATCGCACAGATGTATAAAGCCCGGTGGCAAATCGAGGTTTTCTTTCGCTGGATCAAGCAGCACTTGAATATCCCTACTTTGTTCGGGACAACTGAAAATGCCGTGTACGGGCAGCTGTTTGTAGCTCTCATCGTTTACGTGTTACTCAAATGGTTATTTGATACCACTCAAGGGGTCGTATCTAGGCATCAAAAGCTGTCCTTTATTCACTTTGCACGTCTATTTAGGCTAAATTCCCTTCCTCCCGAATGGCTCGTTAAGATGCAGAGGATAAGAGAAAAATTCAGCCCTGCCGGGCTTGTTTGAGTTACACAATTTGGTTAATCAACATGTCTG
>NZ_LDIG01000272.1 GCF_015845845.1 Paenibacillus dendritiformis
AAAATAGCGAGCGTTTACTTGATGTGCCAACTTCCCATACTGCTAATATCATGACGCGTAACACGTTGTTTTTTATGGTGGTCTTTACCCCGTCCAATAAACTGTTGAGGATGAGTTCTGTGTACAAACCTGTGCTGGCTCTGAATGCCCATTTAGAGAACCGCGAACAGAAAAATGCTCATGCTCGAATTCATCCACCGTCATGGCTTCTAGTTATAGGGAGGTAAACTTATGGAAGTTTTGCTTGACCGCTGTGCGGGAATGGATGTCCATCAAGAAACGATCGTCGTCTGTGTACTAACGACGGATGCTTCAGGCGAAGTTCAAAGTGAAGTTCGTACCTTTGGTACGCTGACCAAGCATCTGTTTGAGCTATTGAAGTATTTGGAATCACAGGCTGTAACCCATATTGCCATGGAAAGTACCGGAATCTACTGGAAGCCGGTCTACAATATCCTGGAGGGCTATTTCACCGTACTCCTTGCGAATGCCCAGCGAATCAAAAACGTACCTGGCCGTAAAACGGATGTTTGTGACGCAGAATGGATTGCCAAGCTGCTTCGTGTAGGTCTCATCGAGCCAAGCTTTGTACCCTCTGAAGACCTAAGGGAATTACGTGATCTTTGCCGGCTTCGGAAGAAACGAATTGGCGGGTTAACAGCCGAGAAGAACCGCATCCAAAAGTACTTGGAAGCCTGCAATATTAAGCTTGGAACCGTCATTTCGGATGTGTTCGGTGTGTCCGGACGCAATCTACTGCAACGCTTGGTCGATCAAGGATATGTCGATGTCGATGACGTGGAAGATTGCGTAAGAGGAACCATAAAGAATAAAAAAGCTCAAGTTGCAGACTCGCTTTTCGGCACAATGACCGCGCATCAGATCAAACTCATCAAGGATTGCTGGGAACATATCGAGTATCTTGAGAAATCCATTGCTCGTCTTGAAGAAGAGATTCATGCACATTTGCAGCCTTACCATATGGAATACGAACTGCTGCAAACCATTCCAGGTGTCAGTGAGATTACGGCAGCCGCGCTAATCGCAGAGATTGGCGTCGATATGAATCAATTCCCAACAGCAGATCATCTTGCTTCTTGGGCTGGTGTCGCGCCGGGTAATCACGAAAGTGCGGGCAAAAAAAAAGTACAAAAAGCGTAAAAGGCAATACGCATGCAAAAGTAGCATTAAGCGAAGCGGCTTGGGCAATCGCTCGCTCCCGAAACACCGTATTGGCAACAAAATTTTGGAAGATCGCATCACGTCGAGGCAAGAAGAAAGCTTGTATCGCCATTGCACGAAAAATACTCGTCATCAGCTACCACATACTCAAAAACAAGCAAGCTTACATCGAAGGCGGAGCGCAAACAGTCATTCAAACAGGCTAAACTAATATTGTGGACAACTTCTTACGTCTTTATACATGGCCTCTTAAAACAAGTAGGCTCGGGCATCGTATTGCCACTTTTCAGAAATTCTACAACTTCTCAATAACGAGCTGAGATCAAGTGTGCGTAATTATTTTCACAGATAACAGCAAGGGGAGGGCGGAATCATCTAAGGCAGAAAATGAAATAGAAAACATCTGCCAATCCTCTGTTTTTGCAAGTACGCCCCATATCAGAAGGAATAGACAGATGCAGCCTCAGTATAGCAATGAAATGATGAACTTGCCAGATTTCCGACTGTGCCAAGTTTTGTTGCACATCCAAGCCCAAATTATTTGTTTGGTCAGCAAACTTTTTGTTTGAACATGGAATAAATTATGCTACGATAGAGGCAGCCTCGTGAACCGTTTCAGCGGGGCGATGCTTGGAAGGAGGAGCGATGTGGAGTCGGTACGAGACGAATTTCCTTTTTTGCAAATGCTGGTCAAGGGCCTTGCCGCCCAATTCGGCGATCAGTGCGAGGTCGTGCTGCACGATCTGACGCTGCCCTATGACCGGACCATCGTCGCGATCGAGAACGGGCACATCACCGGACGGAAGGTCGGCGATCCCGGAACCAACCTCGGGCTGGAGCTGCTGCGCGGCAGCACCGAGGACGGCAATAAGATCAATTACATTACGCAGACCCGGGACGGCCGCCTGCTGCGGTCAACGTCGCTGTATATGCGCAACCGCGAAGGGCGCATCATCGGGTCGCTGTGCATCAATTATGATATTACGGATTTGACATTGGCGGAGAAAGCGCTGAAGTCGCTCACGATGACCGGACTGCAGGCGGAAGTGAAGGAGTCGTTCGTCTCCAATGTGAACGATCTGCTCGATTTGCTGATCCAGGAGGCGCAGGAACGCATCGACAAGCCGGTGGCCGTGATGACGAAGGAGGATAAAATGCGCATGATCGCCCTGCTGGACGAAAAGGGCGCCTTCCTCATCAAAAAGTCCGGCGAAAAAATTTGCGCTTATTTGGGTATCTCGAAGTATACGCTGTATAACTATTTAGATGAAGTGAAGAAATCATCGAACTAACGTGCCGTAAGGAGGCTAGCACGCATGTCCAACGAGATTACACCCCGCGAACGGCGAATTGCGCCCGCCTGGAGCGCCCGTGCCGGAGAGCTCCGCGAGGCGGAAACGCCCTTTTTGCTTATCGACGCGGAGCGAACGAAGCAGAACATCCGCCATATGGCGGACATCGCCGCCAAGAACGGCGTCCAGCTTCGTCCCCATGCGAAGACGCACAAAATGCCGCACATCGCCCGTCTGCAGCAGCGGCATGGCGCCGTCGGCATTACGGTGGCCAAGGTATCCGAGGCCGAAGCGATGGTGAAGCACGGCATTCGCGACGTTTTCATCGCCTATCCCCTTGTCGTGCCGTCCAAAATTCGGCGCGCCCTCGCCTTGACGGCCGAAGCCCGCATGATTGTGGGCGTGGACAGCGCGGCCGGCGCGCGCGCCCTGGAGGCGGAGGCGCGGCAATTCGGCGGCGTCCTGGAGGTGCGGCTGGAGATCGACACCGGGCTCAAGCGGTCCGGGGTGCGCACGGCGGATGTCAAGGCGGTGGCGGAAGCGATCGCCGGGTGTCCGCACTTGCGCTTGACCGGCATTTATACGTTCCGCGGAGCGCTGATCCACGGGGAGGCGACGCTGGATGTGCGCAGCGCCGGACTCGACGAAGGCATGCGGATGGCCGGCATCGCCGAAGGGCTGCGCGAAGCCGGCTACGACATTCAGGATGTCAGCGTCGGCTCGACCCCGACGGGCGCGTATGCGGCAGCCGTTCCGGGAGTAACGGAGATTCGGCCGGGCACGTACGTGTTCCAGGATCGGATGCAGGTCGCCTTCGGCGGCTGCAGTCTCAAGGATTGCGCGGGAGTCGTCGTCGTCACGGTCGTGAGCTGTCCCGAGGAGGACACCGTCATCGTCGACGGCGGCAGCAAAGCGTTCGCGACGGATGTGCAGCCGCACACCGTGCCCCTCTATCTGCGCGGCTTCGGGCATGTGCTCGAAGCGCCCGAGGCGGTGCTGGAGCGGCTGTCGGAAGAGCATGGCATGATACGGATCGCGCCGGGTCACGGCCTGGAGGTCGGGGATCGGCTGCACATCGTGCCGAATCATATTTGCAGCACGTTGAACTTATACAATTCGGTCCAGTATCTCACTCCGGACGGGGTGACGCCGGTGTCTGTCGAGGCGCGCGGCTGCAGCTGGTAAATGAAGGAGCAATGAACCTATGGGACAAATCGAACAACGTTTGCAGCAATTGGGGATTGAACTGCCGGAAGTCGGGGAGCCGAAATTCTCCTATATCCCATCCCGGCGCACGGGGAATCTCGTCTATACGTCCGGCATGGACTGCCGGATTAACGGCGTCTTGATGTATGAAGGCAAGCTCGGATCCGACCTGACGATCGAGCAGGGCCAGGAAGCGGCGCGCCAAGTCATTATCAACGCGCTAGCCGTCATCAAGCATGAGTTGGGCACGCTGGACAATGTCTCGAAGGTGATCAAAATGCTCGCCTTCGTGAACAGCGCCCCGGGCTTCGCGGATCAGCCCTATGTCATTAACGGCGCTTCCGACCTGCTGATCGAAATATTCGGCGAAGCGGGCCGCCATGCCCGCTCCGCGATCGGAACGAGCGAATTGCCGTTCCATACGCCGGTGGAGATCGAGCTTATCGTCGAGGTGAAGGACGGAGCGTAAGCGGGATAGAGACCTAAGATAAGACAGCGCGTTCCCCGGAACGCGCTCAGATTGAAGACAAACTCCCGCGAAATACTGCAACCGCGGGAGTTCTTTACGGTTTTTATCTCTATTTACAAATACGAAAGAGAACTTAAGACCGGTCTTCCAGAGCCAGGTCGCCATTTTTTTGAGGTTCATGGCAGCAAAAACAAGCATCGCTTGCGCAGACATTCTTTTTAACCCTCGTAAGGTCGTCCACCGCATACCATGCTTCTCCTTTAAATCAGCAAAAACTCGCTCTATTGTTTCTTTTCTCTGCGCATAAATCCGTTTGTTTTCTTCTGTATGGCGAAGGTGATCCGCCTCGTCCTCATCGTATACCATCATCTCATCGTCGAAGATGCTATGAGCTCGCAAATAGCGGAAGGGGCACACCCTCTCCACATGCCGCAGCTGATCCTGAACATCGGCATGCAAGCCTCCTTGGCTTTGCCGATCGTGATCAATGGCTTCCACGTATGCCGGATCGGCTCGCCGGGGACGGAGAGGTCCACTTCTCAGGCGTACTCTCCCGCCGCGAGAATATCATCATCCGCTGCACCAAGCGATTGGCTGCGCTGCAAATACTGATTGATTATCCTCAGCGCGCTGGATGAATTGAACGCCAAATAGGTGGCCGATGGCTTTTTCATTGCTCCACCAAAGCTGCAGTATCTCCCGCCACTCTAGTCATCTGCTCCACCAATACTGCAAGAATGCAGCAATTTCATTGACACGAGGTTGCGAAAATAAGATTGCTGCAAAAGTACAGCAATTACCGTGCGGCGAGGCTTAAATAGCTTTCAAAATGGCGAAATAATGTAATTTTGCAGGATTTTCTCGGAATTTAGCCTCTTGAGGTTAAAAATGCTGCGCCTGTGCAGCATTTTCATGCGGGGGCCAGCTTGCTTCATGCGCGGACCAGCTTGCCATAACCAACCTAACCTAACCTGCCTCCCCTGGCCCCGCCCTTCCGAAGAAAAAAGACTGTCGACAGGACTTTGTCAACTCTGAGCGTGTTCCCCGGCACGCGCTATTTTTTTGCCAGGCCGCGTACGCACTCGTTCTTGCCTCCGGCAATCCGCAGTCGAGCGCGCTCGTTCTTGTACTGGACTTGACCTCCGTCGATCTATCCCTCATTCCTGCCGCTGGCAGTAAATTCCGTTGACCATCCGGACAACCCCCGATAAAGTAGACTATGTACTATTATTTTGCTTTATCGCGGTCAAGCGGGTAAGCGTCCATGCAAAAATGCGTTCTCGCACGACAATGCCGGGGGCTTGCATGCCGACGGTCTTGCGCCCGGCTTGTTCCGCCTATCCATTAAGGAGATGTCAGTCATGAATTCATCAACAAGCCCTGCCGAACAGAACATGCTTCGGTTCGGGCAGAGCGTTACGATTTTCATTGCCATCCTGCTTATTCTTATCGTTCCGATTCTCGGATGGCGGGTGGAGCCGCATATTCCGCTGATTGCCGCTTCGGTTGCGGCCGGCGGACTCCTGCTGCTGTTCGGCCGCTCCTGGAACGAAGTGGAGCAGGCCTTCGTCCGCGGATTGCAGGCTTCGGTCCAGCCTGCGCTCCTGCTGACGCTGATCGGCATTCTCATCGGGGTCTGGATGATGAGCGGAACGGTGGCGACCTTGCTCTTCTACGGCACGTCCCTCTTCCAGCCGCAATGGTTCACCTTAAGCGCGCTGGTGCTCACCGTAATCGTCTCGATGTTCGTCGGCAGCTCGATTACGACGGTCGGCACCTTCGGAGTCGCCCTTGTCGGCATGGCCGCCTCCATGGGGGTCCATCCCGCAATCGCGGCGGGGGCGGTCGTATCGGGCGCCTGCTTCGGAGACAAAATGTCCCCGTTGTCCGATACCACCAACTTCGCCTCTGCCGTGGCCCGGGTATCGATCCCCGATCACATCCGCAACATGACGAAGACGACGGTGCCGGCATTCGTTCTGACCTGTATCGCCTTCGCCTTGATCGGCTCCTCTTCCGCGCCCGATATGGAGGCTCTGGAAGCATTGCAGCGCGATATCGGGCAGAGCTTCCATATTACGCCATGGGCGCTGCTCCCCCTGGCCGTCGTGCTTATCGCCGCGTTCAAGCGGCTGCCTGTCGCGCTGACGATGCTGCTAGGCATCGGCTCCGGCCTGGCGGTGGCGGCGTTGCTTCAGGGCGCGCATGATATCCGGCAGTGGATCAGCGTGATGCACTATGGATTCTCGGGCAGCTTCGCCCTGGAGGATACCGCCCGCATTATGAACCGCGGCGGCCTGCAGTCGATGGCCGGCACGATCGCGCTTATCGCCATCGCGTTCGGCATGGGCGGGCTGCTGCAGCATGGCGGCGTCATTCCGGCCTTGTTCCGGCGTCTCGTCGCTCCAATCCGGAAGAAGGAATCGCTCGTCGTCGCAAGCGGCATGAGCTCCATCGGCGTCAATATCATTACCGGAGAGCAGTATATGTCCATCCTGCTTCCAGGTCAGTTGTTCGCCGACGAGTATGATAAGCGGAGCATTCCGCGGAAGACGTTGGCACGGACGCTGGAGGACTGCGGCACGCTGGTCAACCCGTTAATCCCGTGGGGCGTCAGCGGCGCGATGATGACCGGCGCCATCGGCTTGCCGGTGCTGGACTACGCGCCCTATGCCTTCTTTCTTTGGCTGTCCCCGCTCGTTACCTTCGCCTTCGTGCTGCTGCCGGGGCTGAAGCGCGGCACGCTCGGCCAAAGGCCCGCCGCACCGGCGCGCGAAGATGCCAACAATGCCGGACTGTAGGCCGCATGTTGTCCCTTCCCTGACAATATGGTAATCTCATAGCAGAGATCGGCCCGGAGCCATACGATGGCGGCAGGGCAAGGAAAGGAGGACGGCAGTGATTCAGCACAAGTATCCATCGTGGTTCCGCTACGCGGTTATCCTCATCTCGGTAATCGCCCTGCTCGCCTCTTCCCTGCTGCCCTCCGCGCCCGAGGAACCGCTGCGGCTGGACGAAGGCAGCGCCTATTATCAGCATGATCACCATTACCAGTCCGTTGTCGGCTCCCTTCATCAATATGTGGTGAAGATCCACACGTTCGTGACGTGGAAGCTCCTGTTCATGCTGTACCTGCCTCTGCTTCTTGCCAGAAGCGCCGTTCCGCGCTTCCGGTTCCGCGCGCCGTATCTGATATTGCGCCGCAGGCTTCTCTTGCGGCCGCTGAAATACACCTCGCGCTTCGTCTTCGCCGAATAGATTGCGAGCGTCCGAATCCGGACCTGCAGCCTAAGCGGCGAGGAGGTGTGACAATGAAGGCAACCGGTCCAGAGCAAGCCAAGCCTGCGGCGAACAGCGGCAAGCAAGGCTCGCAATTGAAGACCGATATGAAGGTCATTAACCGGGATATCCGCAATATCCTGTGGTTCACGGCGGCATCGATCGCGATCATTGCCGCCCTATACTTTTTGATGTAACGGCCCGCATCGGCCGTAACGCCTTTGCCTGCAAGGGGATTCATCCCCTGCGGGCAAAGTTTTTTTATGCCTGCTTTCTCTTCAAGGTTCACTTCCCTCAAAACGAACATATAATTTCCTGAAAAATAAACTAATATGAACATTTAATTGAACATAAATGAACAGTTAAGTTATACTATGAACGATAGCATTCATCATTTGCTCATCCGAAGGAGGAAATCGTATCATGGAAATCCGTTACGCTTGTCATCCCGAAGGCGCGAAGGGCTATGACACTTCCCGTCTCCGCGAGGAATTTCTTATCGAGAAGCTGTTTGTCGACAATGAGATTCAAATGGTGTACAGTCATGTTGACCGATACATTACCGGGGGCGTCCTGCCGACGACGAAGACGGTGAAGCTGGAAGCGGACGCGAAGGAAATGGGCGCCGATTATTTCCTGGAACGGCGGGAAATCGGAATTATTAATGTCGGCGGAGAAGGCGTCGTCACCGTGGACGGGGTCGCCTATGACATGGACCCGCGCGACTGTCTCTATATCGGCATGGGAAGCAAGAATGTGACGTTCGCCAGCAAGGAGGCTGCCCGCCCGGCGCGCTTCTATTTCAACTCAACGCTGGCGCACAAGACGTATCCGACGGAGAAGGTGGCCATCAGCAAGGCTACGCCGCAGCATCTTGGCAGTCTGTCCAGCTCCAACGAGCGCACGATTTATAAATATATCCATAAAGGCGGCGTGCAAAGCTGCCAGCTCGTCATGGGCATGACGCTGCTGAAGCCGAACAATATGTGGAATACGATGCCTTGCCATACTCATAACCGCCGCTCTGAAGTCTATTTCTATTTCGACATGCCGGAGGACGGCGTCGTCTTCCATCTGATGGGCGAGCCGCAAGAGACGCGCCACGTCGTCGTCCGGAACGAGCAAGCGATTATTTCCCCTAGCTGGTCGATACATAGCGGCGTCGGCACGAGCAATTATACGTTCATCTGGGGCATGGCCGGAGATAATCAGACATTTGAAGATATGGATATGGTCGATATGAAGGATTTGAAGTAAAGGATTTGAACAATATGTCCAATGTAAAACGCCACCAACAAATCATGGAGCTTCTCATTCAACAAGGGGAAGTCAAAGTGAACGAGCTGAGCGAGCGGCTGGAAGTGACCGGCAAGACGATCCGCGCCGATCTCGAAGCGCTCGAAGCGCAAGGCCTGCTTACCCGCGTTCACGGCGGCGCCGTGTTGAAAAATATGTCCGATCTCGGGCTGCTCCCCGTGCAGGCGCCGAACAGCAGGTATCTGAACGAAAAAGCCGAGATCGCGGAGAAAGCCGTGCGACTCATCGAGCCTGACGACATCATTGCGCTTGATGGCGGAAGCACGACGCTGGAAATGGCGAAGCGTCTGGATCAGGAGCCGCTAACGGTCGTAACCAACGACCTGTTCATCATCGCGGAGTTGATACGGAAGCCCCACATCCGCCTTGTCGTTCCCGGCGGGTACCGCAACCGCAATCTGCTCGTCAGCAGCGAAGCGGTGCAGCTTGTGCGCAAGCTCAATATCCAGAAGGCGTTCGTCTCTTCCACCGGCATTCATACCGAGAGCGGCCTGACGATCTACACGAGCGAGCTGCATGAACTGAAGCGCGCCTGGATTGAGACGGCCAAGCATTCCTACGGAGTCGTCGATCATACCAAGTTCGGCAAATCGGCGCTGTTGACCTTCGCCTCCTTGTCCGAGATGACCGCCGTCATCACCGACAGCGGCTTGAGCGAGGAAGCGAGGTCGACTTATATCGCGGCAGGAGTCCCGGCCATCTTGTAAGCCGGCGTCCGGGACCTGCCCTCTGTTCAATTCTCGAATACGACAGTTACCAAGGAGGAAAAGGGTTATGCAATCCATCTTCGATTTGCGGGGCCGCACCGCCGTCGTGACGGGCGGGGGCGTCGGTCTCGGCTACGGCATCGCCAAGGGTCTGGCCCGGGCAGGCGCCGACCTGATTCTCGTCTCGCATAACGTTCACAAGGAGTCGCTGCAGAAGCTGAAGGATCTCGGCGTCAAGGCCGCCTTCATCCAGGCCGATCTGAAAGATCTCGACGGAATTGAAAGCGTTGTCGGTCAATGCCTGGAAGCCGCCGGAGGCCAGGTCGATATCTTGGTGAACAATTCCGGCATCATACGCCGGACGCCCGCGGCGGACCATCCGTTGCCGGACTGGCATGAGGTGCTGCAATTGAATCTGCATGCCGTCTTCTACTTGTGCCAGTCCTTCGGCAAGCGGATGATTGAACGCGGTTCCGGCAAAATCATCAACATCGCCTCGATGCTCTCCTTCCAGGGCGGCATCAATGTGCCCGGATATACCGCAGCGAAGCATGGGGTCGCCGGCATCACCAAGGCGCTCGCCAATGAATGGGCGAAGCACGGCGTCAATGTGAACGCGATCGCGCCAGGTTATATGGCGACCGACAACACGCAGCAGCTCCGCGACGACCCCAAGCGCAGCGCGGAAATTCTGTGCCGGATTCCGGCGGGACGCTGGGGGACGCCGGGGGACTTGGCCGGTCCTGCCGTGTTCCTCGCCTCCTCCGCTTCGGATTACGTGAATGGTCATATTTTGTGCGTGGACGGCGGCTGGATGAACCGCTGATAGTGGTTGTTCCATAAGCCCGCTTGCAACCTTTCCGGTGCTGAAAAAACCGGTCTCTTTTGAACACCTTCCAATACGAGAAAGGGGCAGTGAACGATGAAAACGCTATGGGCGCAAGCCATTGAAGACGTGGTATCGAAGACGCGAGCCAATATTGAGCGCTTCGGGGATCGGTTCCCCCATGTCGGCCGGGATGGCGGAGCCTATCTTCTGAACGACAATACGGACTGGACCGACGGCTTCTGGAGCGGCATCTTATGGCTGTGCTTTGAATATACGAAGGATGAAGCCTTCGCCGCGGCGGCCCGCCGAACGGTGCGCAGCTTCGACGAGCGGTTGCGGAGAGATATCGCGCTTGATCATCATGACATCGGATTTCTGTACTCGCTCTCTTCCAAGGCGCAGTGGATTATCGAGCAGGATTCGGCGGCGCGCGACTTGACGCTCCGCGCGGCGGATAAGCTCATGAACCGTTGGCGAGAAAAGGGACGCTATATTCAGGCATGGGGGCCGAAGGGCGATCCGAACAACGGCGGCCGCATCATCATCGACTGCCTGATGAATCTGCCCCTGCTGTTCTGGGCGACGGAAATGACCGGAGACAACCGTTATGCCGAAGTGGCGCGCATTCATGCCGAGCTGAGCAGACGCTATCTCGTGCGGGGCGACGATTCCTCGTACCATACGTTTCATTTCGAGCCCGAGAGCGGCCACCCGATCGGCGGCTCTACGCATCAAGGGTATACGAACGGGTCGACCTGGACGCGCGGCCAGGCCTGGGGCATATACGGGTTCGCCCTCGCCTACCGCTACACGCGCGACGATCATTTCCTGGAGACGTCCCGGCGCATGGCCCGCTACTTCCTGGAACGGCTGCCGGAGGATCATGTCGTCTACTGGGATTTCGATGTGGCCGCCGAAGACTCGACCCCGAGGGACAGCTCCGCTTCCGCGATTACAGCCGCCGGACTGCAGGAGCTGCTGGCGCATCTGCCGGCCGATCATCCGGAGCGCGAGTGGCTGACGAGCGGCATGGAGAAGATGATGGAAGCGCTCGTCCGCCGCTACTCGACGATGGAGCTCCCGGAAGAAGACGGCTTGCTGCGGCGCGGCTCCTATGCCGTGCGGCTCGGCCACAGCCCGGACGACTATGTCATCTGGGGCGACTATTATTACTTGGAAGCATTGATGCGCCTCGAAAGAGGGGTGCCCGGTTACTGGTATAACCGCGCCTGACGGACTTATGCGACAGCCCCTGTCCCAAGATGCAGATGACTGCGTCCCGGACAGGGGCTGTGTTTGTTTACCGGTAAGCGCATCCGGTGACCTGGTTTCTCTGCATTTCCGCACGGTGTGCGGTTGGGGAGCGCTTATACCATTTTTTATACAGCTTCGAAAAGTACAGCGCATCCTCATATCCGACGGATGCGGCTATCTGCTCCATCGTCAGCTTGGTCGTCAGCAGCAGCGTCCGCGCCCGCTCCATCCGGATGCGCAGCAGAAATTGCATCGGGGATTCTCCCATCTGCTTCCGGAACATTTTCGATAAATAGGTCCGGTGGTAGCCGAGCTTCTGCGCCAGCTCGTCGATCGAGATCGATTTGTCATGCTGCAGCGTCAGCCATCTGGCCGCCTGTTCCACCTGCCGCTCGATATCGGTTCGCGTGTCTTCCTTCCCCGAGCGCAGCGCTGCGCCTGCGGCCCGCGCATATTCGGACAGGATCAGCCGAAAATAGCCTTCCGCCTCCATATCCCCCCCATGGCCGCCGCGGTGAAGCGCTTTCGTTAAATTGCGAAGCAGCGCGTTCAATCGATGGTGGCGGTAGCCCTGCAGGACGGGAACATGCGGCCCGACCCCGATCTCGGCCAGTATCCGGTCGGCGTCTTGTCCGCGGAATCCGACCCAGCTATACTGCCACGGCTCCTCGCCGTCGGACTCATACCGTACCATTTCCCCCGGGAAAATAAAGAAGCTGTCGCCGCTGCGAAGCCGGTACTCCTGCCCGCGAATGACGAAGGTGCCCTTGCCGGATAAAATGCTGTGCACCAAATAATAATCATGCACCGTGGGCCCGATGCGGTGTTGGGGTTCGGTCTGCGCCTGACCGCTGAAAAGAATCGTCAATTCCCCGCGGGACGGGTACTCGTTAATCGCGATATGCGCTGTCTCCGCCATCGGCATATCCTCCTCATCAGGATACAATATTCCATACTGTCGACCAAAATAACCATACTCTTCTCTTGTTAAATCAGATACATTGATTGTAACGCATCTGCGTGCAGGTTGCATCAGACCATGCAAAATATTTTTTGAGATTTTATTCCTGTCCATCGAAAGGATGATCTTGCTATGGGTAAAATTACGTTTCTCGGTGCCGGAAGCACGGTGTTCGCCAAAAACGTGTTGGGCGACTGCATGCTGACGCCTGCGCTCCAATCGTTCGAGCTGGCGCTGTTCGACATCGATCGCGAACGCCTCCGGGATTCCGAGCGGATGTTGAAGAATCTGGCCGCATCGGCCGGCAGCAAATGCCGGGTCGTCGCTTACCACGACCGCAAGGAAGCGCTGCGCAGCGCCAAGTATATCGTCAACGCGATTCAAGTCGGCGGCTATGATCCTTGCACCATTACCGATTTCGAGATTCCGAAAAAATACGGCTTGCGCCAAACGATCGCCGATACGGTCGGCATCGGCGGAATTTTCCGCAATCTGCGCACCATCCCGGTCATGCTCGACTTCGCGAGAGACATCCAGGAGGTCTGTCCGGATGCGTGGTTCCTTAATTATACGAATCCGATGGCGGTATTGACCAATGTCATGAATACGCATGGCGGGGTAAAGACGGTCGGCTTGTGCCACAGCGTGCAGGTATGCATGCCTTGGCTGTTCGACCATCTCGGCATGGATTCTGCGGGCGTGCAGACGAAAATCGCCGGGATCAACCATATGGCCTGGCTGTTGGAAGTGACGAAGGACGGTCAAGATCTGTATCCGGAGATTAAGCGCCGGGCGGCGGAGAAGCAAAAAGAAAAGCATCATGATATGGTGCGCTTCGAATTGATGTTCAAATTCGGCTATTACGTCACCGAGTCGTCCGAGCATAATGCCGAGTATCATCCATATTTCATCAAGCGGGCCTATCCGGAATTGATCGACAAGCTGAACATTCCGCTGGATGAATATCCGCGCCGCTGCGTGAATCAGATCGCCTCCTGGAAGGAGATGCGCGAGAAGCTGGTAAATGATACCCGGCTGGAGCATTCCCGCTCGCATGAATATGCTTCCTATATTTTCGAGGCAATGGAGACGGGAGCGCCGTTCAAGATTGGCGGCAACGTCATGAATACGGGGCTGATTCCGAATCTTCCGGCGGAAGCCTGCGTCGAGGTGCCGTGTCTCGTCGACCGCAGCGGCGTGACGCCGACCTATGTCGGCAATTTGCCGCCGCAGTTGGCTGCGCTGAACCGGACCAATATCAACACGCAGCTCCTGACGATCGAAGCGGCCATCACGGGCAAAAAAGAGCATATCTACCATGCGGCAATGCTTGATCCGCATACATCCGCCGAACTGAGCCTCGACGATATCGTATCGCTGTGCGACGATATGATTGAGGCGCATGGCAATTGGCTGCCGGCGTTCCGGTAAGCTGCGGCCCGTCTGAATCGCTGCGCAGAACAACAGAGAGACCGTATCCCCTGCCACATGAGAGGAGATACGGTCTTTCTTTGTCCGCCGAGGGCCAACGCGTCCATATTGATGAGCAAGCTAAGCTTGTCCGAGCCCCTTCCGAACCGCTTCGGCCGAGTTCATCAAATTTTCCCGCTCCTGAGGCAGCAGATCCAATTCCACAATCTTCTCGACGCCGAAGCGCCCCAGAATGACCGGCACGCCCACGAACAGATCCGCGATGCCATATTCGCCCTTCGCGTAAGCGGAGACGGGCATGACCGCCTTCTTGTCCTTCAGTATCGCCTCCATCATCGCGACGACCGACGAAGCCGGCGCATAGCAGGCGCTGCCCGTTTTCAGCAGATTGACAATCTCGGCGCCGCCGTGGCGGGTACGTTCGACGATGCTCTCCAACGTCTCCCGATCGAGCAGCTTCTCGACAGGAACCCCGCCGGCCTGCGAGTAGCGGATCAACGGAACCATCCCGTCGCCATGTCCTCCTAACACAAGCGCGCCGACATCCTCGCATGAGATGCCCAGCTCCAGCGCGATAAAGCTGCGCATGCGAGTCGAGTCCAGCACGCCCCCCAGACCGATCACCTTTTCCGGGGCGTATCCGGACTCTTGGAGCGCGACCTGCGCCATCACATCGGACGGATTCGTCGCCGCGATAAGCAGGGCATGCGGAGAATACGGCGTAATATCCCGCACGGCTTGCTTCATCATGTTCACGTTCGCCGCCAGCAGATCGTCCCGGCTCATGTCCGGCTTGGGCGCCATTCCGGCCGTCATGATGATGATGTCGGAGTTCGCCGTGTCGCTGGGCCGGCTCGTGCCGGCCACCAGACAATCGAAGCCCTCCACCGGGCCGGATTCCTGCAGATCCAGCGCCTTGCCCTGAGCCGTCTCGGTCATGATGTCATACAATACGACATCGCCGAGACCCTTCAGTACGGTCAAATGCGCAATGGTGGCGCCGACATGGCCGCAGCCGGCAATCGTAATCTTCGCTCTCTTCATCGATTATCCCCTCTCCACAAGACATCGCCGGCGCATGAGGGCTGGTTGACCCATTGGCTCATGCGCTGGCTTCATCCCCTGCGGCGAGGCCGCCTCTCGGATGCCGTCCGTTCTCCGCTCAAGCGGCATTAGGCCAGCCCCAGCAGATGGACCAGGGCGAAGCCGAGACCGGACAGCAGCACCGAACCGATAAGCCCGGCCGCGAACGAAGTCAGGCCGAGCCGGCGGAATGCGACCAGATCGACGTTCAGGCCAAGACCGGCCATCGCCATCGCGATCAGCATGTAAGCCAGCGTCACAATGCCGGAAGCGATATCGGCAGAGATGATACCCAACGAATTGATCCCGCTCACGACCAGGAAGCCGAGAATGAACCACGGAATCGGTATCGTGCGCCAGGACAGCTTCGAGCTGGTCCCCTTTTCCCGCTGCTCGGCCCGGCTTGCCCAAATGCCGATCAGGATCGCTACCGGAACGAGAAGCGCTACCCGGGTCAGCTTCACGATGACCGCCATATCGACCGCGCCGTCGCCTCCGGGCGCCGCTGCCGCAATGACGTGCGCAATCTCATGCAGCGTTGCGCCCGCGAAGATGCCGTACCCGTTCTGCGTCAATCCGAGCACCGGAGACAAAAAGGTATATAACAGCGTAAAGATCGTGCCCAATATCGCGACCATGGCCGCGCCGATGGCCGTCTCCTCGTCTTTGGCCTTGATCTGCGGCGAGATCGCGACCACCGCCGCCGCGCCGCAAATTGCCGTGCCGCATGCCGTCAGGATGCCGAGCCGCTTCTCTACCTTGAACAGTCTTGATAATCCATAGACGACGCTAATCGCGAATATAATGACGATGACCGCAATCAGAAATACTTTCGGCCCCGCATGAACAATATCCATCAGATTCAGCCTCATCCCGAGCAAAATAATCCCGAGCCGAAGCAGCTTCTTGCTGGAAAAGTTCGTGCCCGCCACAATCTGATCGGGCACGCCGATCGTGGCACGCCACAGAATGCCGATCAAGATAGCGATAACAAGCTGGCCCATAATGCCAAGGAACGGAAGCCCGGCCAAATACTTGGCAGCCAGCGCGATGACAAGCGTCAATCCGATTCCCAGCGCAAAGCCAAAACCGTTCCGCTGCTTGCGGGCCTTGCTTGCGCCAAGTCCTTCTCCCTGACTCATGTTTTTCCCCCAATTCTGTCTGGTTGCATTTTCACATTACAGCATTGCGGCGATAAAGCATCGAACGGGCAGCGCATTCCGGCAACTTCCGGCACCTCCCATCAGCTCGATGCCAGGAAGACGCCGCTTGTTGCTCCCCTTCTCCATCCCGGAAGCCGCTTCCGGGCTCATTCCCCCAACCTGCATGTGAATCCTGATTCCATAATCAACTATAAGCCGAATGGAACGGAATGTGAAATACCAATATGCTATCCGGACGATTAGGAAAACTTATGCTTGCCCGGACGGCGCCCGGATTGTTCCATTCAAGATAAAGGGATACAATGGGAGGGGATAAAAGCAAGCGATTCCATCAGCGGGATTGACTGTACAGCTTGATGGATACCGGAGGATTCGAACATGATTGTCGACACGTTGAAAGTGTATGTTACCGTCGTAGAGCAATGCAATTTTTCGAGAGCCGCCAAATTACTGAATCTGTCCCAGCCGGGCGTAAGCATGCATATCCGGAATCTGGAGAATGAATTCGGGATCAAGCTGATCCACCGTTCTCCCCGGCATGTGAAAACGACCGACGCGGGGCATATCCTGTACCAGCGGGCCAAGCAAATGCTTGCTCTGTACGAGAATGCCAAGGAGGAAATTCATCTGCTGCGGGATGAAGTGACCGGTTCGCTGAAAGTAGGAGCCAGCTTCACGATCGGGGAATATATTTTGCCGCGGCTGATCGCGAATTTTGCACGCCAATATCCGCAGGTCGATATCCAGGCGATGATCGCCAACACGGAAGAGATCGCCCAAGCTGTGCGGGCGAATGAGCTTGATGTCGGGCTCGTCGAGGGCAAGGTCGAGTATGCCGATATTTTGGTGGACCACCCGTTCATGGAGGACGAGATGATTCTTGTCGCTCCCCCGGATCACGAGCTGACGGCGCTGCCGAAGCTGGAGCCGTCCATGCTTCAGGATCAGATATGGATTTTGCGCGAGAGCGGTTCGGGTACCCGTTCCTACAGCGAGCAATTTATTCGCGATCTCGGTGTCGAGCCGAAGCGCACCTATGTGTTTAACAGCAGCCAGGGGGTAAAGGAGGCGGTTCTCGCCGGTCTTGGCATCGCTCTGCTCTCCCGTTGGGTCATCCACAAGGAATTGGAAGCGGGCGATCTGCGCCGCATTCATGTGAAGGGAGGCCGCGTCATTCGGCCGTTCTTCATTTTGCAGGATACAAAGGCAGCGTCGACCATGGCGATGAAAATGCTGATACAGCAGGTCCGGCAGCTCTCTTGAACGATTCGAACGGGAAAAATGGCACCAATCGGCCGCCCCCTTCATAGGATGATACCAATCGACACTCTGTATGGGGATACAGGCATCGCTCCCTATCGCGGATCTCCGTGTATGTTCCTTTATGGCAAAAGCCGAAGGCGATGCCTTCGGCTGGAGTCATGCCCGGACGGTTACTCGCCCTGCGCACGATGGTGATGAAGTTCAGGATGATCGTCCGCTTCCTGTGCCCGCTGCGCCCGTTTCCGCTTCAGGATAATTCCGGTGGCAACGGCACCCAGCACGACGATCGCCTCGAATCCGTATTTGATGAACGGATTGGTGAAATACGGGGCGATAAATTTTTCGGCCACGAGCATTTTCGAAGCGGTCCAGGCAAGCACGGCGGAGCCGAGCACGATAATCACCGGATACTTCTCGATAAACTTGAGCACAATCGTGCTTCCCCAGACGACGATCGGAAGCGAGATCATCAATCCGAGAATGACCAGGAACGGATGTCCCTTGGCGGCGCCCGCCACAGCCAGCACGTTATCGAGCCCCATGGCCGCGTCAGCGACGATGATGGTGCCGACGGCCGCACCGATGCTGGTGCCGGCCTTGATATTATGCTCCTTCTCTTCAATCATCAGCTTCACTGCGATCCAGAGCAAGAGAAGACCGCCGAACAATTGAAGTCCGGGAACCATCAGCAGGTAGACGACGAGCAAGGTGGCGATCGCACGGATGACAATCGCTCCGCCCGTCCCCAAAATAATGACTTTTTTCTGGTCCTGCTTCGGAACATTGCGGGCGGCAAGGCCAATGACGATCGCATTGTCTCCTGCCAGCACCAGGTCGATAACCACGATCGACAACAATGCCGTCCAGAATTCAATTGTAAATAGTTCCACAATGACTTCCTCCCATATGCTAAAAATAAAACAAGCCGTCACCACGAGGCGACGGCTCTAAACGATCAAAAAAGACCTTCACCATCGCAACCCGTGGCAAAGGTCTCGCAAACAACGTGTACGTTGCCAGTACCGCCGGGGACGAGGCGGCTCGATCCCGTAATGACGACGAATACTGCTAGCTACTCCCCTTTGTGGAGTATCGTTTTCGATATATTCATACTAGCACGGATCGGCAGCATATACAACCCTCATCTTTCAGCGGGGCCGCCCATTTTTGCATGCGGCCTTTGTTGTCTCGCGGCCTCCAATTGGTTATGATATGGCTATGCAAAGGAGTTGATATCCAATGAGCGACCATACTCAACCTTCTCTGGAAAAAGCGACATTCGCGGGCGGATGCTTCTGGTGCATGGTGACTCCGTTCGAGGAGCTGCCCGGCATCCGCTCGATCGTCTCCGGCTATACCGGCGGGCATACGGAAAATCCGACTTATGAAGAGGTGTGCACCGACCGGACCGGACATGCGGAGGCCGTGCAGATTACGTTCGATCCCGCCGTATTTCCTTATAAGAAGCTGCTGGAGCTGTTCTGGCAGCAAATCGATCCGACCGATCCGGGCGGACAATTCCACGATCGGGGCTCATCCTACCGGACAGCGATCTTCTATCATAACGAGAAGCAGCGGGCGGAAGCGGAGGAATCCAAGCGGGAGCTGGAGCGCAGCGGGCGCTTCGACAAGCCGATCGCGACCGAGATTGTCCCGGCGTCCGCCTTTTACCCGGCGGAGGAATACCATCAGGACTATCATCGCAAGCAGCCGGCCCATTACAAACGGTACCGCACCGGCTCCGGACGCGATGCCTTTATCGCCAAGCATTGGGGCGTAACCGAGCAGGACAAAGCCCGGCTGAAGGAACGGCTCACCCCGATGCAGTTCCATGTCACGCAAAATAACGGAACAGAGCCTCCGTTCCAGAACGAATTCTGGGATCATGCGGGAGACGGCATCTATGTCGACATCGTCTCGGGGGAACCCCTATTCAGCTCGCGCGACAAATATGACGCGGGCTGCGGATGGCCAAGCTTCACGAGACCGCTTCGGTCTTATCATATCGAAGAGAAGCTTGACCTGTCCCACGGCATGGTGCGCACCGAAGTGCGCAGCCGCTACGGAGACTCTCATCTCGGGCATGTGTTCGACGACGGTCCCGGCCCGGACGGACTGCGCTACTGCATCAACTCCGCCGCTCTTCGCTTCATCCCGAAGGAGAAGCTGGAGGAGGAAGGCTACGGCGAATATGCCGTCTTATTTGCCGATTAATGGTCTGGCCGGCCCTTGGCCCAGCGCCTCAGCGCGCTTCGGATCAAGGGCCGGCTTCTGTTTTGCCCGAAAGGGCGTCCGCAGGTCTGAGTCATTACATCACTTTTAAGAATTCATCCTATTCCGGGCGTTGATCCTCTCCATGATGTTGTATGCCCGCATAGTGCTCCGGACCGGGGTTCAGATCAAGCACATGCCGCATCGGCGCCGCCAAAGCAAGCTGATGCTCGCACTGCCAACGAACCTCCTCCGAGCCGACCGTCTCGCCGTCCTGGATAATATCCCCGCGCTCGTACAAGTAGTACGCGATATCGCCAACCCACGAGGCCACTTCATTCGGATCCATCCCGCGGAAATGACACTGCACATCCGGCAAGCCGAGCGCAGCCAGGCCGCATGTATCCATAATCATCTCGTCTCTGCCGTGCACGTTATAGAAGCGGAGATTCATCGCCCCGTATAAGCGCTGGCCCGCTTCGACCGCGGCCGCATAGTCTTGGGGATGGACGAGCTTGTCGCTGGCCTGGAAGTAGACGGCTTCGCAAGGCGCCGTCTCCAGCAGAGCCCGAAGCGCACCGCTGATAAGCTGCAGACGCTGCTTGTAGTCCAGGCCGCGCGCGCAGAAATCGGTCAGCAGCAGGGAGTGGCGGCAGCCGGCAACGGCCGCTCTCGCTTCCGGCCAATGCCAGGCTTGCTGCAGCGCCGTCTCGAAGGCTGCCTCCTCCACTGGTTTATCGGAAGTCATGATACATGTCTGCGCGGGCAGCGCTCCCTCCTGGTACTCAATCATATGATTCATATGGAAGAAGTGCATGATGTCGCCCGCTTCCCCTGCTTCGCTCTCATAGGACTCCCATACCGCCATAGGGTTGCCCGGCTCCTCAGCTTCCTCCTCGTCTTCAGCGCAGTGAATCTCTCCGGTATACTGCTGCATTTTAGCGTACAGCGCCTCCCGGTCCAGCTCCGGCTTGTCCTTGTACAGCAATTGAATGACATACACATTGGCGAATCCGGATTGATCTTGCTCATCTTCTTCATTTTGCTCATCTCGCTGATGTTGCTCTTCTTGATCATGTTCCTCTTCTTGCTGATGTGGCTCTTCTTTCTTATGTCGCTCTTCTTTCTTATGTTGCTCTTCTTTCTTATGTTGCTTCTCTTGCTCATGTTGGTCATATTTCTCTTGTTGTTCAGATTGCTCCCCAAGCCCATTCATGGCTTCTTCGTTCCCAGTCTCTCCCTTGTTTGTCATGCTCCACACTCCCTATGTAATATCATCGAGCCTTGTCAAGCTTCCTTTGTCGGCTACACCGGGATGTCCCGTGTCTCGGGACATTCCAATTACGTCTCGCGACAGGAAGCGTATTCCTGGATCAGCGGGGCAATCCGCACCGTCGCTTGACGGCGGGAGCTCTCCATGGCTCCGAACACCATCGCCATGCTCTTCACATTGTCGGCCGCGCAAGTCTCCGCCGGCCGCCCTTCCGCCATTGCGGCGAAAATCTCATCAAGGCAGCCGGCATGCCCCTCCCGGCCGTTCCAATCCATCGGGGCCTCCGTTCGTACCGCTTCCCCGGCGTCATGGAACGATTCGGCCTCGATCCGGTCTTCGCCATCCCATATTGCGGTGCCTCGGCTTCCCGCCACGCGCCAAGCCGCCTCCCATGATGTCGGAAAGCCTTGCGCGCTCCAAGAGCCACGGTAGTTGAACACGGAGCCGTCATTCATCTCGAAGGTGCATATGGCACTGGCATGACCTTTATACCAGGAACCGGGAAGATTCCACTCATGGCAGGTCACGGATACCGGATCCGCCCCAGTGATGAAGCGCGCTTGATCGAACGTATGAATGGCCATGTCCAGAATGAGCGGACTGGCCATCTGCTCGCGGAAGCCCCCGAAGCGGGGCGCCAGGAAAAAATCCGCCCCGACGAAGCCGATCGGGCCGATGACGCCCGATTGAACCAGGTCGCGGAACGCCCGAACCTGCCGCAAGTAACGGCGGTTCTGCATAATGGACAGGGAAAGCCCTGTCTTCCGCGACAGCTCCGCCAACTCTATCGCAGCGGACAGGCTGGATGCCATCGGCTTTTCCGCAATCGCATGACAGCCCATCTCCAACGCCGTCCCCGAGGTTGCGCGATGCGCATCCGGCGTCGTCACGTCAAAGACAAGATTGGCCCCGCTGCGCCGAATCGCTTCCCGAAGATCCGAATAGAGCCCGCAGGACAGGCCGTGCCTATCCGCCATCTGCAAAGCGGCTTCCGGCCGAATATCGACAAGGCCGACGATCGCCGTATCCTCGCGCTCCCTGGCATACTCGATCCACGTATTGGCCATTTGACCGCACCCGGCCACAACGACTTTCCATGTTGTCATGATACGACACGCTCCTTACTCCATAGGATTTGTTACGATTATATCTCAATTCCGTTCCGCAACGAATAGATTCATGGATCCGTTATCGCTGCACTATCGTCAAAATGTGCAAAACGCCCTGCGTGGCCAGCGTTCAAATCCCCTTGTCTGAACGGACTGGTCCTGCCGTGCTGCTCGCGATATGAGCTTCTGGCACTGCGGAGCCTATGGATCTTTGAATATTTGTTCTGATGTTTCTTCTTATGTCGCTCTTCTGATATTACTTCCGGTGTTTCTACTGGCGTTTCTTCGCCATGCAGCGGTCCCTGCCCTGCGATGGTTCTATCCCCCGGCATGGAGAGCGGATTGTTCGCCGCAACGCCGAAGATTACTGCAAATATGCAGTATTTCTCCTGAGCTGCTTATGGCGAAAAGCCAATCCTGCAAAAATGCAGGAATTTCGCCTTTAATACGCCTAAAAAAAGGAAAATTAGGCGAAAATGATGCACTTTTGCAGGAATTATGCTACAGATCCGCCATTGCATCGAAAATTACTGCACCTGTGCAGGAATTTTTACTTTGAGGGTGCCCCGGCGCCTCTTGCGCCTCCTCCTGCTGCTTGCAGCCAGACGAGGAAGCCGCTCCTCCGGCCCGAGCTCGCCGGCGACCAGAGAGCCCCGCCAGCCTTGGGCACATCGGCAGGCCCCTCCATAGGCTGCGGGATCATCGCGGGCTTGCCCCTGCCAGCGAGCCTTGCCGGCCCCATTAACAATCAAAACCACCCGTCCAACGGGTGGTTTGCACTTGGGGTATAACCCCCTGTTGCCAAACTGCGCCTAAAGACGCTAGCCTGACAATTAAATTGTTCAGGCTCAGTGTAACTTGTCACTTTCACTTACCAGTTAAACTGGTTTACTTCTTCTTGCTACTGTTTCTGTTGAACGGATCTTCATACTCTTTCACACTCAGTTTATCAACTGCTTGGTCATGTGCTTCCTGTTCACGTATATATTTTGCGACAGTTGCTTCGTTTAAGCCTACTGTGCTGACGTAGTAGCCCTCCGCCCAAAATTTCCGATTGCCATATTTATACTTCAGGCTGGCATGCTTCTCGAA
>NZ_LDIG01000273.1 GCF_015845845.1 Paenibacillus dendritiformis
ATACTTCGAAGCTGGAGTGAAGTCGATGCAGTGGTAGGGGAGCGTTGTGTACCGGGTGGAAGGCAGACCGGAAGGACTGCTGGACTGTACACAAGTGAGAATGCCGGTATGAGTAACGAAAAGACTGGTGAGAATCCAGTCCGCCGAAAGCCTAAGGGTTCCTGGGGAAGGCTCGTCCGCCCAGGGTAAGTCGGGACCTAAGGCGAGGCCGAAAGGCGTAGTCGAAGGACAACAGGTTGAAATTCCTGTACCACCGTAGCCGTTATGAGCAATGGGGGGACGCAGAAGGATAGGGACGCGAGCAGATGGATGCTCGTCCAAGCAGTGAGGCTGGTCAGTAGGCAAATCCGCTGACCGTAAGGCTGGGCTGTGACGGGGAGGGAAAATTACAGTACCGAAGGTCTTGATTTCATGCTGCCAAGAAAAGCCTCTAGCCAGGTAAAGGTGCCCGTACCGCAAACCGACACAGGTAGGCGAGAAGAGAATTCTAAGGCGCGCGGAAGAACTCTCGTTAAGGAACTCGGCAAAATGACCCCGTAACTTTGGGAGAAGGGGTGCCCCGGTAGGGTGAATAGCCCGAGGGGGCCGCAGTGAATAGGCCCGAGCGACTGTTTAGCAAAAACACAGGTCTGTGCGAAGCCGTAAGGCGAAGTATACGGGCTGACGCCTGCCCGGTGCTGGAAGGTTAAGGGGAGTGGTTAGCCGTAAGGCGAAGCTATGAACCGAAGCCCCAGTAAACGGCGGCCGTAACTATAACGGTCCTAAGGTAGCGAAATTCCTTGTCAGGTAAATTCTGACCCGCACGAATGGCGTAACGACTTGGGCGCTGTCTCAACGAGAGATCCGGTGAAATTTTAATACCTGTGAAGATGCAGGTTACCCGCGACAAGACGGAAAGACCCCATGGAGCTTTACTGCAGCTTGATATTGGACTTTGGTACGGTCTGTACAGGATAGGTGGGAGCCTGGGAAGCCGGAGCGCCAGCTTCGGTGGAGGCGCCGTTGGGATACCACCCTGATCGTATCGGAGTTCTAACCAGGGACCGTGAAACCGGTTCGGGGACAGTGTCAGGCGGGCAGTTTGACTGGGGCGGTCGCCTCCTAAAGAGTAACGGAGGCGCCCCAAGGTTCCCTCAGAATGGTTGGAAATCATTCGAAGAGTGCAAAGGCAGAAGGGAGCTTGACTGCGAGACCTACAAGTCGAGCAGGGACGAAAGTCGGGCTTAGTGATCCGGTGGTACCGCATGGAAGGGCCATCGCTCAACGGATAAAAGCTACCCTGGGGATAACAGGCTTATCTCCCCCAAGAGTCCACATCGACGGGGAGGTTTGGCACCTCGATGTCGGCTCATCGCATCCTGGGGCTGAAGTAGGTCCCAAGGGTTGGGCTGTTCGCCCATTAAAGCGGTACGCGAGCTGGGTTCAGAACGTCGTGAGACAGTTCGGTCCCTATCTGTCGCGGGCGTAGGAAATTTGAGAGGAGCTGTCCTTAGTACGAGAGGACCGGGATGGACGTACCGCTGGTGTACCAGTTGTTTCGCCAGAGGCATAGCTGGGTAGCCAAGTACGGAAGGGATAAGCGCTGAAAGCATCTAAGCGTGAAGCCCCCCTCAAGATGAGATTTCCCACATTGGTAAGACCCCTTGAAGACGACGAGGTAGATAGGTTGGAGGTGGAAGTGCAGCAATGCATGGAGCTGACCAATACTAATCGGTCGAGGGCTTATCCTAAATTCACCCCAAAAAGTGACGTGAAGCGTTGCAGCAACACCGATTACTTTTCGGGGACCCCGGATGGTTTGATGATTTTACTTTCGCATTCAGTTTTTAAGGTACAATACCTTATCTGTTTGGTGGCGATAGCGGAGGGGTTCCACGCGTACCCATCCCGAACACGACCGTTAAGCCCTCCAGCGCCGATGGTACTTGGACCGCAGGGTCCCGGGAGAGTAGGACGCTGCCAAGCAGACAAAGACCACTGACTTTCGTCGGTGGTTTTTTTCTATGTTCGGAAGAATGAAGGGAATGCGGTAACCGAACGGACATATCATATCATCGCACCTTGAGGCATCATCGCACCTTGAGGCATCATCGCATCCTGAGGGATCATCGGAGAGCCATCATCGGTTTCTGGAGGCGCCGTTGCTTCCTGGGTCGTATCGAAGCCCCTGGGGTTGTGGACTCCTGTGGTGAAGCGTGCGAGGGGATTGCTGCAATTCTACAGCATTTTCCGCTTTTTGAGCCGCTATGGAGAGGAATTCCTGCAGATCTGCATCATTTTGCTCGCATTTGCACCGAATTGAAGCAAAAAGGAGAAAATTCCTGTATTTGATGAAATTGTGTATATAGAATTGCGGCGTTTGCGCAGGCTTTACAACGACAACGATCTGGGCTTGCTAGCCATTGCTGTTTCTGGCCGCTGGGGGGGGAATTGTCCAAGCTAAGAGATATCTTCACATTAAAAATACCGTCTTGAGTAGAAAAAGCATCCGTAATGGGTGCTTTTTTGTATATTACAGCCCGAAACGAGTAAGTCGATCATCAGATTCTCTTACTGCCTACTTAAGGAACTTAAGGTTTTCTTAAAAAGGTTTCATCAATTGTTTCGTGGAGTATCTCCCTTATCCTGGTTAGTATTAGTAAAGAGCAGACAAAAAGAAGAACATATGCGTACATAAAAGAAATTCGTCGTTGCTGTTCTAAGCGATATCGTCTTGTTAGGCGCATAAGAGCGACCAGAGGCAGCTTCAATATCAGCCGTAAGCAATCAGGCCATAAAAACGGCAGCGGAATAATGATGAACTGCGTCGGTTCAGCGTGATCCATTCGTTGCGTGGAATAATGAACTGTCCAGATTAAATAAGTTGCTTGATGACTCCGGATGCCAAAGAAGGTTGCTCTGCTCAATATAAAGCCAATAGTCACAAGTATCTGTTATATCCTGCTGATTTGTATTAACGATTTCTTAATTAATATTAATAGAAAGTTTTGTGGTTTTTTTTCAACTACTTCGTTAGGATAGTAGAAGTGAGCAAATATTCAAGTAAGTACATAGGAGGATTACTATGAATGTAAAAAAAGCAATTCTAGCATCTATGATCGTATCCAGTATGTTAGTTACCCTGGCAGGTCCGATTCCTGCGGGCGCGGAGGCTGCGCAAGAGAAGCCGCAAGAGCAGCAGCAATCGAAGAGCAAAGAAGTGCAGATCGACAAGAAAATGGCTGCCGAGCTGCAAAAGGCCGTAAAACAATTTGCGGGGAAAGAGATTAAGTTGAAGGATGTTGGCGAGCTTGACGAAATGGTGGGATGGGTGTGGGTTCATTCCGAAGATGAAACTTATAGTGTAGCCTATATACAAAAGACCAAAAAAATATGGCATATCAGAGGCAAGCAAAGCATCGATAGAATCAGCAAAAAGGATCAGGATGAAATCCTGAAAGTGCTGAAAGGGATGCATGCCAAGAAAAAATATACATTTGATAAGGAAGTTAACGTCACCGAGTACTATGAAAACCCCAAAGAACCTTTTACCCATTATTCTTTAAGCGGGAAGGATTTCTCCGCTTTTCTGTTGAAAAATATGCCAGGGTCGACAGAGAAAACTCGTATTGGGGCCGCGATCGAGTTTAGCAAGAAGGAGCTTGAACCGAAATTACTGAAAACGGCAGCGGAAGCAGTGAAAACGGCTTTAGATCGTGACTTGGACGTGACGAAAGCTGTGCTTGAGGGTAACGTTGAGAATAAGACGTGGAAGCTTAAAGGCGGCAAGGTTACGCTTTCTATGGATGGCAAGACGGGGAAGGTACATTACGTTTATGACGGCGGGCGAAAACAGGTGTTGAAGAAAGATATTACCGAAAAAGAAGCGAAAGAAGCGGTGGCTCCGATCGCGAAGAAATTGTTCAATATGGACCTCCAGGGACTTGAAGTGAAATGGGATAACTCGGCTAGAGATTTCATCTTTGTCCAAAATAAGGAGACAAAGATGGTAGCGGCGCTGGATGCCGATAAAAACGTAGTTTACTTGATGCACGGAGAAAGAGCCTATATTCAAGAATTGCATGAAGAATAAAACATAGATAGGTAAAAGGAAGATAGAAAAAGCAGATGCGCCCTGCCGCGCACACGAATAGCAGCCCGTTGGCACCCGCCGACGGGCTGTGTTTATTCAATCTCGCCTGTGCTGTTCAAGGCGACATGCGCCTTGACGTTGAACTGGACACGAGGATACAGCGTTTTCCACTCCTCCCACTCTTGATGTCCTCCATGCGGTGTCGCAATATAGCGCAATCCGAATCCAAGGGGATCCAACTGTTTTTCAAGCTGTCCAATAGCTTTAGATAACAATGTTCGATCGTTCGTTCGGCCGCCTGCTCGATTTCTTGCCGGCTGGACTTGAGCATACTATCGGCAGACTCTTCCGCGATTCCTCTCAGCCTCACGACGATATCTATCGCAGGCTGGCTGCGGTTAGAGGTATTCATCTTGTACCGGTGCCACCGCCAGGGAGACTTTCAGCTTCGCTTCCCTAATGTTTGCTTCAAAGGCTCAAATCCAGTTGCTTGTCTACTCCGGAAATATCTTGACATCGAGATAATTTCGCATTATGATGGTACTCGTAGGCGTTCAAGGAAGCGACCGCATTGTTACTGTCATATATCTCGAAATAAAGATAATTAGACTTGTATCGCCAGTACAATTTATGGAAAAGGGAGGATGGATATGAAGATTCAGCAGTTTACGGCGAGCCAAATGGGGACCGGAGCATTCGACGGCGGCCGGATTACGGAGATTAAGCCGATTGGCTTCCCGCAGGAGGGCGGGGCCGTCAATCGCGTCAGCACGTTGTTCTACTGGGCTTGGGCGAAGGCGAAGGAAGAGGGATATATTCCGCCTCATCCGCATCAGGCATTCGAGATTCTGTCCTATGTCATTCAAGGCGAGACGCATCATGGCGATTCGCTCGGAACGGACAGCGTGGTCGGCGCAGGGGGCGCGCAATTGATTCAGGCGGGGAGCGGCGTGGAACACAGCGAACGCATCGTCGGTCCGGATGCCGATATGCTCCAGATATGGTTCGAGCCGAATCTGCTGGAAGCGAGAAAGCGCCCGCCCCATTACGCCCAGTTCGAGCACGAGGCGTTTCCGATTCATGAATCCGGCGGCGTCACCGTGAAGACGGTGCTCGGGGAAGGGTCGCCGTGCCGGATTGTAGCGGATGCCCGCATGTGGGACATTACGGTGCAAGCCGGCCATCGCTATGAGGCAGTCTTGCCGCCCGGCCGTACATGGACGTCGCTGTTCATTAGCGGCAGGGGGAACATCGGCTCCGCGGAAGCGGGAGAAGAGCACATCCAGTATGCTGGCGAACAATTCATCATCTCGACGGGCAGCGAAGATAATAAGGATGTGCTGCACATCAAGGCGGAGGACGCGACCCGGCTGATTGCCATTGAAGTGCCGACGGCCGTCGATTATCCATTGTACCGCAAGTAACGTACCAAAGAATCAATGACAGCTTGACCATATACACAGCAAATGAAAATAAAGGAGTCTTTTCAGATGACAAATGTAAAGTTGGCAGTAATCTACTACAGCTCGACAGGCACGAACTATCAGTTGGCGCAATGGGCCAAGGAAGGGGCGGAAGCGGCAGGAGCCGAAGTCAAGGTGCTCAAGGTTCCTGAGCTGGCGCCGACGGCGGCGATCGAGAGCAATCCGGCCTGGAAAGCGCATGTGGATGCGACACAGCATGTGCCGACGGTACAGCCTTCGGACCTGGAGTGGGCGGATGCCATCATCTTCAGCGTACCGACTCGTTTTGGGAATATGCCGTCCCAGATGAAGCAGTTCCTGGACACGACCGGAGGACTGTGGGCGCAAGGCAAGCTGACGAACAAGGTGGTCAGCGCGATGTCCAGCGCCGGCAATTCGCATGGCGGACAGGAAGCGACGATTCTGAGCCTGTATACGTCGATGTATCATTGGGGGGCCATCGTGGTCGCTCCCGGCTATACCGATCCCGCGGCGTATGCGGCAGGAGGCAATCCGTACGGCACCAGCGTAACCGTGGGCCAGGACGGCAAGATGGTTGAAAATGTGGAGGCCGCCGTCAAGCATCAAGCGAAGCGCACCGTTACGGCAGCCGGCTGGGTGAAAGCAGGAATGGCGCAAAATTAAGCACTTTCCCGAGAAAAGGGTGTCAGGGCCGAGATGGCCTGGGCACCCTTTAATTCATTGAAGGCGATAGGCGGAAGCTTAATCGTCCAATTGGACTTTGAGAATCGTACCGTCCGGATCGACAACCCATTCGATCTCGGTACCGATCTTGAAGCCTTGTCCGGTCTCGTCGTCCACGATTATATTTTGGGGGATCTTGATCGTCTTCTCCCCGCCATGCTCCAATTGTACGGTTACTTCACTTCCGCTCACGGAGCTGATCGTGCCCTCATATTCGATTTTACGGACCGTCGCATTTCCGTTCGGATCGGTAATGGTGACGCGCTTGCCGCCGTCCTTCAGAAGCTCTATCTTCTTATGGTAACCGTTCCCCGTATCGATGGATTGGATAACCCGCTCAACATCGGGCTCCGCCGGGGATTGATCGTCTGGCTTGTCGCTCCGAACCGCATTGCCCCCGTTCGAAGCTTCATCTTGTCCAGACGGAGACGGGACTGCAGGCGTCTCATCTGACGCCCCTCCCCTCTGCGGCTGGGTCTGAGTTTGCCCCGGCGGCAGTGTGGTATCGGGGGCCGCCTTGTTGTCTGCGCATCCGTACATCAAGCCGCTGAATGCGATAAGTACCGCCGCGAAGCCAGTCATCCATGGTATTCGCTTCTTGTTCATCATATTGCATTCCCTCCTCTTGTCAGTATACCCATTGGAGGAGAGAAAGAAAAAGCGGTCTGGTCTAATTCAACACGGGAAAGCCAATTCGGGCCAACGCTTGGCGCTGACCCGAACCCGCATCCCGGGAACGGCGAGTAGTCCATTTCAATTCCTTCATTTCTTTGACGATGGCCGTATACTCCTCCTCCATCTCCCGCAAGAAAGTCGCCGCATCCTTGTCGGGGGTCGATACGAAGATGCGCGCCTTCTGATTGATATAATTATCGTAGAAGAACGTCACCAATGGACCATAAGGAGAAAAAATCGAAATGCTCGCCATTCGCTGCTCGAAAATCGGGCGAATGTTATATTTTTTGTCGGTCGCTTCCATATCGGCCGCCGAATACTGCTCGAACGCCTCCGCGCTCTTGATCGTCGGCGGGCTGCCGACCCGGGACAACACAAGCTGGCCTTCCCGCGAAGCGAGATGGGCAATGACGGCCCAAGCCGCATCTTTATGCTGGCTATGCTTGTTAATGCTGATGGAAATCGCCGGAACAGATGGTCCGACATCGGGGTGCTCCGGCCATTCCGGCACGGACACGATGTCGAAGTCGAGTCCCTCGATCGCGTTATACAGCGGAAGCGTAGGGAGAGAGACGATGGTCATCGCCACATTTTGATCGTTGTTGAAGGTATAGGAATAATCGCTGGTATCCACCATGCCGGGAATGCTGCGGTATTTGTCCAGCATCTCAAAAAATTACTGAAACGCAGGTTCCTTCGTAAACAACACTTCTCCGGTCTTTGGATCGGTTCCGTTCACGCCGAATTGGGTGAGCGGGATGGAATAATGCCCGAAGGACAACCCTTTGTACTTCACGCCATCCCGTTCAGCGGTTACCTGCTTCGCCAGATCCAGGATTTCATCCCATGTCATGCCGTCTCGCGGATAGTCCGCGCCGAATTTATCGAAGATGGCTTTGTTGAAATAGAGGGCTCTCTGCGTCCCTTCGATCGGCATGCCGTAGAGCAGGCCGGCGCCGTCCGGATCGAGCGCGCGCTGGATCTCGACGATGCCGTCGTTGATGACCCCGAGATCAAAGCCGCTCTGCTCAATGTACGGATCGAGCGGCTCCAGCATATCCAGCTCCTTCAACATGTCGTAGCCCTGAGGCATAACATATAAATCAGGAATTTCTCCGCGTGGGGTGGAGCGGGGCTTTCCATCCTGGTTCTGGTCTGCCGGCAGAGCGGGCGGGTCCGCGGTTGTTCCGCCGCAGCCAGATATAAGCAGCGTCATCAGCAGGATGGCGATGGATAGCAGGGAAAGGTTTCTTTTCATGGTGACCGAGCTCCCTTCTTTTCGAAACAATAATATGAACTTGTTCAGACCATCCCGGGTTCGCTTCTTCCATGCGTATAGCGAAGACCTGGATCGGTTCCGAATCGTTCTCACGTCCATGATCGAAAATGATTGGCAGGTTCCCCCAAGTTCCATTTTCATGAACAGATTGAAGTCGTAAAAAGAATCATGCCGGGAAATGTAGAGTCGCGATGCGGAGGGTAAACGTTTTCAAAATAAGTGGATGAATCCGCTCGGAGCCGGTTACAGAAATCATACGAAAAATGATGTTAATTTGGTGTTAAGAAATGTAAAAACATTATAACTATATCCAATCTCTGAGTCACAGACTCAGGAAGCGGAAGATGCGCTCCAATAACAAGGGGAGAGAGGGATGACGTAGGTAGCTTTCGTACTTGTAAGCTTTCTGCAACCGAATTCGATGGGAAGGCCAGTCTCTATTTTGTACACTGGACCTATCGAAAGGAGGTCGATTCCGATGAGAATTATCAGATGGGAGCATCCGGCAAAGGGCTCGATAGCGCTTCGCTCGCCGATTCGAGCGATGCGCTCGCATCAAGGGGAATGGACGGGCTCTCCGGGCGGACACCGCGCGTCGGCTTCGGAACAACGGCCTGTGAAGCAAGAGCAAGTGCAGACAGATTCGGAATCAACGTCCATCGTCCGGAGCATCGCGCATGTCTGGAAACGATGGGTCATATATGGACTAATCGCCGCGATATTGGCGCCGGTGATCGGATGGTTCATGATGGCCGGGCTCGCTCCGGCTTGGATGAACGAAGCGAAGCTGGCGGGGCTGCGGGAAGAGATACGGGAAGGAGTCGCGGCAGACGGGAGACATATCGTTCGGCTGAAGGATATGCCGGCCTATGTTACAGAGGCGCTGCTGGCTATCGAGGACCATCGTTACCGTTACCATCCCGGCATCGATCCGATCGGACTCGCCCGCTCGGTATGGATTAACGTTACGAAGCAGCAAAAAGCGCAGGGCGGAAGCACGATTACGATGCAGTTGGCCCGCAATCTGTTCCTGACCCAGGATAAGCTGTATTCCCGCAAGTTTAAGGAGATGGCCATCGCCGCCAATCTCGAATGGAGATATACGAAGGACGAGATTTTGGAGATGTATTTGAATAAGGTCTATTTTGGACACGGGAAATACGGGATTGAAGATGCCGCCCGCTTCTACTTCGGCAAGACCGCCGGGGCGTCCGATACGCTGGAGACGATTAATGAAGCGGAAGCGGCGATGCTCGTCGGCCTGCTGAAGGCGCCCGAACGGCTGTCTCCGCGGAAGCATCCCGCCGAGGCCGAGCGCCGCCAGAACGTCGTGCTGCGCCGGATGGTCGAGCTCGGCTGGATGACCGAAGGGGAGCGCCAGCATCTGAAGAAAGCGGAAATCGTTCACGCTTCTTGATGGAGCGGAGGGGGTTGTCTCATCAGCCGTGTGCAGCTGCGGCGAGACAGCCCCCTGATTGTTGCAAGCCGAACTGGCCGGAAAATGCCGGAAAGCTGCAAAAATGCAGCATTCCCTTGCGACATTTACTCCGTTACAGGAATTCCTGCAAAACCGCATCAATTTCCTCCTAAACCATAAGCAGAATGCAAAAATCGGCGAAAATAATGCTCTTTTGCAGGAATTTAATAACATGCGGGTGCAAGTCGCGTAAATTCCTGCATTAACGCAGGATTCACTGCCTCGTCCATCTGCCTCGCCCATCTACTGCCGCTTTTCTCGCCGCCGTTTTTCCATCCTCCTTTATCCGCGCTCTATACTCCTGCCTCTATACTCCTGCCCCTGTACTCCTGTCACTGCATTCTCTGTTGTCCCGCCTTGGGCCGCATCCTTGTGCACGGTCTATGCAACGCCTGGGGGCAGTTCTTTATCTGCACAGTAGCCGCCTGCAGCGTCAAGTTGTATAATATTTGTAGGGAAAGGGGGATTCTTCATCTATGGACGGGACGCTGCTTGTATTTGTATATTTGCTGGCCGTCAATATCATTGGCTATCAAATGATGGCGGCGGACAAGCGCCGGGCGATCCGGCACCGCCGACGCATTCCGGAGCGGAAGCTGTTCCTGGCCGCGTGGCTGGGGGGCGCCCTGGGCGTGCTGACCGGGATGTACAACCAGCGGCACAAGACGCAGCATGTCACGTTCACGGCGGGAATCCCATTCATCCTTATCGTGAATATTGTGGTGTTCGGTTATCTTTTTGTCAAAATCGGGTAATAGAGGAGTATCTGTTCCGCAGGCACGCATCAAGAAACGCGATGCGGGGCGCTCTTGGCAGCGCGATACTCTTATTACATAGCGTTGACTATAAGAAAGCGTGGTGGAATGTATGGTATTCAATCGTATTCTTGTCGCTTATGACGGATCGGAGCCATCGAAGAAGGCTTTGCGCCATGCCATCAGCCTGGCGGAGAACAATGCCGAAGCGAAGCTTCGCGTAGTGCATGTATTCCAGTTCCCGCAATATTTTATCGGAACCGCGTATGCGACGGCGACCGTCGAGACGAATGAGGAGCTGTACCAGTATGCCGAGCAAACGCAGAACGATGCGGAGCAGCAGGTGGCGCTGCTTGGCGATCGGGCGGAGGTGAAGCTGCTGCAGGGTCCTCCGGGACAATCCATCGTCGCCGAAGCCGAGGAGTTCGGCTGCGATCTGGTCGTGATCGGGAGCCGCGGGCTGAGCGGATTCAAGGAATTCGTGCTCGGCAGCGTCAGCCACCATGTCGTGCAGCATGCGAAGGTGCCTGTCCTCGTCATGAAATAACTTGATACCTTGGGAAGAACCGGAAGATGCGCATGCAGAGGCCGGTTCTTTTTTATTAGATAGGCATAATGAACTAAAACCGAACAATGTAATATATTTCGTGGATTATATTCGTATTTTAACCCTTGACATGGCTGTTGCCCCTTGTTACACTGAAGGTGCTTGAACCATTAACGAATAATTTTGAACTACTATCGATATAATTTCATCTTTCTGAACTCGTATAATTCCGGGAATATGGCCGGAAGTTTCTACCCAAGGACCGTAAATCTTTGGACTACGAGAATGACGACCAGACGGATGCGCCGCAGGTCTGTTTGCTGCTGCCTGTCATCAGGAGGCGAAAGGACGGACCTGGCTTGTTCGGCGGCCGGGGCTCCTCATTCTTGGGTTCAGAGATTGCGATCAGGGGGTAGCCATCCGCTGATTTTTTTATGCTCATGTCAGGGATTATTCGGAAGCCGGGCAAAAAACAGGGTGAAAGCAGGTGCACGATGATGGACAAGGACAACGTGCGGGTAGGCGTCATAATGGGAAGCACGTCCGATTGGGAGACGATGCGGCTTGCATGCGAGGTGCTGAAGGAATTCAATGTTCCGTTCGAGAGCAAGGTCGTATCGGCCCACCGGACGCCGGACGAGATGTTCCGCTATGCAGAGACGGCGGCGGAGCGCGGGCTTCGCGTCATCATCGCGGGCGCGGGCGGGGCCGCCCATCTTCCGGGCATGGTCGCCGCGAAGACGGTGCTGCCGGTCATCGGCGTGCCGGTGCGGTCTTCGCAGTTGAACGGGATGGACTCGCTCCTGTCCATCGTGCAGATGCCGGCCGGCGTACCCGTGGCGACGGTGGCGATCGGACCGGCGGGCGCGACGAACGCCGGGCTTCTGGCCGTGCAGATGCTTGGCATGCACGATGAGAAGCTGCGCGCGCAGGTGGAGGCGCGCAGGGAAGCGGTGCGGCAGCAGGTGCAGGCCGCGGGGGACCTCGCATGAGGGCCCCTGCGGACGGCCGCATGCGGCCGCAGGCGATGGCGCCGGTGCTGGCGCCTGGCGCGACGGTAGGCGTCCTCGGCGGCGGCCAGCTCGGCCGCATGCTGGCGCTGGACGGCGTCCGCCTCGGCTACCGCTTCGTCGCGCTTGACCCGGCGGCGGATGCGCCCTGCGCCGCGGTCGCCGACCTCATCTGCGCCGATTACGGCGATGAGGAGGGTCTGGCGGAGCTGGCGGCCCGCTCGGACGTCATCACGTACGAGTTCGAGAACGTGGACGCCGGCGCCGTCGAGCGGCTCGAGCGGGCCGCTCCCGTGCCGCAGGGGAGCCGCCTGCTTCGCCTGGCGCAGCACCGCCTGCGCGAGAAGGAAGCGCTGCAGGCCGCCGGCATTCCCGTCGCGCCGTTCGCGGCGGTCGCTTCGGCCGGCGAGGTGCGCCGCGCGCTGCGCGCGTTCGGCGGCGCCGGCGTGCTGAAGACGGCCACCGGCGGCTATGACGGCAAGGGTCAGCGCATGCTTCGCCAGGAGAGCGAAGCGGAGGCCGCTTATGCCGAGCTGTCGGCGCTGGCCCCGGAGCTGGTGCTCGAGGCGTTCGTGCCGTTCGAGCACGAGCTGTCGGTCATCGCCGCCCGCAGCCCGCGCGGCGAGATCGCCGTCTTCCCGGCGGCGGAGAACATTCACAGGGAGCATATCCTCCACCTGTCCATCGTCCCGGCGCGCATTCCGGCCGGCGTGCAGGCGGAAGCCGAGCAGTTGGCCCGCCGCATCGCGGAGGCGCTCGACGTCGTCGGCCTCATCGCGGTCGAGATGTTCCTGACCGCGGACGGCCAATTGCTCGTGAACGAGCTCGCGCCGCGCCCGCATAATTCCGGGCATTACACCATGGATGCATGCCGCACCTCCCAGTTCGAGCAGCATCTGCGGGCCATCTGCAACCTGCCGCTCGGACCGACCGAGCTCGTGTCTCCGGTCGTCATGGCCAACCTGCTCGGCGAAGACGCGGCGGACATGGTACAATGGTTCCGTACGGACGACCCGGCTGCCGAGCGCTTCGGCGTGACGCCGAAGCTGCACTGGTACGGGAAGTCGGAAGCGAAGCCGAAGCGGAAGATGGGGCATATCAATATCGTGGCCCCGGACACGGAAGCGGCCTTCGCTTGGATGAGAGAATCGAACATGTGGAGGAATACGAGACGATGATTGAACGTTATTCGCGCCCGGAGATGCGGGCCATATGGACGGAAGAGAACAAATTCAAGGCTTGGCTCGAAGTGGAGCTGTGCGCCTGCGAGGCATGGGCCGAGCTTGGCGTCATTCCGAAGGAGGATGTCGAAGCGCTGCGCGCCAAGGCAAGCTTCGATATCGACCGGATCTATGAGATCGAAGCGGAGACGCGCCACGACGTGATCGCCTTCACGCGCGCCGTATCGGAGACGCTCGGACCCGAGCGGAAATGGGTCCATTACGGGCTGACCTCGACCGATGTCGTGGACACGGCTTTGGGCTATCTGATGAAGCAGGCCAACGAGATTTTGGAGCAGGATCTGCTCCGGTTCATTGATATATTGAAGGACAAGGCTTTGGAATACAAGGATACGCCGATGATGGGCCGCACCCATGGCGTCCATGCGGAGCCGACGACGTTCGGCTTGAAGATGGCGCTCTGGTACGCGGAAATGCAGCGCAACCTGGAGCGGTTCCGCGATGCGGCGGACGGCGTGCAGTACGGGAAAATCTCCGGGGCGGTCGGCACCTATGCCAACATCGACCCGTTCGTGGAGAAGTTCGTCTGCGAGAAGCTCGGCACGAAGCCGGCGCCGATCTCGACCCAGACGCTGCAGCGCGACCGCCATGCGGAGTATATGGCGACGCTGGCCTTGATCGCGACGTCGCTCGACAAGTTCGCGACCGAGATTCGCGCGCTGCAGAAGAGCGAGTTCCGCGAGGTGGAGGAAGCCTTCGCCAAAGGGCAAAAGGGCTCGTCCGCGATGCCGCACAAGCGCAACCCGATCGGCTGCGAGAACATTTCCGGCCTGTCGCGCGTAGTCCGCGGCTATATGCTGTCGGCCTACGAGAATGTGCCGCTCTGGCATGAGCGCGACATCTCGCACAGCTCGGTCGAGCGCATCATTTTGCCGGACGGCACGATGCTGCTGAACTATATGCTGAACCGCTTCATGAACATCGTGAAGAACTTGACGGTATTCCCGGAAAATATGAAGCGCAACATGCAGCGCACCTATGGCGTGCCGTTCTCCGGCCGCGTCATGACGAAGCTTATCGACCGGGGCTGGAGCCGCGAGCAGGCTTACGATACGGTACAGCCGCGCGCGATGCAGGCATGGGAAGAGCAGCGCAGCTTCCGCGATATCATCGAGAGCACGCCGGAGATTACGGCGGTGCTGAGCGCGGAAGACATCGAGGACGCCTTCAACCCGTCCTGGCATTTGAAGCATGTCGATACGATTTTCCGCCAGCTTGGCTTGCTGGAAGGATAACTTTAAGGTCAATACAGGTACATCCAAATTTTCATAAGTGCAAGTTCATGCTTGTTCGCCGTCCCCCTGTATATGGCGGATAAGCTGCTCGCGCAGGCCCCATCCCCAACGGGCCGAATGCGGCGGCCGGCTCCCTGCCCTCCTGTCTTCCGGGAACCGTCCGCCGCAGCGGGAGCAACCAACGGGAGGGTAAGCAAGACCGCTTCAGCTTAGGAGAAACCGAGAGGAGCACAGGCATGTCTACCAACTCTATCGTATCAACGCTGGCGGATGCGATTCCGTTCCCGCTGCTTCACCGCGGCAAGGTGAGGGAACTGTATGAATGGGACGCCGATACGCTCTTGATCGTCGTATCGGACCGCATTTCGGCCTTTGACTGCGTCCTGGAGCCGGCCGTGCCGGACAAAGGGACGGTGCTGAACCGGCTGAGCCGCTACTGGTTCGACCGAACGAAGCATGTTATCGGCAATCATGTCATTCCTTGTGACGAGGAATGCCTGCGGACCGCATTGTCCGCCCGGCTCGGCAGCGAACCGGAACCTCATCAACGCATCTCATCTCTAGTATCCCTGCTATCTGAACGAATGACGCTCGCCAAGCGGGCGCAGCGCGTGGACTTCGAATGCGTCGTCCGCGGCTATGTCACCGGCGGAGGCTGGCGGCAGTATACAGCGACCGGCGAAGTGAACGGCATCAAGCTGCCGGAAGGGCTGCGCATGAACGAGCGCCTGCCGGAACCGATATTTACGCCGGCGCGCAAGCATGACGAAGGTCATGACGAAGACGTTTCCTATGAAGTCATGGAGTCGGAGCTCGGGCCGGAACTGGCCGGGCGGCTGCGGGACGCGAGTCTCCGGCTGTACCGGTTCGCGGCCGAGGAATGCGCGGGCAAAGGCCTGCTGCTCGCCGACTGCAAATTTGAATTCGGCTTGATTGACGGCGAGCTGGTGCTCATCGACGAATTGTTCACGCCGGACAGCTCCCGCTTCTGGGACGTCGGCAGCTATGCGCTCGATACGGATATCGACAGTCTCGACAAGGAGCCGGTCCGCCGTTATCTGGCCGCTTCCGGCTGGGATCGGAGCAGCACGCCCCCGCCGCTGCCGGCGGAGGTCGTCGACGCTACGCGAGGACGTTATATCGCTTTATATGAACGAATAACCGCACAGAGATGGGCGTAACGGGAGGAATTCACAGTGAAGGTAAAAGTGATTGTAACGACAAAGGCGAACGTGCTTGACCCTCAAGGCGCCGCGGTGGAGCGGGCGATGCATTCGATGGGGTATGAGGGCGTGGAGCATATGCGCATCGGCAAGTATATGGAATTCGAGCTGGCGGCGGCGAATGAAGCCGAAGCGAAGGAACAGGTCGAGCGGATCTGCAAGGTGCTGCTGTCCAATCCGGTCGTGGAAGATTACCGATACGAATTGGAGGCGTAGGGCGATGAAGGTGGCTGTGCTTGTTTTTCCGGGATCGAACTGTGATATGGATTGCGTGCATGCGGTCCAGGATACGATGGGGCTCGAGGCGGATCGCGTCTGGCATACGGCGACGGAGCTGGACGGCTACGATCTGATCATCGTGCCGGGCGGCTTCTCTTACGGCGATTATTTGCGCTGCGGCGCCATCGCCCGCTTCGCGCCGGTGATGAAGGCGGTCGAGCAGGCCGCGCGGGAGGGCGTCTATGTGCTCGGCATTTGCAACGGCTTCCAGATTCTCACGGAGGCCGGGCTGCTGCCGGGCACGCTGCGGCGCAATGTCGGCCTTCAGTTCCGCTGCCATGCGGCTCCGATTCGGGTCGCCCGCCGCGATACGCCCTTCACGGCCGAATACGGCGAGGGCGAAGTGGTCAACATCCCGATTGCTCATGGGGAAGGCAATTATTACTGTGACGAAGAGACCTTGCGCCGCTTGAAGGCGCGGGGACAGATCGTGTTCACTTATGAAGATAATCCGAACGGCTCGGTCGAGGATATTGCGGGCATCTGCAATGAAGCGGGCAATGTGCTCGGCATGATGCCCCATCCGGAGCGCGCGGTCAGCGCCTGGCTCGGTTCCGAGGACGGCAGCCGGATGTTCACGTCGATTTTGAACGCTTGGAGGGAGAAGCATGCAGTCAACGCGTAACACTACGACCGCCGTCTCGGCGGAACGGGCAGAACAGGAAGCGCGCCGGAAGCGGCAGTCGATGGAGATGGCCCGCGACAATATGCGGCGGGAGCCGTCTCCGGATCAGATTGCGGCCGAGCGGCTGTATGCGGGGATGGGCGTCACGGATGACGAGTACGAGCTTATCTGCGGACTGCTCGGACGCCGTCCGAACTATACGGAGATCGGCGTATTCAGCGTCATGTGGTCGGAGCACTGCGCGTACAAAAATTCGAAGCCGCTTCTGAAGCGGTTCCCGACGACGGGCGAGCGGGTGCTCGTCGGTCCGGGCGAAGGCGCGGGCATCGTCGATATCGGCGACGGCCAGGCCGTCGTGTTCAAAATCGAAAGCCACAATCATCCGTCCGCCATCGAGCCCTACCAAGGCGCGGCGACGGGCGTGGGCGGGATTATCCGCGACATTTTCTCGATGGGGGCCCGGCCGGTGGCCCTGCTCAATTCGCTGCGCTTCGGCAGCTTGAAGGAGGAGAGGGTCAAATATTTGTTCGAGCATGTCGTCGCGGGCATCGCGGGCTACGGCAACTGCATCGGCATCCCGACGGTCGGGGGCGAGGTCGTATTCGACGACAGCTATGCCGGGAATCCGCTCGTCAATGCAATGTGCGTCGGCTTGATCAACCATGAGGATATTCAGAAGGGCGTCGCCAGCGGCGTCGGCAACCCGGTCTATTATGTCGGTCCTCCGACGGGACGCGACGGGATTCATGGCGCGACGTTCGCTTCGGAGGAGCTGACGGCCGAGTCGGAAGCGAAGCGCCCGGCGGTCCAGGTCGGCGATCCGTTCATGGAAAAGCTGGTGATGGAATCCTGTCTGGAGCTGATTCAGTCCGGCATCGTGATCGGGATTCAGGATATGGGCGCGGCGGGACTGACCTGCTCCAGCGCCGAGATGGCGAGCAAGGCGGGCAACGGGCTGGAACTGGTGCTCGACGAGGTGCCGCAGCGGGAGACGGGCATGACTCCGTACGAGATGATGCTGTCCGAATCGCAGGAGCGGATGCTGTTCGTCATCGAGGAGCAGAACGAGCCGATCGCGATGGAAATATTCGAGCGCTGGGGCGTCATCTGCCGCAAGGTCGGGCGCGTGACGGACGACGGCCGCCTGCGCCTGCTGTTCGGCGGCGAAGTGGTCGCCGATATGCCGGTCCGCGGTCTCGTCGATGAATGCCCGGTCTATCACAAGCCGTCGCGGGAGCCGGCGAGCTATGCGGCCAACCAAGCGCTCGATACGGCCGGATACCCGGAGGTGACGGACGTCAACGCGGCGCTTCTGCAAGTGCTGGCCTCCCCTTCCGTCGCCAGCAAGGAATGGGTGTACCGCCAATATGACAGCATGGTGCGGGCCAGCACGGCGGTGACGCCGGGCTCGGACGCGGCGGTCGTGCTCGTGCGCGGAACCCGCAAGGCGCTCGCGATGACCACGGACTGCAACGGCCGCTACGTGATGCTCGATCCGCTGATGGGCGGACGCATTGCGGTGTGCGAGGCGGCGCGCAATATCGTATGCTCGGGCGCCGAGCCGCTCGCCATAACCGACAACCTGAACTTCGGCAATCCGGAGAAGCCGGAGAACTTCTGGCAGATGGAGCAGGCGGTCGACGGCATGGCGGAAGCGTGCCGCGTGCTGAATACGCCGGTCATCGGCGGCAATGTCAGCCTTTATAACGAAAATGCGCACGGATCGATCTACCCGACGCCGGTCGTCGGCATGGTTGGACTCGTCCATGACGCGGATCATATTACGACGCAAGGTTTCAAGCGCGAAGGCGATGCCGTGCTGCTGCTCGGCCGGACGAAGGCGGAGCTGGGCGGAAGCGAGTTCCAATCGGTCATCCATGGCGTGGCGGAAGGCCGTCCGCCGGAGGTCGATCTCGAGACCGAGCTGCGCCTGCAGCGGACGGTGCTGGCGCTCATTCAGGATGGCTTCGTGCAGTCGGCGCATGATGTATCGGATGGCGGGCTGGCTGCGGCGTTCGCGGAATGCTGCATCAGCGGCGGCATCGGCGCGAGTCTGGAACTGGCTGCGGCCGGTCTGCGGAATGATGTCGCGCTGTTCAGCGAGAGCCAATCGCGAATTCTGCTCTCGGTCCATCCGGATCGGGCCGAAGAGGTGACAGCGCGCTGCGCGGCAGCGGGCATCCCGGTCGAAGGGCTGGGACGGGTCGGCGGCGAGCAGATCGCCATTCGGGTCAACGGCAGTCCGGCTATCGATCTCCCGGTCCGGGAAGCGGAGCGGGTATGGAAGGATGCGATCCCATGTCTTATGCGATAAGCGGGGCTTATTATAACGAGGGCAGCGGCCGGGATGGCCCGTTCGACCGGTTGAAAGAGGAATGCGGCATTTTCGGCGTTTTCGGCTACAAGGAGGCGTCGACGCTGACGTACTACGGGCTGCACACGCTGCAGCACCGGGGCGAGGAGAGCGCGGGCATCTGCGTATCCGGCGGCGATTCATTCCGTTATCACCGCGGGATGGGGTTGGTGAAGGAAGTGTTCGACGCCGAGCGGCACGCGGAGCTGGAAGGCGATCGGGCGATCGGCCATGTCCGCTACTCGACGTCCGGCGACAGCCGGCTGGCGAACGCGCAGCCGCTCGTGTTCAAGACGCGGGACGGCGAGTTGGCGGTCGCGACGAACGGCAATATCGTCAACGCGCCGCAGATCCGCCACGGGCTGGAGCAGAAGGGGTCGATCTTCCAGACGACAAGCGATACCGAGGTCATCGCGCATCTGATTGCCCGCTCGGAGCATGATTTCGTGCAGGCCGCGAAGGAAGCGCTGAAGGAACTGGTCGGAGGCTTCGCCTTCCTGCTGATGACGAATGACCGGCTGCTGGCGGCATCCGATCCGCACGGGCTGCGTCCGATTGTGATGGGCCGCCTGGGCGACGCTTATGTGTTCGCTTCGGAGACATGCGCTCTGGAGGCGATCGGAGCGGAGCTGGTCCGCCCACTGGAGCCGGGCGAGCTGGTCGTCGTCGATGCGTGGGGCCACCGCTCGGAACGGTTCGCCCCGGGAGCGAAGCGCTCGCTGTGCGCGATGGAATTCATCTATTTCTCGCGTCCGGACAGTCAACTGCATGAGGTGAACTTGCACACCGCCCGCAAGCATATGGGGATGAGGCTGGCGGAGGAGGCGTTCGTCGAGGCGGATATCGTGACGGGCGTGCCCGATTCCAGCATATCGGCGGCGATCGGCTACGCGGAGAAGACGGGCATTCCATATGAAATGGGACTTATCAAAAGCAAATATACCGGCAGAACGTTCATTCAGCCGAGCCAGGAGCTGCGCGAGCAGGGCGTCAAAATGAAGCTGAGCGCCGTCCGGAGCGTCGTCGAAGGCCAGCGGGTCGTCCTCATTGACGACTCGATCGTGCGCGGCACGACGTCGCGCCGCATCGTCAACATGCTGCGCGAAGCCGGGGCGCGGGAGGTCCATCTGCGCATCGCCTCGCCGCCGTTCCGCCATCCGTGCTTCTATGGCATCGACACGCCGAAGAGCGAGGATCTGCTCGCTCATCTTCATACGGAAGAGGAGATGCGGAAGCTGATCGGCGCCGATTCGCTCGCCTTCCTGTCGAAGGAAGGGATGATTGAGGCGATTGGCGGCAGCTATGCGGATAAGCCGAGCGGCGGCTTGTGCCTGGCCTGCTTCGATGATGATTATCCGACGGAGCTGTTCGGCGCGCGCGCCGCGGCAGGCGTGGAGGCGGAATCTGTCCGCCGGTAAGGCCTTGTGGCCAAGCGGCTCATCAAGCGGCTCATCATGCGGCACATAGAGGAATCTACAGAGACATCAACACCAAGGAAGAAAAAGGACGAAGTGCCGGCAGACAGAGGATTGGAGCTGCGGAAATTGCAGGAGGAAGGCGCCCCGCTGTAGGCGGGGCGAACCGGAGAGGGGAGACGCGTACATTATGTCTGAAGCTTACAAGCAAGCCGGGGTTGACATTGCGGCAGGCAACGAAGCTGTGGAACGGATGAAAAAGCATGTGCAGCGCACATTCCGGCCGGAGGTGCTGTCGGGTCTGGGAGGATTCGGGGCGCTGTTCGGATTGGATGCGAAAAGATTTGAGGAGCCTGTGCTCGTCTCGGGCACCGATGGCGTCGGGACGAAGCTGATGCTCGCCTTCGCGGCGGAACGGCATGACACCATCGGTATTGACGCGGTGGCAATGTGCGTCAATGACATCGTCGTGCAGGGGGCCGAGCCGCTGTTCTTCCTCGATTATTTGGCTTGCGGCCAAGTGGTGCCCGAGCGCATCGAAGCGATCGTCAGCGGCATTGCCGAAGGCTGCCGGATAGCGGGCTGCGCCCTCATCGGCGGCGAGACGGCGGAGATGCCGGGGATGTACGCCCCGGGCGAGTATGATATCGCCGGCTTCAGCGTCGGCGTCGTGGAGAAGCGCCGCCTCATCACGGGCGAGACGATCCGCCCGGGCGATGTGCTGCTCGGCCTCGCCTCCAGCGGCTTCCACAGCAACGGCTATTCGCTCGTGCGGAAGCTGTTCCTCCAAGAGGCCGGCTATACCCTGGATGCACGCGTGACGTCGGACGGCCGCCCCCTGGCCGATGTGCTGCTCGAGCCGACGCGCATCTATGTGCGCCCGCTGCTGGAGCTGATGAAGCGGGTTACGGTCAAGGGTGCGGCCCATATTACAGGCGGAGGCTTCCTCGAAAATATTCCGCGCATGCTGCCGGAAGGCACGGCGGCGCAGATCGATTACGGCACATGGCCGGTGCCGGAAGTGTTCCGCCTCAGCCGCGAGATTGGAAGCTTGACCTGGATGGAACTGTTCACGACATTCAATATGGGCATCGGCATGGTCATCGCGGTTAATCCGGATGAAGCGGCTGCGGCGGAGGCCTGCCTGGCGGAGCAGGGCGAGGCGGTATACCGCCTCGGCGCGGTGACGGAAGGGGCGCGTCAGGTTCGGATTCCGGAGGTGGGCTGCTGATGCGCACAGGATATGAAGGGCAGGAGGCGGAGTACGCCGGCACGGGGGCGCTGCAAATCTCGCCGTCCGCAGGCACCTCCTTTCTGCCGCGCATTGCCGTGTTCGCTTCCGGCTCGGGCTCGAACTTCCAAGCGCTGGCGGAGGCGTCGCGGGCAGGGCAGCTCGGCGGGGAGGTCGCGCTGCTCGTGTGCGACAAGCCCGGAGCTCGCGTATTGGAGCGGGCGCGCGAAGCCGGCGTTCCGGCCGCGGTGTTCGAGCCAAAGCGCTATGAGAGCCGCGGCCATTACGAACGCGACATCCTGCGGACGCTGGGCCGGCATGGCGTGCAATGGATCGCCCTGGCCGGGTATATGCGGCTCGTCACGCCGGTGCTGCTGGACGCGTATGAAGGCCGCATTCTCAATATTCATCCCTCCTTGCTCCCGAGCTTTCCGGGCCTGCACGCGGTACGCCAGGCGCTGGATTACGGCGTGAAGGTAACGGGAGTGACCGTGCATCTGGTCGATGCCGGGATGGATACGGGGCCGATCGTGGCGCAGGAGGCGGTGGCGATTGCGGAAGACGATACGCTCGAATCGCTGCTCTCCAAAATTCAGGCGGTGGAGCACCGCATCTACCCGCAGGTGGTGCGGCGTCTGCTGGCCGGAGCTCATGTAGGCCAAGAGGACAAAACATGATGCAATGGCTTGCTTGAACCGTTTTATTGAGGAAGATGTCTTGCAACGACGGCTTCTATTGTCTTGGAAATGCTCTTGTGGTGGGCAGGAGGTTGTTGCAGGGGGCAAGATGAGTTGCAGGGGTTTGCACCTGGACGAGGGTTCTTTATCGCATTACAATGATAGCAGAGGGAAGTGTTTTTATGGATAGTAAAGAGAAATGTCCAGAAAACAGCGGCCGCTGTGAGGTAAACTCACTGTGATAATACGCGGCAGTTTTGGTTACATCGACGGAAGATAAGTTAGGGCTTGGCATCGCGATTTGAATTAAGGGAGAGAGCATAATGACGATTCGTAGAGCGCTAATCAGCGTATCCGATAAGACGGGGATTGTGGAATTCGCTCGCGCCCTGGCGGAAGCCGGCGTGGAGCTGATATCGACGGGCGGCACCAAGTCGCTGTTGGAGCGCGAGGGCGTTCCGGTTATCGGCATTTCGGAGGTGACCGGCTTCCCGGAAATTATGGACGGGCGCGTGAAGACGCTGCACCCGGCCGTGCATAGCGGGCTTCTGGCCGTTCGCGGCAACGCGGAGCATACGCGGCAGATGGAGGAGCTCGGATTGTCCTATATCGATCTGGTGGCGGTCAATCTGTATCCGTTCCAGGAGACGATTGCGAAGCCGGGCGTAAGCTATGAGGAGGCCATCGAGAATATCGATATCGGCGGACCGACGATGCTGCGCTCGGCAGCCAAGAACCATGCCGACGTGACGGTTGTTGTCGATGCGGCGGATTATGCGGGGGTGCTGGACGAAATCCGCCAGCAAGGAGATACGACGCTGGCGACGCGGAAGCGTCTGGCGGCGAAGGTATTTCGCCATACGGCGGCGTATGACGCGCTGATTGCCGATTATTTGACGAAGCAGACCGGCGAGGCATGGCCGGAGCGGCTCACCGTTACCTACGAGCTGGCGCAACCGCTCCGCTATGGCGAGAACCCGCATCAGGCGGCGGCATTCTACCGCCAGCCGCTGGCAGGGGCGGGCAGCGTCGCGACGGCCGAGCAGCTTCACGGCAAGGAGCTCTCCTACAACAATATCAACGATGCCAATGCGGCGCTTTCGATCGTGGGCGAATTCGCGGAGCCGGCTGTCGTGGCGGTGAAGCATATGAATCCGTGCGGCGTCGGCATCGGCGCTACAGTGGCCGAGGCGTACCGGAAGGCGTATGAATCGGACCCGACCTCGATCTTCGGCGGCATCGTAGCGGCGAATCGGCCGATCGATCGCGAGACGGCGGAAATGCTGCATGAGATTTTCCTTGAAATCGTCATTGCTCCCGATTATAGTCCGGAGGCGCTCGACATCCTCAAGCAGAAGAAAAATATCCGCCTGCTCCGCACCGGCACGGAGCCTGCGCCGTCGGAACGTAGACCGGCCCGCCAATTGACTTCGGTAGAGGGCGGATTGCTTGCGCAGGATACCGATGTGCATACGCTTGACCCGTCTTCCTTGAAAACGGCGACCGAACGGGAACCGTCGGCGCAGGAATTGGAGCAGCTTTTGTTCGGCTGGAACGTCGTCAAGCATGTGAAGTCGAATGCGATTGTGCTCGTCAAGGACGGCATGACGGTCGGCATCGGCGCCGGCCAGATGAACCGCGTCGGCGCGGCGCGCATCGCAATCGAGCAAGCTGGAGAGAAGGCGCGCGGGGCGGTGCTGGCATCGGATGCATTTTTCCCGATGGGCGATACGTTGGAGCTTGCCGCGGCGGCGGGCATTACGGCGGTCATTCAGCCCGGCGGCTCGGTGCGCGACGAAGAGTCCATTGAGGCGGCGAACCGAAACGGCATGGCAATGGTGATGACGGGCGTCCGTCATTTCAAGCATTAACAGGAGAAGGCAACAGGGCGGTCACGAATCGGTTGAAGCGGAGATAACAGGAACGGGGGACTTCATCACATGAAAGTATTGATCATCGGCACAGGCGGGCGCGAGCATGCGCTGGCATGGGCGCTGAAGCAGAGCCCGAAGGTCAGCCAGGTGCTGGTGGCTCCGGGCAATGCGGGGATGGAGGATGTCGCGGAGAGGGTTCCATTTCTGGCGACGGATTATAAAGGGATTGCGAAATATGCGCGCCACCATGACATCGATCTTGTCGTCGTCGGCCCGGATGATCCGCTGGCGGACGGTATCGTCGATGTGCTGCAGGCGCACGGGGTGCGGGTATTCGGTCCGGACCGGAAGGCGGCCGAGATTGAGGGCAGCAAGGTGTTCATGAAGGACCTGCTGCGCGCCTATGGGATTCCGACCGCCGCGTATGCCGCATTCGATGATGCGGAGGCGGCGAAGGAATATGTCCGCGGGCAGGCGATGCCGCTTGTCATCAAGGCAGACGGCCTTGCCGCCGGCAAAGGCGTCACTATCGTGCAGACCGTCGAAGAAGCGGAACAGGTATTGAATGAGGTGATGATCGAAGGCAAGTTCGGCGCCTCCGGCAGCCGGGTCGTCATTGAGGAATTCATGCAGGGGCAGGAAATGTCAGTGTTGGCGTTCGTGGACGGCGAGACAGTGCTGCCGTGCGTGCCTGCCCAGGATCATAAGCCCGCTTATGACGGCGATACTGGCCCGAATACCGGGGGAATGGGCACGTACAGCCCGCTGCCGCAGTTCCCGGAAGAGGCGTTCACGCGGGCGGTGGAGCAGGTGATCAAGCCGACGGTGCGGGCGATGGCAGCGGAAGGGCGCCCGTTCCGCGGCCTGCTCTTCGCCGGATTGATGATCACGCCGGATGGGGAGCCGAAGGTGGTCGAATTCAATGCCCGCTTCGGCGACCCGGAGACGCAGGTGGTGCTGCCTCGCCTGAAGACGGATCTGTTCGACGTGCTGTGGGCCTGCACCGACGGCACGCTGGATCAAATCGAACTTGAATGGCGCGACGAAGCCGCCGTATGCGTCATTGTTGCCTCCGAAGGCTATCCGGGCAGCTACCGCAAAGGCGATGTCATTACCGGGCTGGAGGAAGCGTCGAAGCAGGCCTTGCTCTTCCACGCGGGGACGGTTCGCGATCAGGACGGGACGTGGCGGACGAACGGCGGGCGGGTGCTCGGCGTCGTCGGACGCGGCCCGGATCTCGCGGCGGCGAAGGCCAATGCGTATGAGGCGGTGCGCCAGATTCACTTCGCCGGCATGCATTACCGTACCGACATCGCCGACAAAGCCAACCGCCCACTGGCGACCGGTTCTGCGGGGACCCTGTAGCTTGCCGTTATACCGAAATAATAACGGGCATGATTGGATAATTCCTTTTATGTGGACAATTCATTAGAGAAAGCCGTGACTCTTAACCCCTTACTTGAGGCTGTGGAGTCACGGTTTTTTCATTTCCGGGAGCGGCCAATTTTTTTATTCCATTTCGCGAACAGGCATGCGAATAGATGTTTTTAAGTTCTTATGCGCAGTCTCCCCGTTACTCAGGATCTGAATTTTCCCGGTCCTTTTCACCTTGTAAGAATGAAATCTTTCCATGCTGGTATTGGGGCTGTAACGCTGTCTTGAACAACAGATTGTTGATCCGGTGAAGGATTTGGCCTGCTTGAAAAGATCGCGGAGAAACACGATTTTTTCGAGTGCAGCAACATCGCTAATCTCCGCTCGCAGGCCTGATGCAAATAGGTCTTTCAAACTCTTATGGGCAATCTCCCCATTACTCAGGATCTGATTCTTTCCCGTCATTGATCCCTTGCAGATTGAACCTTTCCTTGTTGGTGTTGGAGCGTAAACCGCTGTCAGGACTAGCTATTTATAGCCTAGTAAAATTGTGGCTGCTTGAAAAGAAGCTCTACAAAAGAGTGGTAGGTGAAGAACGTAATGGCGTACCCGGCTGTACCTGACTATCTGGGATACTGGACCAAAGGGCATAGGGATTAACGAACCTGACTGGTTGGGCTACTGAGCAAAAGGGGATTGGAAGGTACGATCCTGCCCGGATGGGATACTGGAGCAAAGAGGATTGGAAAGGTCGATCCTGCCCGGATGGGATACTTGAGCAAAGGGGATTGAAAGGGACGAACCTGCCCGGATGGGATACTGGAGTAAAGGGGATTTGAAGAGACCGAACCTGCCCGGATGGGATACTAGGGCAAAGGGCGAAGGCGGGAGTTGCCGTATCCGGACGCAACCCGGTTCTGTTGGAGCGGCGAAGGCCAATGCACATGAGGCGGTTTGTCAGATTCACTTCGTTGGTATGCTTTACCGGGCCGACATTGAGGACAAGACGAACCGCGAGCAGGCAGCGGGCTCGGCTGGCAAGCTGTACTCAATTGTATTTCCATTGTTGGTGGACAATTATCGGTGCTTCTCTGCTCTGCGCCAAAATTGTTACGTTAGCATGTAGCCGGCATTGCGAATACATATGATATGGTTCTCGTCATAATACAACAAGCGAAATTCGACTCGCGACAGCGATATAATAACTCCACGGTTCATGAGAACCTCATGTTCAATGTCCAGGCATATGTTATCACTAAGTTGAATGTGTATGATACTGGGCTTCATAAGTTCACCCCTATGGCGGATGATCTGGTTATTTGGTGATATCAGCGATATGTCGGTATTGAGATGCGGGTCTTTTGCCTATATTAGACTTTCATGTAGGAATTAGTCAATCGTTATGGCACATATGCTTTTTATTGGGTTCCCGTTTGTGGAATGTCTCCGTATATGCAAGCTGAGTCCCCCAAATATACCCAGATGATGCAGGCACACTGGAGGACTCCTACTCTATTCGTTAAAGTTTTTTTTGAGGATATTCTTTAATGCCAACCCGATAATGAGTAACAAGGCGAATATTGAACCTAATGTCATATAGTAGTAGTCAATTGTATTTTTTGTGATTAGGATAGTGAAAAATTTGGAATCAAAGATACCAATTCCTGAGATTCCGGCACAAATGAAAAGAGTTTTAAGCGTTTTCAGCAGTTTGATTTTCATTTTTCTCATCAATCACATGCGCAATTATCGCAAATTAATTTGGTTGCCACGGTACACACAAGACCGCCAACTCCTCCGAATGCTGCACCTGCAAGGGTACATGCCACAATAGAAGCCCACTCGCATTCCTCTTGGCTGCTGTTAGTACGATTACTGTTTTTCAGTTTTGTCAGTTCTTCAACTGTTGAGTTGACTATTGTGCCGCTATTTTTATGGATAACTTTAACGGATTCATTCTTATCAATATTCAGCTGATAGGCATCAATTAATAAATCCCTATCAATATCGCATTATAAACCATCATTTACCATGAATATCAACCGATTCAAAGCCAACTGTGTATACGTTATAGCGTTCTTGAATTTTTCCTGAAAAAAATGCTCCCTTAAAGTTTTCCCTTGATAGTTTTTTATCTGGGCCGGAAAACGAAATGGCTTCTTCGTTAAGTGAAAGATTGCCGGTGAGCTTCTCTATTATTTTATTATCATTAACTGTAAAAAATTCCGAGCTGTGATTTTCAACATATTCCCCTAAACTGTGGATATCATTCATTCGAATGGTTACATCATCATAGCCATTAGCGATACCTTCGTCCAAACCTACCGTTACGATCGTCAGCATTGAGAAAACCAACACTAAGCTCAAAAAAGTTTTAAACATGGAATTATGGATCATTGCAATCATACCTCCTTCAATTTTACCATGCTGGATTGGTTGTAATCCACAAATATTTACAATATTATCCTAACATAATTGTTTCGGGTTGAATCTTTAAAAGTCCGGTGAAAAAGTCCGCTTAAACAGGTCTTTCCCATGGTTTTGTCGAATTTGTACTGTAACAAATAATCGAGAGAGTGATTGAACATGAAAGCCTATAAGTCATCGGCTGTCCAGCCTCAGATGTTTCAATTCGTGGATATGGATGAACTCGTGCCGAAAAAGCACATCCTGCGTCAAATCAACGAGGCGCTTGATTTATCCATCGTCCATGATTGGGTAGCGCCGCTATATACGGAACGCACCGGTCGCCCGGCGGCTGACCCGGAGCGAATGGTTCGACTGATGCTGCTTTCGTATTTGTTCAACCACTCCGAACGGGAATTGTATCAACTGCTGCCCATGCATGCGGGCTATTTGTGGTTTTGCGGACTGGATTTCGA
>NZ_LDIG01000274.1 GCF_015845845.1 Paenibacillus dendritiformis
ATACTTCGAAGCTGGAGTGAAGTCGATGCAGTGGTAGGGGAGCGTTGTGTACCGGGTGGAAGGCAGACCGGAAGGACTGCTGGACTGTACACAAGTGAGAATGCCGGTATGAGTAACGAAAAGACTGGTGAGAATCCAGTCCGCCGAAAGCCTAAGGGTTCCTGGGGAAGGCTCGTCCGCCCAGGGTAAGTCGGGACCTAAGGCGAGGCCGAAAGGCGTAGTCGAAGGACAACAGGTTGAAATTCCTGTACCACCGTAGCCGTTATGAGCAATGGGGGGACGCAGAAGGATAGGGACGCGAGCAGATGGATGCTCGTCCAAGCAGTGAGGCTGGTCAGTAGGCAAATCCGCTGACCGTAAGGCTGGGCTGTGACGGGGAGGGAAAATTACAGTACCGAAGGTCTTGATTTCATGCTGCCAAGAAAAGCCTCTAGCCAGGTAAAGGTGCCCGTACCGCAAACCGACACAGGTAGGCGAGAAGAGAATTCTAAGGCGCGCGGAAGAACTCTCGTTAAGGAACTCGGCAAAATGACCCCGTAACTTTGGGAGAAGGGGTGCCCCGGTAGGGTGAATAGCCCGAGGGGGCCGCAGTGAATAGGCCCGAGCGACTGTTTAGCAAAAACACAGGTCTGTGCGAAGCCGTAAGGCGAAGTATACGGGCTGACGCCTGCCCGGTGCTGGAAGGTTAAGGGGAGTGGTTAGCCGTAAGGCGAAGCTATGAACCGAAGCCCCAGTAAACGGCGGCCGTAACTATAACGGTCCTAAGGTAGCGAAATTCCTTGTCAGGTAAATTCTGACCCGCACGAATGGCGTAACGACTTGGGCGCTGTCTCAACGAGAGATCCGGTGAAATTTTAATACCTGTGAAGATGCAGGTTACCCGCGACAAGACGGAAAGACCCCATGGAGCTTTACTGCAGCTTGATATTGGACTTTGGTACGGTCTGTACAGGATAGGTGGGAGCCTGGGAAGCCGGAGCGCCAGCTTCGGTGGAGGCGCCGTTGGGATACCACCCTGATCGTATCGGAGTTCTAACCAGGGACCGTGAAACCGGTTCGGGGACAGTGTCAGGCGGGCAGTTTGACTGGGGCGGTCGCCTCCTAAAGAGTAACGGAGGCGCCCCAAGGTTCCCTCAGAATGGTTGGAAATCATTCGAAGAGTGCAAAGGCAGAAGGGAGCTTGACTGCGAGACCTACAAGTCGAGCAGGGACGAAAGTCGGGCTTAGTGATCCGGTGGTACCGCATGGAAGGGCCATCGCTCAACGGATAAAAGCTACCCTGGGGATAACAGGCTTATCTCCCCCAAGAGTCCACATCGACGGGGAGGTTTGGCACCTCGATGTCGGCTCATCGCATCCTGGGGCTGAAGTAGGTCCCAAGGGTTGGGCTGTTCGCCCATTAAAGCGGTACGCGAGCTGGGTTCAGAACGTCGTGAGACAGTTCGGTCCCTATCTGTCGCGGGCGTAGGAAATTTGAGAGGAGCTGTCCTTAGTACGAGAGGACCGGGATGGACGTACCGCTGGTGTACCAGTTGTTTCGCCAGAGGCATAGCTGGGTAGCCAAGTACGGAAGGGATAAGCGCTGAAAGCATCTAAGCGTGAAGCCCCCCTCAAGATGAGATTTCCCACATTGGTAAGACCCCTTGAAGACGACGAGGTAGATAGGTTGGAGGTGGAAGTGCAGCAATGCATGGAGCTGACCAATACTAATCGGTCGAGGGCTTATCCTAAATTCACCCCAAAAAGTGACGTGAAGCGTTGCAGCAACACCGATTACTTTTCGGGGACCCCGGATGGTTTGATGATTTTACTTTCGCATTCAGTTTTTAAGGTATAATGCCTTATATATTCCCCGATAGCTCAGTCGGTAGAGCACTCGGCTGTTAACCGAGTTGTCACAGGTTCGAGTCCTGTTCGGGGAGCCATGGAGAGATGTCCGAGTTTGGCCGAAGGAGCACGATTGGAAATCGTGTAGGCGTCACAAGCGTCTCGAGGGTTCGAATCCCTCTCTCTCCGCCAGCGTGGCCCGTTGGTCAAGCGGTTAAGACACCGCCCTTTCACGGCGGTAACACGGGTTCGAATCCCGTACGGGTCACCAATTATGCCTTGCGGCTGGTAAAAATTGAGGGTTGAAATTGACCCTAACAATCTGTTAAGATATATTAGTCGCTACAATATGGACGCTTAGCTCAGCTGGGAGAGCATCTGCCTTACAAGCAGAGGGTCGGCGGTTCGATCCCGTCAGCGTCCACCATATATCGCGGGGTGGAGCAGTTCGGTAGCTCGTCGGGCTCATAACCCGAAGGTCGCAGGTTCAAATCCTGTCCCCGCAACCAATCTGGAGCTGTGGTGTAGAGGCCTAACATGCCTGCCTGTCACGCAGGAGAACGCGGGTTCGAATCCCGTCAGCTCCGCCATTATGCTTAATGTTATTAGGCTCGGTAGCTCAGTCGGTAGAGCAGAGGACTGAAAATCCTCGTGTCGGCGGTTCGATTCCGTCCCGAGCCACCATAAGAGGCTTGTGCCGGTGTAGCTCAGTTGGTAGAGCGGCTGACTTGTAATCAGTAGGTCGTGGGTTCGACTCCTATCGCCGGCACCATCGTGGAGGATTAGCGAAGTGGCCAAACGCAGCAGACTGTAAATCTGTTCCCTTACGGGTTCGGTGGTTCGAATCCATCATCCTCCACCATACATAGGGGCATAGTTTAAAGGTAGAACAGCGGTCTCCAAAACCGTTAGTGTGGGTTCAATTCCTGCTGCCCCTGCCAATCTAACAATTGCATAATGTGGCGGTCGTGGCGAAGTGGTTAACGCATCGGATTGTGGCTCCGACACTCGGGGGTTCGATTCCCCTCGATCGCCCCATACCTTTGGGGATTAGCCAAGCGGTAAGGCAACGGACTTTGACTCCGTCATGCATAGGTTCGAATCCTATATCCCCAGCCATTTACGCGGACATAGCTCAGTGGTAGAGTATCGCCTTGCCAAGGCGAGGGTCGCGGGTTCGAATCCCGTTGTCCGCTCCAGATGGCGCCATAGCCAAGTGGTAAGGCAAAGCTCTGCAAAAGCTTTATTCCCCAGTTCGAATCTGGGTGGCGCCTCCAACTTATTCTTTCTGGATGTTATGTGCCCTTAGCTCAGCCGGATAGAGCGTTTGACTACGAATCAAAAGGTCAGGAGTTCGAATCTCTTAGGGCACGCCAGATTAACTTCATATGCCGGTGTGGCGGAATGGCAGACGCGCGCGACTCAAAATCGTGAGGGAAACCGTGGAGGTTCGAGTCCTCTCACCGGCACCAGTTTTAACACCAAGACACCTGAAGGGTGTTTTTTTTATGTCTAAAAAATACCTGACTCTATGTTGTACGGCAGACGTCAAAGCCGTCCATTGCTCATCCTGTCTCTTGGAGGATACATACTCCGGTTTGTCTAATTGTCTCGCTGATAGAGGGGGAAGACGGTTTGCGGCCGCTGACGGCGTAGAAACGCTATCCAGACAGTGGGCAGCGCAACCCGATAGAGGACAACCTATATAGAACAAGAAGCCTTGCCCTAACAATTTCGGCAAGGCTTCTTTATTATGCTGTATAGGATAGATGTTCTATTCGTACAATAATCGGTTTATTCTGCCTTCGGAGTCTCGGTGCCTCCTGCTACTGCGGATGGAGCTTCCGTTGGAACTGGAGAACGCTTCGGCTGTGCCGAACCCGATCCATTCGTCAGGCGCTGAATCATTTTCTCGACATCCAGTCCGGATACGTCCTTCAGCATCTGCGGGGCCGTCGCCATCAGTTGCGTGACATAGTTGCTGACGCGGGCCGCCCCTTCTCCGTTGCCGGTATCGACGACCGTCAGCTTATCGATCTGCTGCAGCGGCTCTGCAATCTTGCCGGCCAATTCAGGCAGCATCTTCATGACGATGTCGAGCACCGCGGCTTCGCCGAACTTCTCGAACGCTTCGGCTAGCTTCTGTTTTGCTTCGGCTTCCGCCAGACCGCGCAGCCGGATAACTTCGGCTTCCGCGGTTCCTCGCGCCCGTTCGGCATCCGCTTCCGCCAAGCCGGCGAGACGCTTTTGCTCCGCCATCGCCTTCGCTTCCGCTTCGATTCGATATTGCATCGCATCGGCTTCGAGCACGCGCTTCGATTTATCAGCTTCCGCCGACTGCACGACCGCGTAACGCTCGGCGTCCGCTTTCTTCTTCACTTCGGCGTCATACTGCTTCTCGCGACGCAAAATTTCTTTGGCTTCGAGGTCGATTTCCCGCTCTTTCCGAACGAGCTCGACGCGCATTTGCTCCTCGACGACGCTTTGCTTGGAACGGGCCTCCTGCACGTAGTAAGCTTGGTCGGCTTCCGCTCGGGCCATATCCTGTTCCTTTTTAAAGGAAGCAATCTTCAATTCCTTTTCCTTGGCCGCTTCGGCGATATTCGTATCGCGCAGCAGCTCCGCCTTCATCCCCTGCTCCTCGGCATTCGCTTTTTGAATACGCGAGTCTCTCATCGCCTCGGCCTCCGCAATCTCCGCGTCGCGCTTCACGGCTGCAATCCGCGGCTTCCCGAGCGCATCCAAGTACCCGTGCTTGTCGCGCACGTCCTTGATGGTGAAGGAGACGATTTGGAGTCCCATCTTTTTTAAGTCTTTGGCGGCCACGGCCTGCACTTCCTGCGCGAAACGATCGCGGTTGCGGTATACTTCCTCGACGGTCATCGAGCCGAGAATGGCCCGCAGATGGCCTTCCAAGACCTCCTGCGCTTCGCTCTTGAGCGCATCCGTCGGCTTGCCGAGGAATTGCTCGGCTGCGGTCGCGATGTCTTCAACCGAGCTGCCGACCTTGATAATCGCGACAGCGTCGGTCATCACGGGAACGCCTTGTTCGGTATATACTTCCGGTGTCGTTACATCAAGCTTATGTGATAATAAGGACAAGAATTGCGACTGTTGAAAGACCGGTAAAATAAATGCGCCGCCACCGCGGACAATTTTCATCTTGCGCCCCGTTTCATCGGCGCTGACATTTTTGGAACCGAGATAGGTTCCGGTCACGATCATCGCCTCATCCGGGCTGACCGTCTTGTAGCGGGCCCAGAATGCGAGGCCCAGCACGAGGATGACGCCGATTACAATTACCGGCACCATGATCGCTTCATTGAATTCCATGGCATACAGCTCCCTTTTCTATGTAAATTTGTAGTGAAACCGTAAGTCTTGAGCATACAACTTCATCAGTTCTGCTGGAGGCTGAGCATTTCTTGGGTGAGAGGGGATACATATAACGTGTCTTCAACGACGTTGATGACGACAACGGTCGTTCCGGCAGGGATGTTGTCTTTGTCGAAGGAAGCGGCAATTTGATTCGTCAAGCCGGCTCCAATCCGCAAAGTCACTTCCCCGTATCCAACGGAAGGAATCGAAATGCTGACTTCTCCGACTTTGCCAACCAGGTCCTGAATGGAGAAGCCGGTAGAGCTCTCTGTATTGTGCATCGGGCGAATATAGAGGAAATACATCAGAAGGCATACGACGAGCGCGCCGGCGATAGCGACCACCAGGATGAGCATGGATTGCCAACCCGTATAGCGGTTCAGCAGGATGCCGAGTGCGCCGAAAGCCGTCAGGCCGCTTACGAGCACCGTCGGCTGCAGAAAAGGCAGCCCGTCTCCGAAAACCGCATCGAAAGCATGGCTTAATATTTCCCCGAATATCAAGGTAACGACGGAATATAAAATACCGAAGATGAACAGACCCCAAAATAACGTTTCCATGCATTGCTCCTCTCGCCTGCCAGAGTCAGGCCTGATAATTCGGAAAGCTTCTTATGAATATATATACGCTGAAGCAGGCATGGAGTTTCAATTTCCCTTCCCTCCAGTCCAGTCCCGGTTGACCTTGGGACGGTCTGTCCCCCCGACCTGAGTCCAGTACGAAAAACCGCCCCCGGCCTGTTTTGAGCAAAAGGAGAATCTCCTAAAATAAAGACATAAGCAAGGCACAATGAAAGGTGGTGACAAACCGAATGCAAATGAAAAAAGGCAACTCGTTCGCTATTATCTTGATAGCATTGGGGGCATTCATCCTGCTCAGCAAGTTTGGAGTTCACTTGGGAAGCTGGTTTGGCTACTTGTTCCCGATTCTGCTGATTGTACTCGGTTATTATGGAGTCAAGGCAGGGAATTCGTTCTTCGGATGGATCTTCATCATATTGGGCTCCATCACATTAATCGGCAAGCTATCCTGGCTCATCGGCATTTTCATCGCCATCGGAATGATTGTGTTCGGTATCTCAATGCTGAATAACAAACGAAGCGGCCATCATTACTGAACAGCCGGCAGCAACGTATTTGGATGAAGGAGGGACAGAGAGGCATGAGCAATATTTTAAAAAGGGTTCGCGACATTACACTGGCGACGCTCAATGAGCGGCTGGATAAAGCGGAAGACCCTGTCCGGTTAATCGACCAATTCCTGATGCGCACTCGCCAGGACATCGCCGAAGCGGACCGCTTATATCAACAGTATGTCGTGCATGCGAATCAGATGAGACATCAGATGAACCAAGCCAATGAAATGAGAGAGCGCCGCGAGCAGCAAGCGATGCTGGCCTTGAAGGCGGGAGAGGAGTTCGCCGCCAAAATCGCGCTCCAAGAAAAATTGATGCATGACGAGAAGGCGCGGCAATACGAGGATCTTTACAATCGAAGCAAGCAGGCCATTCTGGAGCTGGAGGAACAGCTGAACATATTGAAGAGCGAATATCAGACGGTCTACGACAAGCGGCAGTATTATTTCGCTCGCATGCAGAACATACGGCTCCAGCAGCAAATGAACCAGCGCTTCGGTCAATACGGCTACGGGCAGGTGGACGGCATGTTCCGCCGGCTGGAGGATCGCGTCTCCGATATGGAGTGGGAAAATACAAGCCTGCAAGAGGTGCGACGCGCAAACGGAACATCGCCTTATGGAGGCAATCCCGAAAGAGACATTGCCCTGCAGCGTGAAATGGAACGTCTGCGCAAGAAATTGGACACTGCGAAGGAGTGACATGAACCATGAACAAAAAATTGTACCGTTCGGTTCGTGACCGGAAGTTCTGCGGTGTACTCGGCGGAATCGCTGAATGGTTGAATATGGATGCAACGCTGCTTCGCGTACTGTTCGTCCTGGGCGTGTTCTTCACGGCATTCTCCCTGATACCCGTCTATTTCATCGTAGCGCTTGTGGTTCCGAAAGAGCCCTTCACGACCTACGGACCGTATAATTACGGCGGACCGTATCAGAATTCGAACGGATATTACGGAAATGACGGCGGCTATTCCGGCGGAGGGTACAATGGCTGGAACGGTTATAACAACGGCCGGAACGATTACAGCAGCTATGGATCCTACGGAACAAAGCCGAACGGAAGCAAAAGTCAATATGATTCCTCCATCGATTCGATGATGGATGATATTGAAAGAAAAGCCATGCGCAAAGAACTTCAGGAACTTCGCGAGAAAATTGCGAAATACGAGAAAGGGGATAAGTAAAATGGGAGTATTCAAACGAATTAAAGATATGACGAAAGCGTCGATTCATGAAATGTTGGACAAGGTGGAAGATCCGGTAGTCATGCTTAACCAGTACCTGCGAGACATGGAGCAGGAGATTCGCGAAGCCGAAGTGACGGTGGCGAAGCAAATGGCCAGCGAGCGCCGCATCAAGCATCGCTATGACGAAGCGATTCGGATGGTGGCCGACCGCGAAGCCCAAGCAGAGCGCGCTCTTGTATCCGGCCATGAAGATGCGGCCCGCAAATATTTGGAAGAGAAACTGTACTTCGATCAAAAAGTTACCGAGTATGCCGAACTGCATGCCCAAGCGAAAGCGCAAGCCGACGAGCTGATGCAGCAGCTGCATTCGATGAAGGACGAGTTCTACAAGCTGCGCAACAAGCGCAACGAGCTGGCTGCTCGTGCCCAAATGGCCAAAGCCCGCAAGCAAATGGCTTCCATCACAAGCGTGCACAGCATCGAATCGGGCGAAGCTTCCCGCGGCTTCCAACGCATGGAAGAGAAGATTATGCAGCTTGAAGCGGAAGCGGAAGTCATTCGCGTGCCATACGGCGGATATGCCGCTACGACCTACCAACCGCCGGTTGATGTAGAGAAGCAAATGAAGGTCGATGAGCAATTGGAAGCTTTGAAGCAAAAATTAAATCGCAGCGAATAACCTCTTGGGACTTGCCCGCGGTTATGATATGCTAACTAAGGAGCTTACGGCGATGCCCCCGCATCGCCGTTAAGTTTCGTTGTGAGATGATTCGGCACAACGTCTTATGGATTCTGAGCGACAGGAGGTGCGTCATGATAAAGGGGAACAATCGTTTACTTGCATATTTGCTCATTATCGCGGGTCTCTTCATTCTTATTGGCAAATGGATTAGCTTCGGAACCTTTGTCGCCCTGTTCATGCTGTACCTCGGCATTCACAAAGTAAGATCCGAGGAGCTTCGTCTCGGCTATACTTTGCTTGGTATCGGGGGAGCTATCCTCTTGTTGGAGCATCTGATGCTGTTTGTCGGCATTATTCTCATCTCGCTCGGTATTTTTTATTCACGGACCCGCCATGAACAAAAGTATGAATGGATGCAGAAGCGTCCCGACCTGACCGCCAATCTGAAATGGGATCGGGAGCCGTTCCATTTGCGCAGCCAGAGCTTGTGGCATGTCATCGGAGAAAGCGATATCGACTTGTCGCTCGCGATGATGGATGAGCCCGAGACGACGCTCTTGTTCCAGGGCGTGCTGGGAGATATGGATATTTCGGTTCCGGACGATATCGGAGTCTCTGTGGAAGCTTCCGTCCTGTTCGGACAGATCAATGCGGGCCAGCACCGGGAGACCGGCTTGCTCAACAAATGGACTTATACTTCGCCGAATTATGAACGATCGGAGCAGCGGGTGAAACTCCGCATCTCTTACATCGTAGGAGATATTGATATCCGATTGCACGCGTAATGCGGAGAAGATGCTGCTGAAAGGAGATGCAAGCCGGCAATGGAACCGAAAAAACAGATGAAAAATATGGTTGTGCGCTTGATGGGCGAGACGCTTCTCCTTTCCTTTGTCCTGTTTTTCGTCATCGTTTATTTAATGCAATCCTATGGATATGTCAAACCGTTCGAAACCTGGATGGCCGGCGTAAAATCGACGCTGTCTGTCTTAATCGTCGTAGCCATTATCGCGGCGATTTTCGGTTTTTTCCAAGGCTTTCGCATGAAACGGCGGATTGAGCTGCTGCGCGAATCGATGCTGCTCTTGGAGAAGGGCAATCTCTCCCGGCCGATGCCGGACCTGGGGGACGACGAGATCGGCCAACTGGCCGAACAATTGGGCAGGGTAAGCAAGCGCTGGGAGGAACAGGTGACCTCGCTGCAGCGGTTGTCCACCAATAACGCCCAGTTGGCCGAACAGGCCCGGATATCGGCCATTATGGAAGAGCGTCAACGCTTGGCGCGGGAGCTGCATGACGCCGTGAGCCAACAATTATTCGCCATCTCGATGACGGCGACGGCCGTTCGGCGGACGGTGGACAAAGATTTTGAGCGAGCGGTGAGGCAGGTGGAGCTCATCGAGGAAATGGCCTCGGTCGCTCAATCGGAAATGAGAGCGCTGCTGCTCCATCTCCGGCCGGTTCATCTGGAAGGCAAGGGCCTGACCCAAGGTGTCGCCGAACTGATTCGGGAGCTTGAAGCGAAGGTGCCCATTCAGATTCAATATGAGATGGATGAGCATATTATGCTGCTGAAGGGCGTCGAGAATCATTTATTCCGCATCGTGCAGGAAGCGTTATCGAATACGCTCCGCCATTCCAAGGCAACCCGCATGGAAATCAAGCTTCAGGATCGAGGCGATTATGTGCGTTTATTCATTCGCGATAATGGGGTCGGCTTCGAATGGGATGACAAAAAGCAAGCGAGCTACGGCTTGCGCACGATGCAGGAGCGAATCAATGAAATCGGGGGCTCGGTGCAATTCATTACGGCGCCGAACAAGGGCACCCGCATTGAAATACGCGTCCCCGTTGTCAATGAAGAGAGCGGGCTGAAGGACGAAGAGGGCAGCGATGGCCCAGGAGGTGAAGATGCCTGATTATGGACACAGATATCAAAGTATTGCTCGTAGATGACCATGAGATGGTGCGGATCGGATTGGCAGCCGTATTGAGCACCGAGGATGGCATCGAAGTCGTTGGCGAGGCGAGCAACGGCGAAGAAGGAATCCGCTTGGCGCAAGAGTACAAGCCGGATGTCGTGCTGATGGATCTGGTGATGGAGGGGATGGACGGCATTGAGACGACGCGCAAGCTGCTGAGCCTGTATCCCGACTGCAAGGTCATTGTCCTGACCAGTTACCTGGATGACGAGAAAATGTACCCCGTCATTGAAGCGGGGGCGTTCAGTTACCTGCTCAAGACTTCGCGGGCATCGGAAATTGCCGAAGCCATCCGGGCGGCTGCACGGGGACAATCCGTTCTCGAATCGCAGGTCGCATCGAAAATGATGAACCGCTTCCGCCAGCCGAAGCCGACGCAAGCCGCGCATGAACAACTGACCGACAGGGAAATGGACGTGCTGCGATTGCTTGCTCAAGGAAAATCCAACCAAGATATCGCCGATGACCTGTTCATCGGAATCAAGACCGTAAAATTCCACGTCACGAATATCCTTGCCAAGCTGGGCGTGGAGGATCGCACGCAAGCCGCCATTTACGCTTACAAGAACGGCCTGGCTGAATAACGGTTGACCCGACCTGACAGGCCGGGTTTTTTTGTGCCCGGCTGAAGAGAGCAACCGAAAAGAAACGCCAATAAAGCGCGAAAAAAGAACCGGGTTCCGATACCCGGTTCTGTCTGCATACTGGGCGTGCGTGGAAGCACGGGCGTTATCGCGTTGTCCGGCAACAACTCGATGCGGAGCGGCAGGAATTCGGGGAGGAAAAGCAGAATGAGTGTTAAATGAACACAAGAAACAAGAGAGCGATCAGCGACAAGTCGAGTTCAATCCGTCTGCGGCTGTAGAGGCCCGGGTGCGGGGCCGGATACGGAGCAGGAAAGGCTCCGTATGACTGAAGCGACGTTACGCTGCCCTTCTTCTTCCCGCTGCATGGCTTGCAGGGACGCTTTACAGGCTTGCATGGCCGCTTGACGCGTTTGCCCCGCCGCTTGGGCCGCTTTTTCTTGGGTTCGCATTCTTCCTCAATAATTGGTTGTACCTCTTCGGGAACTTCTTCTTCGTTCAGTATGATTTTGCCGTCCCGGCAAAGGCTGAGGCGCCCGATGAACCGGCGGCCATCATGGGTCACGGCGCATACGATCCGCCCGCAATGCGATCGGATGACTTCTTCATCCAATGGAATAGGAATCACGTTACATACCTCCTTCTATAGCGGGAATGTTCTGTCATCAGTCTATTCATTGGAGGACATTGGCGCATGGACATTGACCTAGGAGAGAAGCGCCTAATTTTGCAGCATGGAGTGTGCTCCCTATCGGTGAATTCATTATCCATAGGAATAAGGAGGCGGATACCGTGAGATTGGTTCGCAGAACGAAGGCTCCGGCCCTTGGATTGCTGCTGTTGGCGCTGTGCGGCGCCGTCGCTGTCGCCTGGGGCAGCGATGCGTGGAAGCCGGCCCCATCCCCGATTGCGCCGGAGAGGTTAGAGGTGGCGAAGCGGATGCAAATGCTATGGGTGCTGGCAGAGTTGAGCGGCGATCGGCAGTTCAGCTCCACGATAACGGTCCAAGGCAATTTTTCCGCCAAGGGCGGACTTCCGGCCGAGGCAGAGCGCTGGCGGCGGGAAGCGGGGATTGCAGCCGCCCTCGAGCCCAGCAGAGAGCGGGGAAGAGAAGTGTATCGCGGGACGTATAATACGGCACCCTATCAAGGAGATGTTCTGTTGTTCCAGGAGAACGACGGGCAGGTTTACTATACGGTCAAATTGTCTGCGGAGGCCAAAGGAGGCATGGCCCGCTCGGCGGAAGAAGCGGAGCGGCTGCTGCGCCGGCTTGGAGAAGCGGAAATCGGGGCCGATTGGAACGCGACCGTCCGTACGGCAACAGGGGCTTCCTTGTCCGACGGCTTCGCCGCGGCCGAGCGGGCGTTGGCGGAATGGGGGACAGCCGTGCCGCTCGACCGGTATGAGGACGATCGCACGATCAGCGTAACGTATGAGACGGACTATATGGGAGCCGGCGTCGCCATGAAGGGGCGGCAGGCCAATCTCCAGGTTGCGGCGCACGAAGATCGGGAACGGGGAGAGACGCGGCTGTCCTTTGGCACGCCGCTGATTGCGGGGGAATATTGATTCGACCTTTTTCGCTAACCCGTGGCGTCAATCTGACAAGTATGCTAAAATGTCATCACATTCGAAATGTGTGATGTCAAGTCTATAACAGAGTGTAAGGATGATGGAGAGAGATGACTGTGATGCATAACCAAGAATCCCAACTGGCTGAAGGCGCCGTCTTTTTTATATTCGGCGCGACCGGTGATTTGGCACGCCGCAAATTGTTTCCTGCCATTTACAGCTTATATCACGAAGGCAAATTAGGTGAGCGGTTTGCTGTCATCGGCTTGGCCCGCCGTGGACGTACGAATGATGAGTTTCGCGATGATGTGCGCGCGTCCATTGAAGAATTTTGTCGTTATCCGATTCCGAACGATGAAGTTTGGAGCCGCTTTGCGAAGCATTTCGAATATAAACCGCTTGACATCAACAATGTGGAAGGCTTCAAGGAATTACGGGTACAGACCGAGCATATTGAACGGGAATTCCATATCCCGGGCAACCGCCTGTTCTACTTGGCGCTGGCGCCGGAACTGTTCGGCAGCGTCTCGATGAATCTGCGTGAGGGCGGAATGCTCGACAGCGAAGGCTGGCATCGACTGGTCATCGAGAAGCCGTTCGGCTATGATTTGCCGTCGGCTCAGAAATTGAACGAAGAATTGAGCCATGTGTTCAAGGAAGAAGAGATTTACCGCATCGATCACTATTTGGGCAAAGAGATGGTCCAGAACATCGAGGTGATTCGATTCGCGAATGCCTTCTTTGAGCCATTGTGGAACAATAAGCACATCGCCAATATTCAGATAACCCTGGCCGAGACGGTCGGCGTCGAAGAGCGCGGCGGCTATTACGATCATGCCGGAGCGCTGCGCGATATGGCCCAGAACCATATGCTGCAGATGCTTACGATGATTGCGATGGAAGCGCCAAGCCGGCTCCATCCGGAAGATATTCGCGACGAGAAGGTGAAGGTGCTTCGCTCCCTCCGCCAATTCGCGAATGCCGACGAGGTGAAGCGGAATGTCGTGCGCGGCCAATATGCGGCAGGCGCGTTGAACGGCAAGCCGCTGCCGGCATACCGGGAAGAAGAGAAAGTGAATCCGGCTTCCGTCACGGAAACGTACTTCGCCGCCCGTCTTTTTGTGGACAATTTTCGCTGGGCAGGCGTTCCTTTCTATATTCGCACCGGCAAACGGCTTCCGGTCAAAACGACCGAGGTCGTCGTTGAGTTCAAAAATATGCCGATGAATGTATATTTGTCGCAAAAGCATAAGCTTGAGCCGAATCTGCTCGTCATTCGGGTGAACCCGATGGAAGGCATCTATGTCAAAATCAACGGCAAGAAGCCGGGGGCCGACGCGGGCGTGCAGCCGCTCGCGATGGATTTCTGCCAGAGCTGCATGGTCGGCATCAATACGCCGGAGGCCTATGAACGGCTTATCTTCGACGCGGCGCGCGGCGACTCCACATATTTCACTCGCTGGGATGAAGTGGCGTCCGCCTGGTCGTTCGTGGACAAGATCGCCGGGGCCTGGAAGGCATCCAGCGAAGATCTTCACCTGTATCCGGCAGGGTCTTGGGGACCGGAGCAAGCGGACAAGCTGTTGGCCGAGGACGGCTTCCAGTGGTGGCCGGTGAACGGGCAAGAAGAAAGCCAGGTCGTATGGAATAAGTAATTGAACAACAGGAGAAGGCTGTGCTCCCGACGGGAGCACAGTTTTTTTAAGCAATTCAGCGCTGCGGCCGCTGCTGACTTTTTCCGATTACAAGATTAAAATATGATATTCCTATAAAATCACTCGGAAAAAAAGATTGTGTTCTCTTAAAAGATAGTTATACTATAAAATATAAAGTGTGTTACAATTTTCGGGGGGAATCGACATGAAACGCAACAAGTTATGGCTCGCACTCTTACTATCTATCGTCGTTGCGGCGGTCAGCGCCTGCGGCGGCAGCCAGACGCCGGCTCCGGATACGGCTTCCGGTACTGATACGGGAGGAGAGCCGAAGAGCGGCGGCAGCATCATTATCGCCGTTCAGGAAGATCCGAGGGTGATGAATCCGGTCTATGCCGGGGACCGGGTCACATTGACCATTAACCAATCGTTGTTCGCTCCTTTATATCATATCGACAACGGCGAGAAGAAATTTGTCCTGGCGGAAAGCCTGACTCCTTCCGAGGACTCGCTGACATATACGCTTAAGCTGCGCCCAGGCTTGAAATGGCATGACGGGCAGCCGTTGACGGCGGACGATGTCGTGTTTACGATGAACAGCATTTTGGATGAGAAGCAGCACAGCTCGGATCGGGCTACCTATGTCTTCAGCGGCAAGCCGCTGACGGCGAAAAAAGTGGATGATCTGACGGTCGAGTTCGTGCTTCCGCAGCCATCGGCTTCGTTCGAAGGCGTGTTGGCAAATTTCAAGCCGATTCCGAAGCATGTGTTCGAGGGTGAACCGGATCTGGAGAAGAGCAGCAAGAACGACCATCCTATCGGATCCGGTCCGTTCAAATTCAAGGAATACCGCGCAGGCGAATATGTGACGCTGGAACGGTTCGACGATTATTTTGCCGGCAAGGCGTACCTGGATTCGGTAACCTACCGCGTGGCGAAGGATTCGAACGCCGCCAATCTGGCCCTGCAGAACGGAGAGCTGCAAATGCGCCTGATCGACTCCGTTGACTATGCAAAGCTGGACAACACCGGGAAATTCAATCTGGTGACGTATCCGGAAGGCCGCCTTATTTACATGGTGTTCAATCAGAACGTCGATGTGATGAAGAAGAAGGAAGTGCGCCAAGCGATTGCGTACGCTTTGAATAAGGAAGAAATGATTACGGCCGCCTTCGGATCGACGGAATTCGCGGAACCGGCCGCTTCGATTTTCACGCCGGACACGCTGTACCAGACGTCGGATGTCGCCACCTACGACTACAATATCGAAAAAGCGAAGGAACTGCTCCAGCAAGCCGGGGTCAGCAATCTGAAGCTGCGTCTCGCGTATGTGAACTCGAACAAGCCGCAGACCAGCAAAGCGCTGTATATTCAGCAGCAATTGAAGGAAGTCGGCATCGACGTGGAACTGATGGCGCTTGATATCGCGGCCTTCGGCAATATGTCGCTCGACATGAACAATACGAGCTATGATATTTCGTTCGGCGGCTACATCATGGGCTACGAGCCGGACGCGTACAAATCGCTCTATATGAGCGACGCGGCTTACAACTATGCTCATTATAAAAATCCGGACTTCGATGCCCTCTGGAACCAGGCGGCTGTGGAAATGGACAAAACGAAGCGCGGCGAGCTGTACAAGCAGATTCAGCAGACGGTTGCCGACGAGATGACCGTATACCCTATCGCGTACGGCAAAGCGATCGTGGCGGTAGACAAGCGTTACGGCGGGTTGGAAGAAGCCGTTCCGAAGCCGGTTGTCATGTTCGAGGATTTGTCCAAAATTTATATGAAGTAACCTCTCGGAACCGATCATCATTAGGTAGCGGGAATTGAATCGAGAATTCGCGGGCGCTTGAAACGTTATCGTTTCAAGCGCTCTTTCGGAGGGAACCTTTGTGCAGAAATATATCGTGCGACGCGTTCTTCAAGCCATACCGCTATTATTCTTCATTTCTATCGTGTCGTTCGCGCTGATTAAGCTGGCTCCGGGAGATCCGGTCAATTCGTTCGTGACGCCCGATATGAACAAGGAGGACGTGGAACGGATACGGGAAAGTCTCGGCTTGAACCTTCCGCTCTACATGCAGTATTGGATCTGGCTGAAAAATGTGTTCATGGGCAACCTGGGCTACTCCCTGTCCAATCACCGGCCTGTGCTGACGCTTATCGTGGAGCGTCTTCCGGCCACGATGGGCTTAATGGGGGCGGCTCTCTTGCTGTCTTTGCTTATCTCGGTGCCGCTTAGCATGTACGCGGCTTCCCGGAAAAACCGCCCGGTCGATCGCGCCCTCGGGCTTGTATCGTATATCGGAATCTCGATCCCGAGCTTCTGGTTCGGGATTATGCTGATCTATCTGTTCGCCGTCAAGCTCAACTGGCTTCCGAGCATGGGCATGCGGACAATTGGCGTCGATTCGGCGTGGGATGTGCTGAAGCACGGCATCCTGCCGTGCACAGTGCTGTGCTTCATGAACGTCTCCGTCTATATGCGCTATATCCGGTCGAATACGATCTCGCAGCTCGAAGAGGATTATGTGCAGATTCAATATGCATACGGCTCGACGCAAGGCACCGTGCTGCGGCGCCATGTGCTCAAAAACGTGCTGCTCCCGATTATTACGATTCTCGGGATGTCCTTCCCGGAATTGATCGCCGGGGCGTTCATCACCGAGTCGGTGTTCTCCTGGCCCGGCATGGGCTCGCTCGGGATTACCGCCGTGTTCGCCTTGGATTATCCCGTCATTATGGGGATAACGATGTTCTCGTCGGTCATGCTCGTGATCGGGAATCTGGCCGCGGACGTTCTGTATGGCGTAGTCGATCCGCGCATTAAGACGATGAGGTGATTGTGATGAACCGAATGAAATGGCGTAACGTACTTACCCAAGTGAAAGAGCAAAAGGCCGCCATCGCCGCGATCATTCTCCTTGCCGTCTTTGCGCTCGCCTCGATCTTCGCCTTCCTGGTGCCTTACGATCCGAACAAGATCGTCGTGACGGAGCGGCTGCTGCCGCCAAGCGCCGCGCATTGGTTCGGCACGGATGATTACGGCCGCGATTACTTGGCGCGGGCGCTGTACGGCGGGCGCGTCTCGCTCAGCGTCGGCTTCCTGGCGATGGCGATAGCCGTAATTGTCGGCACCGCCGTCGGTACGGTGAGCGGCTATTTTGGCGGCTGGATCGATAATGTGCTGATGCGGATCGTCGACATTTTGATGTCGATTCCGTCTTTTTTCTTGATGCTGATTCTAAATGCGTATTTGAAGCCGGGCATTACGACGATTATTCTCATTATCGGCATGCTCAGCTGGATGAACATCGCCCGCATTGTGAGGGCGGAGACGCTCTCGGTCAAGGAGCGGGAATATGTGCTCTATGCCCGGGTCTCGGGACAGAATACACTCGCTATTATTTTAAAGCATATTGTGCCCAATATTATGTCTACGATTATCGTGGCCGCGACCATTAACATCGCCTCGGCGATCCTGATGGAATCCTCGCTCAGCTTCCTCGGCCTGGGCATCCAGCAGCCGAATTCGTCCTGGGGCAGCATGCTGAACAATGCGCAAGGATTTATCGGGGAAGCGCCTTATCTGGCCTTGTTCCCGGGCTTGTTCATCCTGCTGACGGTCCTCTCCTTCAACGTGCTGGGCGACGTATTCCGGGTCGCGTTCGAGCCGAAGGCGAACAAGAGATGACGATGGGAGACAGAGGGGATACGGCTATGGAATTCACAGAGAACGGGAGTGGGACCAATGACTGAATTGCTGTCCGTCCGACAATTGAGAACATCGTTCATGACCCAGGATGGCGAAGTGCAGTCCGTCCGCGGCGTCAGCTTCGATGTGCGCGAGGGCGAGGTCATCGGCATCGTCGGCGAATCGGGAAGCGGCAAGAGCGTGACAGCCAAGTCGCTTATGGGCCTGATTCCGCCTCCTGGCGTCATCCGCGGCGGCGAAGTCCTGTACCGGGGCGAGAATATGCTGGCCCTGCCGGAGAAGCGGCTGCGGCAGATTCGCGGCAACCGCATCGCGATGATTTTCCAGGATCCGATGACATCGTTGAACCCGGTCGTCAAGGTCGGGGCCCAGATCATCGAGGTGCTGCAGCGGCATAAGAAGCTGAGCAAGCAGGCGGCCCGCGCCGAGGCGATCGAGCTGCTCCGCAAGGTCGGGATCCCTTCGCCGGAAGAGCGGATCGATCAATACCCGCATGAATTCAGCGGCGGGATGCGCCAACGGGCGATGATCGCGATGGCGCTCTCCTGCCAGCCGGAGATTCTTATCGCCGACGAGCCGACGACGGCGCTGGACGTAACTATCCAGGCCCAGATTCTCGGCCTGATGAAGCAGCTCCGGGACACGACGAACACGGCCATCCTGCTGATCACCCATGACCTGGGCGTCGTGGCTCAAGTATGCACCCGTGTCGTCGTCATGTATGGCGGCCTCATTATGGAGGAGGGCACGGTCCATGATATTTTCGAGCGGCCGATGCACCCGTATACGCAAGGGCTGCTGCGCTCGATTCCGAAGGTGGCGAATGGGGAGCGGGAGCGGCTCTACAGCATTGAAGGCACGCCCCCGAATCTGCTGCATCCGCCGGAGGGCTGTCCGTTCCAGGATCGCTGCCCGCATGCGATGGAGCAATGCCGGCAGCTTCCGCCTTATGCCGTGACGGAGACGGGCCACCGCGCGCTCTGCTGGCTGCAGCAGGATACTCCAAGCGTTACGCTGGAGGCGGCCAAACCGGAGGAGGTGGAGCAGCATGAGTAAGCCGGATCAGACGCTGCTGGATGTGCGCGGCTTGAAAAAGTATTTCTATACCTCGAAAGGGCTGTTCGGAAAAAACAAGCAGACGCTGAAGGCGGTCGATGATGTCAGCTTCCAGATTCGGCGCGGAGAGACGTTCGGGCTCGTAGGGGAATCCGGCTGCGGCAAGTCGACGACCGGCCGCTCCATCGTCCGACTGTATGATGTGACCGCGGGCGAGATCCGGTTCGACGGCACCGATCTGGCTCATCTGAGCGAACGGGAGCTGAAGCCGTTCCGCAAGCGGATGCAGACGATTTTCCAGGATCCGTATTCTTCGTTGAATCCGGGCATGAACGTGACGCAGCTCATTAGCGAGCCGATGGAGATTCACGGCTTCGGCACGAAGGCCGAGCGGCGGGAGACGGTGCTGGAGCTGCTGAACAAGGTCGGGCTGAAGCCCGAGCATGCGGAACGGTATCCGCATGAATTCAGCGGCGGCCAGCGGCAGCGGATCAGCATCGCGCGCGCCTTGTCCGTCAAACCGGAGTTCATCCTGTGCGACGAGCCGATCTCGGCCCTGGACGTGTCCGTGCAGGCGCAGGTGGTGAATATGCTGGAGGACCTGCAGGCGGAATTCGGATTGACTTACTTGTTCATTGCGCATGATTTGTCGATGGTGCGCCATATTTCCGACCGCATCGGCGTCATGTACCTGGGCAAGCTGGTCGAGCTGGCACCGAGCGATGAATTGTACAATCATCCGGCCCATCCGTATACGCAAGCGCTGCTTGCGGCAATCCCGGTGCCGGATCCGAATGCGGCCAGCGGCGCCGCGGCGATGCTGGAGGGCGATCTGCCGAGCCCGTTGGCGGGAGCGGCGGGCTGCCGCTTCGCATCGCGCTGTCCGTTCGCCACGGATCGGTGCCGCCAGCAGGAGCCGGAGTGGAAGGAGATCGCGCCGGGACATTTTGCGGCGTGCCATTTATATGAAGAGAAATAACCGGTTCCGCTAGGCTTGGAGCGGAGAAATGTGATATAAAGGAAATATGTGGGGAGGGGCCGATTTATACGGTTGCCCCGGCAAGGAGGCAAGGACAATGGGGAATGAAGCGCGATTGTCGCAAAATACGGCGATTCTGCTGGAGCGTGCTCGGCGCAAAGGCTTTACGGACGAGCAGTTGCTGGGCATCATTCGCTCCGGCGATGTCAGCGAGCTGACGAACCTGAACGAGGAATGGTATACGTACGATGATTTTCTGACGTATGCCGCCGAGCATGGCGAACCGTTGGAACAAGCCGTAGCGGAAGGTTACCGCATTACGTTCAATACGATGAACGGATTGAAAATCTGGCTGGAAACGCGCTTCGGCATCGAGGAAGGCGTCGATTTCACCCGGGGCGAAGGGAAATATACCGGGCTGACGCTGTCTGAAGCGGACCTGGAGGCGCTCCGCTCCGCGCTGGCCGCGAACTGGGTTATCCTCGAAGAGGAAGGGGCTTCCGGGCCGAAGCGGACGGTTACGCTGTCCGTACGCGCCTTAAGCGGTCAGCAGTAAGGAATTAGCGCAAGGCATAACATTGTTATAGAAGAGCAGCATGAGAAAATCGAACAAGCCGCCCGTATCTCCGCAGAGGAGATGCAGGCGGCTTGTGCCGTATGAAGAAGGGGCATCGGGAAGGTCAGTCGCGGAGAAGCTCGTCTGCAAGCCGCCGCGCATCTCGTCCGGCTCCGCAGAGGAGGGCCGAGCTGCGCGCCTGCTGCCACGGCATGCCGATGACGTACAGCCCCCGGCGGCCGGCGTGCGATGTCCCCGATAGATGAGCTGCCCGCTGTTCTCATGAAAATATTTTTGCCGAGATCGCAAAAGATGTGTGCATTGTCCATTTATGGGCATCCCTGTTTTGTGATACAATAACGAATACGTGATTTTAGATGAGAGGGCTATGTCTAATGAGCAAATCATTATCTGAAGTATTGAAGCAAGAAGTAGAGAAGCGGCGCACCTTCGCGATTATCTCCCACCCGGACGCCGGGAAGACGACCTTGACGGAGAAGCTGCTTCTGTTCGGGGGAGCGATCCGCCTCGCGGGAACCGTCAAAGCCCGCAAAGCGAGCAAGCATGCGACGAGCGACTGGATGGAAATCGAAAAGCAGCGCGGCATCTCGGTTACGTCGTCCGTCATGCAGTTCGACTATAACGGCCATCGGGTAAATATCCTCGATACCCCGGGCCACCAGGATTTCAGCGAGGACACGTACCGGACATTGACGGCCGCCGACAGCGCGGTTATGCTGATCGACGTGGCGAAGGGCGTCGAGAACCAGACGATCAAGCTGTTCCAGGTCTGCGCGAAGCGGGGCATCCCGATCTTCACGTTCATCAACAAGCTGGACCGCGAAGGACGGAATCCGTTCGAGCTTATGGAAGAGATCGAGCAGGTGCTGGGCATCCGTTCGGTGCCGATGAACTGGCCGATCGGCATGGGACGCCAGCTCTGCGGCGTGTATGACCGCATGAAGAAGCAGGTGGAGCTGTTCCAGGGCGACGATCATTCCGTCATTAAGGTGCAGAAGGTGGACGATTACCGCGATCCGGCCATCCGGGAAATCGCGGGAGAGCATCTGCATGACCAGCTGTGCGAGGAGCTGGAGCTGCTGGACGTAGCCGGAGACGAATTCGATTATGAGAAAGTGAAGCGGGGCGAGCTGACGCCGGTCTTTTTCGGCAGCGCGATCAATAACTTCGGCGTGCAGACCTTCCTTGAGAACTTCCTCCAGTTGGCGCCGAAGCCGGCTTCACGCCAATCGACGGAAGGCCCGATCGAGCCGACGAATGAGAAGTTCACCGGCTACGTGTTCAAAATTCAGGCGAACATGAACCCGGCCCACCGCGACCGGATTGCGTTCCTGCGCATCTGTTCCGGGAAGTTCGAGCGGGGGATGAGCGTCAAGCATGTGCGCGTCGGTAAAGAAATCAAGCTGTCGCAGCCGCAGCAATTCCTTGCCCAGGACCGGGATATCGTAACGGAAGCCTACCCGGGCGATATTATCGGGCTGTTCGATCCGGGCATTTTCCGCATCGGGGACAGCTTGAGCCAGGGAGGGGCCGTCACGTTCGATGAGCTTCCGATCTTCTCCCCGGAAATCTTCGCCCGCGTCACGGTCAAAAACGCGCTCAAGCATAAGCAGTATCAGAAGGGCGTCGACCAGCTCACCGAGGAGGGAACGATTCAGGTGTTCCATTCCGCCAGCGTCTTCGAGGAGACGATACTGGGCGTCGTCGGCCAGCTTCAGTTCGAGGTGTTCGAGTACCGGATGAAGGCGGAGTACGGGGTCGACGTGCAGTTGATGAGGCTGCCGTATCAATTCGCGAGATGGGTGACGGGGCCGAATATCGATCCGTCCAAATTCCGCATCAATTCGCAGCTTGTCAAAGACAAGTCCGGCAACTTCGTCGCCTTGTTCGAAAATGAATATGCGATGCGCACCGCCATGGACAAGATGCCGGAGTTGAATTTCCTGGAGACGGCGCCGTAACCGATTCGCATTCAAGCTTTAACAATAATCGAACCCCCTCATTCAAGATGATGAGGGGGTTCTGTTGATAAGCGGATGATGGCTGAATTCTCATGTCGGCTTGCGGATGACGAGCAGGTGCATAAGATGGTTCAACTGCTCGGCTCTCACCTCGTAGCGGTGCCGTTCCAGCCAGCGGATGAGCCGGGAACGGTCGGCGAAGTATTCATCGAGCACCGCCTCGACGGAGGCCTTGTCGCCGCGGGCGTTCAACTCGTCAAGGAATGCGGCACGGTGCTCGTTATCCGTGAACATCAGATCCGCGATGACGATCCGTCCGCCGGGGCGAAGCAGCCGTCCCATTTCCTCGAAAGCAATCTCCTTCTGATCATCGGTGAGATGATGCAGCGCGTAGGTCGATACGATGAAATCAAAGGCGACGTCCGCCAGCGGAATGGCCATCAGATTGCCCTTCAGCAGACGAATGGCCGGGTATTTCCCGCGGCATTGCTCAAGCATGGCGTCGGACTGATCGATGCCCGTCATGGCCGCCCCTTCGCGAAGGAAGCGTCCGGCCAGATTGCCCGTGCCGACGCCGAGCTCCAGGCCGTTTTCTCCCGGCCGGGGCGCAGCCTCCCGCGTCACCCGATCCAATATGCTGTCGTAATCGGCATGAACCCGCAAGGAATCGGTATTGTTCGCTACGGCTTCATCGTAGCGGCTTGCCTGCGCGTCGAAATTCCAACGATCGCGCCACTCCGCGCGCAGCTTCTCATAGCGCTGCGACTGTTCCCCGATATGATGTAATTGACTCACAATCTTTTCCCCCTCCTGTTCGGTCTCATCCATGTCCAATAGACGGCGCAGCATCCCCAGCAGACGCTGGAGCTCCGTATACTGCAAGGCCAACTGCTGCATTTGCTGGTTGAGATAAGGGCGCAGCGCCGCCAAACGCCCCTCCAGCGCTCCGTCAAGGCATTCCCGAATCTGATCGAGCGGCAGATTCAGCTCGCGCAGCGCGGCTATCATGCGCAGACGCTCGATATCCTCCTCCCGGAAGACGCGGTAGCCATTGTCCTCCTGCTTGGCAGGGGACAGCAAGCCCTTCTGCTCATAAAAACGGATCGCGCGCGTCGTCAAGCCGAGCCGATCGGCAGCTTCCTGAATTTTCATAGGCCAGCTCCTTTCAGATGTATTGTAACGCTTGACGCCGCGTTAAAGTAAAGTCTCTATTTATAAATTCCTCTCTGTAAAAAGTTGAAGACTTCGACCGCAACGATCAGAACGCAGCGCAAAAACACGAATCCGTCTCGGGGAATCCGGCAGATCCGCGTTTTTGCATTCCATCAGGCGCGGGGCTGATCGTCTTGATGCAGCTTATGCTGCAGCGTATCCACCATCTGTTGACGCAGCTCGCTGTCGCTTTCCTTCCAGATTACTTCGAACAGAACGCCAAGACCGGGAAGCGCCCGCTCATCATAATCGATAGAGCCTTCGATCATGTCAATGACATCTTTATCCGGCTTATTGGACACCTTCTGCATAATCGCCTGACGCAAGTTCAGCGTGACGCCCATTGGCAGCTTCCTCCTTCCTTTCAGTGCCGGTTACGTATCTATCCCCATCGCAGCGCCACCCTGAGGGATGATTTGGCACAAAAGCCAGACATCCATCGGGATACACTATCGACTGACAGACGGCGAACCGGCACTTCGCGTATAACGTTCCCCAATTGGGTGACCCTCATACGGGCGGACGGAGGCATCCTTTTATCTCGCTGGATGGGCGTGGTATAATTGAGATAGAATAAGCAGTGTCGGATGAATGGGGAAGGTGATAGTATGACGGCTAAAAAGCAATTTGCGATTATCGGCATGGGACGGTTTGGCTCCAGCGTCGCGCAAAATTTGAGCAATATGAATTTCGAGGTGCTGGCCATCGACTCCAGTGAGCAGAAGATACAGGAAGTGGCGAATATCGTCACGCATGCCGTGTCGGCGGACTCGACGGATGAAGATGCGCTCCGCGCCCTCGGCATCCGCAACTTCGATGTCGTCGTCGTGGCGATCGGACAAGATATTCAATCCAGCATTCTGACGACGCTGATTTTGAAGGATCTGGGCGTGCCGATGATTGTCGTCAAGGCGCAGAACGAGCTGCACGGCAAAGTATTGAGCAAAATCGGCGCCGATAAAGTGGTATTCCCGGAGCGGGATATGGGAGCAAGGGTCGCGCATCATTTGATTTCGCCGAATATTCTGGACTATATCGAGCTGTCGGAGGACCATTCGATTGTGGAGATGCGGGCTTCCTCGCTGATGATAGGCAAGAACCTGAAGGAATTGGATATCCGCGCCCGCTTCGGCTGCAACGTCATGGCGATCAAGAACAACGGCAAGACGAATATTTCGCCGTATGCGGAAGACCGGATACAGGATGGGGATATTTTGGTTATCGTGGGGCAGAATAATCATCTGAAAAACCTGGAACTGGCGTATGCCGAATCATGATGAAACGCACTGAAACGATTACTTCCGTTCAAAATCCCCGCGTCAAGCGATGGGCGTCGCTGCGGGAACGCAAAGGCCGCAAGCAGGAAGGATGCTTCCTCGTGGAAGGCATCCATCTCGTGCAGGAAGCGCTTGCCTCCGGGGCCCCGGTAGAGGCTGTCCTGTGCGATGAAGCTCGCGATATTCCCGGGGAGCTGGTGCCGTATGCGGATGCGCCGCAACCCGCGGCGGCAGGCGGCGGACAGCCGGAATGGATCGGCGTCACGGATGCCATTATCCGCAAGCTGAGCGAGACGGAGACTCCGCAGCCGGTCATCGCGGTCGTGCGCAAGCCGGCTCTTGAGCCGGGCGCTCTCTTCGGCGCGGACATGCCGCTCGTGGTGGCGGTAGACGGGGTGCAGGATCCCGGCAATCTGGGCACGATCATCCGCTCGGCCGACGCGGTCGGGGCGACAGGGATCGTCCTCGGCAGAGGCACGGTGGACGTGTACAACGCCAAGACGGTCCGCTCGACGATGGGCTCGCTCTTTCACCTCCCGGTCGTCGAGGCCGACCTGCTGTCCCTGCTCCCCGAAGCGAAGGCGAACGGGATGAGGCTGGCAAGCACGAGTCTGCAGGCTTCGCATTCCTGCTACGGCTACGATTACCGGCAGCCGCTCTGGCTTGTCGTCGGCAATGAGGGCCAAGGCGTATCCCCGGCCGTACAAGCTCTCGTTGACGACACCTTGATTATCCCGATGCGCGGCCAAGCCGAATCGCTGAATGTCGCCATGGCGACGACCGTGCTGCTCTACGAGGCGATGCGGCAGCGGCATTATGCGATATAAACGGTCAATGAGGTGGCAGAAGACCTTGAATCTACGAGGTTTTTTCTGCCATCTTTTTTATGCTTGGCTGGCACGCCGGATGACATCCGTTGACTTTTTGAAGAAGATGGAATTCACCGTGGATGTAGGGGCTGTGAAAAAATACCGAATTTTATAAAAGGTTGAGTGTATGGCGCACCGGCCTTTTTGCTTTCTGCTTGGGCGCTACCGCGATTCAAGACTTGGCTGCCATGCTGGTTCAGTTGAGCGGCAGCAGCGAAGCGGTCTCGGCCGCAGCCGCGCAGACGGCCGATTTCCAAGAGCAGACGCATCATAACGTCGAGTATTTGGCTCAGGAAGTCACGGCGATTCATCATATCGGATCGGTAATGAGAGAGGTTGCCGATCAGACGCATTTGCTCGGATTGAACGCAGCCGTCGAAGCGGCAAGGGCGGGAGAACACGGGAGAGGCTTCCAAGTGGTCGCGGAGGAAGTGCGGAAGCTGGCCGGCCGCACCAAGGAATCGCTGAATACAATCGAGGACAAGCTCGACCACATTCAAGCGAGATTGTCGGCTGTCCGGCATAATTCGGAGCAATCGTCCGCCCATGCGAGAGCGCAGGCGGCATCTTCCCGGGAACTGGCTTCTTTGGTGAAAATGATTGAAAAGGTGACAGCGCAGTTGGAAAGCGTAAAATAATTTGGAACAAATATTTCTCTTATAGGCTATATCTCCGCCGCTTCTACTCTCTCCGCCGCATGAGGGTGTCCTTCTTTTTTGGGTGATGGCCGCATAGACTGGAATCGTACAGGCCAACCAAGATATCCGAGGACGGAAAGGGGGAGCGGAGAAGTATGGCCAGATGGCGTTCCCGCGGATTCCGAGCGACACGGTGGCGTCTGCCGCGCATCTCGATTCAAAAGCGCAGGCCTTCGGGATGGCGTCCCCGCAGAGTCTGGGGCGGAAGCCAGGGCAGCAAGGCCCCCCAAGGCCCCGCCTGGCAAGGGGGAAAGCCGTCCAAGCCGCGCCGCAAGCGCAAATATGTGTTCATTGCGCTCTTGATTATGACGCTCCTGACGATGCAGCTCTTCGTGTATGTAGATAAGCATGTGAAAGGGCCGCTCATGCATCTCGCCAAAATTCGGGTGAAGCAAATCGCGACGCAAGCGATTAACAGAGCGATTACCGATCAGGTAATGCGGGGCCGGGAGCTGGATAAGCTGATTGAATGGAAGACGGATTCACGCGGCAAAGTGACGAGCTTCGTCTTGAATTATAACGAACATATGCGTATAACGTCCGAGACGGTCGATATCGTGCAGCGGACGCTGCAGCAGGTCAAGGAATTGAAGGAGCATATTCCGCTCGGGCAAGCGTTGGGAAGCCCGCTCATCGCCTCCTTCGGTCCAAGGGTCCCTTTCCGGATGGAACCGCAGGGCGCAGCTAAGGTCGAATTGAGCACACGGCCGATGGATGTGGGCATCAATATGGTGTTAGTGGAGGTTTATATCAAAGTCATTGAGGAAGTAGCCATTGTCATCCCGTTCGATCTGGAGCCAGAAGTGGTGGAGACGGAAATTCCGGTCTCGTATCTGCTCGTCGTCGGCGACGTGCCCATGTACTATTACGATGGCAAGGGGCAGCCCGTCGGGAATAACCGGGACAAAGCGCCCGCCCTCTCCTTGCCGGTCCTGCCGCCATCCGGCGCCGTCAACTCCACGGATAACGACAACCTTAGCGTGCCGGCTCAAACCGAGACGATTCCGCCGCCAGGCGAACCATCCAGCGAAACGGAGCCGCCGCTATCTGCGGCACAGCCGTAAAGAAGCATGAAGAACCGAGGCAGCCTGCCTCGGTTCTTGCTTTTGCTTTGCAACGAGAGTGTGAGAGGAAGCGGCCGATTGCATCGGCTTCTCCCTGTCGGTCAGGAAAAGGGCTTGAACATATAAAGCGGGCAAAAAGCAGTTCGAAAAAGCGGGTGTACAATATACAGTGCTAGAACATTCCACGGTTTGCATATACTTCCTGAATGAATGGGAGTGTGGTTATAAGGACTGAATAATAGGTCAGAGGCATAAAAAAAGAAAAAAGCGATCCTGCAGCGGAATCGCTTTTCTGAGGGGAAGCGCACGGCTCGTGCTATATATTATCAGCTAACTGCGAGCTTATCGGACAATGTTCGCGCCGCTGCCTTTCACATTGTTCTCCGGTACGGCAGCGGGAGCCTTCGGGGGAAGCGAAGAGGTGCGGCGCCGCTCCTTCAGCTTTCTCTTGTCGGCCAGCTCCCACTGGCGAAGGAGCGGATACGGATCGTAGGAATATTCCACCAGCCCGCGATCCCGGTAGATGCCGAAGTGGAGATGCGGCGGGAATTTGCCGGAGGTGCCGGGAGGCCCGTAGCCGGAGCTGCCGACCCAGCCGATCGTCTGTCCGGGGGTAACGATGTCGCCGATTTTTATGTTTTTGTGGTATCCGGACAAGTGGGCGTAGTAATGGTAATTGTTGTTGATGTCGCGGATGCCGATTCGCCAGCCGCCGTAGCGGTTCCAGCCCTTGATCTCGATGATGCCGTAGCAGGTGCTGCGCACGGGAACGCCGTAGCCGGCAAATATATCGGTTCCTTCGTGAATGCGGAACCCTCCGTAATGCCGCCCCATCCCCCAGGTGCTGCGGTAGGAATAATCGGCGGTCACGGGAAGCGGGAAAGCCGTGTCGAACAATTGAAGCCGATCGAAATGTTCATAGAGACGGGCGAACTGCTTCACGCGCTGCACGGCGCGCGGGTTGGCGTAATAATTCCACAGGCCGGTGCCGAAATCGTCATCGCTCAAGCCGTAGGAGCCGACAATGGCGGCTACGCTGTACAGCAAGTCGGTATCATTGTTCATATCGGCCCGTCCGTCTCCGGAGGCGTCCCGGCCCATCCCCTTGAACATCGAGATGGAGACCGGATTCTGATCTTCCCAATCCGGATTCATCATGCCGACCCACTTCGGAGGCTCGATAAATACGCCGGTCAACCGCTCCGGATGCTGCCGCTGCTTCGGCTTGGCTTTCGTCAATGTCCGTTCGTATTGATCGATGGCCGCAAGCCGGTACCAGGGAATGCCGGTCAACGTTCCCATCTTTTCGTATAAATCACGCCGTTCCCGCCATATATTCGCCGTGTCGGTCTTCGGCGACGTCGAGACGGATTCGGGGACTGAAGACGCGAGCGAATGGAGTATATCTTTGTTGCCTGCCGACGAGGCGTCCAAGGTGGGGCAGATGACGGCCCATAGCGCCAAGCCGGCCCACAATATGGCAGCTTGCTTCATTCGTAAATTCCCTCCTTATGCCTGTCCGAAATGCAGATGTAATGTTAGAATGTGCACGAACGGGCTTTTTATCCGAACCTGGGACATGCAGGTATGGAATTTGGAGGGCTCATGGTATAATACTAAATTGAGGTCACGTAAAGCGAACGGAGAAAGAAGGTAATGACTCGATGAAAACGAAAGAGCAGAAACCAGACTGGATACGCATCAAACTGACCACAGGAGAAAATTATTCCGAAATCAAAGATATGATGCGCTCAAAAACGCTTCATACCGTATGCGAGGAAGCGCGGTGTCCGAACATTTACGAATGCTGGGCCAACCGCACCGCGACATTTATGATTCTGGGTGATATCTGTACACGTGCTTGCCGCTTCTGTGCGGTTAATACCGGCATGCCGACCGAGCTGGATCTGCAGGAGCCGGAACGTGTTGCGGAAGCGGCCGAGCGCATGGGCTTGCGCCATTGCGTCGTTACTTCCGTAGCGAGGGATGATCTGAACGACGGAGGGGCCTCCATCTTTGCGGAGACGATTCGAGCGATTCGCCGGCGCATGCCATTTTGCAGTGTAGAAGTGCTTATTCCCGATTTTATGGGGAATTGGGACGCGCTGCGCGTCGTGATGGACGCGAAGCCGGATATTTTGAACCACAATATCGAGACGGTAGAGCGGATGTCCGACCGGGTGCGGGCCAAGGCGAAATATTCCCGTTCCCTGGAGCTGCTGCGGCGGGCGAAGGAGATGCAGCCGGGGATTCCGACCAAGTCGAGCATTATGCTCGGCGTTGGCGAGGAATGGGACGAAATTTTGCAGGCCATGGATGACTTGCGGGCGGTAGATTGCGATATTTTGACGTTGGGACAATATTTGCAGCCGTCGCCGAAGCATTTGGATGTCGCCAAATACTATCATCCGGATCAATTCGCCGAGCTGAAGCAAGAGGGGATGAAGCGGGGTTTCAGCCATGTCGAGTCAGGACCGCTCGTTCGCAGCTCGTATCATGCGCATGAACAAGTGAAATCGGCCCATCAGGCCATGTCCACGTCGCAAGCGACCGGCAGCTAACAAGTTAGTTGCGTAAGCAGGTCATGGCTCTGACGCAATCCGGGGTTACGGGAAGGAGGAATAACGGGCATGTTCCATATTAGCGGCCAGACATATGAATTGATTCAGGAGCATAAGAACGCGTGGAATCCGGAGGCATTTCGCGACCGGTACAGCGAAGTGCTGGAACGGTATGATTATATCGTAGGCGACTGGGGATACAATCAGCTGCGGCTGAAAGGCTTCTTCCGGGATAATCATCCGAAGTCGACGAAGGACACGAATTCTTCCGGCATTGTAGATTATATTAACGAATACTGCAATTTCGGATGCGCTTATTTCATCGTGGAGAAGCTGAGCAGCAAAGATCCGCGCCACCGCCAGTCCGTGGAGAATGGGGATGGAGAGGAGACGCAGCAAGGGGCCGCACCGGATAATAGGGAGGATGCCGCGACGAAGCATGGCATCTCGCTTCAGCCGAAAGTCCCGACCCCGGAATCCGATGCCGAGCCTCAGGCGAAGCCGGCGATGCAGGAGCGCAAGCCGCGTCCGCGCCATCGCCACAAGAACCGGGGCCATCATTCCAATGAAGCCAAGCGATCGGATATCGCGAAGGTATCCGCGAAAGAGCCGCGTCCCCCGAAGGACAACCGATCCTGATCGCGCATAAACACGAACACCTCCCTTATCGCAGGTTGCGAAGCGGGAGGTGTTGTTTTTTGGGCTGTCTAATTCGTCGGGTAGCAGCCGTTCTCATCGTATCCGAGGAAGGCTTCACGGACGCGCTTCCAGAAGGGGAACGGCCGATAGCGCACGAAGGTGACGCGCTGATCCGCCACCCGGCAGCGAATCGAGCGCAGATGAGACAGCCGGATATTGATATGATCGATAGACAACAGCAGGTTCTGCCCTTGCCGCGGCCGGATATCGAAATGGTGATGCTTCGGCAGTATCAAGGATGAGCCGAGTGTCCGGTATACCCGGTTGTTAATCGATGCGATCTCAGCCAGTTGGATGGACGGGATGGAAGGGTGAACCATCGCCCCGCCCAAGCTCTTATTGTAGGCGGTGCTCCCCGACGGCGTCGATACGCAGATTCCGTCTCCGCGGAACATTTCAAATAATTCATCATTGATGTCGATCTGAGCGACCAATGTATTGTCCGTGCATTTCAGCGTAAATTCATTTAAGGCGATATAAGTCTTCTTCCCCGTGTCCTCCCTGTCAAGCTCAAGCTCGATGAGCGGGTATCTGACGATCCGGGGGTTGATCTGATCCTTGGAACGGTTCTCCGCCATCATGTGGACGAGCAGTTCGATCTCATCCGGCTTCCAGTCGGCATAAAAGCCAAGATGCCCCGTATGAATCCCGACGAAGGCGGTATGGTCGATCCGGTCGATATAGCGGTGAAAGGCTTGCAGCATCGTGCCGTCCCCGCCGATGGACAGAACGATCTCCGGTTCTTCGTCATCTCGTGCCAGTCCACGCGCCTCAGCCAAACGATGAAACGTCTCCGTCAAAGAGACGGACAATTCGTCTCCCCGGTTCAATACTGCATATTTCAAGGCGTTGACTCCTTTGTCGAACGGTATTGTTGGAACATATCAACTCCATCTTATACGTTCCGCGGCCGGATTACAATCGTGTTTTCGACAAGAATCCCTCTATCCGCTATCTCCGCGCCCTCTGCCAGGCAACGCAGAGGAGGGAGGCGGCAAAGAGCAGGCAGCATACCGCCAGCAGCGTCCACAAGCCGCCGCGCAAAGCTTGCCACGCGGTCTCCCAAGGGGCATAGGCTTCGGTCCACATCTGCGAGGGGAGCCAGATTGCCGCTTCCGCGCCGTACGGCGCCAGCACCGGGAAGAGGAAATAGGCCGCCGCCGCTGCCAACAGGCTGTGGAGCACCCGAGCTGCAAGAAAAGGCAGGTACCGCATATCGCATTCATTCATGATGCTCGCGATCTGAGCGTGAACGGACAGTCCTGCCCAGGACAAGATCCAGGCTGCCGCCGCCACCTGCGAGCGAAGTCCGGCCGCATCGGCCGCCCCGGCTCCTTTGGCGCCAAGGGTGACCTCGAACAAGCCGCCGGAGAAGGCCGGCGCAAGCGAAGGAGACAAGTGGAACATCGCCAGGGCCGACTGAAGCAGGCTGTCAATGATATTCATGACGCCGATGCAGGCGAGCATTTCCATCAAGACGGAGAAAAAGACGACGAGCCCGCCGACCACGGTCATCAACCGGAGCGAGGAGCCGATCGCATCCCGCAGCAGCGTGCCGAGCGAGCGCCCGTCCTGCCGTCTCGCCTGATGCATCGCCTGGAACGCGCGCCGGAACAAGGAGCCTTCGAACTCTCGGATGGCGCTTGGCGAAGGGGTCATCGGCGATGCGGACGCATGGTAACGCATTATGATGCCGATAATCAATCCGGCGCCATAATGGGCGACCGCGAGGATGAGGGCGAGACTGGCATTGCCGAAAAAGCCTACGGCTACGGCGCCGATCAGGAATATCGGGTCGGAGGTGGAGGTGAAGGCGATAAGCCGCTCTCCCTCCTCGCGGGTAACGAGCCGGTCCGCCCGCAGCCTCGTCGTCAGCTTCGCCCCGACAGGGTAGCCGGACGCATAGCCCATGGCGACGACGAAGCCGCCGATGCCCGGGACGCGGAACAGCGGACGCATGACCGGATCGAGCAGCGCGCCGATAAAATGCACGATGCCGAAGCCGAGCAGCGCTTCAGAAATGATGAAAAAAGGGAGCAGGGAAGGGAACAGGACGTCCCACCATATCGCTAGCCCGCGCACCGCCGAGCTGAGAGCGGCAGACGGGTAAATGGCCATCAGGGCCGCAAAAGCGCTCAATACTCCCGCGATAACGAGCATGAGAAGGGTGCGGCTTGTCCTGCGGTTCATACAAAGCACTCTCCTTTCCTGTCACGCCGTTGAGCACTCCATACTTTCAAGTTTATGAGAGGAAAGGGACAATCATGACAGGCGTGAAGCCGCGCCATGCCTTCGTTTCGCAATATTTCTGTAATCAAAATGTAAAGAAAACGCTTGCATGTTTTCGTATTATTTTGAAAATAATTATGATAAAATACAAGTATAGAGAGATGGAACGCGTTCGTTAGGGGTGATACGGATGAGCATTATTGCTGGCATCCTGGTTTGCGCTTTCGTCTACGTCATTCGAGAGTCGTTGATGGGACCACCGGAAGAAGATTGGGAAAGTTAATCATTTTACGCAAGCGCTGAAGGTTTCAGCGTTTTTTTGTTTTTTACCGGAACGTGAAGCATCACATTGAAAAGGCCCCCTTTTTATAATAAAGTGGGGGGGAGCAAGCAACTACTCAAATTAACCGGAGGCCGGACTTGCAGCGCCGCGTGACAGATGCTGCGGCTGGCCCCGTAAGACAGGAGCTGTGCTATGGAACGAATGCAACGCTACAGTACAATTTATGATGCGATTGGCGGAGCGGACTCGATTCGCCGCATCGTGGAAACCTTTTATCCCAAAGTCCAGGCTCACCCGCTGCTGGGTCCTTTGTTTCCCGAAGATATTTTCCCGGTTATGGAAAAGCAGTTCATGTTTTTGTCGCAGTTCTTCGGCGGACCCTCTTTATATTCCGATGCTTACGGCCATCCGATGATGCGGGCGCGGCATTTGCCGTTCCCGGTGACGCCTGCCCGGGCCGAAGCGTGGCTCGGCTGCATGCGCGAAGCGCTGACGGAGATCGGATTGGAGCCGGAGCTTCGGGAGATGGTGATGACCCGGCTCTCCGGCCCGGCGCATCACTTCGTGAATACGCCGGATGAAGAGGAACAAACGTAGCGTCTTGCCGAACCGGCAGGCGCGGCATCCCAGACAGAGAAAGAACGCGTAAGGAGAGGAGATTTTGGCAGAGATAGAACCGCTGTTTACAAGTAGAATGGAATGTCCGTTTTGCGCGGAATCATTCGAGATCTCGCGTGTACGTTCACGCTTCAAAAAGCCTTCCCAGATCGACAGTGATTTTTGTCCCCATTATGCGGAGGACCGGCTGAATCCGGATTATTATGTCGTCCGGGTATGTCCGAACTGCGGCTGCGCATCGACCGAGAACTCGATCAAGAACTGGAATCAGGCCCAGCGCCAGGCGTTCCGGGAGCGTGTCGCTTCCCAATGGACGCGCAAAGAGTACGGAGGCGAACGGACGTGGGAGCAGGCAATGGAGACGTACCAGTTGGCCTTGCTGACGGCGCAGACCATCGGCGAGCACAAGCGCGTCGTAGCCGGCCTGCTGCACCATATCGCCTGGCTGTTCCGCTACCGCGGGATGGCGGCGGAGGAGCAGCGCTATTTGCGCTTCGCGCTGGAGGCTTATATATCGGTGTATGAGTATGAATGGCAGGATCAGAACGATGCGCGGCTCATGTATATGATAGGCGAGCTGCACCGCCGGCTTGGCGAGTATAATGAAGCGGGCAAATACTTCACTCGCATCATCCAGGACAAGCGGATTATGGATGCGGCAATGATTCGGGCCGCGCGCGAACAGTGGCAGCAGATGCGCGAGGAGATGCAGGAAGCAGCGGAAGGGAAGGAACACCCGGAGAGCACGCCGATCTGACGGAGGACGGAGAAACGGGAGCTAGCGAATCTTCCGATCCGCCAGCAAATAGTCGCGATCGGCATCGAGGACGACGAACTGGTTATGGCAGCAGGGCATGACGAGCAGCCGTTTTTTCCCGTCGCGAATGTCGGGCAGCTCCTTCGGCTTGAGTGATACAAGCACATTGTCCGCATGGCAAAAAGGGCACTCCGGAATATACATATCTCCCATAATGATGTCATAAGGAACCGTATTCTCGAACGGTATCATTGCGAACGCTCCCCATCGGAATCGGCCGCCGGTTCGGCCGGTTCCTTCTCCGCTTCGGCGGCCGCCAGTTCGGCCAGCTTCTTCATCAGAATAGGCTGCGGCATATGCATGAGCTGTTCAATGGGAACGCCCAGCGCCTGGGACAGCTTGACGGCGGTATCCGCAGATATTGGCAAAGGTCTCATAAGTCGCCATCCTTTCTATGCGGGTTGCTTAATTTTTTGATATAGTTTAGTTATACACGCTCAACATGCAAAACTCAAATTGTTGCATTTATTTTTTTATTCCAAGAAAAGAAAGGTGTGTCCGCAATTATGCAACATCCGTTAAATCCGACATGGGATCTGGAATCGATCTTTCCCGGAGGGTCCGATTCGGAAGCGCTTCAACAATCATTTGCCGCCATCGAGCAGGATTTGGATCTGTTGAACCGGGAGCTGAAGGAGATATCGTCTCCGCTTGGTCAGGACAGCATCCCGACGCTGGCGGACATGACCGCCCGGCTGCAGGATCTGAACCGCCGGATGCAGGAGGCGGGCGCCTTTATCAGTTGTTTGACCGCCCAGAACCTTCATGACAAGAAGGCAGTCCAATTGACGGGACGCAAGTCGGCGCTGTCGGCGCAGCTGGTCACCATCGACGCATTGTACGATGAGCTGCTCCGCGGAATGCCGGATGAGCTGTGGTCCCGGTTCCTGGCGCTGCCGGAGATTGAAGGGGTGGCCTTCAATCTGAACGAACGCCGCGAAATAGCCAAGGAGAAGCTGGGGCCGGAACTGGAAGCGCTCGCTGGCGATCTGGCGGTGGACGGTTATCATGGCTGGGCCGAAATGTACAATACCATCGTCTCCCATGTGCGCATCAATTATGAGGAGAACGGCGAGACCCGGCAATTATCGGCAGGACAGGCTCATAACAAGCTCTCGCATCCGGATCGCCGTGTCCGCGAAGAGATGTTCAAGCTGTGGGAGCAGGAATGGAGCGATAAGGCCGATTTCTGCGCCGACGCGCTGAATCACATCGCGGGCTTCCGACTGAAGCTGTACGAGCGCCGCGGCTGGGACAATGTGCTGAAGGAGCCGCTCGCCAAAAACCGGATGTCGCAAGCGACCTTGGATGCGATGTGGGATACCATTGTGCGCAATAAGCCGAAGTTCGTACAATATTTGGAGCGGAAGGCGAAGCTTCTCGGCGTAGAGAAGCTGAGCTGGTGCGATGTGGACGCTCCGATTGGCGGAAGCCAGACGACTATCAGCTATGATGATGGCGCGGAGACCATCGTCGAGCAGTTCCGCAAGTTCAGCCCGCGGATGGCGGACTTCGCGGTGCGCGCGTTCGAGAACCGCTGGATTGAGGCGGAGGACCGCCCTGGGAAGCGGCCGGGCGGCTTCTGCACCTCCTTGCCGGTCAGCAACCAGACGCGCATCTTCATGACGTATGCGGGCACGCCGTCCAACGTATCGACGCTGGCGCATGAATTGGGGCACGGTTATCATCAGCACGTGATGGAAGGACTGCCGGCCTTCGCCCAGCGCTATGCGATGAACGTGGCGGAGACCGCCTCTACCTTCGCCGAAATGATCGTAGCCGATTCGGCCGTAAAGGGCGCGAAGGATGACCAGGAGAAGCTGGGACTGCTCGAAGACAAGATTCAGCGGTCGATTGCTTTCTACATGAACATCCATGCGCGCTTCCTGTTCGAGACCCGCTTCTATGAGAAACGGAAGGCCGGACTGCTGTCGAGCGATCAAATCTGCGCATTGATGGAGGAAGCGCAGCAAGAAGCCTACTGCGGTGCGCTCGGTTCGCTGCATCCGCATTTCTGGGCTTCCAAAATGCACTTCTATTTCACGCATGTGCCGTTCTACAACTTCCCGTATACGTTCGGCTACTTGTTCAGCACCGGCTTGTATGCGCGCGCGCTGGAAGAAGGCGAATCGTTCGCGGCGAAATACGACGCGCTGCTGCGCGATACGGCGGTCATGACGGTGGAGGACCTGGCGAGCAAGCATCTTGGCGTCGATCTGACGAAGCCGGATTTCTGGCAATCGGCCATTAATGTAACGCTCAAGGATGTGGAGCTCTTCTTGCAGATGACAGAATAAGCGTATCCGGGAAAGGAACGACATATTCGTGACATCCAATCGCCTTTTGAAGGGATTCCATGCCGTGTTCTATTCGACGAATGCGCTGCTGATTCCCTATTTGCCCCTCTTGCTGACAGAGCGGGGATTTCATGCATGGGAAGCGGGGACGCTTCTTATGCTCGGGCCATTTCTGGCGATGTTCGTGCAGCCATTGGCCGGCGTTCTCAGCGATCGGCTGAAGGCCGTCCGGCCGCTGCTGTTCGCATGCTGGATCGCGCAAGGCGCGGCCGCCGCCTGCCTGTTCCTGTCTTCGGAGAGAGTGGCGGCCGCGTCCAGCCTGCTGGCGCTGTATATTTTCTTCCTGCCGGCCGTCTCTCTGCTCGATTCCTTGACAGTGAAGACGGCGGTCGCCGCGGGCCAGTCCTACAGCGGCATCCGCCTATGGGGATCGGTAGGGTTCACCGTGACCGGCCTTGTCCTCGGAAAAATGTTCGATGCCTGGGGCGGCGTCGATTCGCTCATGTGGATGTATGCGCCGATATGGATCAGTTTGCTTATCGGCATCGGGTTCCTGCGGGAGGCGCCGGCCGATGCGAAGGAGCCCGAGACCGCGGTCAATCTCATGGTCTTGCGCAAGGCGCTGTCGGTGCCTGCCTTGCTGGTGTTCCTGCTGCTCGTCTTCATTGTGGCGATGCCGCATCGGATGAATGATGCGCTGCTGTCGCTTCATCTGAGCGACCTGGGAGCGACCTCCGCCCAGATGTCCTGGGCCTGGTCGGTCGCCGGGGTGGCCGAGGTCATTGGCTTCGCGGTCATGGCGAGATGGGTATCCCGGAAGCGGATGCTGAGGTTGTTCGCGATCGTATGCGCGCTGTATGCGATCCGATGGCTGCTGTACGCTTTTGTGAAGGATCCTTGGGTTGTCATCGCCATGCAAGGAGGGCAGGCTGTTACGTATGCCGCTTTGTGGGTGCTGTCCATCGAATTCGTGGCATCGCTGCTTCCCCGGAAGCTTGCGGCGACTGCCCAGGCGCTGCTCGGCATGGTGTTCCTCGGCCTTGCCGGCCTCGCAGGGGGAATGAGCGGCGGAGCGCTTCAGGAAGCGTACGGCGGAACCGGGATGTATCTGTATGGGGTCGTATGCGCGAGCGTAAGCGCTATCGGCTTCGGCATCTGGGCCTTTCGGCGCGAGCGCGCTGAGCGTATGCAAGCCGCATCTCCGGAGGCAAGAACCTATTAGAATAGATTTATAAAATGAAGCAGGCGGCCGAATTTTCGGCCGCCTGTATGGTTGACTATGGGAAATGTCCCGCAGGACTTACATTTTGAACACTTGGATCGTTCGCTGCAATTGGGTCACCTTTTGCTGCAGTTGCTCGGTCGACTCGACAGTAGCCTGAACGGAAGCGATCTGTTCGCTCATCGACGCCGACATCTGCTCGGTTCCCGCGGCCGCCTGCTGCGTAATCGCGGAAATGTTCACGATGGAGCCGGTAATCGTCTTCGCGCTTTCCAGCATGAGATCGCTCTCCTGCGCGAAGGCGGCGATCTCTTCCGTAATGAACTGGATGGACTCGACGATCTCGTGGAAGACCCGTTCGGTCTCGCGGATCAACTCGGTCTGGCTTTGTACGACCGCCTCATTGGCCTGGATATTCGCAATCGCCTGCTTCATCCCCGATTCGATGCCCTTGACGAGCGAAAAGACTTCCTTCGCGGACGCGGAGGACTCCTCCGCCAGATTACGCACTTCCTGCGCGACGACGGCGAACCCGCGGCCATGCTCTCCGGCTCGGGCCGCCTCAATGGAGGCGTTCAGCGAGAGCAGATTCGTCTGCTCGGCAATCTCGGAAATGGTGCGGGTAATCTTGGAGATGCCTTCAGCTTGCCGGGCCAACTGCTCGATAGTGGCTGCGACCTGCTCCGTCGCCTCGATATTGCGCTCCATGCCGGCGGACTGGCTCTCCACCGCCTGGCGGCCCTTGGCCACCAGCTCCAGCGTCGTGGCGGACCGGTTGTTCATCTCGCGGGTGGACTGGGCATAGGCTTCCACTTTCTGTTCGATTTCCTTGATAGATTCGGACATTTGAGAGATATCCTCGGAAATCTCGGCAGAGCCGACGGCCAGCTCATTGGCGGATGCGGCAACCTGTTCCATGGCGATTTTCATGCTCTGGTTCTTATGGTACATATCCCGTCCGGAATCGGACACATGGCGGGTAATATCGGTCGTCTGCTGCAATATTTCGCGGAGCTTGAGCAGCATGGAGTTGAAGGAATGCCCCAATTCGCCAAGCGCGTCATCGCTCGTCACTTGCACGGTCTGGGAGAAATCGCCTCTGGCAATCTGCAAGGCGGAATTCGACATGTCCTTGATCGGTTCATTAAGCGAACGTTCCAGCATATTGATAATGGGATAGCTGATTCCAACTAGGATGACAAGGGTGATCAGGCCTGGAATCAACGTGGCGTGAGTCGTCAATAGGACTATCGTAGTAAGAGCGAACAAGCCGACGATGCCATAACAGCCAAAGAGTAGCTTTTGCTTAAAATTCAAGGAATTGAACCAATTCATATGACCGCCCCTTCTTTCATCCCAATACGTCCATAATATAACAACATTATAGCATCGCCTTTAGGGCCGGTCTATGTAATTGTTAGCAATCCGCCATAGTTTTACAATTGCAGAACTGGGTGGCGGCAGAAGGGAAATGCTGTGTTTATTTGTTGAATAAAGGTAATATCTCCTATATAATGTGTCTAAGGGACTATTTTAATGTCGATTGAAAATGGTTCTATATTCTTAAGGAGGTGTGATTCGTCATGGGCTCTTATGGAATACCATTGGCCAGACAATTGAGCATGGTCTTTGATAAGCTGGAATCGGAACTGCTTGGACTGACAGGAGGCACGGTGATTGTGTGCATTCGCAACGATGTCATCGGGAAATTCGGCGTCAAGCATGATGCGCTGGAAAGTCAGAACGGGGTCATCAAGCGGCGCCAAGGATTGCTGAAGCGGCACGTCGCGGAATTCCGGCAGACGGCGATGGAAGTTCTGAAGCACAAGAAGCAGTGGACGCACGGAGAGATTGTGTTTGATTTTGCCATGAAGCAGGACACCTTGCTCATCAATACATGGTTCGAATCGAACTATAATCTGATACATATGTTAGAAAAGCCTGAGACGCGCGCATATAGACGCGTCTCCTGATGGGCCGGTCCGTAACGTCGGGCCTGCTTGAATCATAATATACACAGCAATAGAAGCTCTCTGCCTGTCGGCGAGAGCTTCTTATCAGGCAATTGACGTAAGTATGGTATACGATGCTCGAGATCTGCTGAGCTTATCGAGTCGTACGGCCTGCCAGTTGCTGCTCGGCCATTTGAACGAGACGCTTCGTGATGAAGCCCCCGATAGATCCTGTATCGCGAGTCGTATAGTTGCCATAGTATCCGTCTTGAGGAATCGGAATACCCAGCTCTTGAGCGATCTCAAACTTCATTTGCTGCAGAGCTGCAGTCGCTTGAGGTACTACGAGATTGTTGGTGCGGCTTCCACCTTGATTCGGCATGCTGTTTCACCTCCCTGTGATTGTTAGTATGGAGAAAGAGAGTTGAAATATGCAGACGGGGAGGGGGACGAGGGATGTAAATAATGCCAGGCTGAAGAACAGCCTGGCATACGGTTATGGATGGATAATCTCGAGATCCAGGGTCAAGGTGACGGGCGCTTGCGGCTTCAGATCGATCAGTCCCGTCGTCTCGCTGCCGAACGGCAGGTTCGGCGCATCGGTCAGCCATGTATACGGCTCGACGCAAATGATCTCGTCGGCGGCGCCGCGGGTATAGAGCACCCAATGCTTGAAGTGAGGCTGGTTGCCGGCATAGCGGATGCGGTAACCGTCATCCCGGGTCAACCATGCCTCCGGCTTGCCTTCGCCGGCGCTGAAGACCGTATCGAAGTCGGCGCCTTCCAGATTCATGCCTTCAAGCAGCGCCTTATGTTCGCCGAGCGGCAGCGTCTTGCCTGTCGTAATCAATTCCTCGTCCAGCTCATATATTCCCGCCACCGGCACCTGCAGCGTCCAACGGTCCGGTTCTCCGTCGATCAGGAACCAGGTATGGGTGCCGAACCCGAACGGAGCCGACTGTTCGCCCTGATTGGTGACCGTCAGTTCCTGGGTCAATGTGCCTCCCTGAAGGCGGAAGGTGACCTCCAGCTCCAGCGGCGTAGGGTATTGCCGCATCCAGTTCGCATCGTCGGCGGTGCGGAATCGGGCTGTCACTTCGGCAGCATCGCCAGCGGCCATGGACCGGGTCACCGTCCACGGCTGAAGCCGGTGCAGCCCGTGAATATGATTGTCGTTCGCCGTATTCCGATCGAATTGGTAGCGGACGCCGTCATATGTGAACGAGCCCCGGCGGATTCGCCCCGGAGGCATCAGCATCGGAATGCCGAAGTGGTAAGGCTTGGTCAGATAATAATCAAGGTCGCTCTCGGCAGGCGTGCGCAAAATATCCCGCTGCGCCTTCTTGTCCCACAGCCGGATCACATTGCAGCCGAGCGCAGGGAGCAGCGTAGCTGCCAAGGTGTCATTTTCGAGTATGACGGTCTCATAACCGTTCCATTGCCCTTTGTTCACGTGAACCATGTTCATTGCTCCTTTTCCCATACAGCTTCCCATTCACCTTGTTCACACAGGTTCGCTTCGCGTTCAACCGGCTTAGCGGCGCCGGGAAACGGCCTGTGCGAAAATGCACGATATGGTTCTAATGATAACAAATCAACCGGGCAAAGTCATATGAAGAATGACATCCCATTGACAAGCGGGGCGATATTCGATATCCTAATGGCTAACTCGATCCGGATGGGTTGCATCCGGCCGGAACAAAGCGATGATAAGGACAAGTAAGCTTCGCGGCGGGCTTCAGAGAACCGGTGGCTGGTGAGAACCGGTGCTTCCTGCGATGACTGAATGGACCTTGGAGTGCGGAGCCGAATCGTGAAGTAGGCTTTGCCGTAAGTCCTGCGTTAAAGGAAGAAAGGTTCGCTAACGGCCCCATGGCATGACGGGCTCGGCAGCCGGAGGCTGTCCCGCCGCGATAGGCCAGGACGTGCGCGAACGAATAAGGGTGGCACCACGGTCTTTCGTCCCTTTCCGGGATGGAAGGCCTTTTTTGCGTGTACTCAACGCTTGCTTATTCAACACATTGAGAAAAAAGACGAGGAGTGTGAATGATCTATGGCACGGGTATTATCCGGCATTCAGCCCAGCGGACAGTTGACGATGGGCAACTACATCGGGGCAATTCAAAATTTCGTAAAATTGCAGCATGAGCATGAATGCTTCTTCATGGTCGTCGACCTGCACGCGATTACGGTGCCCCAAAATCCCGAAGCGCTGCGGGAGCAGACCGAGGCGGTAGCGGCGATTTATTTGGCGGCAGGCATTGACCCGGACAAGTCGGCCATCTTCCTCCAATCGCAGGTGCACCAGCATGCCGAGCTGGGATGGTTGCTGACGACGCTCACTTACATGGGAGAGCTGGAGCGGATGACCCAGTTCAAGGATAAATCGGCAGGCAAAGAATCGGTTGGCACCGGCCTGTTCGTCTATCCGGCGCTGATGGCCGCCGACATTTTGTTATACAATGCGGACCTGGTTCCGGTAGGGGACGATCAGAAGCAGCATTTGGAACTGACGCGCGACATCGCGAACCGCTTCAATCATCGGTTCGGCGAATTTTTTACGATGCCGGAGCCGTATATTCCGGAGGTCGGGGCGAGAATTATGTCGCTGGATGACGCATCCAAAAAGATGAGCAAAAGCAATCCGAATCCGGGAAGCTATATTTCCCTGCTGGATCCGCCGAATGTCATCCGCAAAAAAATTAGCCGGGCCAAAACGGATTCCGAAGCGCTCGTCAAGTATGATCCGGTGAACAAGCCCGAGATCAGCAATCTGCTCAGCATCTATTCGTACGCATCCGGACAGTCTGTCGCCGAGATCGAGGCCGAGTACGAAGGGCAAATGTATGGCGCCTTCAAGAAGGAATTGGGCGAGCGCGTCGTCGCGCTGCTGGAGCCGCTTCAGAACCGGTATGAAGAGGTGCGCCGGAACGGCGAGCATCTGGAGGCGCTGCGCCGCGGCGCGGAGAAGGCCAAGGAAGTCGCCCAGAAGCAGTTGGACGAAGTGAAGCGCCGGATGGGATTCGTCGTATAAGCCGCATCCGCGGCCATGATAGCGGGCAGGAGTCCCATGCAGAGCACGCGTGCCTGCCGGGCTCCTGCCCTGCTGCGCGCGTCAGGCCGACTTGCGCCGCTGACGCGCCTTGACGATAAAGCCGAAGCCGATATTGAACACCGCCAGGACGGCGAAGAGGATGCTGAGCCATATGTTATGGCTGATCGTGATGGCTGTCGCCGTCAACAGCACAATGGAAGAAACCGCGAACCATAATGCCAATCCTTTACTCACGCTTACCGCTCCTTTTCAAAGAAAAATGGCCTCAGAATGAAGTATAACATTTCGTAGATCGGACAAAATAGGGTTGCAAGCTTGCGACAACAAGAACCACCGATGTGAAAGGAGCGTTACTCATGGCTAATAATCAATCCCGCACGAATAACTTGGTCGTTCCTCAAGCCACTGCAGCCCTGCAACAAATGAAATTCGAAATTGCACAGGAATTGGGAATTCCGATTCCACAAGACGGGTACTATGGTAACTACACGACCCGTGACACAGGTTCCATCGGGGGCTTCATGACGAAGCGCCTGGTTCAAATCGCCGAGCAATCCCTGTCCGGCGGCAACCGTTAATTGATGCACTGATTATGGCTACTCCTGCGCGCGGAGTAGCCTTTTATATGTCGACAAAATGGAGCGGAAACACAACTTTTCCGCTATTTTGTCGTCTAACAATTAGATTCATAATCATGAACATTTACTCAAAAAGGGGATAGTGCATGCGGTTAAGACTAACGATGAGTGCAGTGAAACGGCTGAGCATATGGGTCTTGGGCGCACTTATTATAGGCTGCTCCGTATTGTGGTACATACATGAAACGTCCGGCCGGCCGTGGTCCACGCTCACGAGCCTTGCCAACCCCGAGCCGGAAGAGGTCGAAATTTACAATGTCCAATCCATGTCGTTGAAATCGGGAGAGGAGGACCGTCTGCTTGTCGTTTTGACGGAGCCGAGTCATCTCCGACTCATCGATGAGGCCATATCGTCGGCCCGCCCGATCGAGGGTGTGCCGAAGGTGGCGCAGCCCCATTTCCGCATTCATTACAATAATACCAACTATTATGTATGGTTGTCGAAAGATGAACAATATGGCGCATTTATGAATGCGGACCAGTCCCATACACTATACAGTCTCAGCGATCGATCCATCAACCAGCTGCAGGAGCTTTTCAATGACCTGCAACTGTGGAACGATCCGAAAGGATCGAAGACAGGGGGCGGATCCTAGGATTCGTCCCCTTCAGCTTCGCTCCCATTCCAGGCCATACCGCTTGGCCCTGCCCGGCTTGTTCAGCCAGCCGACGAAATAATCGAGAATATCGCCTTCCCGATTCATCATGACGAGCGCCACGAGCGGAAATTGCTTCCGGTGGCGGTAGCGGACGTCTGCCCAGCGCACGGCGTAGCCGTAGCGGGTCGGCTCCAGGGTGGCGCATACGAAGCGGGAGGTGTCCAGCAGCGCCTGCACGGCAGGATGAGATCGGGAAGCTTCGACGAACGGATGGTCGCTGCAGCGGGCCGTATCGGTCCAGGTCACCGTCCCCCGCTTCCAGTGTCCGAGCCGGAAAGTGCCGTCCCTTCTTTGCTTCACGACATTCCAGCGGGCGAGCGCAACGGTAGGCATGACCGTATACGATTCCCCTTCCTCGCGCTCGGGATCCCGATCCGGCAGCCTTTGCACGACTTGGCGATGAGCGCGGATGCGCCAGACATAGTACAGAACGAGCACGCCGTACAGAATCGGAAAGACGACGCGGGGAGAGACAAGCCCGGTCACCCACAGGGCGATGGCGGCGAGATGGGTCGAGAAGATAATCGGGTCGAACAGCGCGATAATATTCAAGCAGATCCACCGGTTCACGAACGGCCATGCCGCCAATGTTCCATACGGGTTGAACAGGTCGGCGACGATATGAATAACGACGGACAGCGCCGTCCAGGCCAGCACGTGCCGGAAGGAGGCCCCCGGCATAATGCCGATCGCCACAGCAGCAATCAATACGGACCAGGCAACCGCCATGGGCGGGGAATGGGAGATTCCCCGATGCTGCTGAATGTATAAAATATTGCTTTTCCACTTGAAAAAGGTATCCGCGTCCGGTGCTTGCGATCCAATCATCACCCCCAAAAGCACGGCTGCCGCGGTAGCCGGCTCGGAAGCGACGACCGGGTCGCACTGCGACAATCCCGCCAGACCTATTCCCATGACGACATGAGTGCTTGTGTCCACTTCGATCACCTCGCTTGTATTGTGAGCAGGATTGTACCAAAATATGACGGGGAGGCAATAACTTCCCGCCTGAAATCATTAAGTGAAAGCCCAAGGCTCGCTAGAAAGCCATTTTCAAATTAGGAAAGGATGAGGAAGAGGATGACGCAAACAGATCGAATTATATTTGTGGAATACCGCATCCTGCCGGAGGCGAGAGAGATGTACTTGACCGCGATCCGCCGCTTGCTGAAGGATCGGCATGACGTTGTGCTGTATGAAGGCACCGACCAGCCGAATGTATTTGTCGAGCAGTGGCTCGGAACGACCGCGGATGACTATGCCTCGCTGAAGAAGCTCAGAAGAGAGGGGGCGGAAGGATGGGATGCGGTCACCGCATGCATTGCCGGAGGCGCAGACAAACTGCATATATGGGAGTTCCGGCGCTCTCCGATCGTACCGGAGGAATAACTGGCTGAAGTCGGTGTCAAATTGATGAACGATTCCTCGAAACGTTGTCATTGTTCGGATATATTTGCTATGATAAAAATTACAGCAGAAAGAAAAAGATTCTGCTTTTCTCTGAACACAACAAGGAGGAACGGGTCGCGTGGATAAACAAATGACTTATCGGGGGCCTTCCGATTCCGTTACATTGACGCCGGGGCCGATACGGGTCGGATTATGGAAAGAGTTTATTCAATTAACGAAGCCGGGCATTATCCGCTCGAACCTGATGGCGGCGTTTGCCGGCTTTTGGGTAGCGGCCAAATGGGATATTCCTTGGCTTACATTGCTGTGGATGCTTGTCGGAACGACGCTGGTCCTCGCATCCTCATGCGTATTCAACAATTATTTCGATCGGGATTTCGATATGAAGATGGAGCGGACGAAGAAGCGCGCCCTGCCGGAAGGACGATTGAAGCCGAATACCGTGCTGGGCTATGCCATCATCCTGGGAGCAGCCGGACTGGCGGTGCTGTTCGGCCTCGTCAATGCCTTATCGGGACTCGTGGGCATCGCAGGCATGTTCTTCTATGTTGTCATATATACGTTGTGGCTCAAGCGCACTTCCACCTGGAGCACGTCTGTAGGCGGCATTTCCGGAGCGATGCCTCCCGTCATCGGCTATGTTGCCGTCACGGGCCAGCTTGATATGGGGGCTGCGCTGCTGTTCGCGCTGCTGTTCCTGTGGCAGCCGCCGCATTTCTGGGCGCTCGGCATCCGCCGCGTGGAAGAATACCGCGCAGCCGGCTATCCGCTTCTGCCCGTCGTGAAGGGCATTACCCGCACGAAGTGGCAGATGCTCCCGTATGTCGTCTTGCTGCTGCCGGTATCGTGGTTGTTCTATTCGTACGGCTATACCGGCATCATTTATGGCATCCTCGGCACCGTCATCAATGCGATTTGGCTGTTCATCTGCATTGCGGGCTTCCGCGCGAAGGACACCGATGCCTGGGCGAAGAAGAACTTCATTTGGTCCATTAATGTCCTGATGCTGAATATGCTGGTCATGATTCTGGACACGATGGGGAAAGCGTAAGGACGCATTTCTGCAACTTATAGCATGGGAAGCCAAGGGGAGGAACGGAGCATGTCGTGGGCGAAGAAGTATTCTTTTCAGATTTTTCTGGGCGCGCTGGTGGCGGTCTTTGCGATTGTGGTGGCCATTCTGTATTGGCCGCGGGAACCGGACATTCCGATGACCGACAAAAAGGCGCCGGACTTCAGCATGCAAAATGTGGACGGCAGCACGGTGACGCTGGCGGACACGAACGGCAAGGTTCGTTTGTTCTATTTCTATTTCACCAACTGCCCGGATGTCTGCCCGCCGACGACATACCGCTTGTCTGAAGTGCAGAAGCTGCTTCAGGACAAGGGGATGTTCGGCACCGAGGCGAGCATCGTATCGATTTCCTTCGATCCGGAACGCGATACGTTGGAGGAGATTAAGAAATGGTCGGAGAAGTACAATGCCGACTATAGCGGCTGGTACTTCCTGAGGGGCAAGGAAGAGGATGTCGCGAAGATGATGCCGGAGTTCGGATCCAGCGTCTTTAAGGACGAGGACGGGAATTTCACGCATCTGAACGTCATCACCTTGGTCGATCGGGACGGCAATATTCGCAAGTATTATAACGCGAATGATCTGGAGACGGCTTCCCCTGAAAATATCGCCAAAGATGTCGCGCGTCTCGTCAAAGCTTAATTATATATAGGAAGCTCACAGAGGCGGGGCTGGATCCGGATATATGATATATTCGTCCAGCCCTGCCTTTTCAAGCTGCTGAATCAAGTACTCATCCGGTGTGCCCTCGACCCCGGCGTAGCCGCGGCGCGTGTAAATATGTTCGGCATCCGGGAACGCGTCCCGCAATATGCCGCGTATCCGCTTGCCCGATGCGTCGTTATCCATGAACAAGTAGACGTCCTTGTCCTGCGCTTCCTTGCGGAGCTGCTCGGCCCGGAGCGTATTCAAGGTGCCGAATGTGCACAAGATGCCCACTTCCTCGCTTAGAAGCCGCCGCAGCCGGCTGCGGTCATTCTTTCCTTCCACGATGATGACAATATCCAAAAGTGCCACCCCCTGCTGTATCCATTACCGCCATGCTTCTCTACTTATAATGTACCACAATGAAGCGAACCGCCTGCAAGAGGCTTCCCGTGACCGCACAAAAGAGGCTTGCCGGGATTGGCAAGCCGCATGAGGTGAGAGCGTAACAGAAATGACTGCTAGCAATATGGCGCCCGCAAAATAATGACGAGCAAGATGTAAAGGACGAGGATGGTGCCGGTCGATGTCCAGAATCCGGGGTAAACAGGAGCAGGCTTCGCTGCGGGGGCCACAGCCGCAGGACCAGGTCCGCAAGGGTTGTAACCGTGGCTCATCTCGTTTCACCTCGCTTTCCCGAGGGGTCATTTGTTACAATGCTATACTATGTCGGCGCCTGCCTCGGGGCATGTGCATATACCCAGATCCGCCCGAATGGGCGGATGCGCGAGACGCGGCCTCTATATCCGCGTCGTCGTGCGCGTTGCGGGAAGAAGTGAAGGCGGCAGAAAAGCTTGCTTCGCCGGCAGCAGCGTGACTGCAATCATGAGAACGACGAATGCGATAAAATAAGGGGATATCGTATCTCTAATCTGCCCCGCGATCATCGGGCCAAGGAAGGAACCGATGGAAGAGGAAATCGCCAGGATGGAAAATATCCGTCCAAAACGGGTTCCTCCGCTTAATAAAATCAAATGGGAGGACATCGCGGGCAAAATGATTCCTTTGGTCATTCCGATAAGGAACAGCGTCGCCAGCAGCGGCACCGGCCAATGGATGGCCAGTCCGAAAAAGAGCAGCGCCAAAGCGAATGCGCCCATCCACGTCCTCGTATACGGTTGATAATGGTTCAGGAACAGCAGGCTCAACGTGAACAATGCGCCCAAGCTGACGGCCGAGAACAGGATGCCGGCCCGCATAATCGATTCGAGCGCGTCCGCCATCAGCGGAAGCTCGAAGAACAGGATGCCCTGGGACAGCGAGATGGCAAGCGGCATGAAATAAAAGCGCCATGGGACCGGCACGGCTTCCGGCTGCTTGATCGGCTCTGAAGGAACGCCCTCCGCCTGCGGCGTCAAAGAAACGGCATCTTGGCTGATATCCCGAATGAAGAACCAGGCCAGCACGCCGACGATGAGCAGCATAATGCCGAGCGCCTGGAAGGCCATGCCGAACCCGATTTTGGCGACGAGATAGGCGCCGGCGGCCGGGGAGACGACCGAGGCGAGCGTATGAATGAGGCCGTTGCCTGCCATCAGCTTCCCTTGATGCACATGATCCCGGGCCATGCGTGCGAGGAGGGACAAGCAGGCCGGTGACAGGAAGGCGAGCACGAACCCGCTGATAGAGCGAAGCACGAGCAGCTCCCATGGGTTGACGACATGGGCCTGCAAAATCATGATTACCCCGGCGCCGATCAGACTGAACACAATAAAAATCCGGCTACCGAATCGGTCGATTCCGTAACCGGCCAGCAGGTTGCCCGGCAGATGGGTGAAGGAGTACATCCCCATCATCAGTCCGATGAAGGAGGGCGCCGCACCTATTGAGATGGCAAACGGGGTTAGAATCGGGTATTGCGCGTGCAAATCAAAGAAAGCAACGAACAAGAACAAATAGAGCCACAGCACTGAGCGCAAAGTTCAGTCACCTCCAAATCGCTATGCTATACTTGTACGTTGGAAGGGACGAACTTAGTACCCCAAGATGCGATATGCCGCTGAAGGCGGGGCTGATTGCCACAAATAATGGGAATGATGCTATAATACGTGGTGGAAAGGGTGGTTATCAGTGAATCAGATGGATATGTGGTTTGAATTTATTAAGCAGAACTGGCTCATTTTCCTCATTGCGCTTATCGTTTTGTTCGTTATCGTGAGCTTCGTGAAGACGATGGTCAAATGGGCGCTTGTGTTGGTCATTATCGCCGCGGTCGCCGTGTACAGCGGCATCACATGGGATAATATCGATCAGGTGGTCACGAACGTGAAGGATGAAACGGTCCAGAAGCTGAAGGAGCAGGCGACCCAAGCGATGCTCGATGAAGCCAAAAAGGCGACGTATACGGTCGAGAAGGACGGTACGTACACCGTCAAGACGCCGAGTCTCGTGCTGACAGGGAAGGCGGACAGCGGCAAGGTGAATGTGTCGTTCAGCGGCGTGCCGCTCGGCGAATGGGATCTGAACGACACGCTGCGCCAATTCATCGACAAGGCGAAGCAGAACCAATGAGCGCGCAGAGGCTGACAGACGGGAATGCGGTGACGATATTGCTTGGCGTCATCGTGCTCCTCTCGGTGCTGCTAGGGGTGAGGAGAGGGGCTTCCGGCTCGGCTCGTCACCTTTTGTCATTTGTGCTGGATACCGCGGCCGTCGTCGTCTCTGTGCTGGCTTCCTATTGGATAGCGATGACGCTGTCCCCGCTTGTGCAGCGCCAGATGGCCGAATGGAGCATCGCGATTCCGGCGCGGGAGCTGGCGTGGTGGGAGCAGATCGGCTATACGCTGCTGACCGGGATCCGCGACTTCCCCCTGCTTCGCTTCGCCGTGCTGTTCGCGTTGATTTATATGATAATCCGCTGGATAGCCGGCTGGACGCTGGGCGCTCTGGTGCCGGCGGCCGGCAGGGAACGGGCTGAGCATCCGCGGGGAGCGGCGCAGGCCGGACCGTTGAAGACGGTCGGGAATTGGCTCGCTGGCGCGGTGCTGGGCGGGATCATCGGCATGGCGCGGGCGCTGCTCGTCATCCTCGTGCTGTTCGCTTATGTGACGTGGCAGCCGGATACGAAGGCGAGCGCGATTATCCGCGATTCGGAGGCATACCGGCTGGCAGCCCAGGAGCTGATCGAACCCGTCGCCGGCGACTTCATCGCGTCCCAATGGCCGGTATTTACTTCCCAGGTCGCCGAAGAGCTGACGGCGCTCATGCAGCGCAAATATGAAGTCGTCGATTCCCATATCCCGGACGACATTGAACAGGCTGCCGCGGACATTACGGCCGGCGCGCGCTCGGATGAGGAGAAGGCGCGCAAGCTGTACGACTGGATCGGAAGCCGCGTTCAGTATGACTGGGACAAGGCGAAGCAGTATGAGACGAAGCGGGTCTGGAAGGAACAGACTCCGCAGGATACGTTCGCCACCAAGCAGGGCGTCTGCATCGATTACGCCCGCCTGTATGCGGTCATGGCCCGGGCGGCGGATTTGAAGGTAAAGGTCGTGACCGGGCTCGGCTATAACGGCCAAGGCGGGTATGGCCCCCACGCCTGGAATGAGGTCTGGCTCTCGGAAGAGGAGCGCTGGATTCCGCTGGATGCCACCTGGGCGAGCTCGGGCGATTGGTTCAACCCGCCGGATTTCGCCAAGACGCATGTGCCGGACAAGATCGCGGCTGGCTAATCCACTATTTAGGGCTTTGAAGGGGAATTCCTATCTATGCTAAAATGGTTGGGAAGCAAGTTACAGCGGGAGAAAGGTTGATAGAGCAGTGACTCATCCTCATCATGATCCGGAAAAGCGTGAAGTTCTCAACCGGCGCAATTTTTCGCATCGGTTGAATATATTCTTTTTTGTTACATTTGCGGTATTCTCCGTACTTATCGTGCGGTTAGCGATATTGCAGTTCGTGGAAGGCCCGAGCCTGAAGGAGAAGGAAGCGCAGCTCGGTTACAAGGAGACGCCGATCCCGCCGCTTCGGGGCTCGATCTATGATGCGTCCGGAACGCAGGTCGCCTATTCGACCTCGACCCAGTCCTTATATTTCAATATTGAGAAAAATTACGGGGATCCGAAGAAGGCCGAATTGACCGACGCGCAGAAGAAGAACCGGGAAGAGGCGAAACGCTTGGCTGAGCGGTTGGCCGATGTCTTCGAGAAGTATGGCGATCCCGAAGACAAGCCGCTGACGGCCGACGTCATTTACAATGATCTGATGGATCTGTCGGCGCGCGTCAATTTCACGTATACGCCGCGCATCATCAAGACCGGCCTGACCCGGAAGGAAGTGGCCTACTTCCTGGAGCACAAGCCGGAGTTCCCGGGCATCGATATCGTGGAGGACAGCGTGCGCCACTACGAACCGATGGCGGTGCAGACGGTCGGGTATTTGAAAAAGTTCAAGGGCGTGCGCGACAATCCTGGGTATTATAACGATATTTATAATAATCGCGCCTCGACGCCGTCCGAGAAGCAATATCTTGATTACGAGGATGTCGGCTTCGACGGCATTGAGCTGATGTATCAGGAAGAGCTGCGGGGATTGAACGGGGTGAAGAAGTTTCCCGTCAATGTGGCGAACCGCATCATCGGGCCGATGGAGCTGACGAAGCCGCAGCGCGGCAACGATATCCATCTGACGATTCATCGCCATGTGCAGAAGGCGACCGAGGATGCCATTATGCAGACGCTGGAGCGGATCAGGAACTCTTCGAACCGCTCGGAGCGTGCGCCGCACGCGCGTACCGGCTATGCGGTCGCGATGGAGGTCGATACCGGGAACATCGTCGCGATGGCGAGCATGCCGGATTACAATCCGAACGTGTGGCGGAACGGGTCGATTACTCCGGAGGATTATGACCAATACCAATACTATTTGATGAACGGAGCGATCCGCGACGTCCCGGCGCCCTATGAGGACGACAAAGAGCGGATGAAGCATCCGGGCTCCGTCGTCTATCTCGGCTCGACGATGAAGCCGCTGTCGGTGCTGATCGGTCTCCAGGAGAAGCTGTTCGCTCTCGGCGAGACCTATTACGACGGCGGATACGCCCAGTTCGGACGGGTCGGCTACGAGACCAAGGTGTGGAACTCGGGCAATGTCGGCTACGGACGCATCGGAGCTTCGCGCGCATTGGAAGTGTCCTCCAACGCCTTCATGGTCGATATGATCGGGAAGCGGCTCTATTCCATGCCGACGGTCAACGGGCGCAACGGGCTGAAGGTATGGGATGAGTATATGGACGCCTTCGGGCTCGGCGTCCTGACGGGAAGCGGCCTGCCGCGCGAGCAGGCGGGAGCCAAGGATTACTTGCTCGAGGCCGAGCGCAATAACGCGCAATCCGCGCTGGTCTACGCTTCCTTCGGCCAGCAGGGGAAATATACGACCTTGCAGCTTGCCCAATATGCCGCCACGCTGGCGAACCGCGGCACGCGCATCAAGCCGCAGCTCGTGAGCAAGATTACCGACGGCAACGGCCAAGTCGTGAAGACATTCGGCCGCGAGGAGCTGAACAAGACGAAAATCGACGATGCCTACTGGAATGTCGTCGAGGACGGCATGCTGAAGGTTAGAGTCCACGGCTTCGACGGCTTCCCTTACTCATTCTACCGCAAGACGGGGACGTCGCAGATGGACGTCGCCGGAGGACGGGTCGACAACGCGGTGTTCATCGCGTATGCCCCGGCGGAGAAGCCGAAGCTGGCCGTCGCCGTCGTCGTGCCGGAGGGCGGCTTCGGTTCGTACGGTGCGGCGCCGATTGCGCGGGCGATGTTCGACGCGTATGATGAGGCGTATGGCTTGGACGGCACGCCGAAGAAGAAGCCGGATGAGTTGAAGGACGAGCAGGCGGATGCGTCCGCCGGGCAGGGTGCGGAATAATCCCATAATTACGCAGGATGCGAGGACGCTGATGCGTTCGCATAAGCGGTTGGCCTTCTTGGGGGAACCTTGAGGACAACGCTGCGAACGGTCAGCGTCTTTTTTGTTTTTCTTCGGTTCGGGTGCTTTGGCATCAAGTCATAAGGATGTGGTAAAATAATGTATCAAGACAAATTCATGGGCAGAAAGGATGACCCGACCAGTGATTCATCCCCATGATGATCCGGATAAGCGGGAACTGGTGAACCGACGCAAATTTTCCTTCCGCTTGAATATTTTCTTTTTTATGACCTTTGCCATTTTCAGCGTGCTTATTGTCCGGCTGGCGATTCTGCAGTTCGTGGAAGGTCCGAGCCTCAAGAAGCAGGAATACGATCTCAGCTATAAGGCGGCTCCGATCGCGCCGCTTCGGGGAACGATTTTTGACGCTTCCGGCCAACCGATCGCTTATTCCACATCGACCCAGTCGTTATACTTCAATATTGAGAAAAATTATGGCGATCCGTCCAGCGGCAAGCTGACGAAGGCGCAGCAGGAGAACCGGACAGAGGCTTATGCGCTGGCGAAGCGTCTGGCCGAGGCGTTCCGGAAGTACGGCGAACCGGAGGAGAAGCCGCTGACGGCCAACCGCATTTACCATGTGCTGATGGACTTGTCCTCCCGGGTCAATTATTCGTATACGCCCCGCATTATCAAGACCGGCTTGACCCGGCAGGAGGTCGCCTATTTTCTGGAGCATAAGCCGGAGTTCCCGGGAATCGATATTGTGGAGGACAGCGTGCGCAATTACAATCCGATGGCGGTGCAGACGGTGGGGTATCTGAAGAAGTTCAAAGGCGTGCGCGCGGAGCCGGGCTTCTATCAGGACATGTTCGACAACCGGAACAAGCTGCCGCAGGAAAAGCTGTATCTGGACTATGAGGATGTCGGTTTCGACGGCATCGAACGGATGTATCAGGAAGAGCTGCGGGGGCTGAACGGGGTGAAGAAGTTCCCTGTCAATGTGGCCAACCGCGTCATCGGGCCGATGGAAGTGACGAAGCCGCAGCGCGGCAACGACATTCATCTGACGATCCACCGGGATATTCAAAAAGCGACCGAGGAAGCGATTATGCGGACATTGGAGAAAATCCGCGATTCGACCAACCGCTCGGAGCGTGCGCCGAACGCCCGCACCGGGTTCGCGGTCGCGATGGAAGTCGAGACGGGCCATGTCGTGGCCATCGCCAGCATGCCGGATTATAATCCGGATGTATGGAAGAACGGCTCGATCAGTCCCGAGAACTATAAAAAATATCAATATTATCTGTTGAACGGGGCGATCCGGGACGTGCCTGCTCCCTACGAGGACAATGACGAGCGCATGAAGCATCCCGGCTCGGTCGTCTACCTCGGCTCGACGATGAAGCCGTTGACCGTCTTGATCGGCTTGCAGGAGAAGCTGTTCTCGCCGGGCGAGACTTATTCCGATTACGGGTATGCCGAGATCGGGCGCGCCGGGTCAGTCCGGCGGATCTGGAACTCGGGCAATGCGTCCTACGGCCCCATCAGAGCAGCGAGAGCTTTGCAGGTGTCGTCGAACTCCTTCATGATCGACATGGTCGGCAAGCGGCTTTATAGTCTCCCGTCTGTCAATGGCAGGAATGGCCTGACGATCTGGGATGAGTATATGGAGGCGTTCGGTCTCGGCGTGCTGACGGGGAGCGGCCTGCCGCTTGAGCAGCCGGGAAGGAAGGATTACCTCATTGACGCGGAACAGAACAGCGCCCAATCCGCGCTTGCCGGAGCGTCCTTCGGGCAGATGGGCAAATATACGACGCTTCAGTTGGCCCAATACGCCGCGACGCTGGCGAACCGCGGCGAGCGGATTAAGCCGCAACTCGTCAGCAAGATTACCGATGGGAACGGACAGGTGATTCGGACCTTCGGCCGTGAAGTCCTGAACCGGACGAACATTGAAGATGAATACTGGCGCATCGTCGAGGAAGGCATGTCCAAAGTGACTGCGCATGGCTTCGACGGCTTCCCGTATCCTTATTACCGGAAGACCGGAACCTCGCAGCAGCAAGGGGTGAACGGCGAAATGCTCGACAATGCGGTGTTCATCGCTTATGCGCCGCAGGATAAGCCGAAGCTCGCCGTAGCGGTCGTCGTTCCGGAGGGAGGATTCGGCGCTTACGGAGCCGCTCCGATCGGGAGGGCTATCTTCGACGCCTATGACGAGGTATATGGGCTGGCAGGCAAGCCGAAGAAGAAGGCATAGGAGCCGGCGGACAGCCCCGCGGGACGGGACGAGGAATAACGGCGGAACGGGAAGCGAAGACGCGGTTGCGTTCGCTGAAGGAGGAAGGCATGCGAAGGCGTGCCTGAGCGAGCGCTCCGCCCTGAGAAGGAGGGGCATCATGCGGCTTATCGGATTGGGAGACAGTATAACGGCAGGTGTCTTTTTGCGGCCGGAGGATACGTTCCTCTACCTATTGGGCCAGCGCTATCGCATGGAAATCGTGAACGCGGGCGTGCCCGGCAATACGAGCGCGCAAGGTCTGCGGCGCATAGAGGAGGATGTGCTGGGCCGGCATCCCGATGTATGCACCGTATTATTCGGAATGAATGATCACGTCGCGATTGGGCCGAACCGCCCGACGGTTCCCGTGGAAGAATTCCGAAGCAATCTGGTGCGCATCGTGCAGGCGCTGAAGTCGAACCGCTGCGTTCCGATTCTGTGCACGCTTCATTCCATCATCGAGGGATCGGATGCCTCCTATTATTATCGGAGGCATCCCCAGGCTTGGTACGAGTCGCCCTCCGGGGCGCAGGCCTGGCTCGACGAATATAACGAGGCGGTGCGGCAGGCGGCGATGACAACGGATACGCGGCTTGCGGATATCGCGGAGCGGTGGGACCGCGAGCTGCATTCCGGCACACGGCTGGCTGATTTGTTGCGCACGAAGGACAATAGCGGGGAGGACGACGGCACCCATCCAACGGCATGGGGACATCGAATCTATGCCGATTGCGTTGGGGAACAGCTCGCTGCCATCACCGAAGCATAGAGGAGCCAGAATGGAGACGATATACAGCCAAACCAGCAAGACCGGGCGTGCGGGATAACCCGTCATGCGAGTCACCTGCCAGGGGTGGTCCGCATACGATATCTCAACGCCCTTTCTTTTTTGCAACCTAAAAGTTGCCCCTATCCAATAGAGTTGGCCCTGTTAAATAATTGGGCGAGTCAGGAAGTAACATCAGCTTGCATATGTTCGAATAAAGGAGTGTTGGCAGCGATGAAGCCAAAGCAGTCGAAATGCAACTCGGCGTTTAAGCGGTTCATTATGACCCTCCTGTTCCTGAGTGCCGTCATCGGATTGACCGCCTGAACCGGATTCGAAGCTCGCCTATACAGGCAGGATGCAGCTGCGGCCGCCATCATCCCGTGGCGAAAGTTTCCGGCAGCGAAATCGGAGGACGATAGGCGGTTCGTGACCGGGCGGTTTAGGAAGCGGGGCAGCGCAGATGCGCAGCTTCCATGCTAGCACTAAACGGCAGAGCGCAGAAGATCTAGGCAGGAAGTCTTTGTTGCTGATGCTGTGTTATGGTACAATGTCGTTATGTGTTTTGGCGTGTTTTTTTGAGGAGTGGATACGAACATGAGTAAATATCGATTGTTAGCTCTTGATATGGACGGCACGTTGCTGACTGACGATCACCGCATCAGCAAAAAGACGGCAGAGGCGATACGGGACGCGCGCGAAGCGGGCATCACGGTCATCTTGTCTACGGGACGCGCGTTCGAAAATGCGGTGCCGTACGCGGAGGAATTGGGTCTCGATTCCCCAATGGTCACCGTGAACGGGAGCGAAGTATGGAAGAAGCCGCATCAGATTTATATCCGCCATCTGCTGGATCGAGAGGCGGTAAAGCGTTTGGTGGCCTTGTCGGAGTCGCATGACACCTGGTTCTGGGCTTATTCCACGAAGCGGCAATATAATCGGGAAAATTGGAATGCCGACATTGACAGCGAGGATTGGCTGAAGTTCGGTTATTTCAATGAGGACAAGGATGTGCTCGGCTCGCTCTGGAAGGAGCTGCGCGTCATAGGCGGCCTTGAGCTGTCGAATTCCTCGCCTGATAATATCGAAATCAATCCATCCGGAATTCATAAAGCATCCGGTCTGCGGACGGTATGCGATCTGATCGGCTGCACGATGTCCCAGACGGTCTCCATCGGCGACAGCCTGAATGATCTGGCCGCCATCCAGGCGTCGGGCCTCGGGATTGCGATGGGGAATGCCCAGGATGATGTGAAGCGGGCGGCGGATGCCGTCGTGCGATCCAATAATGAGGACGGGATTGCCCAGGCCATTTGGGAGTATGTGTTGAAGTAAGTCTGAACGAGGAGGCCCTTGTCTATGACCTTCTTAGGCTGGTTATGTGTGCTCGTATTATTCGCGGTGGGGATGGCTGGCGCGATTTATCCCATTTTGCCGGGCGCGCTCGCCATTTATGCCGCATTCTTTGTGTACGGGCTGTTTTTTGGGTTCGGGTCCTTTGGGTTCTGGTTCTGGTCGATACAGACATTGATTGTGGCCATGCTGTTCGTCGCGGACTATGTCGTCAACGCCTGGGGGGTCAAGCGCTATGGCGGTTCGAAAGCTTCGGTAGTCGGCAGCACGATCGGCATTATTATCGGCCCTTTTGTCATTCCGGCGTTCGGTCTTGTCCTTGGACCGTTCCTCGGCGCTTTTCTTGGCGAGATTTTTACGGGAGCCGATGCGGAAAAGGCCCTGAAATCGTCCTGGGGCGCCGTCGTCGGGCTGTTCTCCAGCATTGCCGTAAAAATTGTTCTTCAGATCGTGATGATCGTCCTGTTCTTCACATGGGTGTTCATGTTCTAATGGAAAGCGGTGAATAGCAGCATCATCCGGTGAAGACGGCATACAGAAAGAAGGGAAACGTTTGGCAAAGGAATCATTTATAAAAGGAACGATCATCATTGCCGCCGCAACGCTGGTGGCGCGCGTCCTCGGTCTGGTCCAGCGCGTGCCGCTCGAGCATATGCTCGGATCGGTGGGCAATGCCTCCTTCGCCGCCTCGCAGACGGTCTACTTGCTGATTCTGGCCGTCGCGACGGCGGGCATCCCCAGCACGTTGAGCAAAATGGTATCGGAGCGCTACGCGCTGAACCGGGTTCGGGAAGCGGAGCGCGTCTATTATGCGGCACTGCTGTTCGGTCTAGGCTCCGGCCTGATCGTGACGATATTGCTGTTACTGTTCGCGCCGTTGTATGCCAATATGATTCAGCTTCCGGAAGCCGCGCTGGCGATCCGGGCGCTCGCGCCTGCCTTGCTCCTGTTCCCGGTCATCGCCATGATGCGGGGATATACGCAGGGCCGCAATATGATGCAGGCGAGCGGCATGTCCCAGATTGTGGAGCAGATTTTGCGTGTCATCACGGCGATAGGATTGGCCTTCATCTTCCTGCAGTCGGGAGCGTCCCAGGAGTGGACGGCTGCTGCCGCTTCATTCGGCGGAGTGCTGGGAAGCATCGGGGCGTTCGCCGTCATGATCCATTATTTGCGCAAGCTGCGGCAGGCAGATCGGGAAGCTGGCGTCCGCGCCCGGCGATCCGGGGCCAAGAAGGTGCCATTGAGCGATATTTTCAAGTCGATATTCGCCATGTCGGTGCCCATTGTACTGTCGTCGCTGGCTGTTCCAGCCGTGAACTTCATTGATACGTCGATTACGATTCCGCTGTTGTCCCCGGATGTGGGACAAGCCCAGGCGGCTCATTTGTACGCGATTCTTGGACAGCGGGCCCAGTCGATCGCCGGGATTCCTCCGATTTTGGCGATTGCCCTCAGTACCTCGCTTATCCCGGTTATCTCCGCGGCCTATGCGAAAAAGGACATGAATCATCTGAAGCGTCAAACCTCGCTTGCGATGAGAATTTCCGTCCTGAGCGGCATGCCGATTGTGCTTGCTCTCTCCGTTGGCGCATTCTCCGTGAATGGCTTTCTGTTCAGCTCGCTGGACGGATCGGAAATTATTGCGATGCTGACGATCGGAACGATATTCCAGATTACGATGATGACATCCAGCTCGATTCTTATCGGATTGGGCAAGCCGTACATCGCCATGATCAGCGTAACGCTCGGCATTCTGATCAAGCTGCTGTCGAGCTTCCTGCTCGCCAATTACTTCGGCATATACGGCATTATTGCTGGTACGATGATCAGCTTCCTCATCATTACATGGCTTAACCTGCGGGTCATGAAGAAGGTCGTTCCGTTCGAGGTGCTCGGCAACCGCTGGACGGGGTTCCTGTTGACGAGCGTGCTGGCCGGCGGTATCGGCTTCGGTGTCGAGCAATTGGGAGAGCAGTTGGTCGTCATCTTGCCGGCCAAGCTAGTCTATATGCTCACCGCCGGAATCGTAGCGTTGGTCGTGGTTGCGTTGTTCGTCGTGGGCCTCGTCGCGTTCCGCGTCGTGCGCCAGGATGAGCTCGGAAGCTACCCGCGGTTAGTACAGAAGGCGCTGCGCCCATTAATGCGCCTGCAGGGCGGGGCGGCACGCGGACGCACGCGAAGATAGCCACGCTTTCGTTCTCTTCTGATCACACTGGCTTAGATCGGATATTGGCCTGGTCCCTTTCGAAAGAGAGGGATTAGGCCATTTTTATTTGGTCGTTAAAGACGGCCTTATCGCTGCCATTTCCTCTAAGGTCAAATCGTTTATTCTCACTTTGTTCGCTCGTATCCCAATGGCTCAGAGATGCCATGAACGAGTATCTACGCCCCTTATAGCTATTATCCCGCTCGGTCAGGTTAGCGAAAATCGTGAGTGTATCTTTTATTTTCATCATCCCCTTGATTCACAGACGACGTGAAGGAGTATGAACGTTCTCTTATAGGCATTATCCTGCTTGATAAGGTCGTGAAATCATGTTTGCATTCTCTTAGGTTTATTATCCCCCTGGGTCAGGGATGCCGTGAACGAGTGTGTATGTTCCCTTAGAGGCATTATCCCATTGATTCAGTTCCGTGATAATGTACCCGGCCTCTTATGCGCAATCTCCCCATTACTCAGGATCGATTTTCTCTACTTTGTTAATCGATGTTTTCGATCTGATGGATTTCAATCAAATCGTGTTGGTGATTTTCAAATAGATGTAAGAAATGGTTTGATAATTTCAATAAACTTGTTACCCGCTGATTGAATTAAAAACGAAAGTACTAATCGTAAGAAATAATGATTAATACAAAATTGGTAACTGACCAGAAGGGATAGTGTCCGATAAGGCAGTTGGAATAGGCAGAGCCTGACTAGAGGGGATAGTGCCGGTAAGGCGGTTGGGGGCAGGTTGAACCTGACCAAAGGGGAGAATGTCGATAAGGCCGCAGGAAGGGAAGGGCTGAGCGAATGGGAGAGCGCACATAAGGTGCCAAGGAGAGGATAAATTTATTTGATTACCTTTAATTACCTTTTGACTTTTTTCTGAAAAGTATAAAAAAGTATAGCGAAAATGTCCGATATACGTACAGAGTTGAATTTAAAACGGACAAAGAGGAGATTTTACAGTGAAATACGGTAAAAACTGGGCACGGTCGATCCGGCATTCCATGCAAAAAAAGATGATTCTGCTGCTCACCTGCTTTATCATCGTTCCAACGATTATTCTTATTGTCGTATTGACAATTACGGCATCGAACAACACCAAGAATATGATGTATGACGAGGTCAATGAAGCGACGAAGTCGATCTCGCGGCTGCTGAATCAATCGTACGAGACGAATGCTCATATGATTGGCAGCCTGGCCAATTCGATTAACGAGTACCCGCAGGACATCGAGCGAATCAAGCATCGGGTGACGGAGCTTGCAGGAGACGTCAACACGATTTTAAATGCCTATGTGGTGCTGGGAGACAAGTATCTCGACAGCAACGGCAGCAAGCTCAGCATTGATGATGCCACCCACCGCGAATGGTATCAGTTGGCCTTGCAGCGCCCGAGCGAGGTCATTGTCTCGAAGCCTTATGAGGATATCATTACGGGAAAACTGATTATGACGTTCTCGCACTCGCTGCCTAACGGAGCCGGTGTCGCGGGAATCGATGTCTCGATCGATAACATCAAGCAATCGGTCAGCCAATTCAAAGTCGGAGACAGCGGATATATCAGTCTCATCGACAAAGATAACCGCATTTTATTCCACCCGGAATATAAGCAAGGCACTCAAGTGGACAAGGAGCAATATAAGGAACTGCTGACAGAGGAATATGGAGAGTTTCTGTCGAGTGCGGACGGGCGGAACGAGTTCATCAGCTTCGACAAGCGGAATAAATTCGGCATCAATATCGTCTCGGTTCTTAGCCTTGGCGAAATCAATCAGCAAGCGAATCAGATCGTCATTATCGCTTCGGTGTTCCTTGTCGTGCTTATCGGGCTTATTGGATTATTTCTGTGGAGATTTGTCCGCAATATTATCCGCCCTGTCGTTCGGATACAGCAAACGACGGAGCGGATCGCGGCCGGGGATTTCACGGTCCGCATTCCGACAAGCGGCCGGACGGATGAAATCGGACGTCTGGAGAAAAATTTCAATGCCATGTCGCAGGCATTAGCCGAAATCATGACGCAAATACGCGAAGTATCCGAATCGGTCGCGGCTTCCGCAGAGGAACTGTCGGCGAATTCGGAGGAGAATCTCAGCTCCCTGCAAGAAGTATCGGCATCCTACCAGCAAGTGTCGGCGCAGTCGGCCCAATTGAATGAACGCTTGAATGTCGCAACGTCCCAAGCGCATCAGTCTGCGGCGCATCTCAAGCGCGTCGTCGAGCTGGTCGGAAATTCCTCCCATGCGGCGCATGAGATGAGCGAATGGGCCGTGAATGGGGAGAAGGCGCTCGAAAATGTGCGGAAGCAGATGGAGGCCATTACAAAGAACACGGAACAGGCCAAGGTGGAGACCGAACGGTTGAATGAGCAGTCGCATGATATTCACCGCATCGTAACCTTTATTCAAGAGGTGGCCGCACAGACGGAGCTGCTTGCGCTGAATGCGTCGATTGAAGCGGCCCGGGCCGGCGAACACGGTCGCGGCTTCGCGGTCGTCGCGGGCGAGGTCCGCAAGCTGGCGGAGGAGACGAAGGAAGCGGCCGGAAAGATTACGGGCGTCGTGCAGCAAATGAGAGAGCGCTCCGACTCCGTATGGGCCGCCATGCAGGACGGAGTCGAGACGGTGGCCGAGGGGCAAGCGATGACGCAGGCGGTGACGGACAGATTCTCGGATATGTTCCAGGCTATCGATGAAATGAACATTCAATTGAGCCATGTGGCTGATTTGGGCGCCCAGCTTGCATCCTCCAACAGCGAGATGATCGAGTCGTTCGATGCCGCAAGCGAAATGACCAATGTGACACTCGTAGAAATGGAGACCGTAGCGGCAGCGAGCGAGCAGCAAAATGCCGCCATGCAGGAGATGGCGTCGTATGCGAATCACCTGGCAACCATTGCCGACGATTTGCAGCAGTTATCCGCGCGATTCAAGTGCTAAACGATAGACAGAGCGTCAGCAAAAGAGCGTACGAGCCGCAAGCGGCCGGCGCTCTTTTTGTTGCCGCGATGTTCGAAATTCGTCCATAAAGGGTTACATCCGAGCGGCCGCTGCAACCGATTTGCAACCCTTTTCCTGTTAACTGGAGGCGACTCTAGACTGAACGAGAGGTGGACGACTTGAACGAGGTGTTCATTGTGAGTGCGGTGCGTACTCCAATTGGAGCGTTTCAGGGCAGCTTCCAGGATACGGCGGCCACGGAGCTGGGGGCCATTGTGATGAAGGAAGCTTGCCAACGTGCGGGAGCGGCCGGCGAGAGAATAGACCAGGTGTATATGGGGCAGGTGCTGCAGGGCGGAATTGGAATGAACGGAGCGCGGCAGGCCTCGCTGCAGGCGGGAATTCCGGAGCGGGTTCCGGCGACGAGCGTGAATCTCGTCTGCGGTTCGGGCCTGCAGGCGGTGATGCTGGGAGCCCAGTGCATCCGTTCGGGGGATGCGGACGTGATTGTGGCGGGCGGAATGGAAAATATGTCGCAGTCTCCTTACATGCTGAAGAAGGCGCGACAGGGCTACCGGTACGGGCACGGGGAGTTGGTTGATTCGGTGCTGCATGACGGGCTGACGTGCGCGATTATCAGTCAGCCGATGGGGTGGACGGCGGAACGCCTTGCCGAGCGCTATGGGCTCACGCGCGAGCAGCAGGATGCCTTCGCGCTCCAGAGCCAGCAGCGGGCGCAGACGGCGATGGAGGACGGACGGTTCCGAGAGGAGATCGTCGCCGTATCCGTCGCGGACCGCAAGGGCGGTGCGCGCCTGATCGCGGCGGATGAGCACCCCCGTCCGGGGCTGACGTTGGAGGCGCTGTCCAGGCTGAGGCCGGCCTTCAAGGCGCAAGGCACGGTGACGGCCGGCAATTCGTCCGGCATCAATGACGGCGCGGCGGCCGTCGTATTGTGCGGCCGTAAGGCGGCGGACACGCATGGCATTGCCCCGGCCGCAGCCATTCGCGGGTATGCCGCCGTCGGGCTCGAGCCGGAGTGGATGGGGCTTGGCCCGGTTCTCGCCCTTACAGAGGCTATCCGCAGGGCAGGCTTGCGGCTGCAGGACATCGGCCTGTTCGAAATCAATGAGGCGTTCGCGGCGCAAGCGCTGGCCGTGATGAGCGAGATGGAGCTTGATCCCGAACGGGTGAATGTGAACGGCGGGGCCATTGCGCTCGGCCATCCGATCGGCGCGAGCGGCGCGCGTGTGCTGGTCACCTTGATTCATGAGATGCGGCGCAGGCATATTCGCTACGGCGCGGCAGCTCTTTGCGTAGGAGGCGGTCATGGTGTCGCGGTTATTGTCGAACGGAGCTGAACCGGAACGGAGGGATCGGGCGATGCATGACAGCGCGCTTCAATGGTTCGACAATCGGTGCCGGCATACTCCGGATCGGATTGCCGCGGTAGATTGGCATCGCGGGCTCCGCCTTACGTACGGCACTCTGCATCGCCGCGCGGAGCGGCTGGCTGCGGCCTTGCAGTCGTCAGGCATCGGGCTTGGCAATCGGGTGGCCGTCCTGATGCACAATCAGGCGGAGATGCTGGAAGCGGTGCTCGGCTGCGGCATGCTCGGGGCGATTGCGGTGCCGTTGAATTGGCGGCTGTCCGTGGCCGAGCTTCACGGGATTATGCTGGACAGCGAGCCGAAGCTGCTGGTGTATGACGCCGATGAGCCGGAGATGGCGCGGCTTGCGGCGGGGCTTCCGCTTGCGGACAGCGCTCTGCTGTCTGTCGCGGCATTGGAGTCAAGCACGGACTATGCGGCGGTGCGGCGCCATTGTCCAGCCCATGACGATGCGTGGATGATGATCTATACCGGCGGCACGACCGGGAAGCCGAAAGGGGTGGTGCTGACGCATGGTTCCGTGTTTTGGAATGCGGTCAACACGGTCGTAAGCTGGCAACTGACGGCGGACGACGTGACCCCGACAGTGCTGCCGATGTTCCATACGGGCGGGCTGAATGCCCTCACGATGCCGGTCCTGATGGCCGGGGGCACGGTCGTCCTGGTGCGATCGTTTCAGTGCGAGGAGATGGTCCGCCTGTTGAACGAGGAGCGCTGCACCATTGCGCTCATGGTGCCGACGATGTACCATATGCTGGTCCACTCCCGCGCGTTCGCGGAGGCCGAATTTCCGACGATGCGGTCGTTCCTGTCGGGAGGAGCGCCATGCCCGCTGCCGGTCTATCAAGCCTTCCAAGCGAAAGGGCTTCCGTTCAAGGAAGGATACGGAGCGACCGAATCGGGGCCGAACAACTTCGTGATCGATCCGGCGCATGCGGCGCAGAAGCCGGGCTCCGTCGGCTTTCCGATGATCTTCAGCGAGGCGAGGCTTATTCCGCTTGCAGGAGATTCCGCACAGCCGGAACCGGATCAGGTGGGAGAGCTCGCGCTCCGGGGCGGGCATCTGTTCTCGCATTATTGGAATAACCCGGAGGCGACTTCCGAGGCATTGCGGGAAGGCTGGTTCATGACGGGGGATCTGGCTTCGCGGGACAAGGACGGTTATTACTATATCGTCGGGCGCAAAAAAGATATGATCATCACCGGCGGAGAGAACGTATATCCGTTGGAGGTGGAGCAGACGCTGGCAAGCTGCCCGGGCGTCAAGGAAGCGGCAGTCGTCGGGGTGGCGGACGATAAATGGGGAGAGGTCGTTGCGGCGGTGGTCGCGGTGGACGAGGGCACTTCGGTTACGGAGGCCGGCCTTGCCGCTTTTTGCTCGGCGCGCATCGGCAAATACAAGGTGCCGAAACGGTATCTGTTCGTACGGGAGCTGCCGACAACGGCCGTGGGCAAATTGGATAAGAAGCGGATGAGGGAATGGTTCGGCGGTTGACGCAAGTCGGCCGCTTTTTTTGCGGAAACCAGATTAGCAATCGAATCAATTGTGCTACAATAAACAGGAGAATATGGGAAAGAGAGGTTCGTTATGAAGGAAGGACGCGTGCTTAAAATGAAGCTGATGCCGCCTCCCTTGAAAAAGCAGCTGCTTCACCGTCCTCGTATCGCGAAGCAGTTGTCCCGCATCCCGGACTTCCCCCTTACGGTGCTGACATCGGGCCCGGGCTTCGGCAAGACGACAGCGCTCTCCGCATTTCTTCGATCCTCTGATTTGACGTATGCATGGTACGGCGTATCTCCTCAAGACAATGACTTCATTCCATTTGTATCTCATATCGTCTATACGCTCAGGCAAGCGGTGCCCGGATTCGGGGAGACCATGCTTGGCGACATGAAAGGCGGAAGCCGGAGCGGCAGCGAGGATATTTATGCGTTGGCGGATTTGTTTTTGAATGAATTGACAGCGCTTCCGCGGCAGACGCTGCTCATCATCGACGACTATCACCTGGTGGAAGCGACGGACAGCATTGAACAGTGGATGCAGTATGTGCTTGCCTATCTCCCTGATTGCGAGAAGCTGCGAATCGTCATCTCCTCCCGTTCCCGGCCCCAATGGGACAGACTGGCTTCGATGCGTCTCCATGGCCATTTGCTTGAGCTCGCCAGAGAAGACCTCGCTTTTAATGAAGAAGAAATTGATGTTCTGTTCAGCGAGTACTATGATTATCCGTTGTCGTCAAGTGAAGTCCGGCGGATCTTCGAGCAGACGGAAGGGTGGATCATTGCGGTACAGCTGATTTGGCAGCGCTTGCTCGCATCGAACGGAACGGTTGCGGAAGCGCTGGAGGCGCCCCGGGAAACGATGGAGGATCTGTTTCAATACTTGGCATTGGAGCTGTTCCAGAAGCAGCCCCCGTCCATGCGAACCTTCATGCTGGAGACGAGCATCTTCGACGAGCTGACCGGGGAGTGGTGCGACGCGGTATGCGGAAGGCACGGATCTCATGCCTTGCTGCTTCAATTGTGCGGCAGCGGCATGCTGTCGGCCGTCGATGAACGCCAATTCCGCTATCATACGCTGTTCCGCGAATTCCTTACGGAACAGCTTGGACGGCAGCCGGAGCGGCGCGAGTCTTTGTTGAGGCAGGCGGTGCATGTGTTCGCTGCCCGCAAGCGGTATGACCTGGCGATAACGCAAGCGTCCGTCCTGCAGGATCCGGAGGAAATGGCGCTTCTGCTGCAGGACGGGGGCGGCGAGTTAATCCGCCACGGCCGTCTGGAACTCGTCTGCGCCGCGCTGTCGGGGCTGCCGGAGCGCATCAAGCACCGGCATCCTTACCTGCTTGTTCTGCAGGGCGATATTTTCCGCTATCAATGTCAATATGAGGCTTCCGGCGAGCAGTATCGGCTGGCCGAGTACGGAGCCGGAAGCGCAGGCAACCGGATGGTGCAGCTGCTGGCTCTCGAAGGGCAGGCGCTTTTATATTTGGATACGATTCGCCCAGGGCTGGCGGAGCCCTTGCTTGAGCGGGCCATTGCGCTGGCCGAAGCGCTGTGCGGATATTACCCGCCGTTAGCGGAAGAGGCGGAAGCGGGCTTGGCGGCGGAAAAGGGGCCGTCCGGGCCGGCCGGGAATCGGGCGAACCCGCAAGCTCAAGCCGCGCTCGCCGCTTATCGCTCGGCATGGCACGGAACTGCGGGAGGGCGGCAGCAATTGGCGCGGCTGTATGCGATGATGGCCGAAAATATGCTGAACGCGGGCAGAGGGATGGAGGCGCAGATTTGGTATGATCGCGCGATGCATGTCGATCGGGACAGCCGCGATTGGATTTTGGAAGCGAGACTGTGCCTGCGGACGGGAAGGCTGCGCGAAGCGAGGGCGAAGCTTCTGCGGGCCGAGCAGCTGGAACGGGGGGAAGGACCGCGCTATAACGGCCTCGGCTCTCATCCGAAGACTTTATCGCGTTCGCATCGGGAGATCAATCTGCTGCTGTCCATGATCGACAGCATGCGCGGCGAGCCGGCTCCGGCCAAGCGGGCGGCGGAGGACGGCATGATGCACGGCATCCGCTTGAAGGCCCCGTTCGTGGAAGCCTGCGGCTGGATGCGTATGGGGCATGCCGCACAGCTGATGGGCATCTATGATGCCGGCGTGGCCGCGGAATGCTATCATGAGGCATTGGCCATCATGGAGCGGCTGGAGGTCAAGCGGGGAAGCGCGGAGCCATATATGGGGCTATGCCTGCTGTATGGCCGGGCACGCTCGCCGGAGACGGCGCTTCGGTACGGGCAGACCGCCTGCGACGGAACGCAGAGCGCCAACGATGGCTGGCTGACCGCGCTCATCCGCTTGAGCATGGGCATGGCCCTGTTCTATTCCGAACGCTGCGAGGAAGCCGTGCAGGTGTTTCGCGAATGCGGGGAGCGTTTCGTCGCCTGCGGAGATCAGTTCGGCTGCGCCACGGCGGAAATGTGGCAGGCGCTCACTGCCTATCGGCTGGAGCGGGACAGTTGGTTCGCGGTTTCGATGGAACGCTTTTTGACGCTGTCCGAACAGGAAGGATACGCTTTTCTGTTCACGCGGCGCACGTTGTTCGGCCCCAGCGACACGCAGCAGCTCATTCCGCTGCTCATCGAAGCGGTCCGGCTCGATCTGTGCCGCGCGTATGCCGCTTCGCTGCTCTCGGAGCTTGGCATGGACCGCCTGACGTATCATCCCGGCTATACGCTCTATGTCGAGACGCTGGGAGAGTTCCGCGTCCGCCTTGGCGATGTGGAGCTGGAGGAGAAAGACTGGCAGCGCGGCAAAGCGAAGGAGCTGTTCCAACTGCTTCTTACCCGCCGCCATCGCCCGGTCTCGAAGGGAGAACTGCTTAGCGAGCTTTTCCCCGAGGCGGAAGAAAAAGCGGCGAACCGTGATTTCAAGGTCGCGCTCAACGCCCTGAATACGGCTCTGGAGCCCCGTCGCCGCGCCCGATCCGCGCCCTATTTTATTCTGAGGCGGGGGCAGGCGTACCAGCTCAATCCGGCCGCGGGCTGGGTGCTGGACGCGGATCGCTTCGAGCAGGCGATCGCGCGCGGGCTTGAAGCCGATGATGCGGCAGAGGCCGTGTCCCGGCTGGAGGAGGGGCTTCGCTTGTACCAGGGGGACTATATGCCGGAGCGGCGCTATGAGGATTGGTGCATCGAGGAAAGAGAGCGGCTGCAGGTGCTGTTCATGCGCGGAGCGGAACGGCTGTCCCGCCAGTATATGGCGGCGGAGGCTTACGATAAGGCGGTGCACTGGGCGGAGGCGATGACGGCTAAGGATCGCTGCTGGGAAGAGGCTTACCGCATCTTGATCGCCTGCCATCTCCGGATGAACAACCGGAACCAGGCGCTGAAATGGTATCGCAAGTGCGCGGCGGCGCTGCAGGATGAGCTTGGCATCGAGCCGATGGCGAGCATTCGGGACTTGATGGCGGCCGTAACCGAATGAGGAACGGATTGAAGTGCAACTGATTTGCAACCTGACCCTCTTATGATGAACGGGAATTGAATCGTAAGGGGGTTTTGTCGTGTTCAATCATCAAGTGCAATTTCGGCGCAGGCCGCGCCTATGCGTGCTCGGCCTGCTTGCATTCATTCTGCTCGCCGTCTCCGCTTGCGGCAGCGGCGGCGCCGGAGCCGGCAATGGCGGCGCTCCCGGCCAGACGGCGAACGGCGGCGGTTCCGGCGAGGCCAAGGGGACAGAGGGGCAGGCCGAGGGCGCGGAAGGGGCCGGGCAGCCGCCGATTCGGATCGGCGTGCTTGCTTCGATGACGGGCGCGCTTGAATCGTACGGCAAGCAGAGCACGCGCGGATTCGAGCTCGGCATCGATTATGCGACCGGGGGAATGAGAACCGTGGCCGGCCGCAGCATCGAGTTCATCATCGAAGATACGGAGACGAAGCCCGATGTGGCCGTCAAGAAAGCGACCAAGCTCCTCGAGACCGACAAAGTCGATTTCCTCGTCGGATCCTCCAGCTCGGGAGACACGCTTGCCGTGCTTCCTCTCGCGGAAGAGTATGAGAAAGTGATGGTCGTCGAGCCGGCGGTTGCCGACAGCATTACCGGGGAGCTCTGGAACCGGTATGTGTTCCGCACGGCGCGCAATTCTTCGCAGGATGCGGTGGCCGGCGCGGCGGCGATAGCGAAGCCGGGCGTGAAGATCGCCACATTCGCTCCCGATGGCGCGTTCGGCCGGGACGGCATCGCCGCGTTCATCGAAGCGGCGGAGAAGCTGGGGGCGGTTATTGTGGAGGAGCAGTATGCCGATGCCGCGGCGACCGACTTCACGGCGAACATTCAGAAGATCGTGAGCGCCAAGCCGGATTATTTGTTCATCGTATGGGCCGGAGCGAACACGCCCTGGAAGCAGTTGCAGGATATGAAGGTGCGGGAGCAGGGCATTAAAATATCGACCGGCGCGCCGGATATCGCCGCCCTCCAGACGATGCACGAGTTGGAGGGAATGGAAGGATTTTCGGTGTACTATTACACGCTGCCGGACAATGAGGTCAACCAATGGCTGGTGGAAGAGCATCAGAAGCGCTTCAATGGCGACCTGCCGGATCTGTTCACGCCGGGAGGAATGTCGGCCGCGATCGCGATTGTTGAAGCGCTGAAGAAAACCGGAGGCGAGGCGGACACGGACCGATTGATTGCGGCGATGGAAGGGATGAGCTTCGAGTCGCCCAAGGGCAGGATGACGTTCCGGGCCGAGGATCATCAGGCCTTGCAGACCTTATATGCGGTTACATTGAAAAAGCGGGACGGGCTCGATTATCCGGAGCCGGTGCTGATTCGCGAGCTGTCGCCGGAGGAGACGGCTCCGCCGATACGCAACAAACGGTAGCCAGGGAGGTGAGGGCATGAACGGGACCGAATCTGCTCGTGCCGATGATATTGTATTGGCAACGGACGGGCTGACGATTGCCTTCGGAGGCCATACGGCCGTCCGGGATGTGAGCCTGAAGATAGAGCGCCATCGCTTCAAGTCCATTATCGGGCCGAATGGCGCGGGCAAGACGACGCTGTTCAATCTGCTCAGCGGACAGCTGCGGCCGACGGCTGGGACGATCTGCTTCAACGGCCAAGACATCACGGCGCTGCCTCCGTTCCGCCGCACGCGCTTGGGAATGGGGCGCTCCTTCCAGATGACGAACGTGTTCCCGAATCTGACCGTGCTTGAAAATGTGCGGCTCGCCGTTCAGTCGCGGCAGGGCGTCCGCTTGAACTGGCATGCATCGCCGAGAGCGTTCCGCCGCTTCGAGGAGGAGGCGCAGCATTGGCTGGACATGGTGCTGCTCGGCAGCCGGTCCGGGGCGCTGGCCGCTTATCTCGCGCATGGGGAGAAGCGCAAGCTGGAGCTGGCGATGCTGCTCGCGCTGCAGCCGGAATTGCTGCTGCTAGATGAGCCGACGGCCGGAATCTCGATTGAAGAAGTCCCTGCCATCCTGGAGGTCATCCGCAAGATGAAGGAAGAAGGCAAGCGCACGATCGTGCTGATCGAGCACAAGATGGATATGGTGCTCGATCTGTCCGACACGATCGCCGTGCTGTTCGGCGGCAGGCTCCTGGCGGACGGACGCCCGGAGGAGATTATGAGCAACGAGACGGTGCAGGCGGCTTATTTGGGAGGGCTGTATGATGACGCTGCTGCAAGTGCAGGGAATTGAGACGCATATCGGGCAATTTCATATTTTACAGGGCGTGACCTTCGAGGTGAAGGCGGGAGAAATCACGGTGCTGCTGGGAAGGAACGGCGCCGGCAAGACGACCGCCCTCCGCTCGATCATGGGTCTGACTCCGGTATCCAGGGGGGAAATTCGCTTTGAAGGCGAGCGAATCGAAGCGCTGCCCACGCATCGGATCGCGCGCCAGGGCATCGGATATGTTCCGGAGGATCAGGGGATTTTTCCCGAGCTGACCGTAGGAGAGACGATGCGGATCGCGATGAGGCGCCATGATGGCGAGGCGAAGGCGCGGCTGGAATGGACGCAGGAGCTGTTTCCGGATTTGCGCGCCTTCTGGGATCGCAAATCCGGGCTGCTCAGCGGGGGACAGAAGCAGATGCTGGCCATCTCGCGCGCCTATGTGAATGAGAATCGGCTCTTGCTTATCGATGAGCCGAGCAAGGGACTGGCTCCGATTATGGTGGAGAAGCTGATGCAGGCCATCGAGCAGATGAAGGCGAAGACGACCGTGCTTTTGGTGGAACAGAACTTCATGATGGCGAGCCGCATCGGGGACCGGTACTTCCTGATGGATGAAGGGCGCATCGTGGCCGCAGGCACGATGGCGGAGTTGCGGGGGGACGAAGCGACAAGGCGCAAATATTTGGGCATCGCATAGCCGGCTCGCGGAACGGGGGGATAGGAACATTGAATGGCATTATCAATTTGCTTGTGAACGGGCTGGCGACGGGAATGCTGATCTTCCTGTTGGCGTCGGGGCTTACGCTGATCTTCGGGCTGATGGGCGTACTGAATTTTGCGCATGGCGGACTGTTCGCCTGGGGAGCGTACGGCGGAGTATGGCTGTACACTGCGACGGGCTCGTTCGCCGCTGCCGTCATCGGCGCCGTCTTGATGGGCATGCTGCTCGGCCTGGTCATGGAGCGGCTCGTCGTCCGGCCCGTGTACGGCCATCCGATCCGGCAGATTCTCATCACGCTGGGCGCGATGCTCGTTTTGAGCGAGCTGCTGAAGGTCGCGTTCGGTCCGAATCCGCTCAAGGCCGGCGTTTCGCCGCTGCTGAACGGGAGCTGGGAGATGGGCGGCATCATTTTCATTAAATATCGCTTATTCATTATTGGCGTCGGGGCGATCGTCTTTGGCGGACTGCTGTTCGTGCTGAAGCGGACGAAAATCGGAATTATCGTGCGCGCCGGGGTGATGAATCCCGAGATGGTGCAGGCGCTGGGCATCCCGATCCGCCGCGTGTTTACCCTCGTATTCATGGCGGGAGCCGGCCTTGCGGCGCTTGGGGGAGCGCTCCTCGCGCCGTATTCGGGCGTGATCTTCGCCGAGATGGGGATGCAATTCGCCATCCTGGCCTTTATCGTCGTCGTCATCGGCGGCATGGGAAGCATTCAGGGCTCCGCGTTGGCGGCGGTGCTTGTCGGCCTCTCGGGCGCCTTCATGGCTTATTACGTGCCGGAGCTGTCGCTTGCGGCCAATATGCTGCTGATGGTCATCGTGCTGCTCATTAAGCCTTCCGGCTTGTTCGGGGCGAAGGGGGGAGCGGGATGAGAACGAACCGAATCGGAACGGCCGGGTTCCTGGCGATGCTCGCCGCTCTGGCGCTGCTGCCCGCGGTCAATGATTCGCGCAGCTTTCTCATCGTCATGACGCAGATTTGCATTTTCGCGATTTTTGCCATGAGCTATGATATTTTGCTCGGGTATACGGGAATCGTCTCGTTCGGCCACTGTATGTTTTTCGGCATCGGGGCCTATGCGAGCGGGATTATGCTGGAACGGCTCGGCCCATCCGTCGGAACGCTCATTTTGTCCGTCCTGACCGGCATGCTGTTGTCCGCGCTGCTCAGTTATATCGTGGGGATGCTCTCGCTGCGGCTGAAAAGCCATTTTTACGCGATGCTGACGCTCGCCTTCTCCGGCCTGCTGCTGGTGCTGGCAGAGAAATGGCGCTCGCTGACGAACGGCAATGACGGGTTCACCTTCCCGATTCCGGCCGCGATGAAGGACCGGACGGTTCTCTACTTCACCGCGCTCGCGGCGATGGCTGCCATCTTCCTGCTGCTGCGCCGCTTTACGCAATCCCCGGCCGGCCGGGTGCTGCTGGCCATTCGTGAAAATGAGCAGCGGGCCGAGTCGCTCGGCTTCGAGATCATTCATTACAAGGTGATGGCCACCGTGGTCGCCGGGATGGCGGCCAGTCTGAGCGGGTCGCTGTATGTGCTGACATTGCGCTTCGTCAATACGACCGTCTTCGGGATGGACATGACGCTGAACGCGTTGTTAATGACGATTATCGGCGGGGTAGGGACCTTGTATGGAGCCATCATCGGCGCCGCCCTGATTGAATGGGCGCATCATGGATTATCGGAATTGGCCAAATTCCATCCGATATTCGAGCGCTGGATCATTTTTTTCGGCTTGCTGTACATTATCGTCGTGCTGCTGTTCCCGGCCGGCATCGTTGGGACGCTGCGCAATTGGATAAGGACGGGCCGAAGAGGCCGGACCGGGCAGGAGCGGAAGGCGGCTTCCCGGCCTGTGCGGAAGGAGGAAGCCGGATGATGGAGCACGGCGGCAGGGAGGGCTATCGTCAGCCGGAGCGGGCGGATGGCGGAACGGCGGTCGGCTCCTTCGTCCTCCGCTGCCAGACGCGGTATGATGACGCTTCCTGTGGCGCTTGGCGCATACGGGTCACGTATGTGCAGGGGCAGGAAGAACGAACGGTCGCTTCCTGGGAGGAGGCGGTGCTGTTCATGCAGCAGCGAATGAAACGGGGGAACATGCCATATGATCGGTAACGAATATGATGCGGCGGACGCGATCCGCTTGCTGGCCACGGGGATCTATATCCCGGAAGGCCGGATGACGAGCGCGGATATCGCGCGGGCATCCGGCATACCGCAGGAGATCGTCGAGTCGAAGCTCGGCATAAAGCAAAAACCGGTTCCAGGACCGGAGGATCACCCATGCGAGATGGGGGTGCGGGCCGCACGGCAAGCGCTGGCCCGGGCGGCGATCGATCCGGGCGAGATCGATCTGGTTATCTATATCGGAGAGGAGCATAAGGAATATCCGGTATGGACGGCCGCCCTGAAGCTGCAGGACGATCTGGGCGCCGTCAACGCCTGGGGCTTCGATCTGTCGTCCCGCTGCTGCACGACGTTGATGGCCGTAAAGGCGGCGAAGGCGATGATGCGGGGAGATGCGCGGATTTCGACCGTCCTGCTGGCGGGCGGATACCGCAACGGGGATCTCATCGATTTGTCCGATCGCGATACCCGCTTCATGGCCAATCTCGGCGCCGGCGGCGGGGCGATGATATTGCGCCGGGGCGCCGGGGCCGCGTATCCGGAAGTGCTGGAGACGGCCGTGATAACGGACGGATCCTTCGCGGAGGATGTCATTATTCAGGCGGGCGGGACCAAGCGGCCGTTAACGTCGGAGCTGATCGCGCAGGGAGAGCCGCGGTTCCGGGTGCCTGATCCCGGCTTGATGAAAAGCCGATTGGACGCGGTGTCGATGGCCCGGTTTGCCGAGGTGGTGGAACGCTCCGTGCGCGACAGCGGGTGGCGTCCGGATGAGATCGATTTTATCGGTCTGCTTCATATGAAGCGATCCGCCCATGAGGCGGTGCTCCGGGCGTTGGGCATTCCGGCCCGGCGATCGGTGTATCTGGATGAATTCGGGCATATCGGTCAATTCGATCCGATGATATGCCTCGAGCTGGGCGTGAAGCAAGGCCTGATTCGCCCCGGAAGCGTAGTGGTGCTGGCCGCGGCGGGCATCGGCTATGCTTGGGGGGCGCTCACATTGAAATGGGGGGAATCCGTATGAAGGCGAAGGCCGCATTGAAATCGGTTCTGCTGCCCAATGGGGAGACGCTTGGTTACCGTGAACGGGAGGGCGGGGCGGAGGTCCTGCTGCTGATTCACGGCAATATGAATTCTTCTTACCACTGGGATGTGGCGCTGGAGCGGCTGGATCCCCGCTATAAGCTGTATGCGGTCGATTTGCGCGGCTTCGGCATCTCGACGTATCACGAGCCGATCCGCGCTTTGCGCGACTTCGCCGATGACGTGAAGCTGTTCTGCCGGGAGCTTGGACTGGACCGGTTCGCGGTCATGGGCTGGTCGACAGGCGGCGGCGTGGCGATGGAACTGGCCGCGGATTGGCCGGAGGCGGTGACGAAGCTGATTTTATTGGCATCGGTATCGACCCGCGGATATCCGTTCTATGAGGATGGCGGCACCGGACTGCCGGGCAGGAGCAGACGGATCGCGAGCTATGCGGGCATCGAGGCGCTGGAGCGCAATCGCTTGATCGCGGAAGCGATCGCACGGGGCGACCGCGCATTTTTGAGGCGGCTGTATGAAGCGGTCATCTATGACAAGAACCGGCCGGAGGAAGCCCGTTATGAAGCGTATCTCGATGATATGCTGACGCAGCGCAATCTGATGGACGTATATCATGCGCTCAATACGTTCAATGTCAGCGTGTGCGGCCATGAGGCGGCCGCCGGCAGCGGCGCGGTTCGGCGAATTGCGGCCCCGGCGCTTGTGCTGCGAGGAGATCGGGACATGGTCATCAGCGAAGCGATGGCCGCCGAGACACTCGCCGACTTGGGAGAGATCGCCCGGTTCGTCCCGCTGAAGGACTGCGGGCATTCCCCGCTGGTCGACGATCCGGCACAGCTCCTGCAAGCGGTGGAGGCGTTCCTGACGGCGGATATCGCCGTGCAGCCGGAAGCATGACCGGGGGATGGGGAAGGCAGGAGAGGCTGGAAAGGCGGACAGGGCGGCTTGCCGGCCCGTTTGACGGAACCGATGACGAACCATATGTAAAGGCAAGGAAGCAGACAGGAGGGGGAACATGAAGCTTGAGGGCAAGACGGCAATCATTACAGGCGGAGCCAACGGGATTGGGGAAGCGGCTGTGCGGCTGTTCCTGGACGCGGGGGCGAATGTCGTTATCGCCGATTTCAATGAAGAAGCGGGGAGGCGTCTACTGAATGAACTTGGACCGTCCGCAGCGGAGCGCGCGCTCTTCGCGGCATGCAATGTCGCGGATCCGGCCAGCGTGGAGCAGCTTATGGAGAAGACGATGGAGCGCTTTGGCGCCATCGAGGTGCTGATCAATAATGCCGGCATCACGCGCGACGCGATGCTTCTCAAAATGTCGCCGGAGCAATGGCGCGATGTCATCGATGTGAATCTGACCGGCGTGTTCTACTGCACTCGGCATGCCGCGCCTTATATGGCGGCTCAAGGCCGAGGCAAGATTATTAACACGGCCTCTATCGTCGGCGTGCAGGGCAATATTGGGCAGACCAACTATGCCGCCGCCAAAGCGGGCGTCATCGGCATGACGAAGACATGGGCGCGCGAGCTTGGCTACAAAGGCATCTGCGTAAACGCGGTCGCCCCCGGCTTTATCGCGACGGACATGGTGGCGAAGATGCCGGAGAACATTGTCGAAGCCATGCGGAACAAGGTGCCCTTGCGCCGGCTCGGACAACCGGAAGATGTCGCGCAGGTCTATCTGTTCCTGGCGTCCGGCGCAGCGGACTATATTAACGGAGCCGTCATTGAAGTGAACGGAGGGCTCTCGATCTGACCAGGGAACGAAGCTGCTGCATAGCGTCTCGAACAAGCAAAGGATCTTGGCCACCCTCGCAAAGCGGCGGCGCAAGATCCTTTTTAAGTTGAAGCGGTCAGCAGGGGCGGGATTCAGGAAGGCTGCGTTCGGCCGGGATGAATGAAGCCGGCGAGCGAAGCCGTTTCCTTCCACATCCGATCATGAGGCAAGGTCATATCCGCATGGAGAGGAGGGCGCATTGGCTGCAGATGCTTGAGCACCCGGTCGTCGACGAACCAATCGCCGGCCCCGACCGGGGGCAGCGGCTCGTCCGGCCAGGCATCGGCCAGCCGCGGACTGTAGGCCCGATGCGCCGCCGTCAGGTTCGCATCATCCGGCGCCGTGGCCTGGGTAGTGAAGGCATGCGGCCAGTAGTCGGCGCGCGATCCGGTATGCGGGACGCCGCGGATGAAGCTTAACGCCCGGCCGTGAATGTCGGGGGCATGGAATAACAGGGCGTATAGTTTGCGCCCGAACGCGATCCGCTCGTCCAGGTTGGAGAAATTCTCCAGCGTCAGGCCGACGAGGGGGACGGCCGGTTCCTGCACCGACGGGACTCCGAGCGGGATGATGACCTGATTCATCTGCATCCAACCGTGCAGGCGGAAATCCCACTTCGCGATGACCTGCTCGCGGAACTGTTCATTCTGGACGACGCTTCCTTCGATGACGTTCTGTTCATTGATGATAAGTGCGGTCGTCAGCAGCGGGCTGTCCGGCTGAACCCAGAAGCTGTCCCAGAATGGAATCATGAATGCCGATATGCCCAGGTGCGGGAGCAGATGGAACAGGCTGCGCCCTTCGCGCCGGCTGGCGTCATATAACAGCAGCTGCGGGAAGGCGTCATGAAAAATCAGGGCATTGCTTCGCTCCAGCATGCGGAACGACCACTGGCGCTGCGCCGGACTCATGATGCGCGGCAGCCATTCCCCCTGCAGATCCGTCATATTCCAGCCTCCATTGCGGCAGACGGTATGGGCCAGCAGCGCCCAGTGGAGCTCCGGGTGCTCATTATAGACCCGAAGATAGGCCTCTGCGCGGGTGACATTGTTCCGGTTCCCGGCCGCTGCCGCATGGCGGATATGAGCGAGAAGCTTCAATTCTTCGGACGTCAGGCTTTGACGCTCATGGGCTCGGGCCTCTTCGGCATGCGGGCGGCTCCGCTCCGCGAGAATCCGGTACAGACGCTCCTCCGCTCGTCTGGCTGCAGCCCGGTTCCATTCCATCGAGTGCAGGCAGCGGATGCTATTTACCTGCCTGCGCATGCTAGTCCATAGATTGCGCATGGCGGCGCAGGCGCTGTCGACGGCATGCCGGAGCAATCGCCAGGCGTACCGCCATCGGGTTGGGGACGAGGATTCCATCGTATTTGCGCTCTCCTTTCCCGGAAATCCCTTGTTTTCCGTTTATTTTTTACTAGTATGCCCAAATTGACCCGCCTGTGAACCTGTTTGCCGTTTGACTTTTCATTTCAAATTGGTTTATCTTGAAAACAACCTAGTTGGGAGTGAAGCGTGATGGAAAAAGTACAAACCGTGGAACGTTTTAAAGAGTTGATTGCCCAGCCGTTGACGACGATCGCCGTATTCAAGACGTCCTGGTGCCCGGATTGCCATTTTATTGATCCGTTCATGCCGGAAGTGGAGGCGCAATATGAGGGCAAGGCCCTATTTTTCGAGGTGGATGCGGAGGCGTTGGTCGATGTGGCCCAGCAGTATCATATTCTCGGCATTCCTAGCTTCGTCGCCTTCAAGGACGGCAAGGAGACGATTCGCTTCGTCAACAAGCTGCGCAAGACGCGGCCGGAGATTGAACAATTCGCGGATCGGGCCATAGCGGTGTCTGAAGCGTTGTAAGCCAGAAGAGAATGCATAATCCGCCCTTGGACGGGGCGGATTTTTTTATATGTGCGCAAGGAAGCGCATCGACTCGGTTTTTATGGGGATGTGTAATATTTGTCACAATTTTGCCGTACATTCGATTAGGAAATCTTGTATAATGGGGACGATTGGCATGCTTTGTAGGTAAGAATTATTTTAATAAATACGTGTTCAATAAGGTCGAGGCGTGATTATTTCAAATGAGACTAACGGGTCAGGTGAATCTGGTGAATTTGAACATCTACCGTAAATTGAAGTTACTGGCTTACGCCACCTGCATCGGCATGTTCATCGTCGTGCTGAACGGCGCCCTCGTCACGAAGACGGGCTCCGGCCAGGGTTGCGGCACCGATTGGCCGCTGTGCAACGGCAAATTCGTGCCTGCCTATACCATTGAATCGATGATTGAATACTCGCACCGCATGGTGACCGGAATTGTGGGCATTCTTGTCCTGGCATCATTTGTGTTTGTGTTCCGCTACGCGCGAGACAGGCGCGACGCAGTCATGTATTCGTTGCTGACGCTTATTTTTACAGTCATTCAGGCGATTATGGGGGCGCTTGCCGTCGTGTTTACCCAGTCTCCCCCCGTTATGGCGCTGCATTTCGGAATCTCCCTGCTGGCGTTTGCTTCATCCTTCCTGCTGTGCCTGGCGCTGCGCAGGTATGAGCGGGGCATCGTCCAACATGCCGGGAAGATTGGCGATACGTTCCGATACGGCGTCTGGTTCACATGGTTATATACATATATCGTGATATACGTCGGCGCCTTCGTACGGCATACGGAGTCATCCGGCGGCTGCCTCGGTTGGCCGCTCTGCAATGGCGAGTGGATTCCCGAGATGGCGGGAGGAACCGCAATCGCTTTCATGCACCGGGTGGCTGCGGCGCTGCTGCTCGTTGTCGTCGCGGTGATGGCGCATTTCGCCTATCATCATCATAAGAATAATCGGGAGATCCAGCTGTGCGGGATATGGTCGATTGCGCTGTGCGCGGGACAGATTGTAAGCGGGGCGCTCGTCGTCTTTGCGATAACGGATGAGAATTTGTATTTATTCGCGGGAATGCTGCATGCGGTGTTGATTTGCGGACTGTTCAGCGTGCTATGCCATATGAGCATTCGCGTATGGCAGCTCCGGGAACGGACATAATGCGAAAAGAAGCAGTCACTTGACGGTGCGCGGCGCCATGGCGGGCCAACGTGCTACAAGCGAACTGCTTCTTCTTGTATAGCGTGGAGTTACAGTGAACATAAGCCGGTTTACGCTCCTTCTCTCAATTGACGGGCGTCTTCGGCGTGAGCGCCGAAGAGCAGTACGGACGCGGCCGCTTTCGCCGCAGCCAGCCAACGGACATTCCAACGTCTGCGCTCTGTTTCCCGATTCGTGCTTCTCATGAACATCTACCTCCCGTAAAGTGTGGTCTTGCTTACCATGCTTTTATTGTACCGATACGGATGGGGCGGTGCCATGCAACCCGCTTACGTTTATCTTACATTGTCGTAAGCTGTCCGGTTGTAGCGCTTTAGGTTCTTATGAAAAACAGATATACTACATAATAGTACGTTACTGTGGCGTCTATTACAGAATTATCCTTATAACAAGCCGATTTTTCAGCAATTATTCACCCAGCTAATGATCTAAGGAGGGCTAGCGTTGTCATTTTCCAATATTCGCAGTTTCATTCATACGCTCAAGCGGGAGAACGAGTTGGCGGTCATCGAAGCCGAAGTTGATCCGTATCTCGAGATCGCCGAAATTCATCGGCGTGTGATCGAGGAAGGCGGACCCGCCCTGCTGTTCACCAATGTGAAGGGAAGCCCGTTCTCCGTAGCCACGAATCTGTTCGGGACGACCCGGCGGGTAGACATGGCCTTCGGGCCGAGACCGGAGCAGTTCGCCAACAAATGCATTGAAGCGGTGAATCGCCTCATGCCTCCATCGCCGAAGAAACTGTGGGAAGAACGAGGCCTCGTCAAGGAACTGCTGAGCCTGCTCAAGGTGGGCATGAAGGATGTATCTTCCGCTCAGGCGCCGATTATGGACGTGAAGCGGACCGATATGCCGCTGCATGGCCTGCCTGCGTTAACGAGCTGGCAGTTGGATGGAGGGCCGTTCATTACCCTCCCGCTCGTGTACACCGAGCATCCCGCGCGCAAGGGCAGCGATCACAACCTGGGAATGTACCGGGTTCAAATATATGACGACAAGACAACCGGAATCCACTGGCAGATTCAAAAGGGCGGCGGCTTCCATTATCACGAAGCCGAGCTCCGGAACGAGGCTCTGCCGGTATCCATCTACGTCGGCGGCCCGCCCGCATTGATTGCGGCCGCTATCGCGCCGCTTCCGGAGAAGCTGCCGGAGCTGCTGATGGCCTCCTTTGTCATGGGCGAACGGCTGCCTGTCGTGGACAGCGGCTTCGAAGGCCACCGCATTCCGGCGGAAGCCGAGTTCGTCATCCAGGGCTATGTGCCTCCGCATGAGCGGCGGCTGGAAGGGCCGTTCGGCGACCATTACGGTTATTATTCCTGGGCGCATGATTTCCCGCTTGTCAATGTGAAGCACATGTATCACCGCAAAGACGCGATCTACCCGGCGACGGTCGTCGGCAAGCCGCGCCAGGAAGATTATTATTTGGGCGAGTATCTGGTCAAATTGCTGTCACCTGCCTTTCCGATGGTCATGCCGAGCGTGCGCAAGGTGCACCCTTATCCGGAGACGGGGGTCCATTCCTTGGCCGCGGCCGTCGTCCGCGAGAGCTATTCGCGCGAGGCGATGCTGAGCGGCTTCCGGATTCTCGGGGAAGGCCAGCTCAGCCTCACCAAATTCCTGATGCTCACCGATCAGGAGGTCGATCTGGACAATTTCGCGCAGTTGATGGAGAACGTATTGGAGCGCTTCCAACCGGAGTCGGATCTATACGTCCTGAACAATACGTCCCATGATACGCTCGATTATACCGGGCACAAGCTGAATCACGGCAGCAAGGGCATTATGCTGGGGGTCGGCGAGCCGGTGCGCGAGCTCCCGCATGCGTACGAGGGAGGCCCGATTGACGAAATCACGGATGTGGCCGTGTTCTGCCGCGGCTGCCTCACGATGTCCGGAGCGTCCTATGAGGCCGAGCCGCAGCTGGCGGAACGGCTGATGGAGCGGTTGGCCGATCAGGAGACGCCTTGGCCGCTTGTATTCCTGGTGGACGATGCGCAAGTGGCCCGCACGCAGTTGTCTTTCCTGTGGACGGTGTTCACCCGCTTCAACCCTGCTTCTGATATATACGCGCGGATGGAAGTCCGAAATCACCACATTGCGTATCGACTGCCGATTGTGATTGATGCGCGCATGAAGCCGGGCTACCCGGACGAGTTGTTCCCGCGGGAAGATATCGTGCAACGGGTTGACGATCGTTGGAAAGACTATTTCCCGAACGGATTCTAATCGGGGGTGGTCACGATGCTGCGAAGCCTGTTCGGGGAAGAGCCCCGCACGGATGAAGGCGCGTTGAAGGAAGCGATGGAGGCGATAGACCGCTATCTGTCGCATGTAAGGAAGCAGATGGAAAACGGCGGGGATCCGGAACATTATTGGCGCAAAATCGAAATCTGGACGGTCGGGCTGCGCACGTCGCTCGATGAGCTGGAGCAGAGCATTTATGCTTCCGGCAAGTATGCGGAGCGGGTGACGAAGCAGTACCAGGAGGATATGAATGATAATGAACTGGATGATTATTTCCGTCACGTCTACTTTTACAAAAATGCATTCATCCGCGTCTTCTCCATCCTGGACAAGTTGGGGACGCTGTTGAATGAGGTGCTGCGGCTGGAGACGGAGGAAATGAAGCAATTTTTCTCTTACTTCACGGTGCTCCGCCGGCTGAACCTGACAGGCAGGCACCCGCGCCTGACCGACAAGCTGTCCGGTCTCAAGCAGCTTCATGGAGAAGCAATGCAGCGCCTGCGCAAGCGCCGGAATACCGAGATTCACTATATGAATGCGGAGATGCAGGATGATCTGTGGCAGCGGCACCGCAGCTTGAACAGCAAGCTGCGGCTGGAGGATATCCAGGCGAATATGGACGATGTGGGAGAAGGCATGCAGATGGTATGCGGCGCGCTTACCGCTTCGTTCCGCGCTCTGGTTGCCCTGGAAAATTGAAACGTAAGGTAAAAAAAGTCAATTGACAATATCCGAGCAATATCATATACTTTGAATAATTTCATAACGATTTCTTATCAAGAGTGGCGGAGGGACAGGCCCTGTGAAGCCCGGCAACCGATCCTGCAACCCGTATTTGCTCGCAGCTTACCGCTGCCGCAAGATTGCAGGGTGTCAATGGTGCTAATTCCTTCAGAACGGATAAGTTCTGGCAGATAAGAAAGGGCGCTAACCCACCTGGAATGAGGAAGAAATGTGACAGCCCCCTTTTGGCATCTGCCAAGAGGGGGCTTTTGGCGTAAATACAGAGAGATACAGGTCACCGCTAATTAGGAAGGGGAAAACTATCATTGATTCGTCTGGAGCATATCAGCAAACAATATGAAGTCAAAGGGAAGCTGTCCGGACCTCTCGCATTGAATGATGTCAGTTTGACGATAGAGCAAGGGGAGATTTTCGGCATTATCGGCCACTCCGGGGCCGGCAAGAGCACGCTGCTGCGCAGCATCAACCTGCTGGAGCGCCCGACCTCCGGGAAGGTGTTCGTGGATCAGGTGGACATGATGAAGCTGTCGAAGCGGGAGCTGCAGGAGCAGCGCAGCAAAATCGGCATGATTTTTCAGCATTTTAATCTGCTCTCCTCGGCAACCGTGTTCGACAATATCGCTTTCCCGCTGCGGCTGCAGAACACGCCTGCCGCCCAAGTGAAGGCGAAGGCGGATGAATTAATCCGTCTCGTCGGACTGGAGGAGCACCGCAATAAATATCCGGCGCAGCTGTCCGGGGGACAGAAGCAGAGGGTCGGCATTGCACGCGCGCTGGCCAACGATCCGAAGGTGCTGCTCTGCGACGAAGCGACCTCCGCGCTCGATCCGCAGACGACCCAATCGATTCTGGAGCTGCTGCTCGATATTAACCGCCGCTTCGGCATCACGATCGTGCTCATCACCCATGAGATGCATGTCATTCAAGCGATATGCGATCGGGTCGCCGTCATTCATGCCGGCCAGATTGCGGAGCAGGGCAAAGTGGTCGACGTCTTCCTGAAGCCGCAGCATCCGGTGACGAGGGAGTTCATTATGGAGGAGCGCCATGACGCCGACCTGCAGCCGTGGATGGCCTTCCAGGGGCAGGCAGGCGATCATTCGCGCGTCGTCAAGATCAATTACTTGGGCGATGTCACCTATGAGCCCGTGCTGCAAACCGTCCTCACCGAAGCGGGTGTCCGCTTCACAATACTGCAGGGGACGATATCGCGCATGAAGGATATTCCATACGGACAATTGGTCGTTCGTCTGGACGGCGACCAGACGGATGTCGAGCGTTCGCTCTCCGCGCTCAAGGATAGAGGACTTGAAGTGGAGGTGATCGCGTAATGAAGGATCTCGATTTCTCCAAAATCAACTGGGACGAGCTCGGAACGGCGACAAGCGATACGCTGGCGATGATGCTGTTCTCCGTCCTGTTCACGATCGTTATCGGGCTTCCGCTCGGCGTGCTTCTTTATTTGACAGGGAAATCAAAAGGGACGGCCGGGAGAACCGTATATTTCGTCGTATCTTTCATCGTCAATATTTTGCGTTCGGCGCCATTCGTTATTTTGATGATTGCGCTCATTCCGGTTACCCGGATGATCGTCGGCACCTCGATCGGGGTCGAAGGCACGATTCCGCCGCTCGTTATCGCGGCTGCGCCTTTCTTCGCCCGGCTGGTGGAGACCTCGCTGCGGGAGGTGGACCGCGGCGTCATCGAAGCCGCGCAGGCGATGGGCGCTTCCACCTGGCAGATCGTGCGCAAGGTGCTGTTGCCGGAGGCGATGCCGGGCTTGATCGCCGGCACGACGATAACGGCCGTGACGCTCGTCACCTATACGGCGATGTCAGGCATGGTCGGCGGCGGCGGTCTCGGGGACTTGGCGATTCGGTACGGGTATCACCGCTATGAATTTGAAGTCATGATCATTTCGATTTTTATTATGGTGCTGCTCGTGCAAATTCTGCAATGGATTGGCGACGCCTTCGTCCGCCGCTTCACCCGGAAGTAGCCGGCCGGCCATGGCCCGCAAGGGCCCGGTCGCGGAAAGTGTCAGGAATTCGCTCGGTATCGGGCTTCCATCTATAAATGTAAATCAGGACATGATTAAATGGGGAAACAAGGGGAGGAGAAGAGAGACATGAAAAAATGGACGTATGTATTGACGTTGATTGCGCTGATCGGCGTGCTCGCGGCATGCGGCAGCAAATCGTCGACCGGAACGGATACGGGCTCGTCGAACGAGGCGGGCGCAGAGGGCGGCAAGGAGACGGTGAAGCTGGTTGTCGGCGCATCGCCGGTGCCGCATGCCGAGATTTTGAAGCATATCGCGCCGAAGCTGAAGGAGCAGGGCATTGAACTCGAGGTTAAAGAGTTCACGGACTATGTGCAGCCGAACGTGCAGGTCCACGAGAAGCAGCTCGATGCGAACTTCTTCCAGCATAAGCCGTACATGGACAACGAAGTGACGGAAAAAGGCTATGATCTCGTGAGCGTGGGGAATGTCCATGTCGAGCCGTTCGGCGGGTATTCCAAATCGATCAAATCGATTGATGAACTGAAGGACGGCGATACGGTGGCGATTCCGAACGATCCGACCAACGGCGGACGCTCGCTCCTTCTGTTGGAGAAGCAAGGCTTGATCAAGCTGAAAGAAGGCGCTGGCCTGAACGCCGGCGTGAAGGATATTGCCGAAAACCCGAAAAATCTGAAATTCAAAGAGCTTGAGGCGGCGATGCTTCCTCGTACGCTGGATGAAGTCAACCTGGCGCTCATCAACACCAACTATGCGCTGGAAGCCGGACTCAATCCGACGAAGGATGCCCTCTTCATCGAGGACAAGGATTCTCCGTATGCGAACATCTTGACGGCGCGAAGCGACAACAAAGACAGCGATGCGATCCAGAAGCTGCTGGCTGCGCTGCAATCGGATGACGTGAAGCAGTTCATCAGCGAGAAATACGAAGGCTCCATCGTTCCGGCGTTCTAAGAAGGCTTTATCTTCTACTCGAACAGCCCCCTTGTACGGCAGCATATTTGCCCTGCAAGGGGGCTTTGTCATGCGTGCGGAAGTAGGGTGGTGAATTTTAGGAAACATTTAAAAAAATCCGAAAGGAAATTGGCGCTGGGTGCAGAAACCGTGTAGGAACTCAATACGATTACTAGGGGGAAGATGTCATGATCGAACGAATCGATACGGTATTTGTCCGGGTGCCTGATCTGGAGGAGGCCAAGACATGGTACATGGAGGTGCTCGGGCTTGCGCTGAAATGGGAGAATGATCATATCGCCGTCCTGGGGCTGGGCGAGACGCCTCTCACGTTGTTGAAGACGGAAGCTTCATCGTTCCGCCCGGCGGCGGAGGCGGCATTCAATTTCTATGTGAAGGATGCGGAAGCCGCTCATCGGCACTTGCGGGCTGCCGGAGTCGAGGTATCGGCGGTGGAGGAAGGAGATGGCGTGAAGTGGTTTTCATTTCAAGATCATTGCGGCAACAGGCTGGAGGCATGCTTCTTCTAACGTATCGTGCCCTACCGCCCCAAGTTGTCCTGCCCTGGCAAATCGCATATACTGAAGAGGAATGATGCGGAGGCCGGGAGGAGGAGATGATGTTGGAACAGGAGCGCAGGATTGCGCTGATTACCGGCAGTGCCAAAGGGCTGGGGAAGATGGCCGCGCTCGCCTTGGCCGAAGCCGGACATGACATTGTGCTGAATTATATGCACAGCGAACGCGAGGCAACCGAGCTTCAACGCCGGATAGCTTCCATGGGCGTTCGCTGCTTGCTCGTGCAAGCCGACATTTCGAAGACGGAAGATGTCAAGCGGCTCGTCCATACGATGAAGGAACGAATAGGCATGGCGGACATCGTCGTCAACAATGCCGGACCCTTCGTCCGGGAACGCCGCCTGTTCGCTGACTATACCGAAGAGGAAATACTGTTCCTGCTGAACGGCAACCTGACCGGCGTCATGCTGCTCGATCATATGCTGCTTCCCTCCATGCGCCGGCGCGGGTGGGGACGAATCATCCATTACGGATTCGGCCATGCGGGAGAAGCGCGTTCTTGGCCGCACCGCGCCGTATACGCCGCAGCCAAGGTCGGGCTCGTCTCTTTTACGAAGACGCTGGCCGTGGAGGAGGCTCCGTACGGCATTACGGTCAATATGATCTGCCCCGGAGATATTCGCGGCGACAATAAGGAGCGGCGCATCGACGAGGTGCAGGGCGTGCCGGATGAAGAGACGCCTCGCGGCCGTCCGGGCACGGGCGAGGATGTGACCCGGGTCATCCGCTTTTTGTGCGAGGAGCAATCGGATTTCTTCACTGGCAACATCATGAATGTGTCCGGCGGGCTCGACCCGATACGGGCCAATATCGGCAAGCTTACGTAAGCCGGAGGAACGATTTCCTCGGGAATGCGGGTTTTAAAAGTTTATTTTTTGAACAACCTCTAGTAAGGGTGTATATTGCGTTATGCTGGAGCTTAATGCCCCTGTCCTGACAAGAGCGCGGTGCGCTGCGCTTTTCAGCCGGATGGAGGGCGTTTTTCATATCGCGTGAAATGAACAGGTGGTAGACAAGATGAGCAGACTGACCAAAGAATTGGCGCAGGAAATCGTGAGGCGAACGATGCAAGTCATTCACTATAACGTGAACGTCATGGACGAACGAGGGCGGATTATCGGGTCCGGAGACCGTTCGCGCTTATACCAGAAGCATGAGGGAGCGCTCATCGCGATTGAGCGGAAGGGGCGCTTCGAGATAGACGAGGAGAGCGCGCGCAAGCTGCAAGGGGTGCTGCCCGGAACGAATCTGGCGATTCAATTCCAGGGCGAAGTCGTGGGCGTCATCGGCATTACCGGCGATCCGAACGAGGTGACCAAGTACGGCGAGCTGGTGAAAATGACGGCGGAAATGTATCTGGAGCAAGCCGATCTGCTGGAAAAAGCCCAATGGGACAAGCGGATGAAGGAGGATTTCCTGCTGTCCGTCATTCACGCGGACGGCAAGGATAACGACATGCTGCGGCTCCAGGCGGAACGGATCGGCTTCAATCCGGACCGGGCGCGGGTCGCATGCATTATGGAGCTGACCGGAACAGAGAGCGCGGATGCGCTGCCTACGCTCAAGCGGGTGGTGGAACTGTTGGAGGGGCGGCCCGCCATCGATCTGATCGCCATCCGGAATACGCGCCAAATCGTACTGTTCAAGCCGCATCTGCATCCGCGGGAGCCCGGGGCCGATATATGCGAAGGCATCGGCCGCATCCGCCGGCTGCTGGAGGAGAAGCGGATTGCGCCGCTCCGCATCGCCGTCGGCAAGGCGTATTCCGGTATCGGCGGCTTAATCGCGTCCTACCGCTCCGCGCAGGATACGATGCGGGCGGGCCAGGCGATTTTCCCGGAGCAGACGGTATATTACAGCGAAGACATGCCGAACGAGACAGCCGCTGCCAATGTCAAGCCATCATGGATAGGGGAGGAGCTGCGGCGGCTATGGCGGCGGTTCGCGCAGGAGGATAAGAGCGGGGAGCTGCAGCAGACGCTGCAGGCGTATTATGAGGAGAACGGCGAGCAGCAGCGCATCGCGGAGCGATTGGCGATTCACCGCAATACGCTCCGTTACCGCCTGCAGCGTATCCATGAAGCGACCGGCAAGGACCCGAAGCATTTTCGCGATTTATATACGCTGATGACGGCCCGTTGGTTAAGCGCCCTGGGGGACAAGGAGAACGAGAGCGGCGTGTAAGCGGGCCGGCGCCTATTGTGCATTTGAACAAAAAACATGCTGAGGAAAGCGCTGTATTTCATTTCGATGCACGATGAAGCGCTTTCACATTACAGGTACACTAATCGTACAAGGATTTGATATAACACCTTAGGGGGAGTACACTATGGACGTATCTGTAACTGTGCTCGGTGCTTTGACGGCATTGGTCGTAGCCATTGTGTTAATATTGCGCAAAGTTCCTCCGGCGTACGGCATGATGATTGGCGCGCTCGCCGGCGGGATTGTGGGCGGGATCGGGCTGGTCGATTCCGTGAATCTGATGATGGATGGCGCCAAGGGCATGATACCGGCCGTGCTGCGCATCCTGGCGGCCGGCGTGCTGGCCGGCGTCCTGATTGAGTCGGGCGGAGCCAAGACGATCGCGGAGACGCTGGTTCGCAAGGTCGGCGAGACGCGCGCCTTGTTCGCGCTGGCGTTTGCGACGATGGTGCTGACCGCGGTCGGCGTCTTCATCGATGTCGCCGTCATCACGGTGGCGCCGATTGCGCTCGCGATTGCGCAGCGCGCCGGCTTGTCCCGCATGGCGATACTGCTTGCCATGATCGGCGGCGGCAAGGCCGGCAACATTATGTCGCCGAATCCGAACGCCATCTCGGCGGCGGAAGCATTCAACATTCCGCTGACATCGATGATGATGGCGGGCATTATCCCGGCTTTGTTCGGGCTTATTGTCACCTATATCATCGCGAAGCGGCTGACGAAGAAGGGCACGATGATTGCCGCTGAAGAAAGCGTTGACAATGGCGAGCAGCAGCTTCCAAGCTTCCTGGCGGCGATGATGGCGCCGCTCACGGCGATTGTGCTGCTGGCGCTGCGTCCGTTGGCCGGCATCGTCATCGACCCGATTATCGCACTGCCTGCCGGCGGCCTCGTTGGCGCCTTGTCCATGGGACGCATCAAGCATATCAATCAATATGCGATATCGGGCCTCGGCAAAATGACGGGCGTAGCCGTTATGCTGCTCGGCACGGGAACGCTGGCGGGCATTATATCGAACTCGCAATTGAAAAATGTCATCATCGACAGCCTGGCCTCTTCCGGCCTGCCGGCTTACCTGCTTGCCCCGATTAGCGGCGCGTTCATGTCCTTGGCCACCGCCTCGACGACGGCAGGCACGGCGGTCGCAAGCTCGGTGTTCGGCTCGACGATTATGGAGCTTGGCGTCGCTTCCCTGGGCGCTGCGGCCATGATTCATGCCGGTGCGACCGTCCTCGACCATATGCCTCACGGCAGCTTCTTCCACGCGACGGGCGGAAGCGTTAACATGGCGATGAAGGAGCGGCTGCGTCTCATTCCGTATGAGACGGTGATCGGCCTTGTCCTGGCCATCGTCTCGACATTGGTGTTCGGCGTATTCGGCTGGTTCCTGTAACCCGGATTCCACCGGGGAGCAGAGGCCGTTGGTTAAGGTTTGAAGGAGAGGGAGTGGAGAGAAATGAAGGTTGTCATTGCTCCGGATTCATTTAAAGAGAGCTTGTCCGCGCTGGAGGCATGTCATGCGATAGAAAAAGGATGGCGTCATGTCTACCCTGAGGCGGAAATCGTACATGTGCCGATGGCCGACGGCGGCGAAGGCACGGTCCAGTCCTTGGTCGATGCGACGGGCGGGCGTGTGATCCACCGCGAGGTGACAGGGCCGCTCGGCGCGCCCGTGACCGCGTTCTACGGCTTGCTTGGCGACGGGAAGACGGCGGTCATCGAGATGGCGGCCGCCTCGGGACTTGCGCTCGTGCCGCCGGCGCAGCGCAATCCGCTCGCGACGACGACGCGCGGCACCGGCGAACTGATTCAGTCGGCGCTGGACGAAGGCGTCAGCACGATCATTCTCGGGCTCGGCGGCAGCGCCACGAACGACGGCGGCGCCGGCATGGCGCAGGCGCTCGGCGTGCGGCTGCTTGACGCCGATGGCGCGGACATCGGCCATGGCGGCGGACAACTGCATCGCATTGCCCGCATCGATGTGAGCGGAGCCGATCCGCGGCTGAAGAGAGTGGCCTTCGTGGCCGCGTGCGATGTGGATAACCCGCTGACCGGCGAGCGGGGGGCCTCGGCCGTATTCGGCCCTCAGAAAGGCGCCGGGCCGGACGCGGTGCGGCAGCTCGACGGCAATCTCGCCCACTATGCGGCGATGATTAAGGCCTGCTTGGGCCGCGACGTCGCCGGGATTCCCGGCGCAGGCGCGGCAGGTGGGCTCGGCGCGGGCGTGCTCGCCTTTTTGGACGCCGAGCTGAAGCGGGGCGTCGATATCGTCATCGAAGCGACCGGGCTCGCTTCGCATGTGAAGGATGCGGATCTCGTCATTACGGGAGAAGGCCGCATCGACAGCCAGACGATTTACGGCAAGACGCCAATGGGCGTGGCCAACACGGCCAAGCGCTACGGGGTGCCGGTGATCGGCATCGCGGGCTCGCTGGCGGACGGGCATGAAGTGGTGCATGAGCACGGCATTGATATGGTCTTTACGATCGTGCCCGGCGTATGCAGCCTGGACGAGGCGATGCGGCATGCGGCCGCCAATATGGAGCGGACGGCGCGCAATATTGCGAAGACGCTGCAATGCGGCGGCAATCTGACAAAATAAGGCGAATGATAAGGGGCGGACACTTCCTTGCTGGAAGGGACCGCCTCTTTACATGTCGTCACGGTCACAAAATATTCATCTTGCTCATGTCGATAAATGAAGAATTTCATGCTTACATGATATACTGTTAATGTAGAAGCAAGGAAATACGATATTGGCCTTTCTTTGCTCGACGAATCTACCTCTATACCGAGAGGAGGCGGACACCATAGAATTCAGGGTCAAGGATTTGTTACAGATCGACACATTGAAGCAAGCGTTCGTCGTCAGCGGCAAGCAGGGTCTGAACAACCTTGTTCGCGGAGTGACAATCATTGAAGCGCCCGATATCGCCGAGTGGATCAACGGGGGAGAATTGCTGCTGACCAGTCTGTACCCGCTGCAATCTTTCAATTATAGCGAGCAGCAGATCTTCATGGCGCAGCTGTCTGATAAAAAAGTAAGCGCTCTCGTTATCAAAACGGGACGATTCGTTCATGATATTCCATCAGGCATTATTGAAGCATCAGAGACGCTTCATCTGCCAATCATCCAGATTCCGAAGCAAGTTCCTTATCGTGAAATTATGTATCCGGTGATGGAATTACTCTTTAACAATCAAGTGGTAAAGCTCAAGTATTTTAAAGAAGTCCATGACCGATTTATCGCGCTTACGCTTGCCAACAAAGGTGCGGAAAATATTATCATGTCCTTGAAAAAACTGATTGGCAACCCGGTTACCTTATATGACCGGAACTTTTATCCGATATCGGCGACCGACCCGGATCTGGTGCAGTTTGAGGTGCTGGATCACGAGGAAGTGGATGGCGCCCGCATCGATACGGAATTTGCTTGTTACCGGCAGCGCGTGCTATATCCGGAATGGGGGAACCGGACGTGCGAGCATCTTGTCGTTCCGGTAGAAACCGTAAATCATATCAAGATACATCTCGTTATCCATGAGACGCGCAAATCCGTGGAAGCGCTTGATTTCATTGCAATTGAAAACGCAGCAACCTCTTTATCGCTCGATCTCGTCAAGCAATATGCCGTAGCCGAAGTGGAGATGAAATTCAAAGACGACTTAATCGATGATTTGCTGAACGCCAAGATCGAATCGCTGCAGAGTGTGTACCAGAGGGCCAACTTGATTGGCTGGGATTTGAACAAGACCTATGTTGTCGTGCTGTTCCGTCTTCAGGCTAGGGATGGGGACGACGAGAAGGAACTGGATCTGTACAGCCTTCATCATCCGTATCAGCGCTTGCTGTATGATATGATTCAGCGGCAGCTGCCGGAAGGCACCATCCGGATCCGTAACGATCAGCTCGTTGTACTGTGGGGAATCGATACTCCTCCTGCGGATAAAACAGCCTCCTTGCGCATGATCAAGGCCGCAGCGAGGAACATCCAGCACACATTTTGCAAACGGATTCAGAGCATCGATTTGCAGGTTGGGATCGGGAACGCGGCCCACTCGATTTCCGAACTGCCTCGCAGTTATAAGGAAGCCCAAGATGCATTACAGCTGGGGACATTGATAAATGGCAATTCCGCGATTTCCGCTTTTGCGGATTTGGGCATATACCGCTTGCTCTGCCAAATCGAAGATGCGGAAGAGCTGGCGAAGTTCATTCCGCTTTCGTTAAAAAAATTGCTCGCCTACAAACAGCCGAACCGGGATGATTTACTCAAAACGCTGCAGACGTTTTTGGAACATCATCAAAATGCCGCCAAAACAGCCGAGGAGCTGTACGTCCACTATAAGACCGTGACCTACCGGATAGAACGGATCAAGGAGATTACCGGCATGGATATGGATGACCCGGATGAGATGCTGTCGGTCCAAGTCGGATTGAAAATTCTCGTCTTGCTCAACGATCATCCGGTCGCAGCGCATCCAGAGCTTGTGGGCGTGTAAGCAAGACAGCATACCGCCGCCCGCCGCCTTCCGCACTAAGACTCCGCATTAGGAGAGCAGTGAGCTCTCTTATAGCGGAGTTTTTGGCGTCTCGACAAATCGAACCTCATATATGTGCGCAATTCCTTATTAGCAAACTCCCCATCGGTCAGGAAGAGTAGGTGAATGTAGGCTCTTATAAACAATCTCCCATCGAGTCAGGAAGGCGAAGATGTGCGCAGTTCCTTATTCAAGATCCCAAGGTCTCAGAATGCATCTGCGTGCTCTCTTTTATTTGCAAGCTCCACAGCAAGCAGAGATACGTCTTGCACGTATGATTTGGGTAATATGGTTCAATTTTATCCTTGCCTTCAGCATTGATAGCAGGGTTAGTTATTGCCCAGTGGGATCCAAACATTAGCCTTGCAGGGCGGACCTGACTCAATGGGAGAGTGGTGCAAAGAACGGAAACGGAGAGCGAACCTGACTCAATGGGAGAGTGGTGCAAAGAACCGAAACGGAGGGCGGACCTGACTCAATGGGAGAGTGGTGCAAAGAGCAGACACCGAAGGCAAATGTGGCCCAAGGGGAGACGCAAGAGAAAATTACAAAAGCTGGGTGGATGGGAAACCACCTGTGAATTCTGTAACCGATTGGCGGCTTTTCACCTGCAGGAAAGCTGCTTTTTTATTGCTTTTATCCGAAGTGGATAAAAAGGAGGGGCGTTTTTTATCGACATGCTTCGATGTTATTCGTTTTTGAAGCGTTTACAATCAAGGTGCAAGCAAAAATCGACCTTATTTATGCGAGTTCAAAAGGTCACACCTGCAGGGATTTTATGTTGATCAGTGGGCGGTTTGAACAGCTAAGGTTGCGCCACGGATAAGCGGCACGCCGTTTATCCCGCTTGGATAATGCGCACATCTTACAGAAAGGACAGATATGGTCATGGATAATATCCAAACGGAAACGGTTCGTCTTGTCGAATGGCTGAGCCAGTTCGGTGAAGACCCGGCTGGAGGCGTCTCGCGCCTGCTATATTCCGAAGCGTGGACGGCTGCGCAAAAAGCATTGGACCAGTACATGCAAGCAGAAGGCTTCACCACGTATTACGATGAGGTCGGCAACTTGTTCGGGCGGTTGGAAGGAAGCCAGTACCCGGATGAAACGATTATGAGCGGATCTCATGTGGATACGGTAGTGAACGGCGGCAAGTATGACGGGCAATATGGCATTCTCGCCGCGTTGTTGGCGATGAAGACTTTGAAGGAAAAGTACGGACAGCCGCTGCGCACGTTGGAAGTGGTCTCGTTCGCGGAAGAAGAAGGCAGCCGCTTCCCGTATACGTTCTGGGGCAGCAAAAATATCGTGGGAGTCGCCAAAAAGGAGGATGTGCAGGATATTGCCGACTTCAAAGGCGTGCGCTTCACGGAAGCGATGGAGCAAGCGGGCTTCGGGTTCCGTCAGGAACCTGCGAAGCCGCGGACCGATATTCAAGCGTTTGTGGAGCTGCATATTGAGCAGGGCAGCGTCCTGGAACGCGAAGGCCTGTCCGTCGGCGTCGTTCACAGCATCGTCGGCCAACGGCGCTTCACCGTCGAGATCGCGGGAGAGGCGAACCACGCCGGCACGACGCCGATGGGTTACCGCAAGGATGCGGTTCACGCGGCAGGCCGGATGATTCAGCAAATTCTGGACCTGGCGCAAGAGCATGGCGATCCGCTGGTGACGACCGTCGGCAAGATCGAGGTCAAGCCGAATGTGGTCAATGTCGTGCCGGGCAAGGCCTTGTTCACGCTCGATATCCGCCATACGGACAAAGCGGAGCTGATCCGGTTCACCGATGAGGTGACGGAGCTGATGCAGCGCACCGCCGCAGCCATCGGCGTGGAATTGAAGATAGATATGTGGATGGACGAGGATCCGGTTCCGATGGATCAACGGATTCTCGACGTACTGGAGCGGCAGTGCCGGTCGCATAATATTCCGTTCAAGCTGATGCACAGCGGAGCGGGTCACGATTCTCAGATTATGGCGAAATTTGTGCCTACGGCCATGCTGTTCGTTCCAAGCCGCAACGGAATTAGCCACAATCCGGCAGAATATACGAGTCCGGAGCATCTGGCAGACGGGGTTCGCGCTTTGACCTACGCGCTGCATGAGTTGGCGTATCAAGCATGATAGGCATTGAAGACAGGACAAGCAGGCAGGCACAATTCGATCTGCGCTGAGGAGAGTGAGAGTTATGAGGGACGTCAGCCAACAGGGCAAGTGGGAGTATTGGAAAAAAGTCATCGTCATGCTTTGTCTCGGATGGACGGTCATTTGGATCTACCGCACCATCTTGAATCCGATTCTTCCCGAGATTCAACAAGATTTAAATGTAACGTCAGATGCAAGCATGGGCCTCATCTTCAGTGTATTTTTCTTCGCCTATACGATGATGCAAATTCCGTCGGGATTGCTGGCGGATAGGTTCGGGCGGAAGACGATCATCATTCCGGGATTTATTTTGTTCACCTTGGGGGCAGTTCTTGTCGGGTTCTCGACCTCACTCATGTTCATCCTGGTCGCGAGCTTCATTACCGGGTTGGGGCAAGGCACTTATTACGGTCCGGCCTATTCCATCTCGTCGGAGACGATACCGAAGGAGAAGCGGGGCATCTCCACGGCGATCATTAACAGCGGTTCCGCCATCGGGATGGCCATCGGTCTTATTGGCTCGAGCTTCCTGGTAAAGGATGCCGGCTGGAATTGGCGGGTGCTGCTCTTTATTACGGCAGGTTTGGCCTTCAGCTTAATGCTGGTTTTTGCCAAAAATATCAAGAAGAACACGCCGCAGTCGAAAACGGCTGTGGAGACCGCGGGCGCCGAGAACCAAGACAAGGCGACATTTAAACGGCTGTTGGCCAATCCGAAGATGGTCGCCTCCTATGTGCTCTATTTTGCGACCTGCTATGGATATTACATGATCGTGACCTGGCTGCCGTCGTATTTGCAGGATGAACGGGGCTTCGAAGGGACCGCGATCGGCTTCGCTGCCGCTCTGGTTGCGTTCAGCGCAGTGCCCGGCGCGTTGCTGTTCAGCCGGATGTCGGACAAGTTCATGCATAAGAAGGTTACGTTTATCATCATTTTGGAGCTGCTGGCTGCGGTGATGCTGTACTTGACCGTCTCGGTACAGACGACCACGTTGCTTATCGTCTGCCTTATCTTGTACGGCTTCCTCGGCAAGCTGGCCGTCGAGCCGATCTTAATCTCGTATGTGGCGGATATCGCGCCGAAGCAAGGGGTCGGGTCTACGTTCGGAATTTTCAACTTTTTCGGCATGATGTCATCGGTCGTAGCTCCGTTCGTTACCGGTCTGATTTCCGACGCGACGGGCAGTAAAGTATTGGGCTTCTATCTGGCGACGATCATTATCGTGGTCGGGTCTGCCGTGATGCTGATAGCTAATATGAAGAAGACGCCACAGACGACTTAATTGAGAAGAAGGAGAGTGTGCAATATGGGTTATCCAAAAGACTTGTTGTCTAGCCGATCCTTTATCAAGCGCGGCAATTTTGCCTTGATACCGCCGGAGGGGCTGGTCAAAAATACCGTTCCTGGCTTCGAGCAATGCGATATTTCGATTCTGGCATCGCCGCGGCTTGGCGCCAAATTCGTCGATTATGTCGTGACGATGCACGAGGGCGGGAAGAATGTCCGGGGCTTCGGGGAAGCCGGCGTGGAAACGTTCGTGTACTGCATGGAAGGACGGGTGAAGGCTTCGGCGGACGATCAATCGTTCTCGCTGCGGGAAGGCGGCTACCTGTATTGCCCGCCGGGCGTGAAGCTGTACTTGGAGAACGAGCAGGCAGAGGATACGCGCTTGTTCCTGTACAAGCAGAAATATGCGCCGCTCGAGGGAAGCTCTCTTCCATGGGTCGTGTCGGGGAATGTGCACGAGCTGGAAGCGGTGGATTACGACGATATGGCAAACGTCAAGCTGAAGGATTTGCTGCCGACCGACCTGGCCTTCGATATGAATTTTCATATTTTGTCGTTCGAGCCAGGCGGATGCCATCCATTCGTAGAGACGCATTACCAGGAGCATGGGGCCATTATGCTGTCCGGCGAAGGCGTCTACAATCTGGACAATGAATGGATTCCGATCAAAAAAGGAGACTACCTCTATATGGGGCCATACGTTCCGCAAGCGACCTATGCAGTGGGCAGAGAGCCATTCGCCTACTTGTATTCCAAGGATTGCAACCGGGACGCCACCCTGTAGGATAAGCAGGGCTACCGCAACCTCCCAATGGGAGATGCGGGGCTGTCAGACACCGCCTTCCCTGCTGCGGGTTGGAGCTTGCTCCGCCCGGCAGCAAGAGGAAGGCGGAATACTTGCCAGAGAGGGATGGACATGAGAGTAAGCAAACAGAAATTGCATGAGCTGATCCGGACAAAATTGTCCCGGGCCGGACTATCGGCCGCGCATGCGGATGTGGTGGCGGAAGTGCTCGTTCATGCCGATGTCCGCGGGGTTCACTCGCATGGCGCCATGCGGGTCGAATATTATGCGGAGCGGATTGCCAAAGGCGGAACGAACGTAAACCCGCGCTTCGACTTCAAGAAGACGGGGCCATGCTCCGCCGTGTTCGACGGGGATAACGGAGCGGGGCATGTCGCGGCCAAGCTGGCGATGGCAGAGGCCGTCAATATCGCGAAGGAGCATGGCGTCGCCGTCGTCGGGGTACGGCGAATCGGACATAGCGGCTCCCTGTCCTATTATGTGCAGCAAGCGGCTCGGGAAGGGCTGATCGGCATTTCGGTATGTCAGTCCGATCCGATGGTCGTGCCTTTTGGCGGGGCCGAGCCTTACTATGGCACGAACCCGATTGCTTTCGCTGCGCCTGGGGAAGGGAATGCGCTCATGACCTTCGATATGGCAACGACCGTTCAGGCTTGGGGGAAAATTTTGCATGCCCGTTCCAAGCATGAGTCGATTCCGGAGACGTGGGCCGTCGATGAACGTGGCGTGCCGACGACCGACCCGTTCCAGGTGAACGCGCTGCTTCCGATTGCCGGACCGAAAGGGTACGGCTTGATGATGATGGTCGATGTGCTGTCGGGCATTTTGCTCGGACTGCCGTTCGGGAACCGGGTCAGCTCCATGTATCATGACTTGACCGAGGGCCGGAACCTGGGCCAGCTTCACATCGTGATCGATCCGTCCTTCTTTACCGATTTGGAGACGTTCCGGCGCAATATTTCGAAGACGATGAGCGATCTGAACGGCATCAAGCCGGCCCCTGGCTTCGAGAAGGTGCTGTATCCGGGCCAGAATTATGACCTGATTGAACAGGAGAATGAAGCGAACGGCATCGAGATTGTGGATGAGATCTATGACTATCTCGTATCCGATGTCATTCATAACAATGCGTACGACCATAAAGATCCGTTTGCGAAGTGACTTTTCCGCAGAATAAGGAAGCCAATCCTCCAGAGGGAAATCATCCACTCCGAACGGACAACCAGAGGTGAACTAGAATGCTGCATACGATCATTAAAAAGAATTCGTATCAAGATTCCGTCAATTTAATGCTTCTGACAAATCATATTTCGGCGCTGGAAGGCGTCAACCAAGCATCGATCATGATGGGGACGCCGGCCAACAAGGACATTATGAGCAATTCCGGCTTATATACAGATGAGCTGGAGCAGGCCGGAGCCAATGACATGTGCATCGTTATCGATGCAGAGGAGCAGAGCAACCTGGATGAAATCCTCGCTGCGGTCGACAGCTTTTTAAGCGACCAATCGGTTAGCTCCGCTTCGTCCTCGCTCGAGAGCGTACGCTCGTGGGAGCGTGCGCTGAAGGAGAACCCGGGCGCCAATCTGGCGATTATTTCGGTGCCGGGCCAATACGCGGCGGCGGAAGCGGACAAAGCGCTCGATTACGGCCTTCACGCGTTTATTTTCAGCGACAATGTGCCTGTGGAGGAAGAGCTGAAGCTGAAGCAGAAGGCGCATGATAAAGGGCTGCTCGTCATGGGTCCGGATTGCGGCACGGGGATACTGTCAGGGGTTCCGCTGGCCTTTGCGAACCGCGTCAAGGCGGGCAATATCGGCGTCGTCGGCGCCTCGGGGACAGGCATCCAAGAGGTGACGACGCTTATCGACCGCATGGGCGGCGGGATCAGCCATGCGATCGGCACCGGCGGGCGCGACCTCTCGGAGACGGTCGGGGCGATTACGATGCTGGACGGCATCCGCGGACTGGAGCACAACGAACAGACCGAGGTGATCGTCATCGTGTCCAAGCCGCCGGCGAAGGCGGTGCGCGATCAGGTCGTGCGCCAGCTGCAAGGGCTGTCGAAGCCGGCGGTCACCCTTTTCCTGGGAGAGAAGCCGTCCGCGCATGAAGGCAATGTCTATCAGGCCTACACGTTGGAGGAAGCGGCCAGAATTGCGGTCGACCTCGCCAAAGGCGCCGAGGTGCAGCCGCTGTACAGCGTGCCACTCGAGGTGCCGAAGATGGATTTGCAGCCGGGGCAAACCTCGATTCAGGGCCTGTATGCCGGCGGCACCTTGGCCGCTGAAGCGGCCATGCTTATCGCGGATGCGCTCCAATTGAAGGACGGACTTATTCATGAAGACGGCTACGTCCTCAAATCGAACGGTCATGCGATTGTCGATTTGGGCGATGACATGTATACGCAGGGCAAGCCGCATCCGATGATCGATCCGGCTACCCGGATCCAGCATATCGAGAAGGCGGCCCAAGATCCGGCGACGGCGGTCATTCTGTTCGACGTCGTGCTTGGATACGGGGGCCATGATGATATGGCGAGCGTGCTGGCGCCGGCGATTGCGAAGGCAACGGCCAAGGCGAAGGCGGAAGGGCGCAACCTGTATTTTGTCGGCGCTCTGTGCGGCACGCAGCAGGATCCGCAGTCTTATGCGGAGCAGAAGCGCAAGTTCGAAGAGGCGGGCGTGCTGGTGAAGGAAAGCAATAATCAAGCGGTTCGCACAGTCCTGGCGATGATGAACCTCGGCCTGGAGGACGCGCCGAAGACGCACCGTCCGGCGGCAGCGGTCATGCCGGAAGCGACCTCCGCGTCCGCGCCTGTCGCGGCGCTGCTTGGCGGGAAGCCTTCCGTCATCAATGTGGGGCTGCAGAAGTTCACGCAGGCCATCCTTGCAAGCGGCGCCCCGGCGATTCAATACGATTGGCGTCCGGTTGCCGGCGGCAGCGCGAAGATGCAGCGCGTATTGAAGCTTTTGAACGAGTACCGGTTTGCGAATTAATATCTGTTGACGTGGGAGGGAATTACAGATGAAATTCAACACGATAGATGAAGCCAATCAGGCGGTGATTGACAAGATTGCCGGCGGCACGCCGTTCCTCGTTGATGTAGTGCCGGCCCGCACCGTCATTCCGGAACTGGAAGGCAAGACGCTGCTGCATGCAGGTCCGCCGATCGCCTACCAAGACATGACGGGACCGATGCAAGGCTCATGTGTAGGCGCCGCGTTATTCGAGGGCTGGGCGAAGGAAGAAGCTGAGGCCCGCGCCATGCTGGAACGGGGCGACATCCGCTTCATTCCGTGCCACCATGTGAAGGCCGTCGGACCGATGGGAGGCATCACGTCCGGCAATATGCCGGTCTTCGTCGTCCATAACCGCGCCGAAGGCAATGAAGCGTACTGCATTATGAATGAAGGCATCGGCAAGGTGCTTCGCTTCGGCGCTTATTCGGAAGAGGTCATCACGCGTCTGAGATGGATGAGGGACGTGCTCGGCCCGACGCTGTCCCGCGCGCTGAAGGCGACGAAGGAAGGGCTTAATCTGAACGTCATGATCGCGAAGGCGATTACGATGGGCGACGAATTCCATCAGCGCAACATCGCCGCTTCGCTCGTCTTTTTGAAGGAAATCAGCCCTTATATCGTTAGTCTCGATATGGATAAGCAAGAGATGCAGAGCGTCATCAAGTTTTTGGCGGATACGGATCAGTTCTTCCTTAATATTATGATGGCCGCGTCCAAGGCCGTGATGGACGGGGCGCGCACAATCGAAGCCGGCACGGTGGTCACCGCGATGTGCCGGAACGGACGCGACTTCGGCATCCGCATCAGCGGCATGGGTGACGAATGGTTCACGGCGCCGGTCAATACGCCGCAGGGGCTGTTCTTCACCGGCTACTCGCAAACGGACGCCAACCCGGACATCGGCGACAGCGCGATTACGGAGACATTCGGCGTCGGGGGGATGGCGATGATTGCCGCTCCGGGCGTAACCCGCTTCGTCGGGGCCGGCGGTTTCCACGACGCGTTGGCGACGAGCAACGAGATGGTCGAGATCTCCATCGACCAAAATCCGAACTTTACGGTTCCAACCTGGAATTTCCGCGGCATTTGCCTCGGCATCGATGCGAGAAAGGTCGTAGAAACCGGAATTACGCCTGTCATTAACACCGGGATCGCTCATAAGGAGCCGGGTGTGGGACAGATCGGCGCGGGGACGGTCCGTCCGCCTGTCGAATGCTTCGAGAAGGCGCTGGAAGCGTATGCGGCCAAGCTCGGACTTCTGTAACGCATCTCAGCGTACGTATTGTCTCAGGGGAGAGGAGATGGACGCCCGGCTTGGGGCGCTCCTCGCCCGGAGGCCGACGGGCCGCGTCCACAGCATCTTCGAGAACGGAATCAACCTGGCAATGGGAGATGCGTTGATTTTTGTCGGCACGACGAAGAATGGCAGGCAGCCGTTCGGCATCCACATGGAGCGGGAGAGCGTCAACCGGCTGCGCCGCCATGTGAGGCTCGATGACACCGTCGTCACTGAAGGGCCGGACACGATTCGCTTTCTCCATCCGGCAGGTCCGCTGACGCTTGATCTGGCTCAAGCCGCGCCGTTCCTGGATGAAATCCGATCGGATCGGTATCATCGTGTTCGTGATAGGTTTCACGTAAACGAATTTTTGAAAACTTGCCTTGCCTGGGGCGTGCCGACCGGACTCGGTGTCGAATGGGACCGCTTTCTCGCCAATGATTATCGGCCGGACGAACCGCAATACGCGGTGGTGCGGCAGGCGGATCAGTTGCTTGACGCCCTGCTGACCGGCGAGGTTGAGGCGGCCGAAGGGCCTTTGCGTTATTTTCTCGGACGCGGACCGGGATTGACGCCGTCGGGAGATGACTTTCTCGTCGGCGTGCTGGCCGTCCACAAGCTAACCGGCGCATTTCATGAAGCGTGTGTGGCCGTCTTGCATCATATGGTGGAGAGAGAAGCCATCACGACCGATGTCAGCAGAGCGTATTTGCTCCATGCGCTGCATGGACGCTTCAGCGGCAAGGTCACCCGGGTGATGAACGCGATGGTAATGGAAGATATGGGAGAAAAGGAAGGTAAGGAAGCTATAGAAGACGCAGCTCGGCTCAAAGCCGATGTTGAGCAGATGCTCCAGACCGGACACAGCTCCGGAATCGATACGGCATTCGGGATCGCCAGTGCCATCATAGCCCTTAGGAGGTATGAAAAAACATGTCAAAACGAGTTGTGATCGCATTTGGGGGCAATGCCATCTTGCAGCCTCATCAGGCCGCAACCTATGAGAACCAGCTTGCCAATGTGCGCAGCAGCAGCAAGAAGATTGCCGATATCGTGGAAGCGGGCTACGAAGTCATTATTACGCACGGCAACGGCCCGCAGGTAGGTTTGATTTTGCAGCAAAATGAAGAAGCGAAAGAGGTTGTCCCGCCTTTTCCGTTGGACGTGTGCAGCGCTCAGTCTCAGGGCTTCATCGGATATATGCTCGATCAATGCTTGAAAAACGAGCTGCGCAAGCGGGGCTTGCCGCAGCAGGTCGTCAGTGTGCTCACCCAGACGAGAGTATCCCCGGAGGATGAAGCGTTCCTTCATCCAACGAAGCCGATCGGCGTCTTTTACACCGAGGAAGAAGCAAAGCGATTGATGCGGGACAAAGGCTGGAACATGCAGGAAGATGCGGGCCGGGGGTGGAGACGCGTCGTCCCATCGCCGCAGCCGCAATCGATTGTGGAGGCGGATACAATCATGAAGCTCGTCGCAAGCGGGGCCATTGTCATTGGCGCCGGCGGCGGAGGCATTCCGGTCGTGCAGGCCGCGGACGGCACGATTAGCGGCGTCGAGGCGGTCATTGACAAGGATCGCAGCGGCCTCAAATTGGCTCAGGAAGCGAATGCCGATATTTTTATGATGGTCACCGATGTGAAAAATGTGTTTATTCATTACGGCAAGCCCGAGCAAAAAGCGCTGGGGCATATCCGTAGCGAGGAAGCCAAGGAATATGTCCGGGAAGGGCATTTCTCCAGCGGCAGCATGGGGCCGAAGATGGAGGCCGCCGTGGCCTTTGCGGAACTTGGCAAGCACGCCATCATCTGCTCGCTCGACGATGCCGCTCTGGCTCTTCAAGGAACGGCCGGAACGCATATCTCTTCATTATAATGCATGCAACCGACAGGCTGCGTAAAGCGGAAGACGACCGCTTGCGCAGCCTTTTTGTGTCGATACAAGCCTTGCATCACGGCCCGTCCCGCTGAATATAGTGGAAGTGGCAGTGTAAATTTTCCCTTACAAGTTTTTTACAATCCGATCATCGCCCGTTAACAATACGGCCGTACATTGAATAGGTGCGGCAAAAAAGGGGGGAAACGTCCCGCGCATGCATGCAAAATCCGGCCTGCCGGCCGGAAAAGCACGAACGAACAGTCCGGGGGACTGCATGAAAAGGAGCTTGATTACGAAATGGATATGAAATCATGGCTGCGGCCGCTGCTGGCCGGCATGCTCGCCATCAGCCTGACAGCGTGCTCCGGCGGAGAAGGAGCAGGAACGACGGCGGATGCGAAGGCGCCGCCTGCCGGCTTGAAGGATGACACGACACCGGTAACTATTCAATACTGGCATGCCCATGCGGAAGCCCAGCTCGAAGGCTTGAACGCGCAGATTGCGGCGTTCCAGAAGAAATATCCCCATATTACGGTCGAAGCCGTCTATCAGGGAGGATATGGAGATCTACATAAAAAACTGCAGGCAGCGGTCGCGGCCAATGACGTTCCTGACGTGACCAACGTGGAGGTTGCTTCGCTTCCGAACTTCGCCGAGGGCGGCGTGTTCGCCGATCTGACGCCCTGGATCGAGCGGGACAAGGTGGATCTGGACGATTTCGCCTCCGGGATGCTGAAGGCGTATGCCTATCAAGGGAAGCAGTACGGGTTCCCGCTGATCGTCAGCACGAGCGTATTCATCTATAACAAGACGATGCTCGATGAACTGGGCGTGGAGCCGCCGCAGACATGGGGCGAGATCGACGCCTTCAATGCGAAGGTCGCCAAGCGGGACAACGGCAAGACGACCCGCTATGCCTTCTCGGTGCCGGGCTGGGATACGTGGTATTATGATCCGTGGCTCACCAACGGCGGCGGTCATATCCTGTCCGAAGACGGAAGCGAAGCCGCGGTGCAGACGCCGGAATCGCTCCGGTATGTGGAGAACTTCCACCGCTGGCTGAAGGAAGGCGTCGTCCATATGGGCTACGGCAAGGGCGCGTCCGACAATATGCGCCAGATGTTCCTCGGCGGCGAGATCGCCATGGTGCAGCATACGTCGGCCATGCTGAAGATGTACCGCGAGAATGCCAACTTTGAGGTCGGCGTGTCCTTCCTGCCGGGAGATCAGGAGCGCACCTCGAATATCGGGGGCGCCGGCATCGTGATGATGGACGGCATCAAGGATGACAAGAAGCGGGAAGCCGCCTGGAAATTCATTCAGTTCATGACATCGGCCGAACAAAATATCGCTTGGGCGGAATCGGTCGGATATTTGCCGACGCGGAAGTCGGCCATCGCCTCGGAGGAAGGACAAGCTTACTTCTCCAGATGGCCGCAGTACAAGGCGGTGTTCGATCATTTCGACAATGTGACTCCGCGCCTGCAGCATCCGGCTTATCCGGAATTCAGCGAGGTGTACAAAGAAGTGATCGGCGAAATGATTTTGAACGGGGCGGATCCGGTGCCGTTGATGAAGGAAGCCGCGGCCAAAATCAATGATATCCTGGCGGAGCATGAGTGATGGGCATGCGGGATGAGATGTTAACTCATTCGCTTCCTGCGGGGCAGGAGGCGGCGATGACCGTTCCGGCCCCCTCGCGGCGGGGCCGAAGACAACGGCGGGAGAGCTGGAAGGACCTGTTTTTCGCGCTGCCGGCGCTCGGATTTCTGGCGGTGTTCCTGTATTACCCCCTGCTGAATTCCATCTATATCAGCATGACGAACTGGAACATGACGCGTCCAACGAAGAAATTCATGGGCACCAACAATTATGTATGGCTGTTGAACAATGAGGACTTCTATCATTCGCTCAAAGTCACCTTGCTGTACACGGTGATGGACGTCGCCGGCACGCTTGGCATCGGGCTGCTGCTCGCCCTGCTCTTCAATGTCGCATCTTCGCGCCTGTTCGGCTTCATGCGGGGCATTGTGTTTATGCCGCATTATATTTCCATGGTCGTCGCGGCGATGGTCTTCACATGGATTTACAACGGGCAGTATGGCTTGCTGAACAGCCTGTTGAATGCGTTCGGCTTCGACTCGGTCGGGTGGCTGGTCGAGCCGTCAACGGCTCTGCCGGCGCTGGTCGCCGTCACTGTCTGGAAGGGAGTCGGCTTCGCGATGATTCTGTTCATCGCGGGCATGCGCGGCATTCCGATGGAGTACTATGAAGCGGCCGCCATCGATGGCGCGGACCGGGTGCGGCAGTTCTGGCATATTACGCTGCCGCTGCTGTCTCCGATGACGCTGTTCCTGCTCATTACGACGTTCATCTCATCGATGCAGGTGTTCCAATCCATCGATATTATGACGAACGGGGGGCCGCTGAAGGCAACCAATGCGATCGTCTATTGGATTTACACGATGGCGTTCGTCGAGTTCAAAACAGGACGGGCGATGGCGCTCGTGATGGTGATGTTCGTCATTATTTTGGCGCTTGCCTTGCTGCAGTGGTGGGCGAGCCGGAAGAAGGTGCATTATGAGGGATAACCGCATGGCGGGCCAACGGAACCGAAAGCTGATGTACGCCGGCCGCCTCGCGCTTGCCGTCATCGTCACCGCTTTGCTGTTCTTCCCGGTCTATTGGCTTATCGTCAGCTCGCTGAAAACGCAGCAGGAGATGCGGCTGGCGGTGCCGACCTTCTGGCCGCAGACCTTCTCCTGGAGCAACTATGCCGAGGCGTTCCGGATCATTCCTTATGCGCGCTTCTTCGGCAATACGCTTCTCATGTCCGCAGGCATCGTCGTGCTGCAGTTGAATGTGGCGCTGCTGGCCGCGTACGCGTTCGCCAAAGGCAGCTTCCGCGGCAAGGAAGCCTTGTTCTTCCTCGTGCTGGCGGCCATGATCGTGCCGGATCAGGTGACGTTCGTGCCCGTCTATGTCATGATGTCGAAGCTCAACTGGCTGGATACGTTCTGGGCGTTGATTATTCCGCACGGGGCGTCCGCTTACGGCATCTTCCTGCTCCGGCAAGCGTTCAAATCGGTCAACAACGATGTGCTGGAAGCGGCGCGGGTAGACGGAGGCGGGCGGCTGACGCTGCTGTACCGGATCCTGCTCCCGATGACGATGCCTACTGTCGTGACCCTGGCGGTGCTGCAATTCATTGGCGCCTGGAATTCTTATTTCTGGCCGCTCATCATGACCAATTCGAATGACATGCGCGTGCTTACCGTCGGCATCAGCATGCTGCGCGATTCGATTGCCGGCGATGAAGCGATGTACTTCCATATCATTATGGCCGCCAGCGTCATGGCGATTGTGCCGATTATCATTCTGTTCACGTTCATGCAGAAGCATATCGTCTCCGCGATGGCCAACTCCACCTTCAAATAGCGGAGGGGAGGGCTCCGGCCATCGGCACAAAAAAGGGATGCCGCCGGCCTCTTGAGGCCGATGGCATCCCTTGTCCATGCAGGGAGGGCAATTAGAACACTTGAACGACTTCCGTAATGCCTTCCACTTCTTCTACCAATGCGCGTTCAATACCCGCTTTGAGGGTAATTGTGGAGCTTGGGCAGCTGCCGCATGCGCCCATCAGGCGCAATTTGACAATACCGTCCTCGACATCGACCAATTCGACATCCCCGCCGTCACGCTGCAGGAACGGACGCAGTTTATCGAGCACTTCCAGCACTTCATCGTACATGCTGTTCTGTGTTTGTTCACTCATCTTTCGCCAACTCCTTTCATCCATGCTCCTTTTATTATATTATAAAGCTAATCGAAATCAAAGGCACGACATGAAAGCGGGGAAACATCTATGCGTCCGATCATAGAAATATGCGTGAATAACATGCATCAGGGAACGGACCAGTTGATGAAGCGGCTCGCCGATCTTCCGGATGTCGATGTGATCGAATACGGCTGCCTCGGCAATTGCGGAGAATGCTTCCTGTTCCCCTATGCGTATGTGAACGGGGAGATTGTGGCCGCGGAGACCGCGGAGCAATTATATGATGTGATCATGGAGAAAGCCAGGGAAATAAAAGCATGGGAGCAGCCGGACGCCGATTGACGCCGCTGCTCCCATTCTTGTATCTAGGGCTATCCGAAATGCTGCTTGGACATCCACAGCACGCCGCTCTTGATGACGCGCGGAACGTATCCGACCATCGTGCGCTTGCCGAGCAAGCCGAAGCCTGCTTTCTTGCCGAGGGAGCCGAGCACGCCCTTGAGCTTGATCTTGCCCAGATGCGGCGTCTCGTTCTTCCAGATCGCCTTGATGACATCGGCAATCTGCTCTCCCTGGGCGCCGGCCGCTTGCGCGCTCGGGGAGAACGGCAAGCTGGCGCAGTCGCCGACCACGAATACGTTCGGATAATCCGGAATCTGATGGTACGCATTCAGCAGCACGCGCCCCTGCGGATCTTTGGGCACCTGAAGCGCCTGAACGACCTCCACCGGCTGTATGCCGGCGGTCCATACCGTAGCGTGAGACAATATCTCCTCTTCCTTGTCTTCCGCGCGGTTATAAATGACGCCCTTCTCCAACCGGCTGACGTGTACATGGGAGCGGAGCTCCACATCATGCTCCCGGAACCAATCGGATACGTAGCGGGACAGCTTCTCCGGGAAGGCGGACAGCACCCGTCCGCCCCGATCCAGGATCCGGATGTTCAGATCGGGACGGCTCTCTCGCAATTCCGCCGCCGTCTCGACCCCGCTTAGTCCGCCTCCGACGATGCTGACCTGCCCGTATGGCTTGACGTCGTTCAAGCACTGATAGGTCTGCCTCGTGCTGGAGAGCGATTGAATGCTGCAGCCGAACTGTTCCGCGCCGGGAATGCCATGGAACTTGTCCGTGCAGCCCAGGCCAATCACCAAATAATCGTATGCCATGGCGTCATCATGCTCGAAGTGAATCAGCCGGTTGTCCAAATCGATGGCTTGGACATTGGCGTAATGAAGCTGAACGCGCGGATCGATCGGAAAGGATACGCGAATATCGATATCCGGAACCGTTCCGGCTGCCAGCGCGTAATACTCGGTCTTCAATCCCTGGTATGGCATGCGGTCAATCAATACAAGCTGTACGTCAGAGGGCAGCTCGCCCTCCAACAACCGTTGAATAATGGCCAATCCTCCGTAACCGCCACCTAATATGACGTATCGTTTCATCCGTTCGACTTCCCCCTATGATGCCGGAATAATAGATAAAGTGCCGTCATCGACAGCGCCTACGTCGTATGGCTCCTCTCCTGAAAACGGGTTGCTCGCGCAATGATGCCTGTTCTATTTTATCTATTTGTCTTTGTTCCTATCTCCCAAATTCATAGCTTGGCCTGCGATCCCAGGCTATTCGTAAACCTTCACTTCATTGTAGAAGGTGTCTCGCTCTACCGGAATTCGGCCTGCGCCCTTCACGAGCCAGATCAGCTCGTCGCGCGTCAGTCCTTCCGGCGTCAGCGCGCCTGCGGCATGGCTGATCCGCTCCTTGACGAGCGTGCCGTGCACGTCGGAGGCGCCGAAGGTGAGCGCGACCTGGGTGAGCTGCGTGCCGATGTTGATGAAGTACGCCTTGATATGCTGAACATTGTCCAGCATGAGACGGCTGATCGCGATCGTCTTCAAGTCCTCGTATGCGGAGTTGCGCCGCTTGATGCTCGCTTTCGGACTCTTCGGCTGCATCGAGAGCGGAATGAATACCTGGAATCCGTTCGTCTCGTCCTGCAATTCGCGAATCTTCATCATGTGGCGCACCCGATCCTCATGGGATTCGATCGCGCCGTAGAGCATCGTGGTGTGCGTCTTCATGCCTAATTGATGGGCTGTGCGGTGCACCTCCAAATACCGGTCGACACCGGCCTTCTCCACGCGCATCTTTTTGCGGTATTCATCCGACAGAATCTCCGCGCCGCCCCCCGTCAGCGACTCCAGACCGGCGTCCATCAGCTGGCGCAGCACTTCTTCGATGCTCAAGCCGCTGATGCGGGTGAAGAAGTCGATTTCGGCAGCCGTATACGCTTTGAGCGTCACTTGCGGATATTTCTCCTTCAGCACGCGCAAGGAATCGACATAGTATTGGAACGGCACATGCGGGTTATGGCCGCCGACGATGTGGAATTCCCGTACACCCGGATGAATGTGCTGGTCGACATAATCGATCATTTCCTGCCCCGACAGCGTGTACGCACCTTCTTCTCCCTGATCCTTGCGGAAATTGCAGAAGGCGCAGTGCGCTTCGCAGACGTTGGTAAAGTAGAGAGACATGTTCTCGATGAAGTATACTTTCTTCCCGTTCTTGCGCAAATTGGCGAGATTCGCTAATTGACCCAAGGTCAACAAGTCATCCGTCTCATACAAATATACACCGTCTTCCAGCGTCAAGCGTTCCCCACGCTCGACCTTGTCCACTATTTCGGCCATGCGGGTATCCGCATGACGGGCGATGACCGTTGTCATGCACAGGCCTCCTTCTCATTCATCTGCTCCTGTCCGTCACCGGCATCCGGCAGCGGGCATCCCTTTCGGCACTTACGCGAATGCGGGAGCGTCGCACCGGATCCGAGAGGCCGGTTGCCGCCAGGCGTGCGCATAGAGCCGCCTTGCCCGGCAGAGCAGTCTTGCGCCAGCCGGAGGGCCGGCGCGATCCATTTCCGAACAAAATAAAAACTCCTCGGCGAAATGTAAATTCCGTCGGAGCTTTCAGTGAAACATATCACAGCTTCCGTAGTCACCTTCATTATACTCTTGCCTTCCAGAAGGGGCAATACATGATGCGGGATAGCGGGAACGGGGAATCGTTCTCTTGTAACGATGCGGCGCGATGGGTATACTTAATACTACAAGGAGGGATTAGAATGATTACAATCAGCGATCAGGCGGTTGAGAAAATAGAGGAAATGATAGCCCAGGAGGAGAATCCGGCTTTGTTCCTGCGCATCGGCGTGCATGCCGGCGGCTGCAGCGGCTTCTCTTACGGCATGGGGCTGGACGATCAGGAGAGCGCCGATGACGTGCATATGACGTTCGGCCAGGTGAAGGTCGTCGTCGACAAAGAGAGCATCCCTTTCTTGAACGGACTCGTTATTGACTACAAGGAGTCGGGAATGTCCGGCGGCTTCACGATCGACAACCCGAACGCCATCGCCACCTGCGGCTGCGGCGCGAGCTTCCGTACCGCTCTGGCGGAAGGCAAGGCGCAGAAGTGCGACGATTAAGTTGGCGCCGTTAAGCTGTTTTTGTGACGTTGATATCTTTTCGTCAGCATTTACGGGAGCCATGCGAAAGCATGTTCGGTACTGTTAATAACATGCGAAAATTGCGTGTTATCAATCCCGATGATGAACAATAACAACCCTAATTTACGCGACTTAGGATTGTTAATTCCGGCCTCTTTAATGGTTAATGTTGAAAATTATACCATTAGGGAGGTTTTTATTTTGTCTTTGAAAAAGCGGAAAAAGCGAATTGTTATCGATGAGGTGACATATCCCGAGCTTACACTCGATCAGGCATTGGATATGGTCGTCAGTGCCAAACGCGCCGAGGGGCTTCGTGATCGGACGTTGAAAGATTACGCGAAGGATTACGGTTACTTCCTAAAGTGGTTGAAGGAGCACCATCCGGATATCGAGTACGTACACGAATTATCCCCGTCTATTTTCCGCGATCATCTTAATTGGATGAAATATGACGCCAAGCGTTACGCAGGCCATAAATACAACGGCCACCGCGATCACGGCGTTGGCTTATCGGACACGACGATCAACATTCGCCTTCGCGTGCTCAAAGCGATATTTAACCAATTAGAGCGCGACAACCTCATTGGGGAGAACCCGATTACGGGCGTTAGGACACTACGGCAGGACGTCGATTTGACAAACTGTCTAAGCGATGAAGAAATAAAGGCAATTCTTGCGCAGATAAATCAGCGCGAGTATGTCGGCTTTCGGGACTATGTCGCAATCGTACTGATGCTTGACTGCGGATTGCGTGTCTCCGAATTATTGAGTCTACGAGCGGCAGACATCGACTTCCAAACTTTATCTTACATTGCCGGGAGAACGGATAGCGGTTGAAGTTTTACGGTGAAAAAGCCGGGATCATTGGTAAAATGATGACAGCGCACGTTTACCGCCATACGTGGGCGCGGAACATGATATTTAACGGCTGCGACCCGTTCACACTTCAAAAGATGGGCGGATGGAAGGACATACGAACCATGCGGAGATACATCCAGATGGATACGAGCGACATGCGCAAAAGCCACGATAGCTACTCGCCAGTGAATACGCTCATAAGAAACGACCATGACGCGAAAAGCCCTGCCGTTGCTGGCGGGGCCGTTTCTTTGTTACGCAGTTTTTTCCGGTACGTACCGATAATTTTTTCCGTAACGAAACTCCTATTCACACGTGTTATAATACGTATTATATTAGATATATAAGGAGGCTTGTAAATGAAAGACCGATATATCTTTCCGGCGATCTTCGACTATGCGGACGACGGCATCTCGGTTGAATTCCCAGATTTACCCGGAACATTGACTTACGGAGATACTGACGAAGAAGCATTAAACATGGCAAAGGAATGTCTCGCGTTACATCTATACGGCATGGAAAAGGACGGCGAGGTAATTCCGGAACCTACTCGCGCAATCAATCTTAGTCTCGAGAGTAATCAATCCGCCGTTCTCATCGACGTATGGATGCCGCCATTCCGTGACTATATGGCGGAGAAGGCTGTGAAGAAAACGTTAACCATTCCGAAATGGCTTAACGACGCCGCGGAAGAGGCGAATGTTAATTTCTCGCGAATTCTCCAGGATGGATTGAAATCGTATCTTGGCGTAACCGATCGCAAGTCATATGAAAAAGGGCCCGTTGAATAACACGGGGCTTGAGATTGAAGACAAACTCCCGCGAAATACTGCAACCGCGGGCGTACTTTTCATTTTTATCCATATTTACAAATTAGGAGATGGGCGGCCGGTTTTCCATGTCCCGCAAATCATCCGGATTCGGAGAGATCCGCATGAACCCCACCAAAATTCGGTGGTACGGATGCAACGGGAGCCGTAGCGGAGCGGCCAGTTCGGCGTGAAGCACCTTCTCGATATAGTCATGCGGATAGAAATGAAGCGGAATGAAGTCCGGCAAAGACGGTGCTGCGGAGAACCCAAAAAATTCATCATTCAACCGCAGCGAGCCAATGGCGATGATCCGCCCGGCGCGCCGATGCGCAGCCGCTCCAAGACGCCGTTCAAGGTCTGATAGGCTCGGTTCGCCAATACATCTCCATATATTCTTCCGCCGTTCCCGGGCAGAACGTCTGCAGCTCCGGGTCATTCACTCCGCCTAAGCTGCAGTATCACCCACCACTCTAGCTCCTTGGCTCCACAAAAGCTGCAACATTTCTCGCACCTCTGATCATCTTGCTCTACCAATCCTGCAAGAATGCAGCAATTCTATTGACACGAGGTTGCGAAAAATAGGACTGCTGCAAAAATACAGCAATTCCTCAACGGCAAGGCGTAGAGAGCGTTCAAAGTGGCGAAATGCTGCAGTTTTTCAGGATTTTCTCGGAATTTCGCCTCTTGAGGCTAAAAAAGCTGCGCCTGTGCAGCATTTTCATGCGGGACCAGCTCGCTGCAAGCGCAGACCAGTTTGCCCTAACGCTGTCCTGCATTCCCCGCCCCCGCCATTTTAGCCGTCTTCTCTCTTCCGAGTAAGACTAGGTAGGTGGGAAAAATAGGATATAATTTCCATGCAATAGAATGGCTTGATGGGCGGTCGGCTAGTCTCCCGGGAGGGAGGCGATGCTTGTGAGCGTATATGAAGCGCTATTCGTTATGTTCCAGTTTGGAATATGGATATTCGCGTTATTGATGTTCGTAATAACGCTGCTTCTATACCTGCACACAAAGAAATAGACCGCCCTCCGGAAAAGGTTAACGGTCTATTTCTGTAAAGTTTCCGCAGCCACCGCCTTTGAAGCGGCTATTGCACTGGAGTCGTGTTACCGCACGGCTCCTTTTCTATTAATATGATAACATAGCGGTTTTTAAACTTCTACTTTATTTGGCGCCTGTGCATATCCACGTCGCCTCCCGAGGGGGCAGCGCGCTCGCGAGGTTTTTTGTTCAGATGAAGCAAAAAACCTCCAGCCCCCCGTGAAGAAGGCTGGAGGTTCTTCCCGCCGGGGCGGCGAGCTGGCGGAAGGACGGCGCTATGGCTACGCCGGCTCCTTGATCGTCTTGCCGAGCAGGACCATAAGCCAGATGATGGCGGCCCCTACAATCGCATGCCCGAGTCCGGCCATATGGTTCAGGCCGTTCATGTCCCTGCCAAGCACCTGCAGGATGCCGCGTGCCGTCATCGTGCCGATTGTAATCAGCATGCCCGCATTATATACATAGAACCACGCCGTGAATGAGCGGACCTCGTGGACGCGGAACTGGCGCGCCAGGATGAGGAGCACGAGGAAGAAGAGAAAGCCGAGCACGAGCAGATGGGTATGCAGCGGCTTCAGCATGGTATAATCCGTAAACCCGTTGTGCTTCGTGAACTCTCTGAAAAAAACACCGGCTGCCAGCCCGAGCACAGCATAAATAAATGATGTCACATACAGCTTTTTCATGGTGATTCCCTCTCTCCATATCATTTTGGGGAACTGCTGCCGGAACTCTCATCGCCTCTGCGTCCGCGCCGTTGTGGCGGGAGGGCTTCAGGCTTTTTCCCCAGTTTGTATGTTCTCGTCTCTACGAGACAGTATACCTGCCTCATATGAACGGAATATGAACGGAAGGTAACAAATTCTGAGGATCGGAGCCGCCCCGCCGCATGGATTGCTGCCTTCCTTCAAGGGAACGGACGGGCCAGGCATGCGCTAAGCGGAAACGCCGGAAGGCTTGGCCGGCAGCAGCACGGTGAACGCCGTCCCCTCTCCGACAGCGCTCGCGGCGCGAATCGATCCGCCGTGCAAGCGGACAATGCGCTCGGCGATGGAGAGTCCGAGGCCGGTTCCGCTTTGCGAGCCTCGTTCCGGAGAGCTTGATTTATAGAAGCGGTCGAAAATATAGGGAAGATCCTCCGCCGGGATTCCCCTGCCGGTATCGCGAATAACCACCTCGGCACTGCCATTCCCATTTATTCCACATTGTACATAAAGGCTTCCGCCCGTATCTGTAAACTTGATCGCATTGGCGAGCAGGTTCATCCACACTTGATGAAGCAAGCCGGCATCGCCGGACATTTCCGTCTTCTCGAGTTCGAGATGGAGCTTCAGCTTCTTCTCCGACCATTGAGGCTCCAGCGTAATCAACAGTTCCCGCAGCTGCTCATCGAGCCGGAACCGCACCCGCTTGAGCGCCTCCTGGCCGCGGTCGAGCGACGCGAGCGTCAGCAGCTGCCGGCTTAGCCCGGACAAACGTTCGCTCTCCACCGCGATAATATGGAGATATTTGCGCTCCTCTTCCGGGGGGAGCGGGTGCTCAAGCAATTGGGCGGCGAGCCCGTGAATCGATGTAAGCGGGGACTGGATCTCATGGGAGACGTTGGCGACGAACTGCTTCCGCATCGTGTCGGCCTGCTCGATGGATTGGGCCATGCGCGTGAAGCGGCGGGCCAGCTCCCCGATCTCGTCCTGGCGGTGGACGTCAAGCCGCACCTCATATTGTCCGCGCTCCAGCTCGGTGGTTGCCTTCGCCAGCCGGTTGACCGGACGAACGATATACCGGGACTTGATGGCGATAAGCACGAGGCTGAAGCCGAAGGTGACGGCCAGCAGCACGGCCAGCAGCAGGCGGATTTCCTCCGTCTGCTGCACCATATCCGGGCGGATGAACAGCGCGTACCGGCCGTCCTGCGCCTCCAGCGGGAGTCCATAACTGAACTCCAGCTTGTTCTCGAAAATGTTCGGGATGAGCCACCGCTGCTTGTTCTCCAGCAGGCCTTTGTAAACTTCGCCTTCAAGCACGCGCCGCACCGCTCCCTCCGGCAAAGTCGCCTCCTTGAAGGCGCGGCCGAACGCGGCGGCTTGCCCGTCCTCATCGAACAAATAGAGCTGGTACCCCATCCCGGAGAGATGCTCCATATAGGATGCGAGCTTGTCCGGGGACGATTCCGCGGCGAAAAAGGCGATGGAGCGCCCGATATCCTGCATCTTCTCCTCATAATGCAGATTGAGGGTATGGCCGTATGCCAGATTGGCCGTGAGGAGGCCGACCGCAAAGCTGAGCAGCACGATGACGACGGAACTGGTCACAATCGTCGCATATAATGATCTCATGCGCCGCGAACCTCCAGCTTGTAGCCGAGTCCCCGGATGGTGACGATGCGGAAGTCGTCCGTCGCCTCATGCAGCCGCTCCCGGAGACGCTTAATATGGACATCGATCGTTCGGCTGTCGCCGGTGAAGTCGGCGCCCCAGATCTGATCGAGAAGCTGGTCGCGGGTGAACAATCTTCCGGGATGGGCGGCCAACTGCGTCAGCAGCTCGAACTCCTTGCGGGGCAAGGTCCATTCCTGCCCGCCGGTCGTCACGATATAGCTTGCCCTGTCGATGATCGTGTCGTGGAAGCGAATCGTTGAGGCCGAGACGAGCTGATAGCGCCGCAGGAGCGCCTTCATCCGGAACAGAAGCTCCTTCGGCTCGAACGGCTTGACCAGATAATCGTCGGTGCCGGCTTCATAGCCTGCAGCCTTATCCTCCAGCTCGCCGCGGGCCGTGAGCAGAATGACGGGAATATCATAATGCCGGCGGATATCGGCGCAGAGCGTCCAGCCGTCCACGCCGGGCATCATCACATCGACAACGGCGATATGAACCGTTTCTTTTTCCAACAGAAGAGAAGCAGCCGTGCCGTCAGCCGCCTCGATCACCTCATATTGCTCCCGTTCGAGAATCAAGCGCAGCAGGGTCCGAATATGCGGATCGTCGTCCGCGACAAGCACTCGAATGCGCATCCGTATGCACCTACCTTGAATGTAATAATTTTCACATAAACCGGAAACGACGGCTCTCCCTATAGCGAATCCTTGGAACCGCGGATGGCGGCTTCCAAGGATCTCGTTGTTCGCTACAGAAACGTTTTGTCGATCATTATCGCAATCAAATAAAAGCAAAATAAGGAAAATAGCCAGCATCCTACCCCAAGCAAACGATGTTGCTTTTTCCAAAATTGAAAGCCGAGTGCCAATATTCCGGCATTGGCCAGAACCAGCACCACGGACATGCCGACAATGGCAATCCAATACAGCACTTCAAATACGGCGGCCGTCGTCATGGAAAGTCGCTCCCATCTTCAATATTGCAATCCCTCTTCAACCTTATCCATACGATACCATCCCGCCTATACAATGACAAGACGACGAGGACGGTGAAATATGTCGAATTGCAGCGCTCCGGAATTGTGAGGCGGAAGCGGGGAAGGCATGTCCCCAAAATAAGGCGCGTGCCGTGACAATCATCCAAGAATCAGCGGGCGTCATTGAGTATGTATAAACTAGAAGCTCGTAGACGAAAGGGGATAGACGCATGGAAGGACGACAGTTAGCCAGCAAATGGCTGAAGACGGAAGCCTTGCTTGGAAATTCGCAGGTTGCGGATCATATCCCGGCAACGCGGATATACAACACTTCCAATTTGCATCAAATGCTGAACCAGTACGGATTTGTCGTCATCAAGCCGATCGTGGGAGGCGGCGGAACCGGCGTCATCAAAGTCACCGCGGAAGGCGGCAATTATGCGTACACCTATATGGAAAAGACGCGCTCCTTTACCGAGTTCGATGCGATGGTCCGCTCGCTCTCCACGGTGAAGAAGAAGCGCAGCTATATTATTCAGCGCGGCATCCGGCTCGCCACGATTGGCGGACGGCCGATCGATTACCGGGTCAAATTCGTGAAAACGAGGGGGAGATGGATTTGCCGGGGCGTTGTCGGCAGATTGGCGCGGCACGGCCTCTTCGTGACGAATCTGTGCCGGGGCGGGACGCAGCTCGGCGGGGCGGAAGGGATTCGCCGCTCCTTGTCCGGCCGGCTGGTCAGAGCGAAAAGAAGAGAGATGCTGCACCTTTCGCGGCTGTGCACCCGCATATTGGAGGGGAAATATCCTGGCATTAGCCAGCTCGGCTATGATTACGGGATCGACAAATCCGGACATATCTGGATCTTTGAAGTGAATACGCGCCCGCAATAGCGATCATTCGCGATGCGGGCGGGCTTCCGCGTTTGCCTAAAAGAGTGATAGATTTCATTTGGGATGAACAGGATTATGATTAAAGATTTTTATCCAAAATTCAACAAAAATAGATGTGAATAAAGCTATCCACATCATCCCCAGTGATTCAAGTCCTTTTTCGACGGTTATCAACAAGTTAAACACAAATCTTCCACAATTGGCTGTGGATAACGGAACGCTTGTTCCTGAGAAAACAACCATGATATGATGATGGGGCATTAAGGAAACTTTTAGGAAAGGTTGTGATTAGGATGGCTTTGCTCTCCGATGAATTGCTTATGGATTCCTATGAGCAGGCAATCAAGCTGGGACTAGATGATGACTTCATCGCGCTGCTGCTTGCCGAAATTCAGAAACGCCGCCTGCATCCGACCCTCTTCCACAAACCGGTGCGCAGATAGAATAGCCGGTTATTCGTGATCCTTACTCCCAAGACAGGCCATTGACGGTTGAGGACGTATTACAGTGCTCACAATATAAGATATGCACGCACAGCCGTCTGCTAGAACGATCCTTGATATGGATCGGGAGCGTCTCATGGTCGTCCTCCGCTTGGAAATAAGGAGAGTAAGGTCCATAATAATCTTCCAGTTTGCCGCTGTCGACGGCTGGGTTCAAACAGTTCGGACATGGAAAAAGCATGTGACTGGTTATGCCGTTGCATAGTGGACAAACATGAAACAAGGGTATCCTCCTCCGTTAGATACAGATTAGGAGTAGGATACCCTTTCTTTCCTTTTCTCATGACAAGCCGTTAATATTGCGCGATCTGCGCCATTCTGCGCCGCCAGGCGGGCCGCTTACATCTTCATGTTGCTGCTGTGGCCCGGGGACAGCTTGGCCGTCGGATCGATATACACCTTCGCGTTGTTCACCGCTGTCGGCGCTTCGCCGAATCCGACCGCAATCAGTTTTAGCTTGCCGGGATATGTCGTAATATCGCCTGCCGCAAATATGCCCGGAATGTTGGTCTCCATCCGGGTGTCGACGACAATCGATCCGCCTTCAATGTTCAATCCCCATTCGGCAATCGGCCCCAACGAGGATACGAATCCAAAGTTAACGATGACCGCATCGACATCGATATCCATCGAGCCCTTGCTCTTCGTATCTGCGATGGTCACCCGTTCCACTCGTCCCGCGTCTCCGTGGAGGGCGGTAATCTCCTTCGGCGTCAGCACCTGCACCTTCGAGTTCATCAATTGCTCGACGCTGTGCTCATGGGCGCGGAATTTGTCGCGGCGGTGAATCAACGTCACCTGCTCCGCGATCGGCTCCAGCATCAAGGCCCAGTCTACCGCGGAATCGCCGCCGCCGCTGATCAGGACGCGCTGGCCTTTGAACTGCTGCAGATCGCTGACGAAATAGTGCAGATTCGACTTCTCGTACTGCGCGGCTTCCGGCAGTTCGAGCCGGCGCGGTTCGAAGGCGCCCACGCCCGCGGTGATGATCACGGCCTTGGCGTGATGAACCTGCTTATCGGTCGTAACCGCGAAGAGGCGCTCATCGAGCTTCTCGACCTTAAGCACCTTCTCTTCCAAACGCACATCAGGGTGGAAATGATCCATCTGCTGCTTGAGCTGATTGACCAGTTCCTGGGCCGTAACCTTCGGGAATCCGGCTACGTCGTAAATGTATTTCTCCGGGTACAGGGCCGCCAGTTGTCCTCCTAATTGAGGCATGCTCTCAAGCAGCCGCACGGATGCTTGACGCATGCCGCCGTAGAAGGCGGCGAACATTCCGGCAGGACCGCCACCAATAATAAGAATATCTACAATATCTTGTTGTGAAGCTGGCTGTGAATCCAAGGCAGAGCACCTCCAAAATGACGATGTCAGACCACGTGATCATGGTCATTGTGCAATCCGGCACATTATCCATTATAAACCTAGTGCGGAGAGAAGGAAACAATGCATTTGAAAATGTTTCAAGTCATGGCAGCGGTTTTCACAAATAAAATGTGGTACAATATAGGAAAGAAGGAAGAAGACCAAAATATCGGCCCATAAATTTACAGTTTAAAAAAACAAACATGTAAAGCGCTTACATTTTGAATTCGGTAAAAATGATGCTTGTATTTTAGCTGGAAACTCGATATCATTGCATGTGGATTGTATACAAAGTTCGATAAATTGTCGATGATGCAATTCATAGCGGCGCTTCTTTTTTACAACATTGCGCAGGCACTGGTTTGTTTTTTTTTGTGGGGATTTTCACATTTCCACAACGACTTATTATAAATGGGCGTCGAAGCACAGCCGATTCTTTTCCTGCGGGTCCATAGAGTCGGCTCAAGTTGATTTACCCGACTGGAAGGAGCAAATTACGATGAGCAACATACCTAAAATCGTCATTTTAGGCGCGGGTTACGGTGGCATCATGGCAGCTCAGCGGCTGCAAAAAGAACTGAATTACAATGAAGCGGATGTAACGCTGGTCAACAAACATGACTACCATTACTTCACGACTCATTTGCATATGCCTGCTGCCGGTACAGACTCCTATGAAAATGCGCGCGTATCGATTTCGAAGCTGATCGACGAGTTCAAGATCGATTTTGTCAAATCGACCGTCAAAGAAATCCGCGTGCAAGACAAGAAGGTCATTTTGGAAGACGGAACGCTGTCCTTTGATTACTTGGTCATCGGCCTGGGCGGCGAGCCGGAGACATTTGGCATTCCGGGTCTGGGCGAGTATGCGTTCAGCATTCGCAGCATCAACTCGGTCCGCGTTATCCGCGAGCATATTGAGCATCAATTCGCTCTGTTCAAGCAGGACGAGAGCAAGAAGGAGCGCCTGAACTTCATCGTCGGCGGAGCGGGCTTCACCGGCATCGAGTTCGTAGGCGAATTGTCCGATCGCGTTCCGCAGCTGTGCAAGCAGTTCGATGTCGATCCGCAGCTCGTCAATATTTATAATATTGAAGCGGCGCCGACAGCGCTCCCGGGCTTCGATCCGGAGCTGGTCGAATATGCGATGGACGTGCTGAAGAAGAAGGGCGTCACCTTCAAGCTTGCGACCGCCATCAAGGAATGCACGCCGGAAGGCGTCGTGCTCGCGACCGGCGAAGAGATCAAGGCGTCGACCGTCGTATGGACCGGGGGTATCCGCGGCAACCGTCTTATCGAGCAAGCCGGCTTCGAAGCGATGCGCGGACGTGTGAAAGTCGATGAATATTTGCGGGCGCCTGGCCATGACAACATCTTTATTATCGGTGACAACTCCTTGCTTATTAATCCGGCCAACGATCGTCCATACCCGCCGACAGCGCAAATGGCGATGCAGCAAGGCCCGGTATGCTCAAGCAATATCGTCGCTTCCATTCGCAATCAACCGCTTAAGAAATTCGAGTTCCATAATAAAGGGACGGTCGCATCCCTGGGCAAAGGCGAAGCGATCGGCGTCGTCGGCTCGAAGAAGCTGAAAGGCTTCTGGGCGGCGCAGCTGAAAAAGGTGATCGACATTCGCTGGCTGTTCATCATCGGCGGCATTTCTTTGGCGCTTCGCAAAGGGAAGTTCTTCTAAGCCATGCGTCATTGCAGCGTGCAGGTGCGCGGGCTGCTGACCCGTCCCGAATTGGATCGCTACAACGCCTTGATGGAGGTTGGGTCGTATCTGGAACAGCAGAACCGCCACGATCTGGCCTATACGGTTCAAAAAGAAGTCGATCTGCTCATTCAACCGGCGATCGAACGCTTGAAGGAAAAAGGCCGCATGCGGGATCGCATGACGGCGGAATATTTGGCTTCTTTGCAGGATGAAGAAGAAGATTGATTCAAGATGGGCACACCGTCGCCGCAGCTCGATGCGGCGGCGTTTTTTTTGACCAGACATAAATATTTTTGATTGATACTGATACAAAACAACTATTTTTTTGATGTCAATGGTCCGTGCTATAGTGTAACCAATCAGCTGATGCCCATGAGCTCATCCTTATCTGTTCCATGAGGCGGAAATCCAATTCGGAGGTGGAAGCGGTTTGCGTATCACATCAAATGAAAGCGGTGCCAATAGCTTGGCGGGCCGTCTGGATCGGCTGCCTGTCAGCTCGATTCATCGCAAGACGTTAGTGACGCTGGCCATCATTTATTTTTTTGAATATGCGGATTTGAATACGTTTTCTTTCGTTGCCCCGGTATTGAAAAAGGAGTGGGGGATGTCGGTCACCGAGATTGGCTGGATTACATCCAGCTCTTTTCTCGGGATGTTCATCGGTTCGGTATTTGGCGGATGGTTCGCGGATCGATGCGGAAGAAAGCGGGCCATTATGATGATGACCTTATTTTTTTCCGTCTTCTCTATGCTGACGGCTGTGGCCTGGAACCCGGTCATCCTGGGAATCTTTCGCTTCTTGACCGGGATGGGAGTGGCCGCGGCCCTGATCAATTCGAGCACGTATATAAGCGAGTTTTTCCCTTCGGCTTCCCGGGGCAAATTTCAGGGTATCGCACTCGTCGTCGGGTTGCTGGGCATACCGGTTACCGGCTGGGTGTCAACCCTGCTTATCGGGTTGGGACCCTTCGGCTGGAAATTCGTCTTCATCTGGGGCGGGATGGGTATCGTCGGCGTCTGGTTTCTGCGCCGGCTTCATGAGATTCCGCGCTGGCATGCCGCCCGGGGAGACACGGCAAAAGCGGAGGCGATCGTCCGGCAGGTGGAAGAGGAGGTGCGACGCGAGAAAGGAGAGCTTCCTCCGGTTCCCGCGCCTGCCTGCCGGCCGCAAGCTCCTGGGGCAGCCAACGGCTACCGCGAATTGTTCAAGGGAAAATACCGCAGCCGGACGCTCATTCTTGCGATGGCCTGGATTTTCCAGACGCTCGGTTTCTACGGATTCGGCTCCTGGGTTCCGACGCTGCTCGTTCAGAACGGGATTATGCTCGATAAATCGCTGCTCTACAGCACATTGATTACGATCGGGGCCCCGCTTGGAGCTTTGCTGGGCGCGATGATCTCCGATCGCTATGAACGGAAGTGGAATTTGGTCGCATCATCGCTCTTTATCGCGATTTCCGTATTCTTTTACGGCTTGACCGTCAATCCGCTGTTCCTGATCGCGTTCGGCTTTCTCGTGAACCTGATCGAGCGAACCTATTCCTCTAATTTATACACGTATACATCTGAAATGTATCCGACATCGATTCGCGGGTCGGGCTATGGACTCACGTACGGGTTGGGGCGATTCTCCAATGTGCTCGGGCCGATGCTGATTAGCTTGCTGCTGCTCGAGTTCGGAAGCTTCAGCGTATTCGCCTTCATCTCGCTATGCTGGATCGGTTCGGCGCTTGCGTTGAGCTTCGGTCCCGCCACCAACGGGCGCAGCCTGGATGAAATCGAGAACGGCGAGGAGGAGAGCAGTCCGTTCGAGCGGGCCCGGGCGGTCACGGCGATCGCGAAAAACGATTGAGCAGGAAGCGAAGAGAAGATAGGGAGAGGCCGGGAAGGTTTCGCTCTATCTTCTTTTTGGCGTTTCCAAGTCTCTGTTTTTCATAAAATCCACGAATTCCTTAATAAGCGTCAAGTTAAGCGACTCCTTCCGGTAAATCATCCACGATTTCCGCTTCCATGGCTCGCCGTGCTTTGAGGTCAAATGAATTTTGTATAAATCCTCCTGACCGCCGAGCACGATGGTCGGCAATATGGCATATCCGAGCCCGTTCAACACCATTTCTTTGCCGGTCTCCATCTTGTCCACCTCCATTGCGATGTTCGGAGGCAGCGAATACCGCTCCTTCCACCAGAGGTCGATCGTATTTTGGAGGGAAGGCTCCGTTTTATAATTGATTCGCGGGAGGCTGGGCAGGTCCTGAAGATGAATTTCGTGCTTGGAGACGATGCAAATGTTCTCCTCCATCATTAAATGCTTTCCGTCCGGCCAGTCATAATCGCCCCGAATCATGCCGATATGGACATGCTGGCTGTAGACGGAATGAACGAGATTCGAGCTCCAGTCCGTCATGACCCTCACTTCCACGTCCGGGTACTGCTCCAGAAATTGCTTCAGAATTGAGGGGAGAATATAAGTCGCAATATTGCTGGCTACGCCCAAGCGAAGGATTCCCGTGACCTTATTATCCATATTGCGCAGAAATTCTTTCGTCTGGCGAAGCTGCAGGCGCATGTCTTTGGCGTATTTGACGAGATGCTCTCCCTGAGGCGTAAATTGAATGCCTCTTCTTCCCCGGTTGACGATTTTGACGCCGAATTCCTTTTCGAGCTGCTGTATCCGGTACGTTAGCGCCGGCTGAGAAATATAGAGCTTCTCCGCGGCCTTGGTAATATTTTGCTTATGGTGCAGCGTCTCTAAAATGATCCAATCTTTATCCTCCATCCTATCCCCTCGCTTCAGGTATCGAAAAAAATTATCGAAAACAATAAAAGTTCGATATTTCATTTATTGTAAATACAGTAATACACTGAAATTAAAAAGTCAATGAATCGACTGCAGCGACAGACAAGGAGTGAGGGGTAATGTATGGCTTCGGACAAGTGGTCGGCATACCGGCGGTACTGATGCGGGGAGGGACAAGCAAAGGGCTCATATTGCGGACATGCGATCTTCCGTCAGATCGCGGGCTGCGGGATCAGATCATTTTGCGCATGTTCGGCAGTCCGGACAGCAATCAGATCGACGGACTGGGAGGGGGGAGCAGCCTGACCAGCAAGCTGGCTCTGGTCGGTCCCCCATCCATTCCGGAGGCGCATATCGATTACACCTTCGGCCAAGTCAGCCTTGACAAGAACATCATCGATTATAAAGTCACTTGCGGCAATCTGACGGCGGCGGTCGGGCTGTATGCCGCGGAAGAAGGTTACGTCGCCTTGACCGAACCGATCACGGAAGTGAAGATATACAATACCAATATCGATAAAATGATTATTGCCGAAATTCCGGTGGAGAACGGGGCCATCCAATATGAAGGGCAGTTTTCGATCGCCGGCGTTCCGGGCGAATCGTCCAAGATTATGCTGAATTTCCCCGATGCGGGCGGCACGTTTACGCGCAAAACGCTGCCGACCGGGAATGCCGTCGATACGGTGCAGGTGAGCGGCGGGCGCCGGATAGAGATTAGTATCGTCGACTGCGTCAACACGATTGTCTTTGTCGACGCGCGGGATGTCGGGCTTGCGGGCACGGAGCTTCGGGCGGCCATCAACGGCAATGCGGCGCTGCTGGACACGCTGGAGCAGATTCGCGTCGCGGGCGGCAGACTCGCCGGGCTGATCCGGCCGGACGAACCGGTCGGGCCGGGAACTCACTCCCTCCCCAAGATCGTCATCGTCGCGGAGCCGGCCGATTACGTGACGTCGGCCCATGAGATGATCCGGGCGGCAGACATCGATATTTTATCGCGCTATATTTCGATGGGAGGCCTTCATAAGGCGCATGCCGTCGGCGGAGCGCTGGCGCTTGCGGCCGCCTGCCAAATCCCGGGGACGATCCCTAACCGGTTGGCGGCCTCCTCCGGTTCGGCCGTACGCATCGGCCACCCGTCAGGCACGATGTATGCGGAAGCCGCCGTCGCCCGGACCGCTTCTTCGGATTGGCTTGTCACGCGGGCGGCATGCGGCCGAACCGCCCGCAGATTAATGGCCGGCGACGCCTATATTCCGGCCGCCGTGCTGGCATCCGCCAACTGAGCGGCTCATGGAAACCGCAAAAAAACCGGGAAGCCCCTGCGGCTTCCCGGTCTGCGTTTTCGTTCCCGGCCATATCACGCTACACTTTCAGCATCTCGTTCAGCTTCTCCGGCGTAAGCAGATTGCCGACGTAGAAGGAGCCGAACTCGCCGAAGCGGGCGCTCACTTCATCGAAGCGCATCTCGTAGACCAGCTTCTTGAATTGGAGCGCGTCGTCGCTGAACAGCGTGACGCCCCATTCCCAGTCGTCCAGGCCGACGGAGCCGGTAATGATCTGCTTCACCTTGCCGGCATAGCTGCGGCCGATCATGCCGTGGCTTCGCATCATGGCGCGGCGATCGTCCATCGACAGCATGTACCAGTTGTCGGAGAGATCGCGCTTCTTGTTCATCGGATAGAAGCAGATATGCTTGCTCTTCGGCAGCGTCGGCTTCAGGCGGGCCGCCACCTCCGGATTATCCATCGGATTCCCGGTCGCCCCCGGCTTAGCCATATAGTTGCTGAGCTCGACAATACTCACGTACGAATACGTCGGAATCGTATATTGTGCGAAGGAGGTTTTGTTGAAGGCATGCTCCATCGCGTTCAATTCTTCCAAGGTCTCGCGCAGATGGAATTGGACGAGATCGGCCTTCTGCCCGACGATGCTGTATACGGCGGTGCTTCCCCGCTTCTCTTCTTCGGCCTGGGTCCAATCGGACCAGAGCGATTGCAGCTCATCCAGCGCATGCGCCCGCTCTTCGTCATCCGCCTTGTTCCACTTCGTCCAGTCGATTAAGCGAAAATCATGGAGCGCATACCAGCCTTCCAATGTTAATGCGGCTTCATTCATGTCGTGAACCTCCAATGCTTTATTATATGAAGATGTCTTCATCATCGAACATGCACAAGGCCATTGTAGCTTATCTGCCGGCCCAGGGGCAACTTGGAGGTGATAAATGTCACTGAATGTTCGTTGATTTTTGGCTTCTGTGCCAGTACACTAATACTAATCAAGGCAAATTAGTGAATTTTGGATATGCGGCAGGCCGTCGGAGTATCCATGGGGAGATACGTTACAGGGGGATGATGATAAGACATGATGGGATGGATAATGGTCATCATTTTGATGATGCTGTTCTTCGTCATGATGTTCGGCATCGGGTTTATTTTGAACATGCTGATGAAGACGACCTGGTTCCCAATCGGATTTTATATCGTTATTGTGCTGCCGGCGACCATTTGGATGCTGTGGAAGAGCGAGCTGTCCTTTATCGGCAACATCGGAAGCTACGGCCTTGTCGATTATTTGACGGCATTGGCGGGACTGGCCGGAGCCTTCGTCAGCGGCAAGACGATCGACGTGCTTCGCAAGAGCGGATACAAAATGTTTTGATAAGCTGTGCTGGGCGTGGAACGGGGTTCCGCGCCTTTTTGGATCGCCCAAGCGCGCAGAGCACGCCATTCCGGCCCGAAGCGTGGGGGGCGGCTGAGGCTAAAATGGCAGAAATCCTGCCAAAGCGCCACGGATACCGTCGGATGAGTCACGAATCCTAACAATCCTGCAAAAGCGCAGGAATTTTGGAGTTTAGAGGGAAATTTCACGAAATTCCTGCAAAAGTGCTGCAGCTTTGCAGGATTTTCTGCTTCGAACATCCGCCTCGATCAGAATCCTGCATATTTGCAGCATTTTCATAGTACCGCAATAACAGAAAGCTTCCCCTCCCAGCGCGGGAGGCAGCTAAACAACAAGCGCAATCCGCCGAAAGAAGCAGGAACGTTTCTCTAAGCGTACGGATTCTCTCTTAAAGTAGCTATCTCGAAGCTGCCATCTTCAGAACGGTTATCTCCAAACTAGCTGTCCCCCAAAGCTGCAATCTTCAGAGCGGCTATCTCCAAACTAGCTGTCCCCCAAAGCTGTAAACTTCAGAGCAGTTATCTCTAAACTAGCTGTCCCCAAAGCTGTAAACTTCAGAGCGGTTATCTCCAAACTAGCTGTCTCCAGAGCTGTAATCCTCAAAACCGTTACCTCCTAAATCTAAAATGCAGCCAACTCCAAAGCGCCTTATTTCAATTGAAGTAAACTCCAGGACGGTTATCTCTAAAGCGGCAACCTTTCAAGCAGTTATCTCTCATGCAGTAATTTCTAATGCCGAATTCTTTCATGTTGTTATCTTTTTAAAGTTATTTCATCAACGTTTTTCTCCCCCAATAATCGTTCCTCTCCAGCGCCATTACCCCGAATATAGAATAGTATCCCTGTGTGTAGATATTTATCCTTGTAGCCAGCCTGCCAGGGTGTTTTATTGGAATGTATAGAGCTCCTGGGAATATTTTGCTCGGCGGGAACTGAAGCTGCAGCGGCCAGGAGGGAACGAAGTCGGAGGTGATGCGGCGAAGGTAGAGAGAGTGGCCTTCCCGGAGGCTTAATTCATGTTGATAAGAAAAAGGAGGAATCTAATGAAATGAGGGCAGCGAACCGCAAAGCACTGGTTAGTCTCTTCGTGATCGCCTTGCTCTGTTCCGTCTTCCCCGCAAGCGTATTTGCGGCCCCGGCCTGGGCGCCGAATACCGCTTACCGGGCCGGCGATGTCGTCACCTACGGCGGCGCCGACTACAAATGCATCCAGCCGCACACTTCGCTGAACGGATGGGAGCCGCCGAACGCGTCGGCGCTGTGGACGCCGCATGCAGGCACCGGACCGGACCCGGAGCCAGAGCCGGATACCGAGCCGCCGGCAGCGCCGGCGAATCTGGCCGCCACGGGCTTCACGGCCACGTCCGTCTCGCTGAGCTGGAACGCAGCAAGCGATAATGTCGGCGTCACCGGCTACGAGGTGTACCGGAACGGAGCGCTCGCGGGAACAACCGCGCTCACGTCCCATACCGTGAAGGGGCTGACGCCGGACACGACGTATTCGTTCACCGTGAAGGCGAAGGATGCGGCGGGCAATGCATCCGATCCGAGCGCGGCCGTGACCGTCACGACCGCGCCGGCCGGGCCGGGCCGGGCCCGAATCCGATTCCCGGCAAGCTGCTGATCGGCTACTGGCATAACTTCGACAACGGATCGACCGCTCTGAAGCTGCGCGACGTATCGCCGCAGTATGACGTCATTCATGTCGCCTTCGCCGAGACGGCCGGAGGAGACCGCTCGACCTTGAGCTTCACGCCGTACAACGCCACGGTGGAGGAATTCCGTGCGGATGTCGCTTATTTGCACAGCCAGGGGAAGAAGGTGCTGATCTCCATCGGCGGGCAGAATGGCTCGGTTGAGCTTCACAGCAACCAGGACGTCCAAAATTTCGTGAACTCATTGGAAAACATCATCCGAACCTATGGCTTTGACGGACTGGACATCGATTTGGAGGGCGGCTCCGTCTCGCTGGGCGCGGGTGATACCGATTACCGCCATCCGACGACGCCGAAAATCGTCAACCTCATTGCCGCGGTCCGGCAGCTCAGCGATCGCGTAGGCCCGGACTTCATGCTGACGATGGCGCCGGAGATCGCCTACGTCCAGGGCGGCATCGTCGCCTACGCCGGTCCATGGGGCGCTTATCTGCCCGTCATTCACGGGCTGCGCGACAAGCTGGATTTCATTCATGTCCAGCATTATAACGCCGGCGGCAACGAGGCGCTGGACGGCCGCGTCTATACGCAGGGGACGGCCGACTTCCAGGTAGCCATGGCGGAAATGCTGCTGCGGGGCTTCCCGATCGGGCGCAACCCGAACAATCTGTTCCAGCCGCTGCGGGAAGATCAGGTCGCGATTGGACTGCCGGCCGTGCCTAGCGCCGCGCCGTCGGGCGGCTACACCTCGGGGGCGGATATCGCGAAGGCGCTCCGCTATATCGTGAAGGGGACCTCCTACGGCGGTGCGTATAAGCTGCAGCAAACCGGGGGCTATCCGAACTTCCGCGGCGTGATGACCTGGTCGGTCAATTGGGACGCGACGAGCGGCTACGCCTTTGCCAATCAGGTCCGGTCGGCCTTCAACGGATTAAGCAGCGCCTCCGGCATCGCCGCTGGCCCGGAAGAGGCGGTCCGCATCCTCTCGGCGCCGCCAGCCGAAGCGCTGTCAGCCGATGCACCGCCGTCAGCCGTTGCCGAAGCGTCTTCGGCTGCTGGCGGAGCCCTTGCCGCGGCAGCCGCATGGGCTCCGGGGGTAAGCTACGCCGCCGACGATCTCGTCTCGCATCAAGGGAAGATATACCGCTGCCGGCAGCCGCATACGTCGTTGGCGGGCTGGGAGCCGCCTAACGTCCCGGCGCTGTGGAGCTACGTCAGCGAGGGAGAAGCCCCGGAGGATAACGAACCTCCCGGCGCTCCCGCCGATCTGCGGCTGATCGGCAAGACGGCGACCAGCGTGTCGCTCGCCTGGAGCCCGGCGTCGGACAATATCGGGGTGACCGGATACGAGGTGTACCGGGATCGGACATTGGCCGCGACGACGAGCCGCACAAGCGCGAGCGTGATTGGATTGGCGCCGGAGACGACGTATTCCTTCACGGTAAAGGCGAAGGATGCGGCCGGCAATGTATCCCCGCCCAGCGCCGACTTGAGCGTCAAGACCCCCGCTGCCGGCGGACCGGCTCCGTTGCCCGGCAAAGTATTGGTCGGCTACTGGCATAACTTCGTGAACGGAGCGGGCTTCCTTCCGCTGCGGGAGGTTTCGGACAATTTCGATGGCATCCATGTCGCATTTGCCGAACCGGCGGACAACAGCGGCAAGATCGAATTCACGCCTTACCAATATGCCGATGCCGACTTCAAGGAAGACGTTGCTTACTTGCAGAGTCTGGGCAAAAAAGTGACCCTCTCGATCGGCGGCCAGAACGGCCACGTCGAATTGACGACTCCCGCCGCCCGCGACCGGTTCGTGCAATCGGTGATCTCGATTATCGAGAAGTACGGCTTCGACGGATTGGACATTGATTTCGAAGGGCAATCGCTGTATTTGAACCAGGGGGACACGGATCTCGATCGCCCGACGACACCGGCGGTTGTCCATCTGATCGAGGCGCTGCGAACCATTCATGATCATTTCGGATCGGAGTTCCTGCTGACGATGGCGCCGGAGACCTTTTTCGTCCAGGTCGGGTATACGAATTACGGCGCCGGGCAATGGGGCGGCGATCGGCGCGCCGGGGCGTATCTGCCCGTCATTCACGCCTTGCGCGACATCATCGCTTGGGTACAGGTGCAGCATTACAATTCCGGACCGGTGACCGGTCTCGACGATCGGTTCTATTCGATGGGCAGCGCCGATTTCCATGTGGCGATGGCCGACATGCTGGTGACGGGCTTCCCGCTCGCCAAAGATCCGAACCGAGTCTTCCCGGGGCTGCGCCCGGACCAGGTCGTCATCGGCCTGCCGGCCGCCAGCCAGGCGGGCAATGGCTATACGCCCCCCGCAGAAGTGCATAAGGCGCTTGATTATCTCATCAAAGGCCGCTCGTTCGGGGGAAGCTATACACTGCGAAATCCGTCCGGTTATCCCGAGCTGCGCGGCTTGATGACGTGGTCGATCAATTGGGACCGCTTTAATCAATTCGGCTTCTCCAATCCGCATCGCGCTTATTTGGACCCGTTGAAATAATCGTCCTTCGACAGGGAAAGGGCCGGGGTGGAGGGGACTTTTGACAGAAGGCGGCCGCATCGCATAAAATAATAATATGTCTGCCGCAGCGAGACGGGCGGGCCAACATTCGAAGGAAAGGGCAAGGTATACCGCCGATGAGCAATTAATCCGAACTGAAGCGAATCATTTTGACCATATCGATTTCAAAATGTACGTTCAGAGAGGATAGATCTGCCTGCTGGCGGATTGTCACCGGCTGTGTCTTGACCGAAATTCAAGGATATCATTGCTGCTGCGCGCATCGGCCCAGTAAGCCCCTGCGCGGGACAGCGCGGCGGGCTGGCTGTCCAGCGGCGCAGGCGCTGCGACATGCAGGCGGCTTCGGCCGCTTGCGAAGGGACGCTGCCTTTGGGCATGCGCCGTTTTGCGGTTTGCCGGCATCATGACCGGCGTCGGGCATCCTTGAGCGTTGCCGTATCATCTATCCTCTCTGGAATCCAGGGAGGTTTTTTTATGAATCAAATTAGACATTCGGAAGGAAGGCCATTGTCCCCTGCCGGCAAGCTTATATTGGAGGCGAGCGGCCTGGCCGCCGAGGCCGGAGACCGCCGCCTGTTCACGATTCCGGAGACGCTGCGCGTCTATTCCGGCGAACGGATCGGATTGATCGGGGCGAACGGCGCCGGCAAGACGACGCTGATCCGGATGTTGGCCGGGCTGCTGGAGCCCGCGCAAGGCAGCGTCCGGCGGATGGCGTCCTGCGCCTTCGTGCCCCAACTCGACGATACCCGGGAAGAGGCCTCGGCCGAGGCGACGCTTAGCGGCGGAGAGCGGACGAGACGGCGGCTGGAACAGGCGCTGCAGGGCGGCGCCGAGCTGCTGCTGCTCGACGAGCCGACCAGCCATCTCGATATGGAGCAGACGAAGCGGATGGAAGAGCGGCTGCTCGATTTCTCCCGGACCGGCACGCTGCTGCTCATCTCCCATGACCGTACGCTCCTGAACCGGGTGTGCACGAAAATATGGGAGATGGAGAACGGAACCCTCCATATTTACCCCGGGGGCTATGACGATTACCGCGTAAAGAAGGAGCGGCTGCGCACGGAGCGCCAGCGCGAGTATGACCAGTACATCGCGGAGCGGGACCGGCTGCAAGAGATGATCGTCCAGACGAGGATCCATGCGCAGAGCGTCGGTACCCCGCGGCCGCGCAAAGGATTGACCAGCAAGGAGATTCGCTCTGCCCGGCCTCATTTCAACCGCAAGCAAGGGAAAATGGATAAGCGGGTCAAGGCGATGGAAACGCGGCTCGAGAAGCTGCCGCAGGTGGAGCGCCCGTTCGAGCTTCCGCCTGTCGCCTTCGATGCGGAGTGCCACCGGCCGCTCCGAAGCAAGACCGCGATTGAGGTGAAGGAACTGCGGCTGTGCGCCGGGGAGCGGGAACTGGTGTCGGAGGGCAGCTTCCGCATCCGTCCGCAGATGAAGGTGGCCTTGCTCGGGCCGAACGGATCGGGCAAGACGACGCTGCTGCGGCTGCTGAAGCAGAGGAGCGAAGCGCCGGACGGGGGACCGGAAGAGGGAGCTTCTTCCGCGGTGATCCGGTTCGCGCCGAACGCGCGTGTCGCCTATTTCGATCAGAAGCTGTACTCGCTTGACCTGGAGGAAAGCGCCTTGGCGAACGTGCAGAAGTCGAGCGCCTACGACCAGACCGCCATTCGCACGGCGCTGGCCCGGCTGCGGCTGCGCCGGGACGAGGCGCTGAAGCCGGTCTGGCAGCTAAGCGGCGGAGAGAAGGTCAAGACGCAGCTTGTCAAGCTGTTCCTGAGCGAAGCCAACGTGCTGCTGCTGGATGAGCCGACGAATTACCTCGATATCGAGGCGCGGGAGGAACTGGAGCGGGTGCTGGCCGCCTATCCGGGGACGCTTCTGTTCGCGACCCATGACCGGATGCTGCTGGAACGGACGGCGACGCATGTCCTCCGCTTCAGCAATCAATCGCTGGAGCTGCTGCCGATCGAGGCGCTGCATGCTGACAAGGCGCCGCCGCAAGACTCACAGCCCGATGGCCCTGCCCGGGAGGAAGCGGCCTGGACGGAAGAGCAGCGGATGAAGGTCGAATTGGAATGGTCCGAGCTGCTGTCCAGGCTCTCCCAGCCGCTTCGCCTTGACGAGGCGGAGAAGGAGCGGCTGGAGCGGCGATATGCCGAACTGATCGAGCTGCGCCGGGCGATGCGATGAAAGGGACATCCGAACCGGCTGCCGCTGCTTCGGCGGCCGGACCGGACTTGTGCATGGGGCGTTCGCCATAGCCGATCACCGGATTTTTCCCCGGACGGCTCGTCTCCAAGTATGTTACAATAGGTGAACGTGACGTGCACGGATGAAAAGGAGAGAGTGTCATGCGAATGTCCAACATGCATCATTTTACAGAGCACCATCGGTATGTGACTTACCGGGAATTCAGCCTCAGCGAATTGGATCGGAAGATGCTGTCCCACGTCTATCAGCCGATGGTCGGAGCATTCGCGATTGGGTTATATCATTTATTGTATCAGCATGCCCCTGCGGACCGCGTCGGCTATTCGGGCGTAGATGCGCAGCGCCGCCTGTTCCTGCTGCTCGGTCTTGAGCCGAGCGAGAAGGGGCGGACCTACTTCGTCGAACAGACCTCGAAGCTCGAGGCGGTCGGATTGCTGCAAACGTCGCGGATGCTGCTTCCGGACATGGAGGAGTATATGTACGAGTACGAGCTTCAGCCTCCGCTGTCGCCTCATGAATTTTTCCGGACTCAGCATCTGACCCTGCTGCTGCGCGACTTCGTCGGCAAGTACGCCGTGCTCAATCTGAGGGAACAATTCAGTACCGGCGAGCCGTTCGATGCGACGGTGAAGGAGGCGGAGCGCGAAAATATTTCGATTCCGTTCTATGAACTGTTCCGCCTGAATACGCAGGTGATTGACGTCGAGCTGGAGCAGGCGCTGGATGAAGTGGCGCCGAGCCGTGCGTCCGTCCGCCCTTCGGCGGTCACCGAGGAAGCGGAGGCGCCGGCCTTGAACTATGCCGACATTATTATCCGCTTCCCGAAGCAGTCGGTGAACCGCAGCTTTGTCGAACGGCTGCGCTATGACCGGGAAGGGCTCGGCGTCATCAATTATGTCGTCCGCAAGTTCGGGCTCACGCTGCAGGAGACGGTCCGGCTTCTCGATGAAGACGGCATTTTTGCGGAAGACGGCCGCATCGTCATCGATGAGCTGCAGCACCGGGCGCATCTGCATTTCCGGCAGAACAAGCGCCGCGGGGAATGGCAGGAGCGGGAGCAGCAGCGCATCGGCCATCTCGCGGAGGAAGCCGCGGCCCCCCAAGAGGAAGTCGCGGTCGAGATGGAGTTCTATGTCGACGTGCCGCCGCAATTCAGCGGCAAATGCGATATTCACCAATACAACATGATGCTTCGCAACACGCCGTACACCCAACTGCTGGAGCGGTTTTTCCCGGGGGCGGTGCCGGACTCATTTTTGGATATGTTCACCAAGATGGATATTAATTATAAGCTGCCGGATGAAGTCATTAACGTACTCATTCATTATTTGATGACCATGCTCGCGCAGGGGGCCGAGCAGCGGTTGAACCGCAACTTCGTCGAGGCGATTGTGTCCAATATGCTGGTGAAGCAGGTCGGCACCTACGAGCAAGCGGTAATGTATATCCGCCAGCAGGCGCAGATGCAGGAGGCGGGCGCGGCCCGTTCAGGCGGGAAGGCCGCTTCGCAGCGGACGCGCAGCCGCTACGGGAAAACGGCGAAGCCGGCGATTCCGATTGTTAGCCGCTCGCAGGAAGCGCCATCGTCGCTGTCCCAGGAGGAGATCGATGCCGCACGGGCGCTCGCCCGCAGATTGGACGGACAAGCCTAGGCCGGCAGGCGTGCTTGCAGGCTTTTGCACGATGAATATCGAAGACAGAAGATAAGGAGGGCTCCCGCATGGAATCGATAGGCGAACTGTTGAAGCAGCTGCCGCTTGGCAGCCGGCGCGCGCAAGCGGAGCAGAAGATGGCCGAGCTGATGAACCATCCGCTCGTCGCCGAATTCCGCAGCTCTCATCCCGAGCTGGACGAGCGCAGCCTTCGCATGAATATGAATAAATTGTACCAATACGTGAAGGAGGCGGGACATTGCAGCCAATGCCCGGGCCTGGAGCAGTGCCCGAACGATTTCCACGGACATTACACCCGGCTGAGCGCCGAGACGGTCAACGGCCAGGCGTTCATCTATGACCGCAAGGTCCCGTGCCAGAAGTGGCTTGCGCATGAGCGCCAGCAGTCGATCCATAACCGCGTCCGTTCCTTTTATGTGGATGAGACGGCCCTCAAGCAGGGATATTCTGCCCGGGAGATGCTGGAGATCGATATGGAGCGGGTGCCCGCGGTCAAAAAGGTGATGGAATATGTGATGCAGGCGAAGGAATCCGGGCTGACCCCGCACGGCTTATATCTGGTCGGACCGTTCGGGACCGGGAAGACCTTCCTGATGAGCTATGTGCTGTACGAGCTGGCCCGCGCCGGTTATACCGGGGTCATCGTCTACATGCCGGAATTCGTCGAGGAGCTCAAGTCGATGTTCCAGGAGCCGCAGAAGCTGCGGGAAACGATCGAGCTGATGAAGGAGACCGATCTGCTCGTCTTTGACGATATCGGAGCGGAGAATATGTCGGCCTGGGTCCGGGATCATGTGCTTGGCTCGATCTTGAACTACCGAATGAACCGGAAGCCGACCTTCTATACGTCGAATTATGACACCAACTCGCTGCTGAAGCATTTCAGCTACACGCGCGACGGGGAAGATATTTATAAGGCCGAGCGCCTCATGGACCGGATTAAGCCGTTTGCGGACATTGTCCATGTGAATGGACGCAACAAACGGGGAATGTAAGACACGTGATGAGCGTGTCTTTTTTTACGCTCCGCTATCCCGATGCCCTGCGGACCAAAATACTTGCGGCCTTTTCCGGAGCCTATATCCTTCCCGCATTAATCGGTCCTTATCTGGCAGGAGTCTTCGCCGAGCTCGCTTCGTGGAGATTTGTATTGGTGATCGGAGTGGCCATGATGGTCATCGGAGTCATTTGCGTCATGGCGGTAATCGGGCTGCCTGGCCGCATTGCCTTGGCGATTCTGTCCCAAATATGCACCGGATTCGGCATCGGGCTGGCCAACCCGACGACGGGAGCGATTGCGCTGCAGCATGCAGCGCCCGGCCAGGAAGGCGAGGTGTCGTCCCAGCTCCAATTCGTCGATTCGTTCGGGCCCGGATTAAGCGCAGGCATTGGCGGGGCGCTTATTGCCATCGGCGATTCGCTTGACTGGGGCATCTTTGCGGGCATCACGCTGGTCTTGGCAGCCCAGTTATTGTTCATTGTAATCAGCTTGGCCGCCGCCTGCCGCATTGCGGTCGAACGTTGAAGGACGGCTCAACCGCCCTCGCCCGCCGGCATCGCTCCGGTACCGGCAAGGCTTCGAAGGCAGCAAAAAAAGCATGCACCGCTGCATGCTTTATCCGCATTATGGCTCGCGCAGGAACGATTGAACGTTCGGGCGCTTCCGCTTGACGCGGTTCCCGGCAGGCGGAAGCAATCCGGGCCTGCCCGCGGAACGTCGTGTGGCGATTGGATGTTACGAGAGCATGAACTTCACAATCACCATGCCGAAGAAGACGACGAACATAAACCCGAACATGGCGTTGAACCCGAACAACACGTCTGAAAAATCGTTTCTCGGCTCTTCGTTGACATGTTCGCGAGGATCCATCGTATTGGCTTCCATTGGCGCGTCCTCCCATCTGTCCGTCAAGTTGCAATGATTCAGATCACAACATAGACAGGTAGTAAAACCCATTTTTACGCCTCTAGTATATCTAACGGCGGCGGAACTGTAAAGTCCGGGCCTTCTTATCGTGTGACAAATTCCTAACAAAATGCACCGCCCTCCGATTTCACATAAAAGTGTGACTTGTGGTATACTTTACTTGTTGACTCAGCTATTCTGTTTTTCACGATAAAGGAGGTTCTCTAATATGGCTATCGTAAATGTGTCCGACCAGACGTTCAAGACCGAGGTAGAAGGTCAGCAGGGCGTCGTTTTGGTCGATTTTTGGGCGCCTTGGTGCGGCCCTTGCAAGAGATTGGCTCCGATTCTCGAAGAATTGGACGGAGAAGTGAGCGGTCAAGCTACGATCGCGAAGGTGAACGTCGATGAAAATCCGGAATCCGCTTCCCGCTTCGGCGTAATGAGCATTCCAACGATCGTCGTCTTCAAGGATGGCCAGCCAGTGGACAAAGTGGTCGGCCTGAACTCCAAGGATGCGCTCAAAGGCTTGATTGGCAAGCATCAATAAGCATCCGTCCGGGCGAACATACGATAGAAGAGAAGCCTTCCTGAATCAGGAAGGCTTCTTTGCGTTAGGCAGGAGCGCGTCGTCCTCTTTTTTGATAAAATAGAGAAGTCATGCACCTTGCGCAACGCCACGAGCCCGCGTGCAGGGGGCAGTGCAGGAACAATGATCGTAAGGAGGGAGCTCGCGTGAGCGACTCGGACAAGAACCGCCCGAACTGGCGCGCAGAGCGGTGGAAGGCACGCTGGAATGAACGCTATGCCCCGGAACAGGAAGACGAGCTGGATGCCGAAGCGTTGGCTGAACGCGCCCAGGCGCTGGAGCAGATTCACCATAAGCTCGCCTTGCTGCCCGATGCGCCAGGCTGCTATTTGATGAAGAACAGAGAGGGCACGATTATTTACGTCGGCAAGGCGAAGGTGCTCAAGAACCGTGTCCGCTCTTATTTCTCGGGCAGCCATGACGGCAAAACCCAACGACTCGTAGCGGAAATCCGCGATTTCGAATATATCGTCACCGGCAGCAATATGGAAGCCCTCATCTTGGAATGCAATCTTATTAAGAAGCATCACCCGCGTTACAACGTGCTGCTGAAGGATGACAAGACGTTCCCTTATATTAAAATAACGAATGAACGCCACCCGCGGCTTGAGGTGACGCGCCGGGTGCTGAAGGATAAGGCGAAATATTTCGGTCCTTATCCGAACGGCTTCGCCGCCCAGCAGACGAAGAAGCTGCTCGATCGCCTCTACCCGCTGCGCAAATGCTCCACGATGCCGGACCGGGTCTGCTTGTACTATCACATCGGCCAATGCTTGGCGCCGTGCGAGTACGAGGTGACCGAGTCCGAATATGAAAACATGGTGCAGGAGATCACGAAGTTTCTCAGCGGGGGACATGAAGAAATTAAACGCGAGCTGCAGCGGAAGATGGAGGAGGCGGCCGAGGAGCTGCAGTTCGAGCGGGCCAAGGAATACCGCGATCAACTGATGGCGATCGCGGCGATTATGGAGAAGCAGAACATCAATACGTCCGATCAGGTCGATCGGGATGTGTTCGGGTTCGCGGTGGACAAAGGCTGGATGTGCGTACAGATTCTTTATATCCGTCAAGGAAAAATGATCGAACGGCATACGACTCAATTCCCGTTCTACGGAGAGCCTTACGCCGACTTCATGTCCTTCGTGTCGCAATATTACAGCGAGAATCCGGCGGTGCCGAAGGAGATTCTGCTTCCGGATCCGGACGGGCTGGCTGGCCTGGGGGCCGATGCGGCCGACGAAGTCGCTCCGGCAGCGGCCAAGGCCGGGCAAGAGCCGGACGGAGATGCCGGTGAATCCTCCCGCGGCGCGGATGCGGGCCGAGCGGCGGACATAGCAGACGGAGAAGACGAGGAAAACGGGGCCAATCCGAAGGGGATGGATACCGTTCCGCATGCCGAAGAAAGCTTGGCGACGACGGAAGCGCTGCAGCAATGGCTGAAGGTGAAGGTGATTTTGCCGAAGCGGGGGTTGAAGAAGCAGATGGTCTCGATGGCGATGGAAAATGCGCGCGTCGCCCTGGACGAGAAGTTCAAACTGGTGGAGCGGAACGAGGAGCGGACCCAGCGAGCCGCCCAACGGCTGGGGGATGCGCTCGGGATCGGCGCCCTTCGCCGGATCGAAGCCTTCGACAACTCCAATATCCAGGGGGCCGACCCGGTCTCCGCGATGGTCGTCTTCACCGACGGCAAGCCGGACAAGAAGGAATACCGGAAATACAAAGTGCGCACCGTCGTCGGTCCGGATGATTACGAGACGATGCGCGAAGTGATCCGCCGACGTTATGAACGGGTGCTTAAGGAGCAACTCGACATGCCGGATCTCATTATCGTGGACGGCGGCCGCGGTCAGATGTCGGCGGCGCTTGATGTGCTTGAGAATGAGCTTGGCCTCGATATCCCGGTATGCGGTCTTGTCAAGGACAACAAGCATAAGACGGCGCAGCTGATGGCCGGATTCCCGCCCGCCATCGTGCCGCTGGCGCGGGACAGCCAGGAGTTCTACCTGCTGCAGCGCATCCAGGAGGAGGTTCACCGCTTCGCGATCTCGTTCCACCGGGAGCGGCGGGCCAAGTCGATGGTCACTTCGGCGCTCGATTCCATTCCGGGCATTGGCGAGAAGCGGCGGAAACGGCTGCTGAAGCACTTCGGCTCCTTGAAGAAAATACGGGAAGCTTCGGTCGAGGATTTCCGGGAAATCGGGATCGGCGAGAAGCTGGCGAACACGATATTGGCCTCGCTCCGGCAAGAGAAGGAACCGCACGAAGCGGAGCCGGGTACCCCGGACATAGAGGCTGCCGATGCGGGCAATGATGAATAAAATGAAACAAGCGAAGCTTTGCAGGCACGTTCCTGCAAAGCTTCTTTTGATTTGGATGTTTGCGGGCTACAGCGTACTTGCTTCCGCTTGGCGTAGAACCGTGGGCCGGGGCGGCTCGGCCCTTGCTTGGGCTTAGAATCGTGGGCCGGACCCTTCTGGGCAGGGTTGGCAGCTCCTTATAAGCAATCTCCCCTCCGCTCAGAATCGAAGGCCGGCTCACTATAAGTTCCGGATTGCGCAGTGCAGCCGTGGGGAATAGCTGACCGCAACGATCTGAATACGCTGGACGGAGACTTGAAGAAACCACTATAGAACATGTTCCTGATTAGATGGCATAGCAGAAGTACAAATGCAAAGCGATAAGCGGTCCTGACGGTATGGGATCACCGCCGAAAGAGATGCGGAGGACGAAGCCTTCTGAGTGCAAAGGATGCCTCCTGAACCTGGCAAGAGTAAGGAAGGCGGAGAGGGGGTACTTCTCTCCAGCGGCCAGCGCGGGCTGTCACGTTTATAGACCGGTCTTCCGGGGAATGTTATGATGTTGGTCAAGGAATAAGCATTGAGCCGGTAAAGGGTGTGTTGACGTGTCTTTCGACCGCGATAAGATTAGAACGAAGCTGCAAGCGCAGATTCAAGCGAACGGGCATATTATAGGCGTAGCGGCCGGAGCGGGCATCACCGCGAAATATGCGGTAAAGGGCGGAGCGGATTTCATTTTGGCCCTAAATTCAGGCCGGTTCCGGCAGATGGGATTGAGCTCGCTCGGAGGGCTGCTTCCCTTTTCGAACAGTAACGATCTCGTGATGGAATTCGGGTCCAGGGAAATTATTCCTATCGTCAGAGAGGTTCCTGTTATCTTTGGACTTTGCGCGACGGATCCGACCATTGAATTGGAGCAATATATCGAATGGATTCGGGAACAGGGCTTTTCTGGCATAAATAACTATCCGACCGTCGGATTAATGGGCGGTCTTTTTGGTGAGGCTTTGAAGGAAGACGGGACTAGCTTCGACGCTGAAATCGAGGCGATTCGGATAGCGCATAGGAAAGGCTTGTTTACGATCGCGTTTGTGTTCGAAGAGGATCAGGCGCGGCGCATGGCCGATGCCGGAGCGGATATCGTGTGCGCGCATTTGGGCTTCACGAAGGGCGGCGTTCTCGGCGCGAAAAAAGTATTGTCGCTCAAAGCGGCGGCGGAGTTGGCAAGAGCTATTTTTAAGGCTTGCGATGAGGTCAATCCCGGCGTTATGAAAATGGTCTACGGGGGGCCGGTCAACACGCCTTCCGACGTGGAGTATATGTACGACAATACCGGAGCCGTGGGTTATTTGGGCGGATCGTCCTTCGAGCGAATTCCATCCGAAGCGGCGATTACGCAGACGGCCAGCGAGTTCAAGGAGGCGGGGCTGACCGAGCAGGACAAGCTCCTTCGCCATATGCTGGAGGGCGTGGCCAAGCATTATGATTATGTGCAGTTCGTGAAGGAGTATGTGGCCGCGAATTACATGAATGAGATTTCGTTTGCGGAACTCGCTTTGGTAGCCCATATTTCGCGGACGCATTTAAGCTATTTGTTCAAAAAAGAGGTCGGGTGCACATTCCCCGAATACGTGACGAGATTCCGAATCAACAAGGCCATGGAGTTCATAAAGCAGGACCATATCGAGCTGTCCGAGGTGTCGGCGCTCGCCGGATACAATGACTACGCCCATTTCAGCAAAACCTTCAAAAAACTGACGGGACTGTCCCCGCGAGAATTTCGACGTCAGTACAAAAACACATAAACGCCGTACAAATTCACATGAATTGCCCCTTTGAAAGCTCTATACTTGAAGTGTAAGCAAGTTCAGCAATTCTTGAAACACTTCCACTTTTCCGAGGAGGTTATGCCATTGAAAACAGTCGCGATAGTCGGAACGTTTGATTCGAAAGGAACCGAGTTTTCTTTTGTCAGAGATATGCTTCAAGGTCTTGGGCTGAATACGCTTACGATTCATAGCGGGGTGTTCGAGCCTATGTTCGTCCCGGATGTCTCGAATGAAGAAGTGGCGCGGGAAGCTGGAACGGATATTCGTGAAATCGCCTCCAAACGTGACCGCTCGTTAGCAACGGAAGTACTTGCGAAGGGCATGGAAAAGCTGATTCCGAGACTGTATGCGGAAGGTAAATTCGATGGAATCATCTCCTTTGGCGGCAGCGGCGGCACATCTATCGTCACGCCCGGAATGAGAGCGCTCCCAATCGGCGTGCCGAAGATAATGGTGTCGACCGTCGCGTCCGGGAATGTGTCGCAATATGTCGGAACAAGCGATATTATGATGTATCCATCTATCGTCGACGTGTCGGGCCTGAACTCGATTTCGACCAAAATATTTACGAACGCGGCCTTGGCGATAGCCGGCATGCTGAAGTTCGAGGTGGAGCATGCCGTGGAGAAAAAACCGCTCATCGCCGCGACGATGTTCGGGCTGACGACGCCTTGCGTCAATCAAGCCCGCGAGTATCTGGAGCAACAAGGCTATGAAGTGGTCGTGTTCCATGCGACCGGCGCAGGCGGCAAGACGATGGAACGGTTGATCGAATCCGGATTCTTCGATGGCGTTCTCGATATCACCACTACGGAGTGGTGCGACGAGCTGGTCGGCGGCGTGCTCAATGCGGGACCGCACCGGCTTGAAGCGGCCGCGCGGGCGCGCGTGCCCCAGGTGGTCTCGACAGGAGCATTGGACATGGTGAACTTTGGCCCGTTCGAGACGGTGCCGGAGAAGTTCGCGAATCGGAAGTTCTACAAGCATAACCCGACCGTGACGTTGATGAGAACGACCGTGGAGGAAAATAAAGAGCTGGGCAAGATTATCGCCGGGAAGTTGAATAAGGCGACCGCCCCGACCGCGCTCATGCTGCCATTGAAGGGCGTATCCGGTCTGGATATGGAAGGGCAGCCATTCTACGGACCGGAAGAGGATCGGGCGTTGTTCGATACGCTGAGACAGGAGATTGACCGCAATGCCGTCGAGCTCATCGAAGTGGATGCGGACATCAATGACAAGAGCTTTGCGCTGTCCGCAGCCCGGAAGCTGGTCGAACTGATGCGGAAGCACACACAAGAGGAGGATACAAAATGAAACGAACTCGTCAGGAAATCATCAGCCAACTGAAAGCGCAAGTCGTCAAAGGCGACATGATCTTGGGCGCCGGAGCGGGAACCGGGATCTCCGCCAAGAGCGGCGAAGCGGGCGGCGTCGATTTGATTATCATTTACAACTCGGGAAGATATCGGATGGCCGGCCGGGGCTCGCTGGCAGGATTGATGCCTTACGGTGACGCGAACCAGATTGTTGTCGATATGGGGGCGGAAGTATTGCCGGTCGTGAAGCGCGCTCCGGTGCTGGCGGGCGTATGCGGCACCGATCCGTTCCGCATCATGGACGTGTTCCTGAAGCAGTTGAAGGAGCAAGGCTTCGCGGGCGTGCAGAACTTCCCGACCGTCGGTCTGATCGACGGCGTCTTCCGGGCCAATCTGGAAGAGACGGGCATGGGCTACGATCTGGAAGTGGACATGATTCGCAAGGCCCATGAGCTGGATATGCTCACGACGCCGTATGTATTCGACGAGGAGCAGGCGATCAAGATGGCCAAGGCGGGCGCGGATATATTGGTTGCGCATATGGGCTTGACGACCAAAGGGACGATCGGCGCGAAGACCGCGCTCTCCCTTGACGATTGCGCCAAGAAAATCCAGGCTATCGCTGACGCGGGCCGTTCGGTCAATCCGGATATTTTGGTTATTTGCCACGGCGGTCCGATTGCGGAGCCGGAGGATGCCCGCTATATTTTCGAGCATACGACCGGCATCGACGGATTTTTCGGCGCTTCGAGCATCGAGCGGTTCGCCGCCGAGGTTGGCATCCGCCAGCAAGCCGAAGCGTTCAAAAATGTAAAATTGAACAAGTAACGTGTGAAATAGACGTGTACGGTTGAACCGCCGCAAGGCCGTTTCAAGCCGCACACGTCTTTTTTATTGCAACCTTGCGCTATACCGATGGAGATGGCGCACGCCGTACACGATCAACGCCGGCAGCGCCAGATAGAATACGCCGAGCCCGAGGCCGGCTGCCGTTCCCTCCAGCAGGTAAGAGATGCTCATCAGCACGTCGTCGAGCATGAGATGGGCGAACATGGAGGTCCAGAAGCCATGGCGCAGCATGATCGCGAGGAACAGGAAGCCGATAATGAGCAGCTCCACCGGCCGTGAATAGTACGGGTAAATCGGGTACGTCACATGGCCGAAGGCCCACACCAAGGTCGGGATGACGCCGGCTGCCCACGGGTTGCGAAGCCAACGGTTCAGCAGGCTGGTCCCGAACCAGCGGAAAACGCCCTCCTCTGAGATCGCCGCCATCCAGGCGAGAAGCGGATAGAGGGCCGGCACGGTCAGATTGAGCGGCGATAGGGAGGCATCGGTCGCCGCCCAGGCGCCGAAGCCGGTCTCCAGCGTCAGGAAGATGACGCTCTGAACGCCGAGCAGTACGCCCGCATACAGCGTTCCGAGACGGAAGGAGCCGGTCAAGGCGGCGCCGAATGACCGATCGCGCCAAGTGGGCAGCAGCTCGTCCCGTCTCTCCTGCCTCCACATATAGGAGCCTGACACAAGCGAAAAATAAAGGAACAGTCCTTGAATGACCATAATGGCCCCTTGTACTACGAGCGCGGCAGTAAGGTTCAGTTCCGTGCGGGGCACTCCGAACTGCAGGACGGCCAGTCCGGGCATCATATTCCATAGATGAAGCACAGAGATGGCGCACGACAGGAGCGACAGCGCAATCAGCGTGCCCGAGCGGAAGCGGATCCGCCGCCGGTAGTAGATGCAGGCCCAGAGGGCGAGTATGCTGAACAAGAACGAGATCCATCGGTAGCCGAAGCGGTACACCGAGCCGGCTGTCTCGGTCTGAGCCTGATCAAGGGCCTCATAGTCGGCCGGAACGATCCAGACGGGATGCAGCGCCACGACGCGATCTCCGAGCATGCGAACGGCCAGCTCGAGCCGGGCCGCGCCGATCTCGCCCTCCTTGACGGTATATCGAAGCTCATCCGGCCGAGAGGGGTCGACGCTCTGCGGCACCAGCTTGGATGCGTCCCAGCCAAGCGCGTTCAGCTCGCGAACGGCAAGCGGCCGCGCCGTCTTTTCGTCGAGCGCCGGAGCCTCCGGCTGCAGACTTCCCGGTACGGCGGCCAATTCATATCCCACCACGCTGCCGCTCGTCATATGTACGTCAACCTTCAAAATGTCGTTCCCGTCCGGGGTCGCGACTTCCATCAGGACTTGATAAATGTCTATCGGGGCCTGGCTGTCCCAAGGAGCATAGCTGTCCGCCAGCCTTTCCCGGTTGATATAGCCGGAGGCGAGTCTGTCGGTCTTGTAGACGACGGTAGGCTCTTGTTCCGACAGGACGATCCGGCTTCTCCACGGCTCGCCCTTCACATATTCTAGCGCCCGCTCGGCAGCCTGGCGCTTCGTCAGAAGCGCTCGTTCTTGCTCTGGCCCGGTCCGGCTCGCTTCCTGAAGCGAAGGAATAACAACCTGCAGGAGCACAAACACTATAAATCCAATGATCGAAGCCAGCAATAGTCGTTTCGTTACGTGATGGGACACAGGCATAGCGCGACCTCCGTTCACAATTCCGGTGCTTTTCATTATTGTATCCACTCTCTTGCCGGAAAGTCCAGGCATGCAAATTGTGGAAGAAATCAGCTACACGCTGAAATAGCAAGCGCGAAAGACGCAGTGGGAGATTGGGATAGGATGTAAGCGCTATTTGAAGACTTTTTCCTGTATTTTTTGTTCATTTTGTGCCTGCATGGACTTTGTGCCCCTGTCATGAAACGTATATAATCTCGTTATGAATTCAATACGGCCGAATTTCGTGAAGACGAAAGCGGGGGACCCGATCATTGGGGTGAATTTTGCGCCGATCCGCGTCATGGATCGAACGCAAATAGGGCGGCCTGAACGCGCCCGAATCCGTCAGCTAACCTCGTAGGCATTGAACGTCAGGATACCAGCGTTAGCATTGGATCTCCAGTGCTTTTTTTCGTGCTGAAAATGAGGTGAATTCGATGAAATCCATTAAAAAAGCATCCCGGTGGCAGCTTACCCCGCCACGAATTCTGGTGATGGGGTTCGGGATGATTATTCTTATCGGGGCGCTGCTGCTGATGCTTCCGATAGCCAATGCGGACGGCCAGCCACTTCCCTTCATCGATGCGCTGTTCACAGCCACGTCGGCCACTTGCGTGACGGGGCTTGTCGTGGTGGATACGGGCACGCACTTCACCATGTTCGGGCAAATCGTCATTATTACGCTGATTCAGGTCGGCGGACTCGGCTTCATGACGATGGCGACGCTGTTCGCCCTTGCCTTCCGCAAGCGTATTTCGTTGAAGGAACGGCTCATTTTGCAGGAAGCGCTGAATCAAGGCAGCATGGAGGGCATCGTTCGCCTGATTCGCAAGGTGCTGCTGTACGCCTTCAGCATCGAAGGGGCGGCGGCGGTTCTGTTCACGCTGCGCTGGGCCTTGGACCTGCCGTTCGGCAAGGCGTTGTACTTCGGCATTTTTCACGCGGTATCGCTGTTCAATAACGCCGGGTTCGATCTGTTCGGCTCCGTATCGGGACCGTTCACCAGCCTGACCCTGTATGTGGGCGACCCGATCGTCAATATTGTCGCGATGCTGCTGATCGTTCTGGGCGGACTCGGCTTCATCGTCCTGTCCGATGTGACGGAGTACCGGCGCACCCGCAGGCTGGCGCTGCATTCCAAGGTCGTGCTGACGATGACGGGCTTGCTCATCGCATTGGGCGCCATCGTCATTTTCGTCTTCGAGTTCACGAACCCGGCGACGCTGGGCAGTCTGAATGGCTGGCAGAAGATGTGGGCGGCCTTTTTCCAATCGGTGAGTCCGCGGACCGCCGGGGCGAATACGGTCGATATCGGGGCGATGCGGCAGGCGACGCAGTTCTTCCTCGTCGTGCTGATGTTCATCGGGGCGTCTCCCGGGTCGACGGGGGGCGGAATCAAGACGACCACGTTCGCTATTTTGATCGGCGCCGTCATCACGATGATTCGGGGGAAGGAGGACATCGTCATCTTCCGTCATCGGCTGGGCAAAGACCGGATCTTTAAGGCGGTCACGATCACATTGATGGCATTGTTCATGGTGATCGGAGTAACGATGGTCTTGTCCACGACCGAGGATCATCCCTTTTTGATGATATTGTTCGAGACTACCTCGGCCTTTGGCACCGTCGGTTTGACGGCGGGGTTGACGACCGATTTGACCGTGATCGGCAAATTATTGATTTGTCTGATGATGTTCGCGGGGCGTCTCGGTCCGATTACGCTGGCCTATGCTTTAGGCCCGAAGAGCGAACGTGAGCTATACAAGCACCCGGAAGGCAAAATTACGATTGGATAATCGGTCTTCAATCCGGGGTTATCTATGTAAAAGAAGAGTAATGGGCGAAGGAGCAATACGAACATGGAGTTACAGCAATTTGCGGTCGTGGGGATGGGCAGATTCGGGTCGAGTCTGGCGCAGGAGCTGGTCGAGCTTGGCCATCAGGTGCTGGGGATCGACAAGGATGAAGAGGTTGTGTCGGAGATGAACAATGTCTTGACGCACGCCGTCGTTGCCGATGCGTCGGATGAGGATGTGCTTCGTTCGCTCGGGATCCGTAATTTCGATTGCGCGATTGTCGCGATCGGGAATGATCTGCAGACGAGCATTCTCGTCAGCATCCAAATGAAGGAGCTTGGCGTGAAAAAAGTGGTGGCCAAAGCCGTCTCAGAGCTGCACGGGCGCGTGCTGGAACGAATCGGCGTCGATCGGGTCATCTACCCGGAACGGGATATGGGGATCCGGGTCGCCCACCAGCTGGTGTCGCCGAACCTTCTGGATTATATCGAGCTGTCCAAGGACTACACGATTGCGGAGCTGAGCGTTCCCGGCAGCTTATGCGGCAAAACGCTCAAGGATGTCAACCCGAGAGCCCGGTACGGCTGCAGCATCGTGGCTCTGCATAAGCCGAACGGCGTCATTATTGCTCCATCGGCCGAGGATGTCCTCCAGGACGAGGACGTCATGGTCGTCATCGGGACGAATGCCCAGATTGATCAATTCGAGGATCAGATCGGGAAGCGCAAGTAGATCAACAAAGCCCTCGTGCCATTCCGGCAGGAGGGCTTTGATGCATGCGGGACGGGATTAGAACAGAATTTTGGTCATAATCAATAACAGCAGGAAGTAGCCGCTGAGGCCGGCCAGCACATAGACGAAGCGGTTGTTCCGCGACACTTGGGCTTGTTCCAGCGATTCATAGAGGGTCATCATGACCGATACGAGCCAGGCCAGGCCGGCGATGGAGAGCGCCAAGGAATAGAATGTCAGCAGGGTGATGATTCCGGCTGCTGCATAGATAGGCCCGTAAGGCATCTGCATCGCGGCTAACTGTACGAAAAAGGTCTTGGCGTCAAGCTCCCGCCCGCCTTTCCAGCGGTTCACGACGTAGAGCGAGCCGAAGAGGGCGGCCAAGGCAACGAGATGAAGCAGCATCAACTGCAGAAAATACGAAAACGGCGGAACGGTGCTGCCAAGCCCGAGCGGCAGGGAGCCGAACAAATACCTCGCAAATTGGCTGAGGAACAGATAGCCGAAGAGCGCAAATCCGACCGCAGACCCGAAAGCCCCGATCACGCCGTACCAATAATCGGCTCCCGTCGTCATATAGCTTGCGGCTTGCGGCTCCTTCATGAGACGGAGGACGCGCCCCATATCGATATTCGGCGCGGACGTCTTCGGCGAGCCATAACCCGGAGCCGGCGGCTGGACAGGCTCCTGCGCGTGGCGGGCGGACATCGTCTGCTCCGCCGCGGCGGCGGTCTCCCGCCGATCCGGCGAGGATGCCAGGCCTTCATCTGCCGGCCGCCCGTCATGAACCCGGCACGTATGTACCTCGTGCTCCTGCAGCGGTTCGCCGCATCGATTGCATACTTTCATCTTATCTACCTCCTAGATTTCCCCCATCATGCATGAACATATCGGGTCTCTATTCTCTCTTTTTGTAACAAAATTAGATTCGACACATCCACTCCTATTCCTGCTTCGATTGCACATTCCATCCAGAGGCGGCCCGGGCCGTCTCCTCAATGAACCGCCTAGCGGTCAGACTGAGGGCGGCCTGCTTCGCATAGACAAGCGACGTGATCCGCTCGGTCTGCACCAGCTCTTTCAGATGAATGGCGACAAGCCCGTTGTCGTCCAGCCATTCCGAGCGCAAGTAGGATTGGGGGAGCAGCGCCGCGGCATGGCAGGGGGACAGCAGGCGGACGATCGCCTCGAAGGAGTCGATCTCCATCCGGATGTCCGGCACGATGCGGTGGCGCCGGAACAGATCGTCGATCAGCTTGCGGTACCAGGTCCCTTTGGAGAACAGCAGCATCGGAAGCCCGTTCAGCCAAGTGATCGAGCCTGGGTTGCCGGAGGCCAGCTCATGCTCCCGCGGCACGACCAGCTCCAAATGGTCGGAGAACAGAGGAAGGCAGACGAGGCTCGGGTCGCGGATCGCGTCGGCGACCAATCCGACATCGACCTTTTGATCGCGGATAAAGGAAATGATCTCGTGCGTCTTGCCGGTTACGGTTTTCAATTGCGCTTCCGGATATTTTTCTACAAATAAAGAAACAAACAGCGGCAGCGTCGTCTGGAGCGTCGTCAGGCTCGCTCCGATCGTCACGGAGGCATGGCCTTCGATCTTGTAATCCGCGATTGACTTCAAGAAGTCGAGCTGACGGTTGCGGATGTCGAGCGCGAACTCATACGTAATCTGACCGACCCGGGTCAGCTCCAGCCGCTTGCCGTTCCGGATGAACAGATCGACGCCGAGCTCGCTTTCCAGCTTCGCGATCTGGCGGGAGAGCGCCGGCTGGGACAGATTGAGACGCTTGGACGCCTGATTCAAGGTGGACAATTCAACGACGGTAGCGAATGATTCCAGCAAATCGAGCACCGCGATTCCTCCTCATGTCACGGAATAAAAAGATAGGATTTCAGATAAATGAATTGATATGCATAAAAGTTATTAAAATTATAAAAACATTGCAATACCATTATAAGAGAAAAAGAGGTAACATGAGAAGTGTCACAACTTAGTCACAAGTATGGAGAGCGGTTACATCGGCATGACCCAAGAGATCCGTCGTCATGGCATAATGTGGATCGCCTCTGATTTCGCAAAAATGACAAAATGTTGACGCTTTCGACAGGCACGGGTAAAATGAGGGTTGTTTCAATTACCAAAATCTACTGGTACGTACATGGAAAGGGGAAACGGCACGCTTATGAAACGAGGTTATTTTTACTCGCGGAAGTTGCATTCGCTTCTCGGGATTATCCCGCTCGGCTTCTTTCTTGTGGAGCATATGCTGACCAACTTCTCGGCATTTGACGGCGGGAAGGAAGCGTTTCAGAGCAGCGTCAAGATGTTGAATGATCTGCCGCTCATATTCTTTCTCGAGCTGTTCGGCATCTGGCTTCCGCTTCTGTATCACGGAGTGTATGGACTCTATATCGCCTATACGGCGAAGAACAACGTAGGGAACTTCAACTACGGACGCAACGTGGCATTTTTATGGCAGCGGATTACGGGAGTCATCACGTTTATTTTCGTCACATGGCATGTGTTCGAGACGCGCTTCCAGATTACGCTCGGCAATGTAACCCATGAAGAACTGGGCACCCATATGAACGGCATCGTGTCCCAGCCGCTCATGTTCGCCGTCTATATCATCGGGGTCATCGCCGCGTCGTACCATTTCACGAACGGTCTGTGGGCTTTCCTCGTCAGCTGGGGCATCACGATCGGCCCGCGCGCTCAGCGGGTGTCGGCCAAGGTTTGCATGGGCTTGTTCGTTATCATGTCCGTCTTGTTCGTATTGTCGCTGATCGGCTTCCGCAGCGAAGAGTTCCAGGCGGCTTCCGTTATGATGGATACAGTGAAATCGGTTATTGGTTAAGGGGGAGGACGCATAATGGCTAAACAGAAAATCATCGTCGTCGGCGGCGGTCTCGCCGGTCTGATGGCTGTCGTAAAAGCGGCGGAGGCAGGCGTGCACGTGGACCTGTTCTCTCTGGTTCCCGTCAAGCGGTCCCACTCCGTATGCGCCCAGGGCGGAATCAACGGGGCGGTCAACACGAAGGGGGAAGGCGACTCGCCATGGGAGCATTTTGACGACACGGTATACGGCGGGGACTTCCTCGCGAACCAGCCTCCGGTCAAGGCAATGTGCGAAGCGGCGCCCGGCATCATCCATTTGATGGACCGGATGGGCGTTATGTTCAGCCGCACGCCGGAAGGCCTGCTTGATTTCCGCCGCTTCGGCGGCACGCAGTATCACCGGACGGCATTCGCCGGAGCGACCACCGGCCAACAGCTGCTGTATGCGCTTGATGAGCAGGTGCGCCGTTGGGAAACCGCCGGCCTCGTCACCAAATATGAGCATTGGGAATTCCTCTCTGCCGTTATCGACGAGGATCAAGTGTGCCGCGGCATCACGGCGCAGGATCTCCGCTCCATGGAGATCAAGTCATTTGCAGCCGATGCGGTCATCCTCGCGACGGGCGGTCCCGGCATTATTTTCGGCAAGACGACGAACTCGGTCATCAATACCGGAACGGCAGCCAGCGCCGTCTATCAGCAGGGCGTCCGCTATGCGAACGGGGAATTCATCCAGATTCACCCGACCGCCATTCCGGGAGACGACAAGCTGCGCCTCATGTCCGAGTCGGCGCGCGGCGAAGGCGGACGGATCTGGACCTATAAGGACGGGAAGCCATGGTACTTCCTCGAAGAGAAGTATCCGGCCTACGGGAACCTCGTGCCGCGTGACATCGCGACTCGGGAAATTTTCCATGTCTGCGTCGATTTGAAGCTCGGCATCAACGGCGAGAACATGGTCTATCTCGATCTGTCGCACAAGGATCCGAAGGAACTTGACGTCAAGCTCGGCGGCATTATCGAGATTTACGAGAAGTTCATGGGCGACGACCCGCGCAAAATTCCGATGAAGATCTTCCCGGCTGTCCACTATTCGATGGGCGGCATGTGGGTCGACTACAATCAGATGACGAATATCAAGGGCCTGTTCGCCGCAGGGGAATGCGAATACCAGTATCACGGGGCGAACCGTCTCGGCGCCAATTCCCTCCTGTCGGCCATTTTCGGCGGCATGGTTGCAGGGCCGAAGGCCGTGGAATATATTCGCGGACTGGATAAGACCGTCGAGGATGTTTCCTCCAGCATATTCGACCGTGAAGTCAAGCTGAGAGCGGAGCGCTACGATAATCTGCTCAAGATGGACGGCAGCGAGAATGCCTATGTTCTCCATAAAGAGCTGGGCGAATGGATGACGAACAATATGACGGTCGTCCGCTACAATTCGAAGCTGGAAGACACCATTGTGAAGATCAAAGAGCTGAAGCAGCGTTATGCGAACATCAATATGTCGGATACGGCACGCTGGAACAATCAGGCCGCCAGCTTTACGCGCCAACTGTGGAACATGCTCGAGCTGGCCGAAGCGATGACGAAGAGCGCCTTGCTTCGCAACGAAAGCCGCGGCGCGCACTACAAGCCGGAATTTCCGGAGCGGAACGACCAGGATTTCCTCAAGACGACGATTGCCGCCTGGACGCCGGAAGGACCGGAGATCAGCTACGAAGAGGTAGACGTATCGCTGATTGCGCCGCGGAAGCGCGATTATACGACGGATAAGAAAAGTAAAAAGAAAGGAGAATAACGATGGCGGAAGCAGTGGCATCATCCAAGAAGATCAAGTTCATTGTGACGCGTCAGGATTCGCCTGATGCGGCTCCTTATACCGAAGAGTTCGAAATTCCGTATCGCCCGAACATGAACGTCATCAGCGCCCTGATGGAGATCCAGCGAAATCCGGTCAACGCATCGGGCAAAGCGACGGCTCCGGTCTGCTGGGAGTCGAACTGCCTGGAAGAAGTATGCGGCGCCTGCTCGATGGTCATCAACGGCAAGCCGCGCCAAGCCTGCTCGGCCCTGATCGACAAGCTGGAGCAGCCGATTCGCCTCGCTCCGATGAAGACATTCCCGGTCGTGCGCGACCTGGTCATCAATCGGGAGCGGATGTTCAATGCGCTCAAGCGCGTCAAAGCCTGGATTCCGATTGACGGGACATATGATCTGGGGCCGGGACCGCGCATGGCGGAGACGAAGCGGCAGTGGGCGTATGAGCTGTCGAAGTGCATGACCTGCGGCGTATGTCTCGAAGCTTGCCCGAACGTGAATGACAAGACAAGCTTCATCGGACCGGCGCCGATCTCGCAGGTCCGTCTGTTCAACGCGCATCCGACGGGCGAGATGAACAAGGAAGAGCGGCTGGAGGCCCTCCTGGACGATGGCGGCATTGAAGGCTGCGGCAACTCGCAGAACTGCGTCCGCTCCTGTCCGAAGGAGATTCCATTGACGACCTCCATCGCGGAAATGAATAAAGACACGACCAAACTGATGTTCAAGCGTTGGTTCAAAATGTAACCATAGCTGCGTCAAGCCACGGAGCGCCCCGGGAGCGGGGCGCTCTTTTTGATCATCGCCTCGGTATGCGGGCCATGGTAGGCGGCCAACGCGGAAATGCGGGTCGTTATAGAGGGCCAATGCGAAATGCAGACTCCCATGTCGCCCTATAAAGCCCCTGCGGATAAGAAGTGGACGGATCAATCCTGCAAAACTGCAGTATTTTACTTCTTTGGAGGCTGTTTTTGATGGAATTCCTGCAAATATACATCATTCCGCCCGTCTCATCTGAAATCCAAGCCTATTAGCGTAAAAATGATCACTAGCGTTGCATCGAGCGGTTAGTTCATAATCTAATTTCAATTAACATCTATATATGATATATATTTACATCTGCAATGTCCGCGCTAAGTCTAAAAAAGTCGAGCTGGAAATAGACCCTGCGCGTTATCCATTATATGTAAAATCATTTTTCGTTTGTCATTACCTCACAATCAGTTTCGGTTTCATCGACTTCGTTGCCTTTTTCGGACGTCTCCCATTTCGCTTTGGTCGTCCCCTAGATGTTCGGGTCGGCTTGCGGTTGAGTGCAGCGATCAAATTTTCCCATGGTTTTTCCGCATAGATGCGAATCAACTGAAGGAGATCCCATGTCGACTTATTACAGTCCAATGTTAGTTTAATTA
>NZ_LDIG01000275.1 GCF_015845845.1 Paenibacillus dendritiformis
CGGCTCTACGCCGGCCTCCGCCGGGTGCTGAGCGAAGCGGGCAGCGGCCGGGCCATGGCGCCGGACATGCGCCCCGGCGGGCGGCAGCGGGTGATTGTGGATTGAACTGGCGGTTCCGGGACCCCAACGAACAGAAGTCGAAGGAGGGAGAAGCGACGTGGAACACGTAGATGAACAGATCATTTCGCTGTTGTATGGAGAGTCGGAACAACAAGGAGCACGGAGGAAGCAGGAGAATCAAATGACGCCGCCGGACTTTGCCTCGCCGCAAACCATATTGAAGATTAACGGGGAGACTATTCCCTTCTCGGAGGAGCAGCTTCTGGACGGAAAGCTTCGGGTTCCGCTGCCTAAAACATTTCATGTGATGCCCCCTGAGATCGAGGCGCTGAAATATCCGTCTGAACAGCGGCCGGATGTTATTTATTCGAATGATAGTGCTTCGATTAATATTGCGTTCAACTATACGGAACAATCCCTTTCGGCCAATGAGATAGAGGACTTCACCGCCGCTATGGTGCAGATTCTTCGTCGAACGCAGCCGATATTGCAATGGTACGAAGACGGAGTTCGCTATATCCGGGAAAAGCCTATCGGATACTGTGAATTTCAGGTTCCTTCCTTGAGTGCGAACTTATATCAATTGATGTTCTTTGCCGAGTTGGATGGCAGGGCCCTATTATGCACTTTTAACTGTACCGAGGAAGAAATGAAGCATTGGAAGCCAATAGCTTGGGGGATTATGGACTCGCTGGATTTAGGGAAGGAGGGACGTAACGATGAGCCAGTCGGCGCTCGCATATCATAATCTGAAAATATCTCCTTACGAGCTGGTAAGCCTGCAAGAATTGACAATGACCAAGAAGATTAATGAGCATACGAGACTTTCTTTTACCGCGATTGTGCCGGAGGAACTGAAGGACAGTTATGTAGAGATGACAGATGCGGATACGACCGTGGAAATCGCCCAAATCGATGAAGAGGGGGCGAGCAAGCCGCTGTTCAGCGGTATTGTGTTACATATCGGCATCAAGGTTGTCCGCGACATTTACTACCTCGAAGTGGAGGCTGTCTCTCATACCTATAAGCTGGATGTGAAGAAGAAGAGCCGATCATTCCAGAACAAAGCGATGACGATTCCCATGCTATTGGATGTCATTGCTACGGATTATCCGGGTTTGGATGTCGTCGACGAGGCGACCAATCATGCACGCTTGGGTCGGCTTACGGTGCAGTATGAGGAGACGGACTGGCAGTTCCTCAAGCGAATCGCGTCACGCTATCGCACGAGTCTCATGCCGGCGGCCGTTTTTGATAAACCGAAATTCTACTTCGGCATCTTCCAGAGCAGCTCCCAAACCCGTCTTGACGATTATCACTATACCGTCCGCAAGCGCATGACATCCTATCGCCATTTTGCCGAAAATGATACCCAGCAGGTTACGGAAAACGATTTTATATTCTACGAAATAGAGACAAATCGTGTGCTGGAGCTAGGCAACTGGATTGGATTCAAAGGCAAAAGCTTGTACGTCTGCGAAGCAAGAACCGAAGTGAAAAACGGATTATTGAAGCATCATTATGTCCTCTGTTCGCATCGGGGATTGCGGCAAAAAATGATTCCCAACTCGCAAATCGCAGGCGTATCCATTCAAGGAAAAGTCATTGAAGTCGTTCGCGACACGGTGAAGGTGCACTTGAACATCGACAAGAAGCAAAGCAAAGAGGAAGCGCATCGCTTTCCTTACACGTCGATATATACGGCTGAAGGACATACGGGCTGGTACGTTATGCCGGAGATTGGCGATCCGGTTCAAATCTATTTTCCGAGCGACCGGGAGGAAGAGGGGGTCGCCACCGGAGCCGCCCGCGAGAATTCGTCGGTTGGCGGGATGAACAAGCTTGGCAACCCTGACGTTAAATATTTCCGCACGGCTGCGGGCAAGGAAGTGATGCTTAGCCCTGAAGAAATTGTAATTACGGCAAAAGACGGCGAAGTTTTCATCAGACTAAATGAGAAAGATGGCATTGAAATTTTCAGCAAGAAAGGAATAAAGCTGATATCACAAGACAGTATCCTGATGGATTCAGGCAAAAAGGTCATCGTGTCGGCCAAAAATGAAATCAGCATGTCTTGCAAGGAGAGCAGTATCAAGCTCGATGGCAATGCCACTATTGTCGGCAGGGAATTGAAAACGAACTGAGTTAAGGGGATATGACGTGGACAAAGCGGAGTCGATTGCTCATTTCCAAGAACATGTAGTGTGGCAGGAACGGGCGAATATGCAGCTCGTGCTGGAGCGGGACTATCAATTGCATAAAGAACGGCTTGCCGCTGACTTTGTGACCTCCTTCCAACAAATATGCCGACAGATTCGGGACGCACAGGCACGGGAGGAGAAAGGGGCTATCGGATACATCGCGTACTCTATGCTCCGGACCGAGCTGTTGGAAGGGAGATATATCTATCGGGTGGAGGCCTTGGATAGCGGATGGGTATTTGACCGCCATCCCTATGTGCTGGAGTATGATGCCGGATGGGCATTTCAGCATCTCGACACGCTGCGGAGCAGGATGATGTCAGCCAGTCATATGTATGGAGGCAGAGTATCTGTTCCTCTCATTGAACGGATGCTGCTTACGGAAGCAATTGCCATTCATCGGTATGTCATTGCTCTAGCAAGATATGCGCTGCCCCAAGCAGTCGAGCTGGAAGAATACCGGGACATTGCAAAAGAGCCTGAATTTGAGATTCGGGCCGGGGAATATATGGACCTGAGCGAAGCGGTGTTCAAGCAATATGAATGTGAGCGGGATTCAGCGTCCGTTCGTGCATGGCTGGAGGACAAGGAAGAAGCGGCGTATGCTTACGAATCCTATCGAAATATGGATTTGCAAAACGGAGACTACGGAGGCATTGACTTCCAATTCTCTGAATTCAATCAATGCGATCTGTCGCAATCCAGCTTGCAGGATAGCATACTAATCGGATCGAGATGGCATGATACGGCTCTCGTAGGGACCGATTTCTCCCGGAGTCAGGTTCACGGGGTTGAATTCCGTGACTGTGATCTTAGGGGAGCGGTCTTTCGGGGAGTGGAAGGGACCAACGGTTGGAAGGACGCTCTATTTCTTCGTTATCCCGGCCTATCCGCGCTTCGCTTTGCCGGCTCTAATCTGGAAGGGGCTGATTTTACGGGGGCCTCTTTATATGGAGCTGATTTTTCCGAAGCAAATGTGGTGGATGCCGTATTTGAGGGGGCGGATTTGACGAACGCCGTATTCTCTCAACGCCAGCGGGAGGCGCTCCGGCTGGATCCGCAGCAATGGGAACAGACCCTATGGAAAACGTAAGGAGACACGGGACATGAGTTACTTTATCCTCTCACAGGATGATCGCATCCCTGACGCCATTGAACCTGTTGGCATAAGAAAGGCCATTCCCAAGGACATTCTTGATGAAGCACGGGTTGGCGAACTGAAAGAAATGAGTCTGCAGTTCCCCATCCCTGATCGCGAACAAATCGAATATGTCGATTTTATTGAAAGGCCGATTCCTCTCTTGTCCGATAAGCTCAAGCAGTTGATTGAGAAGTTCCTGCCGCGGCAGTTCTATCATCCCGTAGGACTGGTCGACTTCACTCGGATGAGGCAGGAAGTCTATTGGCTTACACTGCCGCAGCGCATGGATTGTCTGTCCGATCAGAGCGAGTTCCATCCCAATGGCACGCTCAAGCGGCCCGTTATTAGAGGAGACATGACCGGGAATGCCCCATTTTTCCAAATCGATGGCATCTATGAAACGATTCTTGTTGTGAACTTATTTTTGGCAGAAAGCATGTTGAGGCGAGACTTCCATGGACTGAGGCTGACCAAGATAGAAGAAGTGTAGCGAGTGGAGCGGGAGGTGATGGAGATGAGTGCAGGGAAGTCGGGGAAAGACAAGAAGGAAATGACTCCTCAAGCCAGCAGCGGCGATAAGAAAAGTTATGTCGTCGCGGGCGCCATATTAAGCTGCAGCTACGGTTCGCAGCCAAGCCATATGGGCATGCAAATGAGCCACGGCGTGTATGTCAAAGGGAAGCCGATCATGAATGTCATGGATCACATCCCTAATGTGAACATTATGCCATTTGGAACATGCGGGAGCATGCAGAATCCTGCCGTCGCCGCGGCTACGGCGGCCAAGGGCGGCATACCGCAGCGGGTGCCGTGTACGCCGATGGTAATGATGCCCTGGCTCGGCGGCAAAACGGATAAACTGGTTGACAACAATCCTTCTTTATTGAATGATTCAACGAACATGTGCATGTTCTGCGGGAAGATAAAGGTTGAGGATGACGGGCAGAATTTGGACTATGTGCAGGTGATGAGGAATTCGGACGAACCTTGGCAGGTATGCAGCGCAGATAAACACGGCCTTGGTAATGAAGGAATTGGTGGTATCGATGATGGAACCTTATATGGTGTAATGGAAAAAGGGTCAATTGTATATGGTCCGTTTAAGGGTGAAGGAAAGGTGTACGGTGGAATGGCAAGTGCTTCCGGCTCGGCAGTCTTTGGTACTGAGGATCACCCAAACGGAACGAAAATCAAAGGAGGGCATATCGCGCAAGTACCAGGGATGGATATCCGTGGAGGGGCAAAGGCCTCCGCTTTTAATGCTGTTGGAAGTGGAGAGTTAGGCGACAAAAACTTGGGAGTTGCAGCTCAAGGTCAAGGTGATCTACTAACGGGCAGTGCTTATGGTGCCTTTGTTGTAAGACCAGAACAACGTACAGTTGGATTTCGTGCAGGCGCAGAGGCTGCAGTAGTTTCTGGGGAAGCAGCTTTGGAGTTTAAAGTTTTCGGGTATAGCGTTCAGATTGGAGTGGAAGGCTCACTTCTTTCTGTAGGAGCCAAGGCTGACATGATTGTAGAAGAAGGGAGATTTAAAACTAGAGCGAAGGTTGCTGCAGGTCTTGGAGCAGGTATTTCAATATCAATTGGAGAGGCTGATTAGTGTTAGGAGGGGCATGCGTCTGTGATAGTTACTCCAGATAAGGGCAAGAAAGGTTTAATAAAATTTATTACGATTTTATTTAACTCACTATGCATATTTTTTTGTTTTATTACAATAGCCATTTATTTTGCATCGGAAGATAACAATGGGTTTTGGCTGTTTTTTACGTTTACAATTGCTTATAGTACAAGCTGGATATTAATATACAAATTTTGCCTCAGAAAGTTTAAGGAGAAATAACATGGCCTCATACGAGATCGAGTTTTCTGCAAAAGAGTTGGTCTATTTTCTATTCAGGAGAAAGAAATGCCCTATTTGTAAACAAAAACTAGAGCGTACAAAAAAAACAACTCCAGGAGAAAACGAAGTAAGTAGTTTAGAGCTTGGGAAAAAATATGTTGGACCTTCTAATAAGGTTGAAATATATTACTCGTGCGAAAAATGCAACAAACTGTTTACTTTGACTGATCTTAGTAATAGTAAGTGACTTTACAAACAAAGGAGGTGACTTTTTATTGGAAAAGTTGCTACCGATAGGTTCTGTAGTTCGGTTAAGAAACGGTGAAAAGAGGATAATGATATACGGGAGATACCAAAAGAAAGTAAATAGCGAACTAGTATTTGATTATATTGCATGTTTATATCCGGAAGGTAATATGAATCCCAACCAAGCATTTTTATTTGACCATGATTTAATAGAAGAAATTTATTTTAGGGGTTTTCAGGATATAGAAGAATTATCCTATAATCAGATGCTACAGGATTATCGAGAAAGAGTAGATGACTCGAATTAGATTTTTTAAACTCTATTTTTTGGAAAATGCAATCACCCACCTGAAGGGGGGATTATGTGAGTACATCAACCATGCTGGCAGGGTACGGAAATATACAGATTGTGTCGCCATACGAGATACATAGCCTCAGTACTCTTCGGGTTGAAAAGAAAGTGAACGAGCATGCTCGGATGTTGCTTACAGCGATTGTTCCTGAAGAGAAGAAAGACAGCTGCGTAGATATGGCTAACGATACGGACACGATTGAGATTCGTGAGTTATCTGATGAGGGAGACGTTATTCGAACCTTGTTCCATGGGATCATCTCCGATATTGCGGTTAAGGTCGTTAGGGGCTTCTATCGTCTGGAGATAGAGGCGGTATCTCATTCCTATCGTCTTGACATAAAGCCGAAAACCCGCTCCTTTCAGAATCATAAAATGCGGTACGAGGAATTGGTTCAGCATATTCTGTCCGATTACCCTGGCTCCGACTTTATTGATTTGACGTTCAACAATGCGCCGCTGGATCAATTTACTGTTCAGTATCAGGAAACCGACTGGCAATTCCTCAAACGTATGGTTTCCCGATTCGGGACCGTTCTTATTCCGGAGGTAGCGGCCGATTCTCCGAAGCTCTGGGTCGGATTGCCTGAGGGCAAACCCGATTCTCTCCGCAATACGAACTATCAGGTGCTGCGAACACTAAATAATTATGGGCAGAAGGAAGATGGCGTCACTAGTTACTTGATTGTAACGAAACGTTATTATAATCTTGGAGATCGGATTCTATTCAAGAACAAGCCACTGATTGTTACCGGTTGCACATCCCTTCTAAATGAGGGTATGCTCACCCATGAATATATTTTACAAGCCGAAGCAGATAGCCGTTGGCAACCGATATGGAACGAGTCTATTCGAGGCGCATCCCTTGCAGGAAAAGTAATAGACGCCGCGAAAGATAAAGTGAAGATCCATTTGAATATAGACGATGTGCAGACAAAAGAGGATGCATGCTGGTTTCCTTATTCTTCTCCCTATGTGGCAGAAGGAAAGACAGGCCTATATTGTATGCCGCAGATTGGCGACTCTGTCCAGTTGTATATCCCGAATTATCGGGAGGAAGAAGCCTTTGTCCGCTCCTCTTTTCGTCAAGAGGGGAATTCTCCGAAGCTGGGCAACCCTAGTGTGAAATATTGGGGCAATCCCCTCGGGAAGGAAATTAAGTTCAGCGGCAATGAGCTAAGGATGACGGCCCAGGAGAACCATGTTTTTGTGAAGCTGCATGACAACAAAGGCATTGAGCTTCATAGCAAGGACGCTATCGTTGTCCACTCGGACAGAGAAATAGTGCTTGATGCTGGCAGGTTAGACATGCGGGCCAAAGAGGCAGTCTATCTCTTGAGCGGATCGAGTAGTATTGTGTTGGATGGGGATACAGATGTTAAGGCTGGACAGGTGATTGTAAAGGGCATTGCAAAGTCTCCAGTGCGTGTGGAGCAGCCTGATTCACCGGCAGGAAAGGGAAGCGCACAAAACGGAAAGCCTTTAAAGAGCAGTACAGAATTGGCGCTGCATGCACTTGCCTTGATCCCAGGTATCGGAAACGCAGCCGTGTTAGGAGCGAAAACGATAGCCGCAACTGGAGGGAGCACTTCTCATTTGCCGAGAAACAAAACGGGCAAATCGAACTCTGTTGCAGATTACTCCAAGGCGGCTATTTCCATGATGGGCAGCATTCCAAGTCCATTGCCAGCCACCAAAACAATATCAA
>NZ_LDIG01000276.1 GCF_015845845.1 Paenibacillus dendritiformis
AAATTCTGCCCGTCATCCTCAACCTTTATCTTCCCGCAGAACATGCACATGTTCGTTGAATCATTCAATAAAGAAGGATTGTTGTCAACCAGTTTATCCGTTTTGCCGCCGAGCCAGGGCATCATTACCATCGGCGTACACGGCACCCGCTGCGGTATGCCGCCCTTGGCCGCCGTAGCCGCGGCGACGGCAGGATTCTGCATGCTCCCGCATGTTCCAAATGGCATAATGTTCACATTAGGGATGTGATCCATGACATTCATGATCGGCTTCCCTTTGACATACACGCCGTGGCTCATTTGCATGCCCATATGGCTTGGCTGCGAACCGTAGCTGCAGCTTAATATGGCGCCCGCGACGACATAACTTTTCTTATCGCCGCTGCTGGCTTGAGGAGTCATTTCCTTCTTGTCTTTCCCCGACTTCCCTGCACTCATCTCCATCACCTCCCGCTCCACTCGCTACACTTCTTCTATCTTGGTCAGCCTCAGTCCATGGAAGTCTCGCCTCAACATGCTTTCTGCCAAAAATAAGTTCACAACAAGAATCGTTTCATAGATGCCATCGATTTGGAAAAATGGGGCATTCCCGGTCATGTCTCCTCTAATAACGGGCCGCTTGAGCGTGCCATTGGGATGGAACTCGCTCTGATCGGACAGACAATCCATGCGCTGCGGCAGTGTAAGCCAATAGACTTCCTGCCTCATCCGAGTGAAGTCGACCAGTCCTACGGGATGATAGAACTGCCGCGGCAGGAACTTCTCAATCAACTGCTTGAGCTTATCGGACAAGAGAGGAATCGGCCTTTCAATAAAATCGACATATTCGATTTGTTCGCGATCAGGGATGGGGAACTGCAGACTCATTTCTTTCAGTTCGCCAACCCGTGCTTCATCAAGAATGTCCTTGGGAATGGCCTTTCTTATGCCAACAGGTTCAATGGCGTCAGGGATGCGATCATCCTGTGAGAGGATAAAGTAACTCATGTCCCGTGTCTCCTTACGTTTTCCATAGGGTCTGTTCCCATTGCTGCGGATCCAGCCGGAGCGCCTCCCGCTGGCGTTGAGAGAATACGGCGTTCGTCAAATCCGCCCCCTCAAATACGGCATCCACCACATTTGCTTCGGAAAAATCAGCTCCATATAAAGAGGCCCCCGTAAAATCAGCCCCTTCCAGATTAGAGCCGGCAAAGCGAAGCGCGGATAGGCCGGGATAACGAAGAAATAGAGCGTCCTTCCAACCGTTGGTCCCTTCCACTCCCCGAAAGACCGCTCCCCTAAGATCACAGTCACGGAATTCAACCCCGTGAACCTGACTCCGGGAGAAATCGGTCCCTACGAGAGCCGTATCATGCCATCTCGATCCGATTAGTATGCTATCCTGCAAGCTGGATTGCGACAGATCGCATTGATTGAATTCAGAGAATTGGAAGTCAATGCCTCCGTAGTCTCCGTTTTGCAAATCCATATTTCGATAGGATTCGTAAGCATACGCCGCTTCTTCCTTGTCCTCCAGCCATGCACGAACGGACGCTGAATCCCGCTCACATTCATATTGCTTGAACACCGCTTCGCTCAGGTCCATATATTCCCCGGCCCGAATCTCAAATTCAGGCTCTTTTGCAATGTCCCGGTATTCTTCCAGCTCGACTGCTTGGGGCAGCGCATATCTTGCTAGAGCAATGACATACCGATGAATGGCAATTGCTTCCGTAAGCAGCATCCGTTCAATGAGAGGAACAGATACTCTGCCTCCATACATATGACTGGCTGACATCATCCTGCTCCGCAGCGTGTCGAGATGCTGAAATGCCCATCCGGCATCATACTCCAGCACATAGGGATGGCGGTCAAATACCCATCCGCTATCCAAGGCCTCCACCCGATAGATATATCTCCCTTCCAACAGCTCGGTCCGGAGCATAGAGTACGCGATGTATCCGATAGCCCCTTTCTCCTCCCGTGCCTGTGCGTCCCGAATCTGTCGGCATATTTGTTGGAAGGAGGTCACAAAGTCAGCGGCAAGCCGTTCTTTATGCAATTGATAGTCCCGCTCCAGCACGAGCTGCATATTCGCCCGTTCCTGCCACACTACATGTTCTTGGAAATGAGCAATCGACTCCGCTTTGTCCACGTCATATCCCCTTAACTCAGTTCGTTTTCAATTCCCTGCCGACAATAGTGGCATTGCCATCGAGCTTGATACTGCTCTCCTTGCAAGACATGCTGATTTCATTTTTGGCCGACACGATGACCTTTTTGCCTGAATCCATCAGGATACTGTCTTGTGATATCAGCTTTATTCCTTTCTTGCTGAAAATTTCAATGCCATCTTTCTCATTTAGTCTGATGAAAACTTCGCCGTCTTTTGCCGTAATTACAATTTCTTCAGGGCTAAGCATCACTTCCTTGCCCGCAGCCGTGCGGAAATATTTAACGTCAGGGTTGCCAAGCTTGTTCATCCCGCCAACCGACGAATTCTCGCGGGCGGCTCCGGTGGCGACCCCCTCTTCCTCCCGGTCGCTCGGAAAATAGATTTGAACCGGATCGCCAATCTCCGGCATAACGTACCAGCCCGTATGTCCTTCAGCCGTATATATCGACGTGTAAGGAAAGCGATGCGCTTCCTCTTTGCTTTGCTTCTTGTCGATGTTCAAGTGCACCTTCACCGTGTCGCGAACGACTTCAATGACTTTTCCTTGAATGGATACGCCTGCGATTTGCGAGTTGGGAATCATTTTTTGCCGCAATCCCCGATGCGAACAGAGGACATAATGATGCTTCAATAATCCGTTTTTCACTTCGGTTCTTGCTTCGCAGACGTACAAGCTTTTGCCTTTGAATCCAATCCAGTTGCCTAGCTCCAGCACACGATTTGTCTCTATTTCGTAGAATATAAAATCGTTTTCCGTAACCTGCTGGGTATCATTTTCGGCAAAATGGCGATAGGATGTCATGCGCTTGCGGACGGTATAGTGATAATCGTCAAGACGGGTTTGGGAGCTGCTCTGGAAGATGCCGAAGTAGAATTTCGGTTTATCAAAAACGGCCGCCGGCATGAGACTCGTGCGATAGCGTGACGCGATTCGCTTGAGGAACTGCCAGTCCGTCTCCTCATACTGCACCGTAAGCCGACCCAAGCGTGCATGATTGGTCGCCTCGTCGACGACATCCAAACCCGGATAATCCGTAGCAATGACATCCAATAGCATGGGAATCGTCATCGCTTTGTTCTGGAATGATCGGCTCTTCTTCTTCACATCCAGCTTATAGGTATGAGAGACAGCCTCCACTTCGAGGTAGTAAATGTCGCGGACAACCTTGATGCCGATATGTAACACAATACCGCTGAACAGCGGCTTGCTCGCCCCCTCTTCATCGATTTGGGCGATTTCCACGGTCGTATCCGCATCTGTCATCTCTACATAACTGTCCTTCAGTTCCTCCGGCACAATCGCGGTAAAAGAAAGTCTCGTATGCTCATTAATCTTCTTGGTCATTGTCAATTCTTGCAGGCTTACCAGCTCGTAAGGAGATATTTTCAGATTATGATATGCGAGCGCCGACTGGCTCATCGTTACGTCCCTCCTTCCCTAAATCCAGCGAGTCCATAATCCCCCAAGCTATTGGCTTCCAATGCTTCATTTCTTCCTCGGTACAGTTAAAAGTGCATAATAGGGCCCTGCCATCCAACTCGGCAAAGAACATCAATTGATATAAGTTCGCACTCAAGGAAGGAACCTGAAATTCACAGTATCCGATAGGCTTTTCCCGGATATAGCGAACTCCGTCTTCGTACCATTGCAATATCGGCTGCGTTCGACGAAGAATCTGCACCATAGCGGCGGTGAAGTCCTCTATCTCATTGGCCGAAAGGGATTGTTCCGTATAGTTGAACGCAATATTAATCGAAGCACTATCATTCGAATAAATAACATCCGGCCGCTGTTCAGACGGATATTTCAGCGCCTCGATCTCAGGGGGCATCACATGAAATGTTTTAGGCAGCGGAACCCGAAGCTTTCCGTCCAGAAGCTGCTCCTCCGAGAAGGGAATAGTCTCCCCGTTAATCTTCAATATGGTTTGCGGCGAGGCAAAGTCCGGCGGCGTCATTTGATTCTCCTGCTTCCTCCGTGCTCCTTGTTGTTCCGACTCTCCATACAACAGCGAAATGATCTGTTCATCTACGTGTTCCACGTCGCTTCTCCCTCCTTCGACTTCTGTTCGTTGGGGTCCCGGAACCGCCAGTTCAATCCACAATCACCCGCTGCCGCCCGCCGGGGCGCATGTCCGGCGCCATGGCCCGGCCGCTGCCCGCTTCGCTCAGCACCCGGCGGAGGCCGGCGTAGAGCCGCTCGTTGGTGAGCTCGCGGTAGCCGGTGCCGAGCCGCTGGCCGAGGTAATGCTGAATGACATCCCGCTCCACCGCGCCGCCGTTCAGGCACAGCATGGCGAAGGCGGCGTCATGCGCATGCTCGACGCGGGTCTTCAGCAGCTCCTGCGCGAAGTACCGCAGGATGAAGGGCGACAAGGTGCTCTGCCCGATGCCCGCATGCGGCACATGGATGACATTCAGCGTGTTGAATTCGGTAGACAGGTCGGCGAAGCTCTGGTAATCGTCCCGCAGCCGGCTTGCCAATTATATGCTTCTCCTTTAAATCGCTTGATGTATGTATTGCCTCGGGTGAAGCGGACCATCCGCCCTGACCGGGCGCACGTCCTCCCGTAAGAGCGCGCGCCCAAGCCTACGGCGGGAGGGCAATCCCTCTCGGATTGCTTGAGCAAAAAAACTCTTCCAGCCAGCAAACAGGATTTATGCCCCATGACGCGTTGAACTATAAGGAGTAACCTCATATAATCGCATAGAACTATGTTTTCCGAACAGCAATCTTTCGTACGAACGAAAAAATATGGAAATCGAGCTTATTCGACTTTATCTTAATGATACTTCTCCCAACGTGTCAATGAGTCTTCGATTCGGGACTTTCGGGCCGAAAATATAGTCATCCCATGACACTAAATGTCGAATCGTGGAAGTAGTCTTCAAATTTCCCTGCGAGAACGAGAGTGATTTGTGTGAGCATTAATATAATATGGAAGGTTTACATTTTAGAAAAAAATGTAAAAATATAGATGTAAGATTATTGAAAATGGGAGAAGGTGCTGATGGGATGGCACAAATATTGTCCATTGGGGAATTAATACAGTGCTATCGACACAATAGAGGCATGACTTTATCGCAATTATCAGAATTGACAGGCATACATAAAGCTACAATATCCAAAATCGAAAACGCTGACGTTAAAAGGCCGGAATATATGACAATCCGTCCGCTTGCAGAAGCATTACAAATACCGTTAGAGGCTTTGGTCGAACTCCACATAACCGTTGACAAGAGGGCAGATACCCTTCTTTTCGTGTTACAGGACGTGATTCAGCATTCGAGTACTGCGGAACTGGTACAAAAAGTAGGGAGAAAATTTTTGGAATCGCCTAGCGACGACAGTTATTCCTTGGTTGAGCGGCTCTATGCCTTCACGGAAAGCTTGGAACGCAAGGAAATTCGATTGGCTTTATAACAATTGATCGTTGACTATTCGCGCGACCACGGCATTATGCCCTTTCTGGCAAGAGGGCTATTGCAAGTATACTTAATCGAACGGGATGACTTTACTCGGCTGCGAGTGGTTTACGACAATGGCAAGCATATCGTGATGTACACACATTTTTTGAGCGCGGAAGACCGCATCATGTTCTACTACAAGTTGGGTATTCATGCTTATAATTTATTTCTGTATCCGGAGAGCATCGAGCTTGCCCTTCATGTGCTTCAGGAAGCTGAGCCTAACAATAAGTACTACGTTCACGCGCTCTTCATATTGCGAGGGGCATATTATCAGATCGGGGATTACGACAAGTCTGAATATTACACTCGTCTATACTCACAGTTTGACGGCCCTTACATCAAAGAAAATACACTGCTAATGAACGCATTACTTAATTCCAAGAAGGGGAAGACGGATGTAGCGGTAGCCCAGTTGACCTCACTTTTAGAAACGTGCGATCAGGGTTTAGCTCTGTCAGCTTTGAATCAATTAATGATAATTTATTTACAGGAGCATCGATTACAAGAAGCCAAAAATTTAATTTCCTACCCTATCGACCCACATCACATCATTGACAAAAATCCCAACATGATTTCACAACTAGCTGAATATTATTACCATCGAGCGGACTATTTCATTACAGTTTGCGACATCCAAAAAGGCGGATCAGATCTACAAAAAAGTGCTTGTTACTTTTCTAAGGTTAATGATATTGACAATGAAAAAGAATGCATAACTAAATTAGAAAATTTCCATGATATATTGCTAGCAAAAGCCAAAGAGCTTCAACAAAAATTAATCCACATTGCCAGTCAAAAAGGCAAACTTACCGATGACGAGGTCGTTCAAGTTAGCCAACAGCTAGA
>NZ_LDIG01000277.1 GCF_015845845.1 Paenibacillus dendritiformis
GGACTTGTCCGATTGGATAGTAGATCGACCAGATGGAAGCTTCCGTCGCACCCCCGAGCGAGATGACGTCGGCCTTCGGGAACCGCTGCTTGATTCGCTCCGGCAGGTTCAACGGAATCCAGTCGCCGCTAAGCAGCACGGAACGGAGAGGAAGGACCGCTTCGTCCTCCTGCATGCACGCGACGGCCAGATCCATGAGGGCAGGCACCGAGTTCCAGACGGTAATCCCCTTCTCCTTGACCGTATGAAGCACGTTCTCCATATCGCGCTGATCGGCCACGAGCACGAGCGCTGCCCCCGCGCTCCAGGCTCCGAACAGGTCATATACGGACAAGTCGAAGCTCATCGAGGATAGTCCGATAAAGCGGTCGCTCCCGGTAATCCCCAGCTTGCGGTTCATATCCTGAATCGTATTGCAGACCGCCCTGTGGCCCGTCATGACGCCCTTCGGCCGGCCAGTGCTGCCCGAGGTATAGATGATGTATGCCGCATCACCTGCTTGGCTGCCGCATGTCACGTCCGCAGCGCAATACCTCTCCATTCCTTCCCGCTCCCACATTCCCGGCGAGAGCACCAGCTTGCTGCTCGAATGCTCTGCAATATACGAGCGGCGTTCTTCGGGGTAGTCCGGATCGATGGGCACATAGGCTCCTCCCGCTTTTAAAATCCCGAGTACTTGCGCCATCGTCTCGATGGAACGCTTGCCGATCAGTCCGACACGGTCGCCGGGCATAATGCCTTGCTCCCGCAAGTAGCGGGCCACTTGATTCGAACGCTCGTGCAAGACACGGTACGTCACGGACTCTTCCCCGAATATTACTGCGACGTGATCGGGCGTTCGCTTAGCCTGCGTCATGAACAACGCCGCCAGCGTCGTCGCTCCGATCGCTTCACCGGTATCGTTGAAACGCTCTATCCATAACTCTTGATCCCCAGGCGGCCCCAAGCGGATCTCCATCTCCGCGGCTGCCCGAGGTTCCAGCAGCTTCTCGAGAATTCCGGTATATTGACGGAACATCGATTCGATGACGCTGTCGTCGAACAGCTGCTCCACATATTCAAATGTGAGCAGCAGATCGCCGCTGCGCCACATCGCAATGCAATCGATATAGACTTGCGGCGTTGCATACAGATCCCACGTGATTCGCCCAATCTTTTCCCACTCTGTGCCTGCCTGCGGATCGCCGTTCAGCAGGCTCGTAAATACAATCGGGGCAACCGGTCGCAAACCGTATTGATGAAGCCTGCTCAAGTGGCTGGCGACTTGCACGCCGTCATAGCTTCGGTGGGACAGCGCCGCGAAAAGCTTTTCTTGCACAAGCTGCATTCGCTCAGAATAGGACGATTGGGCAGACACATCGACATCCAGCAGCAGTGTTGACGTGAAGTCGCCGATGATGGACTCGATATGCTCATGCACGGGCAGACGATTGTTGACGGTCAGATTCAGCGTCATCCGCTGTTGGTTGCTCCAGTAAGCAAGCATCTGGGCGTATGCGGCGCAAATGAGCGCCGATAGCGTGACGTTGTGTTCGCTTGCGATTCTTCTCCATACCATCCATTGTTCAGGCGTGTACGTTTTGCTGATTCTCCTGAAGCGCGGCTGGACGATGGCAGACGGATTGGCTGTAAGCGGCAGCTGCGGCGCCGGCGGGAATTCCTCCAGACGCTTCAGCCAGTAAGCTTTATCCGCTTCGTACGCCTCCGACTCCCGATACCGCCCGAGCGCCGCCACATAATCCCGAAACGTGATGTCTTGGTCCGGCAGTGCAGCTTCCGGCGCATGATAATAATGGCACAGCTCTTTGCCAAGCTGGCGCATGCTCTCCCCGTCTATGAGCGTGACGTCCCAACTGAAGCATAGCTGATGGGTATCGTCCGACAGTTTGAATGCTTTGAACTCATACATCGGCCATTTCCCAAGCTCGAAGACTCGATGAGCCATTCGTTCCCGTTCAGAGAGCAATCTTTTTGTTTGATCCGCTTCCTCTAGAAGGCTTATATCCTCGACCACAATCGAGTAATCCGGCACCTTTTCCAAAATCTTTTGTTCATAACTAGGCAGCACGACGGCGCGCAGCATCGGATGACGGGATATCACTTGCCGCAAGCTCCCCTCCAGCCTTTTCACGTCACAGGAAGTCTCCAGCTCCATGTAGCCTCGCGTCGAGAATCCGCTTAGCTCATAGCGGCTTTCCCTGCCGAGCACGTAAGCCAATTGAATATCGGTCAATGGGAAAGGTTCATGCCGGTTCGCGTGATCTGCCGTTATCGGAGGCCAAGCGTCTGGTGCAGATCCGGCAGCATGCGCCTCAAGCTTGCATGCTTCTTGTTCATCAGGCTCGTGCAATCCCTCTGTTCCCGGAAGCAGGTTCTCAAGCAATGAGGCCATGGCGGCGATCGTCGGCTGCTTGAATAATTGCAGTGTCAGCTGGCTGCGAGCGGCTTCCTCCCATGGAAAGGCTTGCCGAATATGATGCAGAAGCTTCACCATGGCAATGGAGCTTCCGCCCAGTTCCAGGAAGCTGTCATGTATCCCGATCGGCCGCATGTTCAGCACGGACTGCCAGAGGATCGATAATGTTCGTTCGATAGTCGTCCGAGGCGGGACGTATCTTGCTGCCTGATCTGCATCGCCCCGCTTAGGCTCCGGCAGCGCCTGCCAATCTACTTTGCCATTCGGCGTCAATGGAAGGCTGGCGATATGAACGAAAGATGATGGAATCATATAGTCCGGCAGCTTCCGCGCGGCATATGCCCGCAAGGCCTCATCTTCCTGAGCTTGGTCCGAGACGTAATAGGCGCATAAATACTTCGTGCCGTTCTCTTCTGTTCGAGCGGTGACGATGGCATGCTGAATGGCCTCGTGCTCCATGAAGCAGGTGCTTATTTCTCCCAGCTCAATCCGGTAGCCTCGTATCTTCACCTGCCGGTCTCTGCGCCCCAGAAATTCGATATACAGGTCAGACTGTTGATGGGACACCGGGCAATGGCCGGCAGCATCGTTGGCAGCATCATTGTTCCATGACGCGGAAGCATAATCTTCGATCATCATTTTGCCGCGATCGCCAGTGGCATACAGCCGACCGAGCGACGGATGGATGATGAACGATTGCCGCGTATTTTCTTCATCGTTCCAATAGCCTTCCGCCAATCCAATTCCGCCGATATAGAGATCCCCTTCTACTCCGACAGGGCACGGTTCAAGTTCATAATTAAGCACGTAAAATTTCTGATTCGCCAACGGCCTGCCGTAAGGGATGCTCTTCCATTGCTGCCGGACTTGTCCGATTGGATAGTAGATCGACCAGATGGAAGCTTCCGTCGCACCCCCGAGCGAGATGACGTCGGCCTTCGGGAACCGCTGCTTGATTCGCTCCGGCAGGTTCAACGGAATCCAGTCGCCGCTAAGCAGCACGGAACGGAGAGGAAGGACCGCTTCGTCCTCCTGCATGCACGCGACGGCCAGATCCATGAGGGCAGGCACCGAGTTCCAGACGGTAATCCCCTTCTCCTTGACCGTATGAAGCACGTTCTCCATATCGCGCTGATCGGCCACGAGCACGAGCGCTGCCCCCGCGCTCCAGGCTCCGAACAGGTCATATACGGACAAGTCGAAGCTCATCGAGGATAGTCCGATAAAGCGGTCGCTCCCGGTAATCCCCAGCTTGCGGTTCATATCCTGAATCGTATTGCAGACCGCCCTGTGGCCCGTCATGACGCCCTTCGGCCGGCCAGTGCTGCCCGAGGTATAGATGATGTATGCCGCATCACCTGCTTGGCTGCCGCATGTCACGTCCGCAGCGCAATACCTCTCCATTCCTTCCCGCTCCCACATTCCCGGCGAGAGCACCAGCTTGCTGCTCGAATGCTCTGCAATATACGAGCGGCGTTCTTCGGGGTAGTCCGGATCGATGGGCACATAGGCTCCTCCCGCTTTTAAAATCCCGAGTACTTGCGCCATCGTCTCGATGGAACGCTTGCCGATCAGTCCGACACGGTCGCCG
>NZ_LDIG01000278.1 GCF_015845845.1 Paenibacillus dendritiformis
CGGCGACCGTGTCGGACTGATCGGCAAGCGTTCCATCGAGACGATGGCGCAAGTACTCGGGATTTTAAAAGCGGGAGGAGCCTATGTGCCCATCGATCCGGACTACCCCGAAGAACGCCGCTCGTATATTGCAGAGCATTCGAGCAGCAAGCTGGTGCTCTCGCCGGGAATGTGGGAGCGGGAAGGAATGGAGAGGTATTGCGCTGCGGACGTGACATGCGGCAGCCAAGCAGGTGATGCGGCATACATCATCTATACCTCGGGCAGCACTGGCCGGCCGAAGGGCGTCATGACGGGCCACAGGGCGGTCTGCAATACGATTCAGGATATGAACCGCAAGCTGGGGATTACCGGGAGCGACCGCTTTATCGGACTATCCTCGATGAGCTTCGACTTGTCCGTATATGACCTGTTCGGAGCCTGGAGCGCGGGGGCAGCGCTCGTGCTCGTGGCCGATCAGCGCGATATGGAGAACGTGCTTCATACGGTCAAGGAGAAGGGGATTACCGTCTGGAACTCGGTGCCTGCCCTCATGGATCTGGCCGTCGCGTGCATGCAGGAGGACGAAGCGGTCCTTCCTCTCCGTTCCGTGCTGCTTAGCGGCGACTGGATTCCGTTGAACCTGCCGGAGCGAATCAAGCAGCGGTTCCCGAAGGCCGACGTCATCTCGCTCGGGGGTGCGACGGAAGCTTCCATCTGGTCGATCTACTATCCAATCGGACAAGTCCAGCAGCAATGGAAGAGCATCCCTTACGGCAGGCCGTTGGCGAACCAGAAATTTTATGTGCTTAATTATGAGCTGGAACCGTGTCCGGTCGGAGTCGAGGGAGACCTCTTTATTGGCGGCATCGGTTTGGCCGAAGGTTATTGGAATGATGACGAAAAGACGGCAAAGGCATTTTTAAGCCATCCCAAGCTGGGCCGGCTGTATGCAACAGGGGATCGCGGCAGATGGAACACGGTTACTGGCGGCACGTTCGAACCATCTGATGCGGGAAATGAAAGTGGATGCGGCGGTACGGGCTTGTCCCAAGCCGCAAACGGCCGGGATTTGTACATCGAGTTTTTGGGGCGCAGAGATGATCAGGTGAAAATTCGGGGCTACCGCATCGAGCTGGGGGAGATCAGCAACTGCTTGATGGAGCATGAAGCGGTTCGCCATGTCATTGTGCGTCATGTCAATCGGGCTGACGGCAGCGCATCCTTATGCGCGTATTACGTGGCTGACGAGGATCAAGCGGAGAATTTGCGGGCACATGCCGTCCGGAAGCTGCCGGATTATATGATACCGTCTTATTTCGTGCGAATATCAAGCCTGCCGATGACTCCGAATGGAAAGGTTGATTTTCGCGCGCTGCCGGAACCGGGATGGTGCGAGATGGCGGACAAAGAAAGCTGTGTCGCGCCCCGGACGGAAACCGAAATGAAGCTGGCCCGTCTATGGCAGGAGATTCTGCAAAGCGGCCCCATCGGCATTCGCGACGGCTTCCTGGAGCTTGGCGGCAACTCCATTGCCATGGTGCAATTGGTCAATCGCATTCGTATGGAGTTCGGGGTTCAGCTGTCGCTCCTTGAATTTATGAAAGCGCAGACGATCGAACAGCTGTCACAGATTGTGTACCGGATGAACCGGGAACCTGGCGCAGAACAGGATTCGTATTCCAGCAAGGAGCGCAAGACGGAAGCGCCTTTATCGTTCTTCCAGGAAGGCTTGTATGTATCGGAGCTGATGAGCCATGCTTCCCGCTGGTGCATTGCCGCTTCCGTCATGATTAGCGGGATGCTCGACGCAGGCCGGTTCCTTCAAGCTGTTCAGATCGTTGTCCAGAAGCAGGGCTCGTTAAGAACGGTAATTCGGCAAGGGACAGACCATCCGATCCAGAAGCAGGCTGCATGCGATCAAATTGAAGTTCAACAGCTTGATGCCGCGCACCTGTCCGAAGAGGAGCGTGCGAGCTATGTAGAGTACGTGATGGCAGCAACCGACCGGGAAGAGTTCGATCTCAAGAACGGCCCGCTTTTTCGTCTACGCCTGCTGCGCCTGGGCTTGGACAGCCATGTATTCGTTATCGGCCTCCATCATATGATTGCCGATGAGTGTTCGTTCGCTATCTTCATGAGAGAACTAATCGCGGCTTATAGCGGATTAGGGGAAAGCAAAGAGTTCCGGCTCCCGGAACTGCCTTATCAATATGTGGATTACGCCTGCTTGCAGCACGAACGGCAGCAGGCGACCATTGCAGCCGAAGTTGCTTACTGGAGACGCCAGTTAGCGGGACGCCTTTCCTATGCCGCCATCCCTGGACGAAAAAAAGCGCGTTCCGCGCCGCTTTCCCGTGGGCGGTACGTGCATTTTGAATTGGATGATCAACTCGTGTCCGATTTTGTTCAATTATGCCATAAGGAGAAGGTTACGTTGTTTACGGGTTTCTTGTCGGTATTCGCAGCCCTTATCTATCGCCTCTCCGGGGACGAGGATATTATCGTCGGTGCGCCTGTATCCAGCAGACAGGGCCGGGATATGGAAGACATGATCGGCTTCTTTACGAACGTGGTCGCGCTTCGGACGCGGATGCATCACGAGACGAGGTTTACAACTCTGCTGCAAGATGTCCAGACAACCGTACTTGGGGCGCTGCAGCATGCCTTAGTGCCTTTTGACAGAATCGCGCGCGAGCTATCGTTGGACAGAAGACTGCTTCACTTGCCGCATGCTCTTGCTTTTAACTACTTTGATTCCTTCAAGAAGGCGTATGAGCTTCAGGATGTGCGGATTGCGCCATTGCAGTATTACGAAAAAGAAGCCGTCCCGCATCAACTCGGGCTAACCGTCGAGCATGCCATGGGCCGATTCAATTGCGCCTTCTCTTACCAAGAGGAGCTTTTTGAACGGACCTCCATTGAACAGATGCAGCATTATTTCAAAGAAATGCTCCATCAGGCTGTCGCACATGCCGACCGTATCCCAATACTGGATTACCCGTTGACGGGAGAGCAGTCGAAGCAAGCAAATCGGCGCAGCTTTGAGGAAACGTTCCGCTTGTAAAGGCGGCTAACGCAGGCTCGGTAATGACAAGAAGGGGATGCTGTCCGCTTTCCATAGCAGGAAATGGACAGCATCTTGCTCCAAGCTTCATCCATCATATATTGAATATTATTTAATCTCATTAACAAGCGGATTCTTTAATCACATTAAGTAATTAGGAAAAGGAGGCTGTCATGGGCCACATCAAGATAAAAACATCGCTGCCGGGACCTCGATCCCGCCAGCGGCTTAGCGAGATGGCAAGCCATGTGGCAAAAGCAAAGGTGGAACGGACGCTCGTACCCGCCATCATTGAAAGCGCGTCAGGGGCGTTAATCAACGATCTCGACGGCAATACATGGATCGATCTCGCAGGCGGGGTGGGGGCGATGAACGTCGGACATAGTCATCCGCTTGTGATTACGGCCGGGCAACTGGACGAAGCGCTCGATGTGCTGGAAGCAGCATTGATAGAAGCAGAAACCGAATTCAATTCAACTGGCTCGCTTCCAGATTCAGCGCGGGTGAAGGAAACCGTATAGAGGAGGGGTAAGATGAAGATTGGAAATCTTATTAACGGACAATGGGTGGCGTCTACCGGGGATCAAGTGCTCGTCACCTATAATCCGGCAACCGGAGAAAAGATGTACACAATGAACGAAGCCTGCCCAGCGGAAGTCGAACAGGCTGTTGCCGCTGCGAAAAAGGCCCTTGCGAGCTGGAGGAAAGTTCCTGCGCCCGTGCGCGGCGACATGATGTACAAGCTCGCCCATCTGCTGACAGAGCGCAAGGAGCAATTAAGCAAGCTGCTGACGCAAGAGGTGGGCAGAGTTATCATTGAGTCGGAAGGGGAGGTACAGGAAGCGATCGATATGGCTTATTACATGGCAGGGGAGGGACGGCGCATGTTCGGGGAAGTCGTCCCCTCGGAATTGCCGGAAAAATGGGCGATGGCCATTCGCGAGCCGATAGGCGTCATCGCCGCGATCAGTGCCTTCAACTTCCCGGTTGCCGTACCTTCGTGGAAAATCCTGCCCGCGCTTATATTGGGCAATACGGTCGTCTGGAAGCCCTCTCCTCATACGTCGGCCACGGCGGCCATGTTCGCGCAATGCTTTCAGGACGCCGGCTTTCCGGCCGGCGTGCTTAACGTCATTGCGGGAGGCGGTGCCGCAACCGGTTCATACCTTGTCTCTCATCCGGATATCCATATGATATCGTTCACCGGATCATCCGAGACAGGCCGGCAGGTATATGAAGCCGGCGCAAGGCATATGAAACGGATCTCCCTGGAACTGGGCGGCAAGAACGCGATTATTGTATTAGAGGATGCGGATATTGACCTGGCTGCAGAAGCCATCGCATGGGCGGCGTTCGGCACGAGCGGACAGCGCTGCACGGCGGCGAGCCGTGTCATTGTGCAGGAGTCGATTTATCCATCGGGATTGTCTATATCAATCACGGCACGACGGGCGCCGAGATTCAGCTCCCCTTCGGCGGAACGAAGCATACGGGCAACGGGGCGCGAGAAGCCGGACAAGCCGCGCTTGATTCCTTCAGCGAATGGAAATCGGTCTATATCGATTACAGCGGCCGATTGCAGCGGGCCCAAATCGATAAGAACTAAGGCCGGCATCGGACAGTAGCGGAAGTCGAAGCGTCCTTCATGCCGCCGCATAAGCGAAGAACCTCCAACGTCGCGGCTAATCGCGAGCTGGAGGTTCTTTTTTGATTCATGCTTAATAGGCGGTGTTGCTGCTGCGCTGCTTCGTTTTCCATGCTGCAATGAAGAACAAGATCGTGGACAATCCGACCAGCAACGCCAAGTAAGGGACTGCGGCAGCAAAGCCAAGGCCGGATTGCAGATTCTCGATCGCCTGCGCGATCCAGCGCTGCGGGAAGATGCTGCCGATCAGGCGCATCGACTCCGGCATATAAGCGTACGGCCAGAAGGCGCCGGAGAGAATGGAGGAGGGAAGGATAACAATAACCGCAATATACCATAGCAATCCATCCTGATTGATAAATGCGGAGAACATCATGTAGAGCGCCGCGCTAAGCAAATTCGCCGAGAACAGTACCGCTAAAAATTGAATCGTATGCTCCATGCCGAAATCAAAATTGCATAGCAGGGCAAAGAGATAATACATCACGGAGGCAATCATCGAACTGATGAAATAGGCTAATCCGATGCCGGCCAGATAGCTTGTGGAACGGATGCCGCTCATCAGTATCCGGCCCTTGATTCCGTTCTGTCTTTCATGAATCAGCAAGCCGGCGAGCAGGGAGCCGCCTGTTAAGAGCTTGAACACGATAACGCCGAGGGAATTGTTCACCGGGATGCCTTTCTCGGCCACCTCATTCACATTCACTTCTATGCTTGCCGTCTTCGCGTCTGAAGACAAGGCATTGATTTGGGTAGTAACCAGCGTCGTCAGCAGGGTAGCGATTTCCGATTGGCCCGTGTGAAAGAACTGAATGTTAGGGGATTTACCCTGTTGCCATTGTTCAGTCGCTCCTTCTTCTACGACAACCGCGATTTCGACGCTTCGCGTACGTATTTTCTTTGGAATGTCATCTTCATCGATCGTAAGCAGCTTTACCCCATCCAGATTTGCAATCGCGCTTTGTACGGCATCGCCAACAACGCCGTTGTCCTTGTTGATGATCGTTATCTTTTGCGATGTGTTGTAGGCGAACAAGAAAGAGAAAATGAACAGCATGAGGACAGGGGTAACAATGATCGCTTTCATATACTCTTTGTTGCGCCGAAAACGGCGCCACGTATTGCGGAAAATGCTACGCATGGCTCACAACCCCCTTCTTCGATACAGCGGTGCCGCGGTTGGCCTTAACGCGGTAGATGAGAAGAATCAGGAGCGAAGCGCCAAGGCAGACACCCATCGCTATCCATACGGCTGTGTCCAGACTGCCGCTATACAGGTACGTTAATGCTTGGTTGCTCCAGTAAAGCGGACTGATCTTGATAAGGGTAGAGACGACAGGGATGTTCTCCAGCATCGAAATCGGCGAGAAGGCGCCGCCAAGAAATCCGATCAGGACAACCGCCATCAGCACGACACCGTTAATAAGCAGCTTATTCTTCATTCCCATGCCGACCATCGCCCCAAGCGTGGAGCTGAACACCGCAAGCGTCATCAAGGTAACAAACATAAGCAGCGTATACTCTCCCCAATTCACATCAAGCAGCAGGGAAGAGAAAGCGTAAATTTCCGCGATTTGCAGCATGCCGATAAGCAGGCCGAAAGCGATTTTGCTAACGATCATCGTGCGTACCTTCGCCCTCGACAGCTTGATTCGTTCAATCGTGCGAAGTTCTTTTTCATTGCTGACGCTGTGCGCGATGATGCTGGCAATATATAGCATAATAAGGCCAAGTCCGGAAAAGGTGAAGTATGCAAAGGAATTCACGGTGTTGCCTTGCAGCACCGTAGTGGACACGTAATTGGATTGCGCCGGTTCGGCTGCATGAACAATACTTTGCTCGAACAGCGATCGCAGCAGCTTGCCGCCAAGCTGTTCATTATACGGGGAGCGGTAATAGTCGAACCCGCGATCATGAATCGTGATGACAGCATATGCCTCTTGGCGATTGACTTGGTTGACAGCTTCCTCATAAGAATTTACCTTCTCGAAGCGAATTCCCGTATCTGCATGAACCTGATCCTTAAAAGCGTTAAATTTCTGCAGATTATCATTCTCTTCATTTACGACATAAAGGGCTCTGCCCTCATAAAACGTGCCCACTCGTCCTTCCATGTATCGTTCAAGCGAATAGCTCATCAGCAGAATCAGCACGATGGGGACGAGGAACATGAAGATGACGTTCGCTTTGCGGCGCGTAAACTGGCGAAAGTCTTTTTTCAAAAAAGAAAGCATCATGCCTCTTCCTCCTAGTCTCTTAATTGTTTCCCAGTCAACGATAAGAACACAGTTTCCAGACTAGGCGTTTCATTCACGATATCATCGATCTCAAGGCCTGCCGCCGCGGTGGCCATAACGATAGGTTCAATCACTTTGGCATCCTTTTCATAGAAGCAGTCGCACTGCGCCGCTTTGATTACCGTCTTTGTCACTCCTGGGATCGACAGCAGCGAGCGCTGCAGCGCTTTTGCGTCCTTGATGTTCTGCGAGAACGAGATCGAACACATCTTCATTTCATTCACCATGCCCTTAATCTCCTGCTTCGTGCCGTTGGCGATGACCTTCCCATGATCAATGATGGCAATCTTATTGCATATTTCATTGACTTCTTCCATGTAGTGGGACGTGTAGATAACGGTGACGCCCTCATCCCGCAACCGAAGAACGCTCTCCAATATATGATTCCGCGACTGCGGGTCGATGCCGACCGTCGGCTCATCCATAATAAGCAGCTTAGGCGAGTGGCTGATGGCGCAGGCGAGATTGAGACGCCGCTTCATGCCGCCCGAGAAATGATCGGCCCGCTTCTCCTTCACCTCTTTTAAACCGACGAAATCCAGCGCATGCTGCGCTCTTTGCTTGACCTCGCTGTTCGAAAATCCATACAGGGAGCAGAAAAACTCGACATTCTCCTGTGCCGACAAATCAAGATAGATGGCCAATTCCTGCGGCACAAGACCAATATGGCTTGACCATTGATCGATCGTCTTGCCGTCCTCGAATACGATGTGTCCCTGATCAAAGTTCAGCAGCCCAGTGACGGCATGGATGGTCGAGCTCTTGCCGGCCCCGTTCGGCCCGAGCACGCCATAAATATCTCCAGGTTCCACCTGCAGATTGACTCCGTTAACAGCCACATCATCCCCGTAACGCTTGACCAGATTCTGAATCGTCAATAAGCTCATTTGTGTTCCCCTTTCCCAAATATCGTGTCAACTATTAATGAGATAAGTCCATCCATCGTGTCGGGCAATGCCTCTTCAAGGAGTTGGTTGCGGTTCATCCATGTCATAGCAATTACTCGCATCAAATTGGCGACGGCCTTCCATTTGCAGTCCGGATCTTTGTCTGGGATAGCTTCCAGCACCATCATCGTTGTCCGCTGCACCGTGTGCTCGCTGGCAGCAGTGTCGATCCCGTTCCGGACGGATAGGGCGGCCAGCTCATCGGCGGATAAATACGCAAACACGTTATGGTCCCCATACACCAGATGCTCTAAATAACGACGCACGCCCTCCTTATCCAAACAACCTTTCTCCGCAATCAGATTCTGCAACTTCTGCTTCATCTTGCTGCGCTCATATTGAACGAGCTCCAGGACAAATTCGTCTTTTGACTTAAAAAAGCTGTAGAAGGTCCCTTTGGCAATCCCGGCGGATTTCGCAATATCCTCAATCGAGGATTTGCTTAAGCCGTATGCCTTAATTCGTTCAAATCCGTTCTCAAGCAATTTCATGCGGATGCGCTCGCGGGTCTCTTTATCAAAAATGTTGGGCATGGTTCATCCTTTCAAATTAATGACCGAAAATTACTTTTAAGTCATTTTAAAAGTGGGCCAATTGGCTTTCGTTTAGGGTTCACCCCCCTTGATCCGTCCGGAGATGTTTCCACCAAAATACAAAACCAGTATAATCCATTTAATTTGACTTGGCAACAAAATGTTTCCTTTAGTAAACATTTGATTTCCCAAAAGAAAAGGGAAGGCAGCAATAAAAGACTAAGGCCAAAAACCCAGGACATATCTTGACAATTTGTATACGTTTGTATACAATCAACATCGTAACGAAGTGTATACAATTGTATACAAATGGAGGGGCTTTATCATGAGAAATGAAAAATTCAGGGACTTCAAGAAAGAGGGTCATCATCGTGGCGAACGGCACAAGGGAAGAGGCGGTTCACATCAACATGGACCAAAAACTTTCCGTCGAGGGAGGGCACTTGCTTTTTTAGAGATGATGAATCTTAAGCGTTCAACCATTAAGCAACAGTTAGATCAACCCGAGTTTCAATCGATTCATCAAATTTTAGTCGGGGAATTAAAAGCGATCGATATGGTAATCAACGAATTTATTGAGTTATTTGAAATTCATGAAAGTGAAGAAATGGAGATGCATAAAAATCAACACATGGAGACTTCTGTATCGGAGAATACAGACTCTATAGATAATGGTGAGAAAGGGAATGAATCCGATGATCTGATGCCGCAGGAAGGCTCGTAATAACCTCGGTTGAAGCAATATGGAAATGCCGGCACGATGACATGCGTCTGTTGCGAATCGTTGCAGCTTATGCCATACGGAGCAAGACTTAAATGCGTAACGTATATTTTGACGAGGTGCCTGTGGATGTGCACGGAGACTTCCAACACAGCACGCTTCTCGAAATGTAAGGGCGAACGATGAAACACATAGTTATGCCGGGATACGATGGGGAAGCGGGACAAGACGGCATTTCCATACTGTTCAGGAACAGAACCGCTTTTCGAAGAAGATGAAATGGCCGGGCCAAAAAAGGAATGACGCATGCATAAACGATCGGATAACCAAGTTAATTGATCCGCATAACCGCTTCTCCGGGAAAAATGTTTGTCCACTTCATTCAAACCAATGATATCCGCTTGGCTATCTTCTATGCCTTGAGCAATTCGCTCCAGATTTAATTTCCCATCGATTCCTCTACCATGATGAATGTTGAACGTTGCTACCTTGATCTCCATGTTTTTCCCACCAACACGAGTATAGGTACTTTACAGCTAGTATGATCCAAAATACGGTTCATCCCATGCCTAACGGCAAGGGCTTTCTCAGCTAAATATCTGTAAAATGTTTGTGTTATGCATAAAGACATGGTAAAATATAGGTGGTCAATTATTTTCATTACCGAAGGAGTGAAGCTGTGAGCACCCTTGCTACGAAGCCAAAGAGCTTGGGGGAGCTAATACACTACCATCGGCAGAAGAAGGAAATGACTCTGTCGAAGCTGCAGGAAGCGGTCGGCATTGATAAAGGCAGCCTGTCGAGAATTGAAAACAGCGAGGTCAAACGCCCTGATTTTCAATCCATCTTGTCCATCGCTGCGGTATTAGACATTCCCCATAGTGACATCGTAGAAAAGTACATCGAGATTGGACATAAGTCGGAAGTCGTATACACTATATTACAGAACGAATTAACAACACTTGAACATCCTTCGCTGATACCGAAAATAGCCGCAAAGTTTCTTGAATCACCAAATGAAGACAGCCTGTATTTAGTAGGGAAATTGTATCGCGATACAGATCCTATCGATAACGACTCCATTAAACTTTCGTTGTACGACCTCATCCTTGATTACTCACGTTCCCACGGAATTATGCCTTACATAGCTAAAAGCATGTATCAACGTTATCTTATTGAACGAAATGATTTCAGCAGATTGAAGGAAACTTACTATAGCGGAAAGTACATTTTGCATTACATCGATTTCTTGCCGCAAGACGAGCAACTAGAGTTACACTACAAATTAGGGGTTCATGCTTACAACTTGAGGTTCTACAGCGAGAGCATCGACCATTGCAAAAAAGTACTCGCGGAAGATGGCGGTCAAAGTCCTTACAAAATATACGCGCTTGGTGTGCTTAGAGACGCGCACTTTAGTATAGGGGAATACAAAGAGGCTGAAGTGTACTCCATTCAGTACAAGCAATTCAACTATCCGCATACGCAAGAGAATATTGGCCTTATGGATGCATTATTTGCTGCAACGAAGGGGAATAACAAGCAAGCCATCGAACAGCTCTTATCGTTCCTTGAGACTTGTAGTGATATTTCGGCCATCCCTGCATCCAGACAATTGCTTCGTTTGTACCTACAACAAAACAGTCTCGAAGACGCTAAAAACCTATTAGATAATTGCAAAATCAATCCGCCTGATATAGGCACTAGTAATCCTTTAATTTGTTCTAGGTATGCTGATTACTTGCAGGTTAAGGGAGAATATTACCTTGCTGTTGGAGATTACGACAAATGTATAACTTATATGGTGGAAAGCGCATTGTGGCATTCCAAAGTCAACGATACTGCTAAAGAAAAAGAGTGCCTTAACAAGGTTATGCGTATCCACTTAGAGCACAATGTCTCCCCACAATCTACATTTGAAAAATTGAGCGCATACTATCAAAGCGCCAAAGAAATGGAGGATCAAGCATGAAGAACTTGATGAAAAAACTATATGTCAAATCTCTTTTCTACACAGTTATCTTCGTAACTACGGCGGCGGCATTCTCTGGTGACTCCGGAAGCATTCATCCTTGGTAAAGCACCTTCATGGTGCTTTTTTTATTTTTGTTCATATCATGCTTACGGTCACAGTTATATCAATACGAACCGTAACTATTGTGATAAACTAGTACGTACACGTCAGGCATTGGCCTGGCATGATCCGGCTTATTCAAATTTGGAGGCTTGTAGATGGCGGATGTGACCTTTTACCGTGACGAAGCGCTGCCTTTTCTGGAGGCGAAGCGATGCCATAAGAATGACCTGGCGTATCAGAAGCATTTTCACGAGGAGTATTCCATCGGTTTAATCGATGAAGGCGAAACGAAGGCATGGTGTGATGGCCTCTTGTGGCACGTTGGAACGGGACGAATGATCAGCTTCCCGCCGCATATTCTCCACGCCTGTCAGCCTGCGGAAGATGCGCAATGGAAATACAAAATGCTGTTCATTAAACCGGAATGGTTCGCTCAGCTTGAAATGCCCGATATCAACCGGCTTCATATTCCGTTCTTGCTCGAAAAGGGGAAGAATGAAGCTTGCAGCAAGCTGCTCAATCGTACTATGGACGCACTGATCCGGAGCGGGTCGCCGCTCGAAACCGAAACGGCCTTAATCGAACTGGTGCACAAGCTCGTAAACAAGCATGCCTCCGATCTGACGCATGAGCCTAATGGCATGCTGGAACCGAAGTACGTCAATCTGATCAAGGAATATATCCATGCGCATTATACGGATCGGATCACACTGGAAACGCTGGAGCAGAAAGCCGGGATCAGCCGTTATCATCTCATTCGCATGTTCAAGAAAAGCACGCATTTACCGCCTCATGCGTATCAAAATCTATTGCGCATCAATCATGCCAAGAGGGAATTGAAAAATCGGCGGCCCATTGCCGAAATTGCGGTGGACACCGGCTTCTATGATCAGAGCCATTTTGCGAAAGCCTTTGCTAAAATCGTCGGGACAACCCCTCAAACTTATGCCATGTCTGTATAGATAAGCGCAATTTTTTACAATCCTCTCCTCCTGTCCTCTTGTACATTGGATCTGTAAGACAAGAGGAGGGACCACTTGATGGTGACAACGACTAATTTGGAAAAAAAATTTGCCGAGGCCATGAAATCCATTGCCCGCCGAGCCGATGTGAAGACTTATGTCGAGCAGACGCCGGCCATCTACCAGCTGCTGCAGCGTGCGGCGGCAAAGTATGTGACGGGGGAGGATCGGCAGGATGGTCTTGAGGCAGGTCGACAGTTGGCTGATAAAGGGTACGCCATCTCACTTGAATATATCGGAGAAAATACGGTAGATGTCCAAGCTTGCGAAGCGGCGGCGCTGGAGCTGTCGCTGCTTATTCATGCGTTAGCAGAGCGCGGAATAGCTCGCGTGTCGTTCGATCTGTCCCACATCGGCTTATCGCTAGACGGCGATCTGGCATATAAGAATCTGACAGTACTTGGCGCTCTAGCGCGGCAAGCCGGCATCGAGCTGTTTGTCAGCATGGAAGAGTCGGCCAAGACCGACGCGATACTCTCGATCTATGAAAGAGCGACAGCCGCATATGCGAACATCGGCATTACGCTGCAGGCACAATTGAACCGGACGGCTCAGGACATGAACGGCTTACAGTCCATTCCTGGCCGGATCCGCATCGTGAAAGGGGCGTATCAAGAGTCGGATCATCTCGCGATACCGCGTTCATCCGCCCTAAATGAGCGATATGTGCAGCTTGTGGAGCAGGCCATTCGCATAGGCCATCGCGTGTCGATCGCCACCCACGATGAGTCTATCATTGATGAGGTCATCAAGCGGAGATGGATCCATGAGCCGGGTGTTGAGTTCGAGCTGTTATACGGGATTCGGCCGGATTTGAGCCAATTGAAGAAGGCGGGTTATCCCGTTCGCATTTATTTAACGTATGGCCGTGAATGGTATTTGTACCTATGCCACCGGATCGCCGAATATCCTCCTAATCTATTCCAAGCGATCCTCGACATCACGGGCACCGGAAAGGCAGATCCCGTGCTGGAGTATGAATAAGTCTGAGTCTGGCACCACTCGACTGTATCCTCTTTACGTCCATCCCCAAGTTGAAAACGGCAAGCCATTCCGGTTTGCCGCTTTTCCGTATTTTCAGCCGCTCTATCAGCCAGGGAAACTCCATGTACTTCCCCATCTTTTATTCAAATTGGTCGAAGACTACAAAAATGCTGCAGAGTACCGTTACTGGATACTGCTCTTGCTCCTGTGTCGTGATATGGCCTTGCGCATAGTCATCGTAAATCTCTCCAGCAAACCTGCGTAACCATTTTTTGGTAGGTAGATGTCATAGGAACACTAGCGGAGCGAATTTCATAAGATATCTCGTCAAGATTGGGGATGGGCAGCTTGCCGAGGACCCAGATCTCAACATTCTGAATTTAATGATTGTCACATGCAGGGACAGTGAAATGAATGATACGGAGGGTATAAAATGAGCGATTTTCAGAAGGATCTGCAAAACTTGAATGTCGGCCAGTTCAGTTCGACGGGGATGACGCCTGCGTCGTGGCAAAATCAGAGCGGCCCGGGTGATCCCCGCTTATGTGTTGGCGTTTGCTTTTTTTGCGCCGGCTTTTGCGGCGGCTTTTGTTCATGCAGCAACTGTTTCCGCTGCAGCAGTTGCTTCCGCTGCGGTACCTGCGCGCGTTGCGGAGGCTGCGCTCGCTGCCGCTGAGTACCGATAAGCTCGCTTGGCGATCCGCACACACGGTATGCCCCTGCAGATGTCTCTTCCTGCAGGGGCTTTTCCTTTTTTCGTTTCAGGCATGAAGGACAAAACGCTCTACATAACTTAAAAGCGAGGGGGAAACCGAAGTCCTGCGTACAATGCGGTTTTTCCTCCGGCAAAACCTTAAGGAGGAATAAAAAATTGAATCCTTCTGTGCGTCTGAAAGTGAAAGGGGATACGTTCTTTCTCCCCGATTCAAATGGTGGCGTCTACTTTCGCAACAATACGGGTTCGTTCCGAATGGAAGGCGACATGGTCGATCGATGGATTGAAAAATTGATGCCCATGTTCAGCGGGGATTATTCCATGGCGGAGCTGACGGACGGGCTGCCGGAACCGTACAGGTTACGGGTTTATGAAATCGCGGAAGTACTGCTCAATAACGGCTTTGTCCGGGATTCCAGCCTAGACCGCCCGCACAGCCTCCCGGAAGCGGTAGAACGGAAATATGCCGCTCAGATCGAATTTCTGGACAGTTTGGGCGGTTCGGGCGCTTACCGCTTTCAAACCTATCGCCAGGCTAATCCGATTGCGGTCGGTTCCGGTCCGATATTTGTCTCGCTCGTTGCGGCCTTGTTGGAATCCGGGTTGCCCCGGTTTCGCATGCTGATCACGAACCGGGCGACCACGGATCGCCAGCGGATCTCCGAGCTTACGGCGACCGCACGTCTATCGGACAGCGAGATCGAGGTCGAGGAGATCTGTCCGTCGGATGACGGCTCCCTCGATTGGCCGGAAATCGTACGGCTGGGGGATACCGTTCTATACGTCGCTCAGGATGACGATCCCGGAGAGCTTAGAGCACTGCACGCGGCCTGCAGGGACGCGAAGAAGCTGCTGGTACCTGCCATTTACTTGCGACAGGCGGGCATAGCAGGGCCGTTGGTGCACCCGGATTCGGATGTCTGCTTCGAATCCGCATGGCGCAGGATTCACCGAACCGCCCTTGGCGATGCGGATCGGCCGACCGCCGTCTCTACAACGCCGGAAGCCATGCTCGCGAACGTAGTCGTATTCGAATGGCTTAAGACCGTGTCGGGGGCGACGGCTTCGGAATTGAACGGACAGCTGTTCCTGCTGAATCCGGAAACATTGGAAGGCGAGTGGCATTCGGTACTTCCCCATCCACTGGTCAGGGGCCTTCGTCCGGCCGAGCCTGCGGATCCGTTCGACCTTCCGGCCGATCAAGGTACGGCACGGCAGGAAGCAGACCGTCTCCTCTCCTATTTCTATCGCTTGACTTCAGCGAAGACCGGCATTCTTCACCGTTGGGAGGAAGGGGATTCGAAGCAGCTTCCGCTCTCGCAGTGTCGCGTCCAGGCAGTCGACCCGCTGTCGGAAGGCCCCGCCGAGCTGCTGCCGCAGATCGTCTGTATGGGAATGACGCACCATGAAGCAAGGAGGGAAGCGGGCTTGGCCGGCATCGAGGCGTACGTATCGCGACTGGCCGGGGTTCTGAAGGCGGCCGGATCTGCGCAGCCGGATTCCGCAAGCCTGCTCGAGTTGCAACCACAGGAATATGTAGGGATCGGAGCGGGAGAGACAGCAGCGGAAGCGATCCTCCGCGGACTGCGGAAATGTCTGTTCGAGGAGCTGAAATGTCGTTCCGATTCCAGCCTGCCCTCCGTGTATCGAATCACATTAAGCAAGGTTGAGGACGATTTTTGCCGCTATTGCTTGCGCGCATTGGAGACGATGCAGGAAGCCCCGGTAATCGGACTGGGACAAGAAGCTGCGGGCTTTCCGGTCGTCTGGGTCGGTACGAACGGTTACTGGTACGGCGGAGCCGGAGTCAACCGCACGATGGCGCTGCGAGAAGCGCTCCGACAGGCGCTGATGAAAATCCAAAACGATGCGGCGGACATCCAAGGCCACATACTGGAGCGCTCTTCGGTCAAGGTGGAAGATGCTTTGCCGCAAAGTCTGGAGATCCCCGGCTTCGATGAGGCGGAATACAGCATGATGCTGCAGTCCGTCCGGCAGATCCTGCAAGGAAACCGTAAGCGGATCGCGGTCGTTGATTTGTCGGCAGAACCGTTTATGAAAGATGAGCTGGCAGGCGTGTTTGGCGTATCGCTGCGAGAGGAGGAGATGCATTGAGCGCGATCGTGACGGTCATCGGCGAAGGACAGCTCGCGGATTTTGTAATGAAGCTATTGTCTGCCGATGACCGCTATCGAGTGGTCAGGCAGAAGAGCATCGAATCCGGAGAAGCGGCAACGGGAGACTTGGCGCTCGTGTTGAACGATGCTTGGGATCCTTCCGTTCATCCTGCGGCGGAAGAGCGGTTCCGACAGTCGGGAACGCCCTGGCTGCGCGGCTTTGTTGCATTCGGAGAGGGGATTGTCGGCCCGCTGGTTCGTCCGGAGGATCAGGGATGCTCCCAATGCGCGGATACCCGGCTCCTGCTGGCGGGAAGCGACCGCAGGGAATCGTGGGGCCTGCAGCAGAAGCTGGCGTCGCATGGCGGGATTGCCCGGGACGCTTGGGCGTCTCGCACGGGATTATTGCAGGTGGCGCACCTTGTCGCGGCAGAAGCCGTGAAGATGCTGGAGGGCATGCAGCCGGAGACGGACAGCCGGATGTACTTGATCGATCTGCGTACGATGAAAAGCTCGTCGCACTTCTTCCTGGCCGATCCGCTGTGTCCGATCTGCGGCCGATTGCCGGAAGACGATGCGGAGACGGCCCGCATTGCGCTGCAGCCAAGCCTGAAAATCAGCGACGGCACGTACCGCTGTCGTTCGATAGATGAACTGAAGGATGTTTTGGCCAAAGACTATGTAGATGCCAGGACCGGTTTGCTTAACGGAAAAATGGCCGACCTTGTGTCTCCTTTCGCCGATGCGAGCATCAATTTGCCCTTGTTCGGCGGGGATGAGGCTTGCGCAGGCCGGACCCACTCCTATGCGGATAGCGAAATGACGGCCATCCTGGAGGGATTGGAGCGTTATTGCGGTCTGTCGCCCCGCGGCAAACGAACCGTCGTTCATGACAGTTTCCGCAATGTGCAGGACCAGGCGCTCGATCCTCTCCGTGTAGGCGTCCATGCGAAGGAGCAGTATGAACGCTCCTGCTTCCCGTTCAAGCCCTTCGATCCCGAACGGCCGATCGATTGGGTATGGGGCTATTCATTCCTGCAGGAGCGTCCGATTCTCGTACCGGAGCTGCTGGCCTATTACAGTGCGGGCTGCGGACACGGATTCGTCTATGAAACGTCAAATGGCTGCGCGTTGGGCGGCAGTCTGGAGGAAGCGATCTTCTACGGGATGCTGGAAGTGGTGGAGCGCGACTCCTTTCTCATGACCTGGTATGCGCGGCTGCCCCTGCCTCGCCTGGATCTCCGCTCGGTCCCGGACCGGGAATTGAGATGGATGACGGATCGTTTGGAGGCTGTGGCGGGCTATGACATGTATTTGTATAAATCGACAATGGAGCATGGCATACCAAGCGTGTGGGCGCTCGCGAAAAACAAGAAAGAGCGGGGCGTGAACCTCATTTGCGCGGCGGGCGCCCATCCGGATCCGATCCGCGCGGCAAAGAGCGCGATCCACGAGGTGGCCGGCATGCTGCTCACGGTCAGCGAGAAATTCGAGGAAAACCGTCAGCAGTATAAACGGATGCTTCTCGATCCATACCAGGTCGTTCAGATGGAGGACCACTCCATGCTGTACGGGTTGAAACAGGCGGAGGAACGGCTCGATTTTCTGCTGAATGACGATCGTCCGATGCAAACGTTCGCCGAAGCGTTCGAACCGAAGGGCTGGAACGCCGATCTGACTGATGATCTGAAGGGCATGTTGCATGTTTTTCGACAACTGAATCTTGAAGTGATCGTGGTCGACCAGACGACTCCGGAGACGCGCCGCAACGGACTGTATTGCGTGAAAGTACTCATTCCCGGCATGCTCCCGATGACGTTCGGGCAGCATCTCATCCGGGTGACGGGACTGGACAGAGTGCTCAGGGTCCCTGCGGAGCTGTCTTATTCGCCGGAGCCCTTGTCGCCCGAGCAGCTGAATCCATATCCGCACCCGTTCCCATAATGGCTATGGGGCGGCGCGGTTGAAGCCAGGGAGGAAAGCGATGAGTCTGATGAATCTGGACGATTTTCTTCACCATTTGCAATATGAGCCGGATAAGGTCAAGCCCTTGGATTGGGAGACGGACTGGGATGACGCGCCGCTTCCTTACAAGCTTTATCGCGGCTTGCCGATGTTTCCGTTATCCAGAGAAGTGCCGTCTACGCTCGAAGGCAGGGATACGCCCGGTGTACCCAGCCTCCGCGATATCGGACATTTCCTCTACTATGTATACGGGCTTACGCAATTGACCCAATCCGTCATGGAACGGGAGCCATCGAAAGAAACGGGAGGCGTCTTGCAAATATGCCGGCGCTTCGTTGCTTCCGGAGGCGGGCTATATCCGAGCGAACTGTATCTCTATCTGAAGCTTGGCGAATTGCCTGCCGGCATATACCATTACGATGCGGCGCATCATCGGTTGGTGTTGCTGCGCGAAGGGTATTTCGACGATTATTTGGCAAAGTCGCTCGGTCATCGCTGCGACGCGAACGGTTGCTTCGGAGCCGCGTTCGTATCTATCGCTTACTGGAAAAATTTTTACAAGTACAACAATTTTGCCTACCGGCTGCAGGGGCTGGACGCCGGCGTTGTGATCGGACAGCTGCTCGAAATCGCGAAACGATTCGGATTTTCGTCTGTCGTGCATTTTCAATTTCTCGATCAAGCCATCAATCATCTGCTCGGACTATCGGAACAGGAGGAGAGCGTGTATGCGGTAATCCCGTTATCGACGGAACCGGCGATCCGGTCGGTGGAAAGCGGGAACGAGGAGGACACGGTTTCCGCCTCCGATCTGTGCCGGGAGGTGTGGCCAATCAGTCATGATCACTATGTCAGGTCGCGGCGGATCGCAGATTATCCGCTGCTGCTTCAGATGAGTGCTGCGTCCCGACTGGACTCGGCGCGATTGTTTCGTCAGATCCGGCAAGATGAGCAAGCAATCCCGGATCAAGCGCTCGCACTGCCTCTGCCGCCTGTAGACCGCTTGTCGTATGATTTGGCGGCGGTGTGCCGCAACCGGTTCTCGCCCGAGACGGAATTTGTCTTGAAGCCGATCGGTCTCTCCCGGCTTGCCGCTCTGCTTCGGGAAGCGACGGCTTCCTTCACGTATCGCAACGACCTGGATGGCCTGCAGGAGCGGCCGGAACCCCGTGTATGCCTTTATGGCTGCTTCTACGGGGTCGAAGACGTCCCGGATGGCGCCTATCGGTACGATGGCGCCACGCATTCGCTGCAGTCGGTGTGCCTTGGAGATCACCGGCAACGGATGCAGGAGGGAATGTCGCTTCCCAATATCAATTTGTCTCAAGTGCCGCTCGGCTTTCACGTGGCAGGGAAGAGGGGGTTCTTCCAATCGCAGCTTGGCAAGCGGGGATACCGTATACAGCAAATGGAGGCCGGGATGCTCGTACACCGATTATTGCTGGCAGCATCCGCCCTCGGGATGGGAGGGCGTCCGCTTCTTGCGTTTGACGCCAATTCCAGCGATGCGCTTTATCGAACGGCTTCCCGGGATGAGACGGGGCTGATTTTTATACCGGTCGGTCCCTATCGTCAACGATTGCGATTGGCAGGCAGTTTGAGCCGTTAAAATAAAAGAATCATCGCTAACAACATTGACGCAAACGGTCATGTTGTTAGCGATGAAACCCCCTCTTTCAAGAAAGGGGGACTGGACTTCTCTTACCAATGATGAGTATCCCACGAATGATGACCATGCGCGTGGGGATGGTCCCATCGACATGGATGGAACCAATCATGATGGTCGCCGACCGGGCAGCAATCCCACCCTGAAGACATATAAGGATGAAGGCAGTCATCCATATACGGATCCCATGAATGATCCATGAAGGGATGGATCATGGACGGGTAGTGAGCATGCTCCCAGGGGTGAACCATCACGTCCCCCCAAGGATGACACATCCCGGGATGGTGTTCATGATGACGAGGAATATGGTACCAGGTAGAATGGGACTCGTGAAATACGTCATCGCGAGGTCTAATTTCAATAATCGACTGCTCGGATGGATCGGAACCCTGGAAGCCGGCCGGGTTCTGAACGAAAGGTTGATGGTATGTCATGGTTGGTTTTCCTCCTAATCTTTTGAGGGGCAATGCATTGTGACCCCTCTTCTGGCAAATCTCGCTTTCGAAGCCTTCGCTTGGCATAATTTACAATATGCTGAGATTGAAAAAAGGGCACTTGACCCGATAAAATGGGCGGTTGCCCCAAGAGGAGGGGAAGCCGGCCGATAAAAGCTTGAACTCACAGTTAGATAGCTTATTCCACTTGTAAAATGGAGTAAGCAGAAAGGCGATAATGAATTTATTAACCATCTTTTCTTACAAAACTGTAAGAATTTTTAATGATTTTTTTCTTGACGTTCCTTGCTTGTTGTAACTATACTGGTTACAATAGGTTGGTATTTATTAGAATTTTGTTTCTTACTTTAAGCATATGTCTGTTGATTCAGTTCGAAACCATTACATCAGGACATATTCCAGTGAATGCAAATCATCTATTTACCAACTTGTAAAAGCCTTACTCTTAAATCCATCTAATATTTTTGCGGACCCTAGTTCTCAAGTGACTAACATGTCCCAATACCAAGTTGAAAACTCGGTCATCGGCGTAATAACAGATGCGGATACCTTCTATGCGACTGTGGAATATCAGGATTCTCAAGGAAATACTCAGACGGTAGAAATCGATTTTCCGAATGAAAGCAACAAGACCTTTGTAAAAGGGGATAAGGTTAAGGTTAGTAATAAAGATAAGTGGGAAGTGGTGAATTACGGTTCCCTCAAAATAACTGCAGCACCTGGAGAGTTTCTTTCTAAGCTGACTGACGACTCAAAAAACGGAAATTAAAAAGCAGACACAAAAATACCGCGACATTCACGAGGCCAACCAGAATTTTCTGGTTGGTTTATTTTTGTAGGAATATAAAGATGGCGGCAAGCAAGGATTGCGCATTTTTCAATTGACGCATAAGTGAATGGTGTATATAGTATATATATACGGTAGACACTCTATTGACAGCAGCGAGGTGAGGGAACCTGAAAATCATCATATCCAACGCATCGAACGATCCGATTTACATACAGATTCTGAACCAGATTAGACAAAGCATCCTGAGCGGTGAATTGCGTGCAGGGGACAGCCTGCCCTCCATCAGGCAGCTGGCCAAGGATTTGCAAGTGAGTGTAATTACAACCAAGCGTGCTTATGAAGAGTTGGAGAAAGAGAAGCTAATCGACTCTGTCGTAGGTAAGGGTTGTTTCGTATCGGGAGCAAATAAAGAGTTCATTCGGGAGCAGCGCATGAAAAGATTAGAAGAGAAAATGTTAGAAATCATTCAAGACAGTAAGGAATTAAGCATGAGTCAACAAGATGTAATCGATCACTTGACTTTATTGTTCGAGGAGGAACAGACACCATGAATGCAATAGAATTACGTAATTTAACGAAAACATACCCTGAATTTACAGTAGATCAGGTATCTTTGGATGTGAAACAAGGCTACATTACCGGACTCATTGGTCCGAATGGCGTTGGTAAAAGCACCTTGATCAAGATGATTGTCGGCCTGATCCGTCCTGACTCCGGGAGTGTAAAAATACTAGGCTGCGATATGCCGAAACAAGAGATTGACATTAAGCAGCGCATCGGTTTTGTATCTGATGATTGCTTCTATTATGAGCATCTTACTATTCGTGACAAGAAGAAAATGATTGCACCTTTCTATAAGAAATGGAATGAAAAGAAGTTTAACAGTTATCTTGAACAATTCGAGTTGTCTCCCAAGAAGAAGATTAAAGATTTATCCAAGGGGATGAAAGTCAAGTTATCCCTTGCTGTTGCGTTATCGCATGAGGCTGAGCTCCTCATCATGGATGAGCCTACCTCTGGACTTGATCCAGTGTTTAGAAGGGAATTACTCGACCTGCTTGCGGATATGATGCAGGACGAGAGAAATTCGATTATTTTCTCGTCCCATATTACAACGGATTTAGATCGTATTGCTGACTACATTGCTTTCATCAATCGTGGAAAGCTCGTATTCAATGAAGCGAAAGATGAAGTGCTCGAGAGATACGCAATCGTCAAAGGCGACTCAGAGCTGCTCGATTCGGATATTCGAAACAAATTTGTCGGGATTCGCGAAACGGCTGTTGGCTTTGAGGGTTTAGTAGATAATAGACAGGAGGCTGAACAATTGTTCGGGAATTATGCTGTTTTTGACACACCCTCCTTAGAAGAAATCATATATTTCACCACCAAGGGAGGACGCATTCATGCTTAACTTACTTCGCAAAGACTTCATCGCTTTAAAAAGCTCACTTGGGGTGCTTATCCTTTGTCTGGCTGTATTCAGTATTGCTTTTATACCAAAACATGATATGTCTATTTTTACTGTGGGTATCACGGTAGCTATCGTTGCAGTTAATATGAGTACGATGATAGATGTCAGAAACCATAACTATAATTTTCTGGTTACGCTGCCGATTAGCCGAAAGCATATTGTTCCCTGAATCCGTGAAATGAAATCATAGAAAAGTTAGAAAATGAGCCGCCGGTAAAGTAAAATAAGGAAAAAGGGAAGAATTCCCGTATTTCTTTAACTCACCCCGGAGGTGCCATTGATGAAACCCGTACGTTTTCAACTGGATCAGTCCGTGGAGATGCTGACCGCTCATTCCGGTCTTGCCCTCATTGGCTTGCTCCTTTCCCATACCCAGATTGCCAAGCGCTTGACTCGTTCCTCGCTTCCCGGTGTACATCAACCCACGGTCACTCACCCGGATGTGGTCTACGCGTACCTGGGGCTACTTTGTCAAGGGAAAAGTGACTTTG
>NZ_LDIG01000279.1 GCF_015845845.1 Paenibacillus dendritiformis
TAGGCGGGGTGGTCGTGGACGTGCGTCAGGATCAGGTGCGTATCCATCTGGATTGCGACGAGAAGCAGGAGGTCGATCAGGCGCATTGGTTTCCTTATTCAGCGGTGTATAGCGGCGGGGGACATACAGGCTGGTACGTGATGCCGGAAATAGGGGATCCGGTTTATTTGTATTTTCCAGGCAGCCGTGAAGAGGATGGGGTTGCGGGAAGTGCGGTTCGACGGGCGGGCAGAGAGCGCGGACACAACAAGTTTTCCAATCCGCAGATGAAAATCTGGCGAACGCCTCATGGAAAAGAAATTCGTCTGGGACCGGATGAACTGGTTGTGTCGGGGAAGGATGGCGCTATTTTTATCAAGCTGGACGATAGCGAAGGCATTCATATTGTGAGCAATAAGCAGGTGAATATATCGGCGGGCGGCAACCTGAGCTTGTCCGCCGGGAAAAAGATGAGTTTGTCCGCAGGCAGCGAGCTGCGTATGGAGTGTAAAGGCAGCCATATTCAATTGAGCGGGTCAGCGGATATAAAGGGCAGTGAAGTCAAGTCGAACTAGGCTGTTTATGGTGCGGCATCAGGATAGCGGAAGCAGGATGATAGAACCTGGGAAGAACTTCAGGTCGTGGAGGAATGCACAAATGGAGGAGCCTTTAGATGAGCTAAATCCACAGCAGCAAGCCCAGGCCGTCTTGAAGCAGGCGTGGTTTCTGATCCGTAGAGATTGGGCATGGAAGTTCAAGGCGGTACAAGAGCAACGGATAAAGGCCTGTGTCGAAGATTTTCGGGGGTATTGCCGGGATATTCGGCACGAGCAGATTCAAGGAAGAAAAGGAAAGATCGGTTATATCACATACTCCATGCTGCGTACCACATGGCTGGAGGAGCGACCTGCTTATCTTGTAGAGGCTTCGGATGCTCTATGGATGCTTGATCCTGAGCCGATCCGATTTGAATGGGATACAGGCTGGTCCTATGCCTATTGGGCCGATTTGCAGCAGCAATTGCGAAGGGAGGCAGAGAAGCAGTATGTGTCCCTATCAGAGCTTGAATGGGAGCATGCCATGCTGGAGGCGGCAGAACATGTTCATGCACTTATTGTAAATATGATGCGCCTAGCGATGAAACAGGCCGTGTGCTTGCCGGAGTTTCAAGAGCTGGAGCGGGAAGAGATGTTCGAGATTCGTGTGGGAGAATACATGGATCACAGCGTATCGGTGTATCGCGAGGATCGCAGAGCCATGGAGGCAAGTGAGATTCGGTCATGGCTGGAGGAAAAAGAAGAATATGCGTACAGCTATCAAGCGTTGACCCAAGTTCAACTGTCAGATGGAGATTACAGCCTGCTGGATTTTCGCTATACGGCTTTTCGGCAGATTGAGATGGAGCGCAGTCGCTTGCATGGCTGTGTTTTAGTAGGAACGGTATGGCAGGAAAGCCAGTTGAATGGAATCGACTTGACCTACAGCTTGCTTTATGGAGCCGATTTTAGCGGATGCTCGATGAAAGGGGCGATATTCGATGCTGTTATGGGTAACGCCGGATACGGACCAGGCGCTTCTTTAGATTGGGAGCCACTGGGTTTTGTTGGCGTGGATTTCACAGGGGCGAGCTTGCAGGAGGCCCGTTTTAAAGATGCACAGCTGCGCGGAGCCGTATTTCAAAACGCGTTACTGCATCGAGCGACTT
>NZ_LDIG01000280.1 GCF_015845845.1 Paenibacillus dendritiformis
CACTCCATACGCAGCTCGCTGCCTGCGGACAAACTCATCTTTTTCCCGGCGGACAAGCTCAGGTTGCCGCCCGCCGATATATTCACCTGCTTATTGCTCACAATATGAATGCCTTCGCTATCGTCCAGCTTGATAAAAATAGCGCCATCCTTCCCCGACACAACCAGTTCATCCGGTCCCAGACGAATTTCTTTTCCATGAGGCGTTCGCCAGATTTTCATCTGCGGATTGGAAAACTTGTTGTGTCCGCGCTCTCTGCCCGCCCGTCGAACCGCACTTCCCGCAACCCCATCCTCTTCACGGCTGCCTGGAAAATACAAATAAACCGGATCCCCTATTTCCGGCATCACGTACCAGCCTGTATGTCCCCCGCCGCTATACACCGCTGAATAAGGAAACCAATGCGCCTGATCGACCTCCTGCTTCTCGTCGCAATCCAGATGGATACGCACCTGATCCTGACGCACGTCCACGACCACCCCGCCTAGCGAAGCACCCGCCAATTTTTCCTGATAGTAGCATTTCTGCCGTAATCCTTTGTACGAGGTCAGCACATATTGATGCCGCAGCAGCCCCTGCCTCATCTCCGTATAGGCCTGAATGACAAACAAACTGTGTCCCTGAAAAGCCAACCGGGCCCCCAAAACGAGATTTTTTACAGATTTTTTCTGAGCAAGAAAGCCCACGGTTTTTATCGTGGGCTGATAGCGAAGTTGGTATGAAAGCATTTTAGAGTTCCCCAGAAAGATTCCATTGGACCGTTATCGATGCATCGTCCAATACGGATGTCCGTAAAATCCTGCGGGATATACATCGTCAGCTTGCCGTCGAAGAACGGTTGCTCCTCGAACGTGTAGTAGCGCTTTCCAACCCGTACCGATCCCGTGCGGATATCGTGCGGCTCCTTCGCTTTCTCCGCTTCGTTCAGGAGCACCTGAATTTTTTCATCCATAAATTCCATCCGAATCACCGTCCCTTTGCTCGAATAAACACACCAAATATCCCGTTTTTTGTCTACATCATAAAAAAATGCCTAACAGGCGTCAATGAGTCTTCCACACAGGTCTATCGCACCGAATTATAGGCAGTTGATAGCGAAATCCGTCGAATTAAAACCAGATGTTTCCATCATATATTGCGAGAGCCTTATTTCGGCCGCCTCGTTGTCCGGGAATGGGAGCCGTGAACAGGTGAGTCCGCTCTACATCGGGAACCAGGGGGTCGATGCCAGGGAGAGGCGGGAGCAGCAAGCCTCCACTCGCGAGCGATGCTTATATCGGAACAAGGTTTCGACGATGCTACGGCAGCAATGTCGATTCCAGAGAAGTACCGTAAGCGTCTGCGTACGACAGAGCGTGTAAACAAGGAAGTACGGCGTCGTGCGGTGTGATTCGTAACTTTCCACGCCGCGATTCTGCCTAACGATTACTTGGAGCCTTGCTAATGGAGATAGATGAAAAATGGAGCAATGGCCGAAAGTATCTGGATATGACGGATGATTTGGAGTGGAGAAAAACGAACGTAAAAACCCCCTCCAAAAGTGTGCGATTAAGGTAGAGAGCGAGTTTTACTTAAGGGAACTTACAAACAATTTTGGACTTGCATTATGCCAGGGATTTTTATGTGTTATTACGACTGGGGACGGTGGGGACAGGGACCGAATGAGCGTCTTTCCACGAAATAGACTCCATTAGATTCCAAGCGTATTATAATTTATGAGGAACTGAAATCACGCGCAGTACAACGTCTTGAGTTGCGGTGCCGATAGGGCACTGGGCAGAGGCGTCTATTCGGCGTGTGATGGACGCCGGCCTTATGTCCGGGCGCGGAAACGGCTTCGCGCCGAACGAGCCGATTACGCGGGCAGAGGTGGCCGTTGTTCTGGAACGGCTATTGAAGCAGTTAGGGGACAAAGCCTAATTTTCTCTTATTGGGTTCAAGCCAAGTCAAAACGCGACTCATTTCATATCATATGAGTACCTAGAAGAGAGGAGGTTGCCTTATGAGCGGTGTTGTTGGAGGGGTTGGAGGTTCGTGTGGCCTCGGAGGTCTCTGGACTTCAACGGGGGTAATCTTGGTTCTGTTTATCTTGCTTGTAATTATTTCTCGTGCATGTATCTGGTAAGATCACTGGCAAGACCTGCGTCTATACCCATGGAGCAACTTCATTATATGCCCTGCCTCTTCAGCAGGGCTATTTTATTTGGTATAAATGTATACAAATCCGGAGGAACCGGTGGAAAGGAGCTCTGCTGGCATTGTGTTGGCGGGGCTCCTTTTTTTGCTGCAGATCAAACATATACGGTAAAAGCCCCGGGATTATTCCGAGGCTTTCTTCTTACGGGTAGCACGGGGTGGAGCATGGTTCGACGGGTGCTCCACAAAAATTAGTAATTACCAAAAATGTCTTTCACAACAATGTCTTTTACGTTTTTTGCACTCCACCAATACTCTTTGACCTCGGTGCAGAACAACAGTGATTGTTTTTCTCCGATGATGTCTCATTCAAGCCACCCCCTTTTCTTAAATACAATATGAGAAAGTACTTCAAATGATTGGACCAGTATCACGACCAGTTAATTAGGGCATACCTATTATGGTTCCTTGCCTCCTTATCAGTGGGCCGTCTGTGTACGGCCCTTTTCTTGTTCTTAAAGGACTTTAGCTCCATGGTTTTATTTGGTATACTGTTGCCAAGCCGGTTCGCTGGTGATCGGCAAAGAGCCGTTGAGGAAGGAATCCCACGGCTCTTAAAAATCTTCGGTTTCATCATATGTAGGTAATTGATTTAACCTATTTATATACTCTCGACCTTCCTTATATGGCAAACTATATCGACAACCATTATTATCACCCGAAAAAAAGTGAGTTATTTTTCCGGCTCAAAACCGTAATCAGTGCTTGACGAAATAATCTCAGGCTGAAAATGGAAAAACATCTGCTAATCCTGTAATGTTGTAAGTCTCACCGAACAACAAAAAAGGAATAGACAGATGCAAAACCAGTATATCAATGAATTACTCGACATACCAGAGCTAAAAATCCGCCAAATCCTGTCCATCGATGCCGATGAACTTCACATAGAAGCTTTCCCCGTCAGCGAAAAGCAATGCTGTCCGTGCTGTGGGTCGGATCAAAATGTCATCCGCAAAGGAAGCAATGGCATACGGATCGTCCGACATCTTCCCGTGTTCGAGAAAAAAACCTATCTGCACGTGCCCTCCATTCGCATGTTCTGTAAACACTGCGAAGCCGGATTTGTATGGATGTATGAATTTGTCGGCCCCAAACAGCGCTACAGCAGTCTCTTTCGATTCCATACCGTTGAACAATCGCTTGGTTCTACAGCAGCGCATAGCGCTCGCATGCAGA
>NZ_LDIG01000281.1 GCF_015845845.1 Paenibacillus dendritiformis
CACTCCATACGCAGCTCGCTGCCTGCGGACAAACTCATCTTTTTCCCGGCGGACAAGCTCAGGTTGCCGCCCGCCGATATATTCACCTGCTTATTGCTCACAATATGAATGCCTTCGCTATCGTCCAGCTTGATAAAAATAGCGCCATCCTTCCCCGACACAACCAGTTCATCCGGTCCCAGACGAATTTCTTTTCCATGAGGCGTTCGCCAGATTTTCATCTGCGGATTGGAAAACTTGTTGTGTCCGCGCTCTCTGCCCGCCCGTCGAACCGCACTTCCCGCAACCCCATCCTCTTCACGGCTGCCTGGAAAATACAAATAAACCGGATCCCCTATTTCCGGCATCACGTACCAGCCTGTATGTCCCCCGCCGCTATACACCGCTGAATAAGGAAACCAATGCGCCTGATCGACCTCCTGCTTCTCGTCGCAATCCAGATGGATACGCACCTGATCCTGACGCACGTCCACGACCACCCCGCCTAACGAAGCACCCGCCAGTTTTTCCTGATAGTAGCATTTCTGCCGCAAGCCTTTGTACGAGGTAAGCACATATTGATGCCGCAGCAGCCCCTGCCTCATCTCCGAATAGGCCTGAATGACAAACAAACTGTGTCCCTGAAAAGCCAACCGGGCCCCCAAATCCAGCACCTCGTCCGTCTCTACCTCATACACAATAAAATCATTTTCGTCCACCTTTGCCTGCTCGTTCTGCTGAAAATAACGGAAAGGCAGCATTTGCTTGCGCACGGTATAACGGGTATGATCCAGCACCGCCTGTGCCGGGCTGTCCTCAATGCCAAAATAAAATTTGGGACTGTCAAAACGGGCCACAGGCATCAGACTTGTATGATATCGGGAAGCCATGCGTCGTAAAAAAGCCCAGTCCGTCTCCTGGTACTGGATAGCCATCCGCCCGATAGGCTCTCCGGCTGTCGCTCCATCAATGACGTCCAGCCCTTCATAATCCGCGCCAATGATCTCCAGCATCTGGGGAATCGTCATTTTGGTATATTGAAAAGAACGGGTGCGCTGCTGGATATCCATCCGGTAGGTATGAGAAATGGCCTCGACCCTGAGATAGTACACGCCCCGAACGACCTGTACTTCGACCGAAAGCGCGATCCCGCTGAATAGCGGCTTGCTGTCGCCCGATTCATCCCGCAGACTCACCTCAATGACCGTGTTCTTCTCCGTCTCTTCCACATAGCTGTCCCGCATCTCTTCCGGGATAATTCCGGTAAAATACAGCCGGGTATGCTCGTTAATCTTCTTCATGAGGGTAAGCTGCTCCAGTTCGACCAGCTTATAGGGATGGATCAAGATATTATCGTAGCCCAGGCTCATAGCGAACCCGCTCCTTTCTTCCACGTAGAATGCAAGGGCGATGGCACCGGATGAAGCGATTGGACCGTATTTTCCGCTACAGGCAGCCATGCCTTCATGTCCGACTCCATACAGTTAAACGTCCCCATCATCACTTGCCCTGTATGGACAAAAAGCAGTATTTCATTGTACAAATTCGTATCCACGCCCGCAGCGATAAAACGGATGAGCCCGATGGATAGACCGGAACGATTCACCACCACTTGAGTCCCCATCCAGTTGCGGATCGGTTGTACAGACCGCAGAACATCTGCCATCTGCTCGACAAACTCAGGAAGCTCCTCGACCGCCAAAGGGGTTTCCGTTCGATTAAAGGTGATATTCACCGTCCCATCCTCCGAAGTATAAATGACCTCCGGCCGATGCTCTGAAGGGTATTTAAACTTGGCCTGCGCCAGCGGCATGAGCTTGAACAATTTCGGGACGCTTACCTCTAATTGCCCGTCCATAATCACTCTCATTTCCAATGGAATGAGGTCATCGCCCAGCCATAACGCCGATTTTTGTTCCGTTATCGTTTGATCGTGATCGTTGACAGTCGTCTGAGATAGGATCGTATTTTCGTTATTGTTATTAGATGCAGCATAATGATGAAGCTTGTTTTTGATGCTAAGGATCTGCTCGTCCATGTAATTCATAAGAGTAGTCCCTTCTTCTTAGAAATATGACTTCAGAAAACAAAATTGGGAGGATATATTTAACAATACCCATCTTAAGTATGTATCGGCCAGAAGAGAGATTTTTTTACAGATTTTTTTCTGAGCAAGAAAGCCCACGGTTTTTATCGTGGGCTGATAGCTAAGTTGGCATGAAGGCATTTTAGAGTTCCCCAGAAAGATTCCATTGGACCGTTATCGATGCATCGTCCAACACGGATGTCCGTAAAATCCTGCGGGATCAGACATGTTGATTAACCAAATTGTGTAACTCAAACAAGCCCGGCAGGGCTGAATTTTTCTCTTATCCTCTGCATCTTAACGAGCCATTCGGGAGGAAGGGAATTTAGCCTAAATAGACGTGCAAAGTGAATAAAGGACAGCTTTTGATGCCTAGATACGACCCCTTGAGTGGTATCAAATAACCATTTGAGTAACACGTAAACGATGAGAGCTACAAACAGCTGCCCGTACACGGCATTTTCAGTTGTCCCGAACAAAGTAGGGATATTCAAGTGCTGCTTGATCCAGCGAAAGAAAACCTCGATTTGCCACCGGGCTTTATACATCTGTGCGATTTCTTCTGGGGTCACTTGCATGAGATCGGTAACGACGCGGAGTTCTCGGCCATCGAAATCTTGGAAGGTAACGACGCGATGCCGCTTCTTGGATCGACATTGCTCTGTTCCAAGTTGGCACGTAATGTCCCGGATGACCGGGCTGTTAGGCTCTTTTTGCCGGCGTAGAGCACGTGGTTTTTCAAGATGAACGTTATCACGCAGTCGAACGACAAAGGATTGACCTTCTTCTTTGAAACGATCTAATCGTTCGAGCTTCCCGTAAGCCCGGTCCATAACCATAATGTAATCCAAATGGGTTAAGCTTTCACAGAGCGGACCATCATGTTTCGAACCAACCGTTTCGACCACGTTTAGAGGGGAGTCGCATTGGGCTTGCAAAGAAACATGTAGCTTAATGCCCGAACGCTCACCATGGTAAGGGGCCCAGGGCAAGCGAGTTTTTCCTACCGTTACGGTCGTCGAGTCAATCAAAAGCAATTCTTTAGGAAAGGCCAGCTTTCGGGTCGTTTGACGATTACAGGTTTGGATGAGCCGGTGTAGGAGCTCCTTGAATACAGCAAAGGGAACCTCAGCTGCCTTTCCGGAAAAACTGGAATAATGGACAGGAAGCAAGCCGCTGGCTGCTGCATGAACCACACCTGAACGGTAGCTATCCCATTGTTCAGAGGCAGCCATCGCCCAATATTGTAGCAAATGATGGACGGTAAACTTGCGGGCCTTGTCTTTATAGCCGGCGAGTTCGATTGCAGAATCGATTTCTTCTGCAGGCAAAACGGATTGAAGGATGGACAGGATCGTGGTAGACTTTTTCATGGAGTCGCCACCTTTCTTCGGTTGAGTTTGTAGGCGTACAAACATTTTACCGGGTGTGCGGCTTTTTT
>NZ_LDIG01000282.1 GCF_015845845.1 Paenibacillus dendritiformis
GAAGTTCAAGGCGGTACAAGAGCAACGGATAAAGGCCTGTGTCGAAGATTTTCGGGGGTATTGCCGGGATATTCGGCACGAGCAGATTCAAGGAAGAAAAGGAAAGATCGGTTATATCACATACTCCATGCTGCGTACCACATGGCTGGAGGAGCGACCTGCTTATCTTGTAGAGGCTTCGGATGCTCTATGGATGCTTGATCCTGAGCCGATCCGATTTGAATGGGATACAGGCTGGTCCTATGCCTATTGGGCCGATTTGCAGCAGCAATTGCGAAGGGAGGCAGAGAAGCAGTATGTGTCCCTATCAGAGCTTGAATGGGAGCATGCCATGCTGGAGGCGGCAGAACATGTTCATGCACTTATTGTAAATATGATGCGCCTAGCGATGAAACAGGCCGTGTGCTTGCCGGAGTTTCAAGAGCTGGAGCGGGAAGAGATGTTCGAGATTCGTGTGGGAGAATACATGGATCACAGCGTATCGGTGTATCGCGAGGATCGCAGAGCCATGGAGGCAAGTGAGATTCGGTCATGGCTGGAGGAAAAAGAAGAATATGCGTACAGCTATCAAGCGTTGACCCAAGTTCAACTGTCAGATGGAGATTACAGCCTGCTGGATTTTCGCTATACGGCTTTTCGGCAGATTGAGATGGAGCGCAGTCGCTTGCATGGCTGTGTTTTAGTAGGAACGGTATGGCAGGAAAGCCAGTTGAATGGAATCGACTTGACCTACAGCTTGCTTTATGGAGCCGATTTTAGCGGATGCTCGATGAAAGGGGCGATATTCGATGCTGTTATGGGTAACGCCGGATACGGACCAGGCGCTTCTTTAGATTGGGAGCCACTGGGTTTTGTTGGCGTGGATTTCACAGGGGCGAGCTTGCAGGAGGCCCGTTTTAAAGATGCACAGCTGCGCGGAGCCGTATTTCAAAACGCGTTACTGCATCGAGCGACTTTGAACGGAGCGAATCTAACGGATGCCTGCTTTGCCGGAGCAGATGTATCCGGTGCATCTTTTGAAGGTGCTTGTTTGAGCGGGGCTGATTTTACGGGAGCCAATGTACAAGGAGTCATTTTTACGGATGCACAGCGTAGAGAAGCCGTTGGATTGGACTGGGCAGCTATGGAGACTTCGCTTCCAGATGGAGAGCCGTCTTCTGAGCCTGCACAGGTAAGGGATGCCGTTAGTAAAAGGGAGTGGCTGCATTGAGATATTTTCGACTGATGGTAGACGAGCGGGTAAAGAATCGGGTGGAGCCTGCTGCGATGTCTCCTTTGCAAGTAAGAGATATCCTGACGGAGACCCAGGGACAGAAACAACAGGAGGCTTCTCTTTTTCTAGCTGTACATTCCGATTCACACACGGTGTACCCGGATTTTTTGGAATTTCCTCTGCCGCTGGTGTCGGATCGGATGAAAGCATTATTGGAGAAATATATGCCGGGACTGGAATGGAGAGCGGCCATCCTGACCGATTTCCAGCAGGCCAGACAGGATGTATACTGGTTGCTTCGTCCGCCGTTGGAGGACTGTTTGTCCGCACAGACGGAATGGTACCCCAATCAGACATTAAAGCGTTTGGTACTGAGACGGGGGGAGGTGGAGTCGCCTGTTTTTCGGATTAAGGGGCTTATCGAACCTCATATCTATATCCATTTGGCTGTGGCGGAAAGCTTGCTGCGGCGATTCTTTACAGGCATTCGAGTACAAAGAGTCGAGATGGAGGCATGAAGGAGGATAGAGTAAGGTGGAAAATACGCAGGTAAGACCGGGAAGCGGCGCGAAAAAAAGCTATGTCGTGGCAGGAGCGATCGTAAGCTGTAGTTATGGTACGCAGCCTACCCGTTTGAAAAGGCCATTTAGCCATGGCGTCTACATAAAAAACAAAGCACAATTGAATATTGGAGATTACGTGCCGGGGGTGAACATTGAGTCTTTTGGGAATTGCTCCAGCCTGCTCAATCCAGCCGTACAGGCCAGTGAGATGGTAGACATCTATGGCGTGAAGAAGGCTCCGTGTGTTCCGGTGCTGACGATGCCATGGCTGAACGGGAAAAGTGATGTGAAGATCGAGGGGCAGCCTGCCTTGACGCAGAACTGCACCCTGCAGTGCCTATATTGTGGTCATATCCAAATCGAAAATGACGGGCAGGAGTTGGATTAAGGAGCGGGAAGGAGACATGAACTCAATTGAGTGCATTACATAACGGAATCGGGTATGAAAGTCTGCGTTTCTACGGTTCCTTTCAGCCTCAGCATATAGAGAAGCTTCAAATTACAAGGACCATCAACGATCACGCCTATGTAACGGTAAGCGGCATGCTGTCGGAAGAACAGGGAGCCACATGCATTGGACAGAACATGGAAGAGGAACCGATCGTGATCCGTCAATTGGATGAGCAGGGACAATCACGGAGACGATTGTTCCACGGCATCGTTACGCGACTATCCGTGCATTGCATTCGGGGCGTGTATACGTTCGAGCTGGAAGCCGCATCGCATTCGTATCAGATGGATATCCAGATAAAGAAGCGTTCCTATCAGGATATTCATCGTACCTACGCGGATCTGGTCACCACGATGATTCGGAAATACAAGTATGGAGATGCCATTGATACCGTAACGAATGATGCCGAACTGGGCACTTTTGTTTTACAATATGAGGAGACGGATTGGGCGTTTTTAAAGCGCCTTGCCTCTCGCTTTGGGTCCGTGCTGGTGCCGGAGGTAACGGCAGCGTCGCCCAAAGTGTTCTTCGGGCTACCGGAAGGCAAACGGTACAAGATGGAACGGGATGCAAGTTACCAGGTACGGAGAACGTTCCATGATCTGGAGGCGGGGAAGCCGGGACAACGGGCAGGCTCATATGTGACCTACGTGATCGAAAGCCTGCAATACTATGCGCTGGGAGATATCATTGCGTTACCGATCGGATTAGGCAAGGAACTCGTCGTCGTTCGGGCCGTGACACGGCTGGAGGACGGCCTGCTGCGTACTCGTTATGATCTCCAGGCTGAACAGGATATTCGTCTTGCCCGTTATGAAAACGATCAAGCTGCGGGGATTGCGCTGACGGGCAGCGTGTTACAGGTACATCAAGACATGGTGCAACTCCAACTGGATATCGACCCCAAACAGGACCCGGCGAAAGCATGCTGGTTCCCGGTGGCCACCCGCTATGCAGCGGAAGAACATAGTGGCTGGTATGATATGCCGGAAGTTGGGGAGCGGGTGGAGCTTTACTTGCCGACGAGCCGGGAACAGGAAGCCTATGTCATGGACTCGCGGCAGCATCGCCACGCGCAAGGAGAGCCGGACGTGAAAGTATGGAGACATGCGCAAGGAAGCGGCGTGGACATGTCCGAACAAGAACTGACCCTGTCTACCTCGGGAGCATTGTCAATTACGCT
>NZ_LDIG01000283.1 GCF_015845845.1 Paenibacillus dendritiformis
CAAAGTCACTTTTCCCTTGACAAAGTAGCCCCAGGTACGCGTAGACCACATCCGGGTGAGTGACCGTGGGTTGATGTACACCGGGAAGCGAGGAACGAGTCAAGCGCTTGGCAATCTGGGTATGGGAAAGGAGCAAGCCAATGAGGGCAAGACCGGAATGAGCGGTCAGCATCTCCACGGACTGATCCAGTTGAAAACGTACGGGTTTCATCAATGGCACCTCCGGGGTGAGTTAAAGAAATACGGGAATTCTTCCCTTTTTCCTTATTTTACTTTACCGGCGGCTCATTTTCTAACTTTTCTATGATTTCATTTCACGGATTCAGGTAAAAGTCAGTTCTTTTTTGATTAACTACACCTTATACATTCATGAATATAGTTGCATGAATTCGGTGGTATTTATAATTACATACAGAATATAGATATTTCAAGGAGGTGATATTTGGGCCAAATTAATCGGGATTGACTGGATTATTTTGAGCGCATCTATGATTTTGGTTAGCTTGCCTAGCCAATGAGGCGACGTAAATAGCCTGTTATAAAAAGCTTTAGAGAAAAAAAGTCGGAAGAAAAACTAAACGTCACATTCGCAGAGTGGCAGAGACAGAGATGGTAAGGTCACCATTACAAGATAATACGAAATCTCAAAATAGGGGAGGACTTGGCGTGAATAAGTTGTTTAAAATCGGTTTGTTGTCGATTAGTTTAATGACTGTATTAGGTACATCTATTCATGCAGCACCAACAGCAACAACTACCCCGCAATCTACATATACGATGGCTGCTAAGATTCAGAATATAACTTTAGGTATTGGACAAAGTTATAAAGTGAATAAAAATTATTCGTATCACAAAAACGAAAACCCTAGGGTCGCAATAGTCACAATGGGCTATATTGATGCCCGTGGGACAGGGACTACTATTATCAGGTTCTATGATAAAAACGACAACGAAGTTGCGGCATACAGAGTTACTGTAAAAAACATCGTATAATAAGTCAGTCGCTGATGAAGAAAATGTGAAATAATAACGAGCCGTTGAGGAAAGAATCCCACGGCTCTTTTTAAATTGCTCTGCTTCAAATTATTTTACTGTGTACCCACGTACCTTTCTTGTAAAATTTTATCTGCACTGTCATCCACATTAGTAAGTAAGCAGGGGAAACATCCCGCAATCTTTGCATTGCATAATTTTTAGACGTGACATTATAATTAAAAAAACATGTTTTTGATGTCATAAAGAAAGCTAACGAAACCCTAACATGTTTCTAAGAACAGAGGGAAACAGGCTAAAACAAAACCTTTTTTTGTTAATATGTGGAAAAATAATGTAGATCAGAACTTTAAGAAAACACAAGGAAAGTCCGCCTGACCTAGGATTTTCCGGGCAACCGTGGAGGTTCAAGCTCCTCCACGCTCACCCGAATCATGGAGCCCTTGTCGGGCAAGGGTTTATTGCTGTTTAAAGGAGAAAAACCGATCAAGATGGAATGTCAGGAGGGGAATGGATGTCTCGAGAACTGCGGCCATGCTGGGATACGTTCCGTATTCGCCCTCTCCCTGACTGGGAGCGTGCGGCTGACTCTGGACGACTCGCTTTATCGAAGGAGGAGCTGCTCACCGAAGCAGGAATCCGCCGTCTGCTGCCGGAGGCGAAGCGCCTGTACCGCTGTTCGGACGACAAGGTGGCTGCTTCGCTCTTTATAAAGCGGTATGCGCATCCTCTCGCCGGGGGAGCAATGCATGCTTTTTCCAGGTTGGGACGATTGCTTGATCCGGCCAAATGGTCCTTTGCCCTTATACTCGACGCATCTGGAGATATCCATATCGTAGGAGAGCCAGAGCTTGAGCCCGATATGGGGAAAGGCAGACAGCTTGCGCGGGATCGGCAGATACAGCTTTTGTTCAAGGAACATTTTAACCGATTATTTCACCTGATGAACCAGGTATGCGGCATTCCAATAAAAGTGCTCTGGGCCAATGTTGCGAACGTGCTTGAGTATTATTACGATCTTTGGGCTGCAGAGGCGCAGACAACGACGCAGGAGCGGCTTTTGCAGGAAGATAGGAACTGGGTATTGCGCGAGGCAGCAGGCGCCTTATACGGCCAATACGGGGCCAATCCGTTGGCATTCAGCTACACGGTTATCCCGCATCCTGCACAGAAGGGCAATACGTTGAGGATTCGCGAAGTCTGCTGCCTTAAGTTCCGAAGCGACCAAGGGGTTCATTGCACGACCTGTCCGCATGTTACAGAGCAGGAGCGGGCCGATATTTGCAGAATGTATCACTAAACAAAAAATTATAAATTTCATGTTGCAATTATAATTGTTTTATGATATATTATTACTTGTCGCTTCTGATAAAACTTGATGGAGAGACAAGATGCGGACATAGCTCAGTGGTAGAGTATCGCCTTGCCAAGGCGAGGGTCGCGGGTTCGAATCCCGTTGTCCGCTCCAGAATAAATGCGCCCTTAGCTCAGCCGGATAGAGCGTTTGACTACGAATCAAAAGGTCGGGAGTTCGAATCTCTCAGGGCGCGCCACTTTAACAAATGGATACGCATCGGGACGTAGCTCAGCTTGGTAGAGCACCTGGTTTGGGACCAGGGGGTCGCATGTTCAAATCGTGTCGTCCCGACCATTTCTTTGCGGGTGTAGTTCAATGGTAGAACTCCAGCCTTCCAAGCTGGTAGCGTGGGTTCGATTCCCATCACCCGCTCCATCATCTGCATTCTGCGGGAAGCGAACCCTAGGGTTCGACCGTCCGTGCAGGCATCGAAGCAGTGCTGAATCAGGACGCGCGTCAACATGAACCGCCAGGCCTGCCGCAGGCAGTCCGAATCGGAGCATGTTGAGTATTCCCATCACCCGCTCCATTATCTTCTTGATGCCGGAAGCGGACGTTCAACACTTGTTGAAATTCAACGCAAGTTGTGGTATAATAATTAATGTTGTAAAATAATGCGGACATAGCTCAGTGGTAGAGTATCGCCTTGCCAAGGCGAGGGTCGCGGGTTCGAATCCCGTTGTCCGCTCCAGAATATGCGCCCTTAGCTCAGCCGGATAGAGCGTTTGACTACGAATCAAAAGGTCGGGAGTTCGAATCTCTCAGGGCGCGCCACTTTAACAAATGGATACGCATCGGGACGTAGCTCAGCTTGGTAGAGCACCTGGTTTGGGACCAGGGGGTCGCATGTTCAAATCGTGTCGTCCCGACCATTTCTTTGCGGGTGTAGTTCAATGGTAGAACTCCAGCCTTCCAAGCTGGTAGCGTGGGTTCGATTCCCATCACCCGCTCCACTAATATTACATGCCATACATATTTCGCACCGAACGGACCTTCGATGAGAGGTCCTTTTTTTATTTCCAAATGCGAACTTCCGAACTAATGAGAGGATGCGCATAGGTAACGTCCGATTTTTTCATAATAAAGTAAAGATTTTCGAGTTATTTTGTAGTATGATGTTAGGAAAGCCAAAATCCGTTGGAACAGGATTGGAGAGATAGGGGGAGACGAATGACAGACCTTACGTTAACCGGGAGCAAAGCGAACTCCAACAACTTGTTGCGGAGGGACGTTCGTTTTCTGGGTAATATCCTCGGTGAAGTGCTTGTCCATCAGGGCGGGAACGAGCTGCTTGACATTGTGGAGAAGATTCGGGAAATAAGCAAATCGTTGCGAGCTGTATTTCTGCCAGAATTATACGAAGAGTTCAAACAACTGATCAATACGTTGAACCCAGATATCCGGCATCAAGTGATACGTGCTTTTGCGATTTATTTTCAGTTGGTGAATATCGCGGAACAGAATCACCGCATCCGGCGCAAGCGCGATTATGAACGTTCCGCCGGGGAGACGGTCCAGCCGGGCTCGATCGAGAGCGTCATTCTGGAATTAAAGGAACGCAATTGCTCGGAAGAGGAATTGCGCGAGATTCTGGACAGCATCTCGCTGGAGCTTGTCATGACCGCCCATCCAACCGAGGCCATGCGCCGCGCGATTCTCGACATTCATAAGCGGATTGCGGAAGACATGATGCTGCTTGATAATCCGACGCTGACGTACCGGGAGCGGGAGCAGCTGCGCGACAAGCTGTTGAACGAAGTCATTACGCTGTGGCAGACGGATGAACTCCGGGATCGGAAGCCGACGGTATTGGATGAAGTCCGCAATGGACTGTATTACTTCAATGAGACGTTATTCGATGTTCTGCCTGAGGTATATCAGGAGCTGGAACGTTGCCTTGATAAATATTATCCGACGCAGAGCTGGCATGTGCCGACTTATCTTCGGTTCGGTTCCTGGATCGGTGGAGACCGGGACGGCAATCCGTCCGTCACTGCTGAAGTAACGTGGCAGACGCTGCAAATGCACCGCAAGCTTGCGATTCGGAAATACGAAGAACGGCTGAAGGAATTGTTCCGCAGTCTGAGCTTCAGCACCAGCATTGTACAAGTATCCGATGAACTGCTGCAGTCGATTGCGGCCGATCGCGAGAATGTCCCGTTGAAGCGGGCCGAAGTTTGGAATAATGAAAAAGAACCGTATCGCATCAAGTTAATCTATATGTTCGAGCGATTGAACAATATGATGGACGAGTCTACGCGAGACACTTCTGCGCGTTACCGCGATCCTGTAGAATTCGTAGAGGATCTGCGCATCATTGATCGCAGTCTTCGCCATCACTATGCGGATTATGTAGCCGATACGCTTGTCACGAAGCTGATTCGCCAAGTCGAATTGTTCGGCTTCTATATGGCCGCGCTGGATATTCGCCAGCACAGCAAAGAGCATGAGAGCGCCATGACCGAGATTTTGGCCAACATGAAGATTGTCGATAATTACGGCGCGCTCAGCGAGGAAGAAAAAATCGATTTGCTTCATAAACTTTTGCAGGACCCAAGACCATTGGTGTCGTCTTATATAGAGTACAGCGAGTCGACCCGGGAGTGTCTGGACGTCTACCGTACGATTCAGCGCGCCCAGAAGGAGTTCGGCGAGAAATGCATCACCAGCTATTTGATCAGCATGGCGGAAGCGGCCAGCGATGTGCTGGAGGTGATGCTGCTTGCCAAGGAAGTCGGCTTATTCCGTCAGGAAGCGAACGGCAAGGTTCACTGCACGCTTCAAGCCGTTCCGCTGTTCGAGACGATTGACGACCTCCATGCAGCGCCAGGCATCATGAAGCGGTTGTTCGACCTTCCGATTTACCGGAGCGCCGTCACCGCGATGAACGAGGTCCAGGAGATTATGCTGGGGTACTCCGACAGCAACAAGGACGGAGGCGTATTTACCGCCAACTGGGAGCTGCGGATGGCGCTGAAGGAATTGACAGCAATGGCTCAAAACTATAATGTTAAAATTAAGTTCTTCCATGGACGGGGCGGAGCGCTCGGCCGCGGGGGAATGCCGCTGAACCGGAGCATTCTTGCCCAGCCGCCGCACACGATCGGGGGCGGCATCAAGATTACGGAGCAGGGCGAGGTTCTGTCCTCCCGTTATGCGATGCAGGGCATTGCTTACCGCAGTCTGGAGCAAGCGACCTCTGCGCTCATTCAAGCCGCTATGCTGGCACGGACAGACCATACGGATTTGTACGAATCCAAGTGGAAAGAGCTGATGGAGAGCATTTCCCAGACGTCGTTGAAGAAATATCAGGATTTGATTTTCCGGGATCCGGATTTCCTGACTTACTTCAAAGAATCGACGCCGCTGCCTGAAGTCGGCGAGCTGAACATCGGCTCCCGGCCTTCGAAGCGGAAGAACAGCGACCGGTTTGAGGATTTGCGTGCCATACCATGGGTGTTTGCGTGGACGCAGAGCCGATATCTGCTGCCGGCGTGGTATGCGGCAGGAACAGGTCTGCAGAGCTTCTATCAGGGCAAGGAAGAGAATCTGGCCGTGATGCGCGACATGTACCGCCATTATTCCTTCTTCCGGTCGATGATCGACAGCCTGCAGATGGCCTTGGCCAAGGCCGACTTGGTCATCGCCAAGGAGTATTCCGGCATGGTGAAGGATGACGCCGTGCGGGAACGCATCTTCCGCCTGATTGAAGAAGAGTATAAGTTAACGTCGGATTTGATTCTCAAGATTACGGGGCAGCAGGAAATTCTCGACAATGTCCCGGTCATTCAGGAATCGATCCGGCTCCGCAATCCGTATGTGGATCCGCTCAGCTATATGCAGGTTGGTCTCGTATCCGAATTGCGTGAACTGCGTGAAGCGGGCAATGACAATCCGATTCTGCTGCGTGAGGTGCTATTGACCATCAATGGCATTGCGGCGGGACTTCGGAATACAGGTTGATGGCTGACAAGTAGGAATCACCGTATATAGGATTCGTCGATTCGACCAGCATAGGAAGCAAGCGACGATGCAGTCGAGTCTTGAATATTCAAGACTCGACTTTTCCTGTGTAGACGCAGGACAGGTTCAACGAGACAGAAAGGAATCGTGTGCCGGGGAGACGGGCCTTGAAGCGTGGAAGTGGGTATAATGCCTGTGAGCCACGCATAGATTCGACGGCCGTCGTGCAGCGTGATAAGTGGACGGATGGACAGAGTACAGGGGACGGTGCTCCATAGGTTCGGATTCCTGCTTGCGATGTCCGGCATTGTCATTGTACCGCAATGATTGTAGACATCGGCATTAACGGGCAGTGAGGATGGAGGGAGACCGTGAATACATTGGAGAAACGGCTCGCGAGATTGGCCCGCAAAGGTGACACACGGGCTTTCGCCGAGATTGTCGAGTTATATAAAGATAAGATCTATCACCTGGCCTACCGCATGCTGAATAATCGGCATGAGGCGGAGGACGTGGTGCAGGATACCTTTTTGCGCGTATACCGCAATCTGGACCGCTATGACGAGAATCAGAAGTTCTCCACGTGGATCTACCGCATCGGGACAAACTTGTGCATCGATCGGCTCCGCAAGCGGAAGCCGAACTATTCTCTCGACGCCGAGATGACGGAGCAAGAGGGCGTGGACAGATATGCGATGATTCCAAGCGACGACCGGACGCCGGAATCGTATTTGATTGTCAGCGAGACGCAGCGGATGGTGCAGGAAGCGATTAATAGCCTGCCGTCCAAATATAAATCGGTCATGGTGCTCCGGTATTTGCAGGATATGTCCCTGCAGGAAATCAGCGATGTGCTGGATATGCCGGTCACGACAATCAAAACGCGCGTGCACCGGGGCAGGGAATTTTTGCGCAAAAAGCTGGAACGGAAATTATAGGAATTAATAACAAGTTATTTGTTTGAAACTATTCGCTTGCTGCAGCGTAACGTATAGGAGACCGGCAAATGTCCGACTTCTCTTCCGGCCGGATAGAGAATTTCGCATTTGCGGGTTATTTTATGAGACTTCAAGAAAGGACTGGCTCAAATGGATTGCAAACAAGCCGTCTCATTGATGCATGATCTTCTGGATGACGATTTGGACCGAGAATGTGCGGTGGAACTGAAAATGCATATGCTTGGGTGCCCGGCTTGCCATGAGCGATTCCGTGAGTTGGAGCAGACGGACCGTCTGCTGTACGGGTTCAATCATCGTTTGCAGCCCGTATCCGAGGATCTCACCGACCGCATAATGAGTATCATTCCGAAGCCGAAGCAGCGCAGCGCCTTTTCGGTATGGGTGAAGCGGCATCCTGCAATTACGGTGGCGGCCGTCTTTGTTTTGGTGATGATGACCAGTTGGCTCAGTATGTGGAATTCAGATAAACAGCTCGTCGTGAAAGGCTCGAATTTGAATGGCGTTGTCATTGAGAACAACGTCGTTATTGTGCCTCCAGACAAGGAAGTTGCCGGGGATCTGACGATTCGCAATGGCGCAGCCGAAGTGTACGGCAAGGTGAAGGGAGACGTCACCGTCATCGACGGGAAGCTGTTCCAGGCATCCACCGCCAATATTTCGGGCTCGGTTCACCAGATCGACGAAGCCATCAGCTGGATATGGTACCAAATTACTAGTTTGTTCGGTACAAGGCCGGATACCCCTTGATGGGGAACGCCCGGCCTCTAGACCGATATCAAGCTCTCCTGCGATGTCTGTAGGAGAGTTTTTTGGTTCAGACAGGAGTTTTGCGTCATGGCGGAGAAAAGTATATAGTTAAGTTCATGAGAGAACGCTGTAGATGAATGATTTTATCAGGGAATGTTGGGGGTACCAGCATGAATTATTTTACGGACATGACGTGGCCGAACATGCTCAAGGATGTTATTGATATTTTGGTCGTAAGCTATATTATATACCAGTTGCTTGTCCTTATCCGTGGCACTCGCGCCATCCAGTTGTTGAAGGGGATTTTTGTCCTCGTCATCATCTGGGCGGTCAGTACATGGTTTAATCTATATACGCTGAAATGGTTAATGAATCAGATGTTCACCTTCGGGGTGCTGGCGCTGGTCATCATTTTCCAGCCGGAGATGCGGCGCGCGCTGGAGCAGTTGGGCCGAGGGAAAATATTGGGGCGCCGCACCGCCGTCGACGAGGACGAAACGGCTCGCATCATCGGGGAACTGATTAAGGCCGTGAATTATATGTCCCGGCGGAAGATCGGGGCGCTCATCGTCTTTGAGCGCACAACGGGGCTCAATGAATATACCGAGTCGGGCATTGCCATGGAATCGAGGCTTAGCTCCGAACTGCTGATTAATATTTTCGTTCCGAATACGCCGCTGCATGACGGCTCGGTCATCGTGCGCGGCACCCAGATCGCGGCAGCCGCCTGTTATTTGCCATTATCGGAAAATCCGTTCATCAGCAAAGAGCTCGGGACGAGACACCGCGCGGCGATCGGAATCAGCGAGGTGAGCGATGCCATCTCCGTGATCGTTTCGGAGGAGACGGGGCAGGTCTCTCTGGCGATGAACGGGCAAGTGGTCCGGGACATCAAGGAAGAGTCGCTCATCTCGAAGCTGTTCGAGGAATTGAAGCCGCCTGCCAAAAAGGAACGCCGCTTGTTCTGGAAACGAAAAGGTGAGCATCATGGATAAATGGTTAATGAACAACACATCCGCCAAGATTATCGCGCTCCTCATCGGGGTGCTGCTGTTCATCGTCGTACATAAGGATGATCCGGCAAGTGTCTCGGTTCCTCCGCTTATGGAGACGCGATGGATTGACAATGTCCAGGTGCGTACCGTCGGCCTGGATACGAAGCAGCATGTAATCAAGTCGATTGCGCCGGATTCGGTGCGGATTCAAGTGCGCGGGAAGCGAACGACGATCGCTGCTGCGCTGCCGGAAAACTATAAGGTGATTCTGGATTTGACGGGCTATGGACCGGGCAAGCACGTCGTTCAGCTCCAGCATGATTTCCCTCCGGGCATCGAGCTTCAGGCGATGGAGCCGTCGGGCGTCACGGTCGAGCTGGAGGATGTGCAGACGAAGGAGTTCGAGATTCAGGTTCGCACCGAGGGAGCGGCCGCCCAAGGATATAAGCCGGGGACGCCGATTATATCCCCGTCGAACCGGGTTCATGTGACGCTGCCGGCGTCGCGGATGACGGAGGTGGCCGCTGTCTCCGCCGCCGTCAATATCGAGGGGGCCAACGAGTCGGTCATCGCCAAGCGCGTGAAGCTAACGGCCTATAATGACCGCGGGCAAGAAATCGAGGATGCGGTCATCACCCCTTCGGTCGTCGAGATTGAAGTTCCGATCACGAAGCCGTTCAAGACTGTTCCGCTTCAATTGGATCTGGTCGGACAGCTTCCGAACGGGCTGGCCGTCTCTTCGCTGGTGCCGAGCGTCAACCAGATTACGCTGTATGGTCCTCAGGAAGTATTGAACAAGATTGAATTTTTCGACGGGGTTCAAGTGAATCTGAAGCAAATCGACCAGGCCGGACAATATAAGCTGAACGTAACATTGACGCCGCCGCCGAACATTGAGAAAATAGAACCGAGTGAGATCACGGTGGATGTCGTCGTATCCGCCGTGAAGCAAAAGGTGATTACCGGTGTTCCGATTACGCTCACCGGGGAGAATGACCGACTGGAGACATCCATTGTGGAACCGGCTACCCGCAAGCTCGATGTCGCCGTCGTCGGTGCGCCGAACCTGATCGATGACATGACCGCCGGCGATGTTCAGCTTATCGCGAACGTGAATGATTTGCCGGCCGGCACGCATACGATCAACGTTCAGGTGAATCTGCCCCGCTTCGTAAGACGAGCGGAACAGACTCCGCTCACGGTAACTGTCGAGATTCGGGATAAGGGGGAGCCCGCCACGACAAATCCCGTTCCGGAAGGCGGCGGCGATCCGGATAACGGAACGCACGGCGCTACGGAAGGGAATCACCCAGCTACAGAACCAACCGAGCCGAACGGCTCGAGCCATGAGGAAGATCAGACGCCGGAAGAACAGACTTCCACCGATCCCGGCGACGACACGCTCACTCAGGAATAACGAATATAATCAGCATGTGAACGATATATAACAAGTAATCGAGGAGCTGCCATCCCATCCGGCCCGCCTGGCGCGGCGGATGCATGCAGCGGAATGAAGGAGAGCAGGTTGTAATGGGGAAATATTTCGGTACAGATGGCGTACGCGGTATAGCCAATACGGAGCTTACTGCGGAGCTTGCTTATAAAATCGGCCGCTGCGGCGGTTATGTATTAACAGGAAAGGCAGCTACAAAGCCTAAGGTGGTTATCGGCATGGACACCCGGGTATCGGGACGCATGCTGGAGGCCTCGCTGACCGCCGGGCTGCTGTCCATTGGCGCGGACGTGATCCAGCTCGGCGTTGTCACGACGCCGGCTGTCGCCTATCTTACACGAGAGCTGGGGGCGGATGCAGGCGTCATGATCTCCGCTTCCCATAATCCGGTGGAGGATAATGGAATCAAGTTCTTCGGCCGTGACGGCTTCAAGCTGCTGGACGAGACTGAACTGGAGATCGAGCGCCTGATGGATGCGGCGATCGACGAGCTTCCTCGTCCGATTGGCCGCGATCTCGGGACGGTCACTGCCGACACGGAAGCGAAATGGCGTTATGTCGAATATTTGAAATCAACGGTGAAGCATCGGTTCGACGGCCTGAAAATCGTGCTGGACTGCGCGAATGGAGCGGCGTATGAACTGGCTCCCCGCCTATTCCGCGATCTGGGCGCCGAGGTTATTGCGATTGGCGCCGAGCCGAATGGCTTGAATATCAATGCCGAGTGCGGATCGACTCATCCGGAGCATTTGAAGCGGGAGGTCGTGAAGCAAGGAGCCGATCTCGGATTGGCCTTCGACGGAGATGCCGATCGGCTGATTGCCATCGATGGAGCGGGAGAAGAAGTGGACGGCGACTTCGTGCTGCTCATCTGCGGCGAGGCGATGAAGAAGGAAGGCCGCTTGAAGCAGGATACGATCGTGACGACCGTCATGAGCAATATCGGCTTCTTCAAGGCCGCAGACCGTCTTGGGCTGAACACGGCGAAAACAGCGGTCGGGGATCGCTACGTGATGGAAGAAATGCGCCGCGGGGACTATAACCTGGGCGGGGAGCAATCCGGCCACGTTATCTTCCTGGACTACAATACGACAGGCGACGGCATGCTGACCGGCATTCAATTGGTCGACACGCTGAAGGGCAGCGGCAAGAAGCTGGACGAAGCCCGGCAAGTGATGCGCAAGTTCCCGCAGGTGCTCGTGAACGTGCGGGTTGAGGATAAGAGCAAGTACAAAGACAATCCGGCTATCGAAGAAGCGATTGCTTCGGTGGAGCGGGAGTTGGGGGACAACGGCCGCGTGCTGGTGCGTCCGTCGGGGACGGAATCGCTCATTCGCGTCATGGCCGAAGGCCCGGAAGTCGACGTTGTCGAAGGATATGTGAAGCAGATTGCAGACGTCATCTCACAGGAATTGAGCGTATCGAACTAGGGGAGCAAGCCGTCTGTCCGTGTCGAGCGGATGGGCGGCTTTTGTCCTAAGTTGCCGGGAGACCGGTTGCCAACAGGATGCAACATGAATATAATAAGAGCAGATTCCGCTGTGGCAGGATGGAGGGACAGCTTGCCGGGCTTCACGACATCACAGCAGTAGCCGGCTGACGCACGGAGTCGACAAGCATGCGCGGAATACAAAGTAGATTGTGTTCCAGTCGGTAAGACTCTGGAGATCGCTCGCGCGATTCGAAGAGTTTGCCGAACGGAAGCATGCACGGTACACGATTCAATAAGGAAAGTGAGGGCAGCGGCATTTCGCAGGAAACTGCATCATAAGCGCCAGCACTTGGCACCAGCGTTCGGCATGCTGGACAAGTGGACGAGGTGGAGGTGTTCGGAATTGTTCGGCGGGGACCTCCCGGTGCGCCAACGGCACCGCAATGGCAGGACGGAAAGCGGCAAGGCGACTTGCCGGACAACGTCTGCTTACGTTGACAGGATGATTATCGAATTTATAGGAACGAAAATATATACGAAATGGGCTGGCTCATGAATGGACGCGCACATCGGATTCGGATAATTTTTCCGGACATGCTGCTGTGCATCGCTCATTCCTTGCACAACTGAATATCACGAACTGCGGTTCCCCTTTGGCAGGACGTTCGTTCCTGGACAGGGGGGGCAGGCCCTAATGCCATGCATCGATGCGTTGTTGCAGGCAGCATGGCTTCCGTGTGCGGCGTCCTTCGCTTACGCCGGCATAACGGAGGTTGGTTTAGGATGTGTGGTATTGTCGGATATATCGGTGCAAGAAATTCTCAAGCTGTATTGTTGGATGGATTGAGCAAGCTGGAGTACCGGGGCTATGATTCGGCCGGCATTGCCGTATTTACCCCGGATGGGCTGCAGGTCAGCAAGGCCCAAGGCCGCCTGGCGGTGCTCGCTTCCCGGCTGGAAGCGAAGCCGCTGGAGGGGAACGTCGGCATCGGGCATACGCGTTGGGCGACGCACGGGAAGCCTTCGGATGAGAATTCTCATCCGCATACGGATGCTTCGCGGAAGTTCTCCGTCGTCCATAACGGGATTGTGGAGAACTATATGGAACTGAAGGAGGAGCTGATCGCGCAAGGGGTTCATTTCGTGTCCGATACGGATACGGAAGTGATCTCCCACCTGATTGCCCGGGAGTACGATGGCGACATCGTCAAGGCGGTCCAGCGAGCGACTTCCCATATGCGCGGCGCTTTCGCGTTGGCCGTGTTGACGGAATACGAGCCGGATAAGCTGGTCGCGGTGCGCTTTGCCAGCCCGCTTGTCATCGGCATCGGCGATGGAGAGAATTTTATCGGGTCGGATATACCGGCAATTTTACAGTATACGCGTCGAGTCTATATTTTGAATGACGGAGAGATGGCGGTCCTTACCCGGGACGCTGTCGAATTGATGACACTTGAGGGGAATTTTATTTCTCGGGAAATGATTGTTGTCGATTGGGACGCGGTCACTGCAGAAAAAGGCGGATATGACCATTTCATGCTCAAAGAAATTCATGAGCAGCCCAAGGCGTATCGGGACACGATGCGCGGAAGAATTACAGAGAACCGCAGCGGCATCAAGCTGCCGGAGCTGAACGCGCTCAGCGCAGAGAAGCTGCGGAGCATTCGCAATATACACATTGTCGCTTGCGGCACCGCTTATCATGCGGGTCTGGTTGGACGGACGCTCATCGAGCAGTGCACGGGCATTCCGGTCGAGACGGATGTCGCGTCGGAGTATCGGTACCGCTCGCCGATTATTACCCCGGAGACGCTGGTCATCGTGGTAAGCCAGTCGGGAGAGACGGCCGATACGCTTGCCGCTCTGCGCGAAGCCAAGCGCTGCGGCGCCGCGGTGCTGGCCATTACGAATGCGGTCGGCAGCTCGGTCGCCCGCGAAGCGGATGACACGATCATTACGTGGGCCGGACCGGAGATTGCGGTCGCTTCGACGAAGGCGTACACGTCGCAGCTGATTGCCTTCATGCTGTTCAGCTTGTACGCCGCCCAGACGCTGGGCACGAAGGACCAAGCTTGGATCCGGGAGCAGCTTGCCGCGATGCAGGCCTTGCCTGAGCAGGTCGAGCGCATCCTGGAGCAGGCTGGCGAGCTGAAGCGGGTGGCCGAGGAGATGGCCCGGCATGAGCATCTGTTCTTCATCGGACGCGGCCTCGATTATGCTGTTGCGCTCGAAGGCTCGCTCAAGCTGAAGGAGATCTCGTACATTCATTCCGAGGCCTATGCGGCCGGGGAATTGAAGCACGGTACGCTGGCCCTGATTGAAGAAGGCGTGCCTGTCATCGCGCTTGCGACCCAGTCTGCGCTCCTGGAGAAGACGGTGAGCAACATCAAGGAAGTGAAGGCTCGCGGCGGAGTCGTCTTCGCGGTCACCGACGAAGCGAACGCCCCGGCGCTGCAGAAGGCGGTCGACGGCACCTTTGTCGTCCCGGCTACGCTGCCGCTGCTCACGCCGGCCCTCGCGGTCGTGCCGCTGCAGCTTATCGCGTATTACGCGAGCCTGGCCCGCGGCAATGACGTCGACAAGCCGCGGAACTTGGCGAAGAGCGTGACAGTGGAGTAAAGGGTAGATATGGCGGGGAGTTATTGTGCAATGCAAATAAAGTCGTTTGCCAGCAAATTAAAGTCGTATTGAGCAATTAAAAGTCGTATCAGAGTCGAGTAGATGCAGGATTGATTTCCTGACATTTGCTCGGCTTTTCTTATTGGGGCAGGGGCGGGTTACTCAGGCCTTGCTCTTGCGTTCGCTCAGGCGATTCCTGTACCCTTACGATCAGTTCCAGCTAACGGGCAGAAGAGTTTAATATACTGTAGAGCGAAGCTGTTGATGAAATTTCCGAATTTTACAATAAAGAATCTTCGGCTGGTTCGAATGTTCTTGATTTCTTTTTCGGTTGATAAGGTAAGGCTGGTCAGTCTAAAACTTATTTTATGGAGTCTGGTGGTATGACAATTCGAAAAGTGTTTAAAAATGGAATTTTTTCATCCGTTCGTTTATAATCAAATAAACGAACGGATGTTTTTATTTTGTAGGGATACTAGGTTCCTTAACTAAATTCGACAGGGATAGGTAAAACCTTCTGTTATGAAAGTTCAATGGTTCAACTTATATACTACAAGAACGTATATTCGCTGACAATCTATAGGTACTCCAATATTGTATCCTATATTTATCTTCTGTAATAAGGAATGGTGATCATATGGCTGATGTGGACAAAGACAAGCGGCAGGTCATGCTCTTTTACTTGATTACAGGCATCCAGAAATGGCAGGATAATTTCGGTGTAATTCCAGACGAATTGTATACGGGGATGCTTAGGTTTATCCAACTATCTGCCGAAGGTAACCCTAATCCTCCGGTGGATCTTTATCAGTTCGTGCAAATTCTTCATAAGCCCTCACGTGAATGGGGTATCCCGAACCTCGAGAACGACTACCCAGAACATGCCCCCTTACTTGAAGAAGAAATCGGTTTAGTTGCCGATACGGATGAGTTTATGAATCGCTATATTTCTCCGCAGGATGCAGAGCAGCAGAACATGTACGACATTCTGAAGTACTGCAGGGAGGATGGCAGGCAACTGCGAGATGAATATACTGCCATCCGTACGTTTCTATCCGAAAAACAACATGCAGTAATCTCTGCTCGTGAACTTAATGATTTTGTTGAAAACTTTCAGGACTCTGAACTTATTAAGTTGATCAGACATTGTTATCAGGAAATTACACAGGAACTGACTAATTTCCGAATATGCCCACATTGTGGCTGGACGATGGAATACAAACATGATCGGTGGCGCTGCAACAAGGAAAATATTTGTCATTCGCTTGCGGATATGGAGATTCTAGCGTCTTTTGAATTCGGCAATCAACGGGTATTTCGTCTGAATCCCGGCATTCAGCGTTTTGTTTTGCTGCCAGGAATCTCGGAGCTTCGTTTAGCTGAGCGTTTGCGAAAAAAGGGATACGAAGTAGAAATGTATCCGAACGTTGATCAATTTGATCTTTGTGTCAAACAAGCAGGCAGGGATTTTTTTCTGGATGTTAAGGATTTTAAAGATCCGCGGACACTGGCGAGCTTTTTTAATGAGCAAGATGCTTCTTACCTTGAAAAGTATAAGGAGCATTGTGTGATTGTCGTTCCGCAATATCGGAACCTATTGTTCCGCGAATATCGAAAAAGGGCACAAATGTATTTGAATGAGACAGCGCGGCACTGTATTCAAATTGTTATGGAAAATGAAGTGGAACAAACGCTTCAGGAGGTGTTCATGTGAGGAAGACGTATTGGGAGTTGTCCGAGGATATCGCCAAGGAGTTTGAGTCGTTAAAGCTTAGTAAACATGATATTGATATATTAATAAGTATGGAGCTATTAATGACTGGCTGCCAAAGGATTGATCCGAAATTAAGAGTCGATCAGGCATGGTCACTTTTAGTAGGTTACAACGAACCCTTCCTGCCTGATCTGACACAGATAGAGCTCATTACACGCATGCGAATTCTTTTTCCCGAATATCGCCATAAAAAGGTGCTATCCAGAAGGATAAGCCGATATTCTGAATTGTACCGTGGCTGCCGGTTATATGATATCACGGAAGAAGGGACAGCTGAACGAATCTCGCCAAAGTTCAGGGCAGATCGATTGACCATCTATAATCGCATTCTACAGCAGCATATTCCTAGAAAACGAAGTACAAAAACATTTGCCAGTGCAGGTCAATTTAGTTACAAGCGTAGAATCCGTGGTGGTGAATCCATTACTTTTAACGGCAAAATATCGGATGCATTATTGAAAAATCCTTCAACACCCTTTCCAGCTTATCGTTCCAAAACGATCCGCTCACTTTCGTTACCTTACAACGGATCCAAGATTGCTGAAGAGATGGACGGTTGTCAGAATGGAGGGACGATGTGGCAGAGCCGAGCAAAAACGGTCATTCTCGAATCTATAAAAGGTAAGCAACCGGAATTGATATATAAAGGGAATGTTCATATTGGTGGTGGATTAGGCGCAGGGAAATCGACCTTTATGATATTGGAAACTTTCCGATTGGTGAAGAAGACAGGTGCCAAAGTTGGTTTTATCGAAGGAAGTGTGGCTCAGGTCCTCGAACGGGTTAAAGAGCTTCGGCGTCTTGGCATTCATGCAGTCCCTGTCATCGGTAGAACGGGAAGAAGCAAGCATCAGCAAAATTATCTTTTCGCTAATATGAATCGAATTCAGAGCATCAATGATTGGCAAGACGAGCAGCACGAATCACTTATGCATATATCTGATGTGTGCTTGATCAAAGCATTAGCCAAGGATTACGAACGCAATAAAGCGTATCCGTGTTTACAGTTGCGCCAAAATGATAGTGCAGTTGTTTGTCCACTTGCCCATAAATGCGGGATATATCGAGACTTTTCGGATTTACAGAATGCTGAAGTGTGGGTAACTACAGCCTCCAGTGTGTTGAAGACACGTATTCCGGAAATCATTGATTCGTACTCCAGGACGATATTTGAAGCAATGTATGACCTACTGGATGTCATATTTGTAGATGAGGCGGATCAGGTGCAGAAGCAGTTCGATGAAGCCTTTTTAACGGAGTACAATGTGTTTGGTTCTACAGAGGATATTTTTGAAAAACTAAGATTCGATTCGAGCCAGCTCACAAATGGCGAGTATGGTCAATATGCTGGGGATTCAGCCATCATTGAATGGAACGACCGCTTGCGAATGTTGGAGCACATGGTCTGGCGGATATACGCGAAGCTAAACGATTCAGCTACATTAAGAAATAATATACGTAGAAATCTCATCCGTGTAACGGGACTAGCCGGAACGCTAAGTGAGAAATTATCCACCAATCAGAAGGAGAACAAACGGATCTTTAATTGGTTATTGGAATATGCCTCCGATCCATATAAGGACAAGCGGCTATCGGGTATTGCGAATGAGCTTGTAGACACGGACAGCGCGGAACGAAAACAGGAGTGGATTGATAAGCTTGTCTCCAAGGTAAAGGGGCAAGTAAAACCAAGAGTGAACAAACAACTCTTATACGCTCAGTTGGAGTTCTTCGTCTACCTGTGCCGGGCGGAAGAGAATATCAAATATATCTTGACGGCATTTCCAATGATACAGGTCAAATTAGGTTTATCGATTGATTTTTCACCGCTCTTTACTATGCAGAAGGATTACGAAGCATTTATGAAAGAAGCCATGACGGGAATTACGCTTGGTTATAAGTATGATCTGTCTGATGGTGAAAATTCAGGTAAATTCAAGCTGATCGAATACACGGCGATCGGAAGAATATTATTGAAAGAGTGGCATCAATTATATCAAATTAGTGATGGAAAAGAAGGACCTGCAGTTGTCTTCCTATCGGGGACAAGCTATGCACCTGATTCAGCGCATTATGATTTGGAGACCTCTTCAGATTGGCTGTTGAGAGCCGGTCGACAAAGTTCCCAAATCCAGCTTTATTATAAACCTATTCTCAATATGACACGTGGAGAGTTCTATGAAATTTCAGGAGTACGTGATCCTGAATACAAGAGTGAAAACCTATCGGGTATGGTTAGACAATTAAAATCAGATGTGAATTATGAACTAAGTTACTGGAAACGGCAGGGGGAATCGCGTCGCGTTCTACTGGTCGTTAATTCTTATGATGATGTCGAAACGATACGACAAGTATTCTCAGAGGATCCCGTTTGGGCATGCCGATACAAAGCACTTGGCAGGGACTCGGAACTTAAGGAAGATGAACTTACGAGAAGCCTGATTGAAACTTTTCATCAGCAGTCGGCAGAGGTATTGATAGTTCCTCTGTTGTCTGTGGGAAGGGGATATAACATCCTTGATCAGGAAGGTGGGGCCTTGTTTGGCAGTGTGTACTTTTTGGTAAGGCCTTATCCGGTGCCAAATGATCTGAATTACTTGGTTCAGATCTTGCATGCACATCTGCCTCAATATATGAAGAAAATTCAGAAGAAAGGTCTTCATTACGATAGAGCCATTAATAATTTGCGACAGATGAGTAGTGGCAAGTTAGAGAGCATGTACCAAAAGCCGGATTATTGGTCTTTGCTTACTGACGATGAACGGGAGATGATGGGCTGGTACACCTTTGTCCCTGTTTGGCAGATGATTGGCCGCTTACTTCGGGGTGGCAGGGATGCCAGGGTCTTTTTCTGTGATGCCAAGTTCGGCGCCAGACCGGCTGGTCAGCAGAAAGGACTTTCTATGCTCGAAGTATGGAAGAACATGATGGATAAACACAGAAATGACGTCTTATTCCAAAGTTTATATGGTCCGTTTATGAAAGCTATTCAACATATGGATATGGAGGATGAAGACATTGAAGAACCTTAGATTGATGCAGTTATTTGAATTAGAAGTCAAAGAGGAAGCATTTTATGATGAGGTTGTTCATTTGATGTATATGCCGCCAAGCTGGCGTAACTATTTGAAGGATCAGACTTATTCAGAGCAAAGTTCAGCCCGACAAGGAAAAAGTTCGAATGATTATAAGCTTGCATTTAAAGTTAAGCCGTTAGGGAAAAAACTGCAAAGCATTTTTCCGGAGATCATTAATGTGGCACTGGACTACAAATTTGTTGAGACTGATTTGCCGTGGATTGTAGCAACGGAGAAAATATCGGAGTCACTTATAAAAAGATTAACCTTGGGCTGGTTGGCTTCCGCCAAGAAATGTACAGTCTCTGAGTTGCCTGAAGATTTGAAGAAGGTTGAATTGTCCTGGATTACGACCCGTTTTGGCGAGATACCTACAGACCCAACTCAAAAGATTATCGATAAATATCAGTGGTTGCCAGCGTTTGCTGCCCTTAAATTTTGTGCTGAACCTAGAAAAGTAGAATTAGGTCAGGGAATCATTAAGGAATTTCAATTTTATCATACTATTTTTAATGGCAAGCATGAGTGTGTAACCGAGCCGTACATGAAGTCTAGCAAGCATGATCCATTTTCTTATGCCCTAAGAGTGAGTCTGCAAAATCGAGGTGGAGATGCGGACAGAATGTTACTATCCGTTTCTGTGGGGAGACGAAGATATGTAAAGGACTCCAAAATAAAGATGGATAAGAAAGCAAAGGAGTTAGTATGTTATCTAAAAGACAATCATGCTTGTTCGGTACTTGTGTCTGTGCAAAACCCAGAACTTGATCAACATACAAAGTCTTTTTCGCAGCTTCAATTTGAACGATTTTGGGATAAAAACAAGGAGACTTTTACACGCTGGAAGGATGCATTGGATAATCTGTATTGGGATATATTGTATGGGGGAAGTTTTGAAGCTGATATGCTGCTGACTCAACCCATTGCTTATTTGGAGGGAAAAGGGGGGATTACGGCCTGGGTCGTAAATCATAACTCATTTAGAAATGCAGGTAACTGGGTTAAAGCTGGATTAGGTATATCGGAAAAAAGAGGGTTATTCAATGCCTTTAAAGAGGTGCTTGCTGCATACGATATTAAGCCGTTACAACCTATTGTAGGAATGCCTAGAAATAAGATGAACAACAAACGTCTTCCGATCGTTTGCCATAAGGCTCAAGATATTATTATTGAAGTGTATAGCAGTAAAGAGATGTTTGCAGCGATGAAGCAGGCCTATACTACTCCTCTAAAATTTATTGATACAGTCTCAAAAAAAGAAGCAGGTGTTGTTATTTTTAAGCGCCAAATTTCAGACTCTATGTACGAACTTAACAGCAACAAAGAAGTTACCGTGGAATTTATACATCGAGATCCAGAAGGTATTGTACATGAGCTGGAGATAGGAACCTATACGGCAGACATTGCATACACCAAACTGGTAGAACAAATGAAAAGGAAACTGGCCATATATTCAACTCACCGTGATAAAAAGACACTTGCGTTAATTGAATTAAACGGAAAAGATTCGTGGCGCGAGGGGGCAGATCCGAAAACAGCGATCAGAGATGCTATGAAGCAGTCCGGTCGTTTATCCCAATTTATTGAACCACTTACTAACCAAAGAGATGTTTCTGATGAGATTGTCGTAGAAGGCGATGAAGATACTGGAAGTAATACGGATACGGGACGCATGGTGAATGCACTCCTGGACTTATTGAACGATGCTGGTTTTCTAAGTCATAATGTGACCAAACTTGAGGAAGACAAATTAATTCTGTCTTTCCATGTACTCAAGGCTGATAAGGACTACTTGCCTGTTGTTTCTAAAATGGATGGAACAGAGGTTGTGATCAAAATGTTGGGTGCTGACACTTGGATACCGCTAGGAGATGCACCTTTCCATTTACATCGTGCAAAGATGCTTAAACAGCCAAATAAATACAAGAATAATAGCAGTGCTGTTTTTAAAGCATTTGTCACGCAAGTGATTGAGAACGAGTTGGATCGAGACGATAGACCGATTGTGGTCATGATGAATGCGCAGCTAAGAAAAGGATGGTTGGATGTTCTTCAAAATCCCCGTATACAATATGATGTCGTCCCTTATTTAAATGAACGTTTGGCGAATGAATCTCGAATCAAGTTTATTCGAATTAATACGACTCAGGATGTACCTCAATATCGTATTTTTGATCCGGCAAATGAAGATACGCCTAAAAAAGAAAGTGGTATTTTTAAAGATCCTCTGGGAATCTATTATGGAGTAGGGGGAAGACCGAGTGCTTGGAAAGGTTCACTTGTAACGGATATAAAGTTTACTAGTCCGTCTAAACTTTTACTGCAACAACGGGCAGTTGAATGTATTCCTTTAGGTCCGCTGGACGAAAACGAACGTGATGAACTGGCAAACTTGGTCGATCAATTGCGAAGAGTGGGTTTGACCTTTGACACCCATACCGTTGATCCGTACCCGATTAAGGTACTGCATATTTTGTCTAAGTATCTTACAGGGAATGAAGAGTTTTTTGACGATGGGTTTGATGAAGAGGTCGAAGTAGTAGAAGAGTCTGATGAAATTCCCGTTATGTAAACTAAAACAAGCAATCAATGCCCCTCAGGAATGAGAGGGCATTTTTTAGCCCGTTGAGTGCGTGAAACGCACGAAACAAAAAACCACCCGCTATGCGGGTGGCTACTGTGTTTTTTCGGAGACACTGAGTTTGTCTACATTACGCTTCTTATACTAATATTGAAAACGCTCAATAATGCGATTGTAATCTTTTCGTAGAACATATGGGATCATATCCGGCATTTTCAACAATAAATACTTCAGCGCTTCTTTTTTGAATTCAGATAAGTGCGGATAGAGGGCTATAAGTATTTCGCTGGTCATTTCAGCGCTGCCCAGCGTTCGGTGTTTTTTTGTGCGAGAAGCCATTCTACAACTGGAGTGCGCAGTAAATCAAGCTCATCATTAGGAATATCGCTCTGTTGGACAATTCCTTGGTTTTTTTGTGGGTTAATAAGTCATACAGGTTTTGCAGTTTTGCATGGTTCGACAAGGATGCGCGAAATAGAACGGTTACTGTGTCGATTATTCCGTTATAGTAGACAAGCTGAAGAAACCGGTTGTTCTGCGGGCTGATTGCTCCGCACTTGTCAATCAGAAACGCACGTGCTGTATCGTCAAGTATACGGTCGCAAGTAATACGGGTAGGGTCCAACTGATGCGAGGAAGATTGCGGATAAACATAGTATTTGTGTAAGGAGTCTGCAAGGATGCCGACACGGCTGGCATTACGAAAATTTTCAATGGCAAACAGGGTATCATATCCGTAGTGTATACTTGGCATACGTGAAAAATCAAATCTGCGTAAAACCGACACTTTGTAAAGTTTGCACCATACAGTCCTCATAAACTGATGATACGCAGGAAAATAGGTGTTGAACATATCTGGTGTATCTAATATGAGGCTTTGATCCAATTTGCGAATAGCAATCAGATTTTTGTTCGTCTCATCGATAAAATCATGTCCACAAGCGACGACATCGAGATCGTAATTCGATATAAACCGTACCATGTTCGTCAAGAAGTTCGGTTTGTATTCATCGTCGGCGTCGAGAAAACAGAGATAATCGGAATCATCGTAATTCTCAATGATTTCTGTCCAACTGTTACCCTTTTCATGAACATGATTCTGCTTGTTTCTAAGCGCAATAATACGCGAGTCTTTGGACGCATATTGTGTTATGATTTTGCCTGTTCCGTCTGTCGCGGCATTATCCAGCAAATACCAGACCCAGTTCTGCTCCGTCTGGGCGAGAACGCTTTCAATCGCGCGCGCTATCGTTTTTTCCGCATTATAAGCGTATGTGTAGAAAATACACTTTTTCAAGCAGCAATTCATCCCCTAAGCATTTAAAAATAGTTTCATGCATTCGCGGGATTTTTCCCAGCTTCTATAGATTATGTGCGTTGATACAGAATGTTGCTTCGTCCATACCGAACGGCTTCTTGTGGTTCCCGCAAAAGCGTGCACAATTTGAACAGGCCAGTGTACAGGCGCTGGTTCTATCAATAGGGATAATTCGTATCTTTTCTGGCCACCACATTGTATTGCTCCCTCTTATCAGCTAAGTAATTCGTCATATATTTTAGTTGCTTCTCACAGCCTGTAAGGCGGTTCGATGTGATGTTCTCACACATGCTTTGCATAAAAGCGAGCAACGATTTTTCAATATCTTGGGCAATTTCCGGTGCACGTGTGGAGAGATATTTTGCCCGCGTGTGATACATCGCCAAATACTCATCAAGCAACTCCGGTGTCATCTGCTTGTTGTGTATAAACGCCGTCATGTTGGACGAGTGTTTCCTGAAATAATACATCGCGATATTCCATACGGCTATTCGCCGCGCCCGCTCAAATACCTTGTAGATAACGTGAATGTCGTCCACCAGCACATTGTCCGGGAAGGACAGGCCCGCCCACAAACTGCGCCGAAAGAGCTTGGTCGGCGGCGCAGTGTTGTAAAGCCGACGCTTCAATAACTCTCTTAATCCTTGCAATCGGTCAAAAACGAACCGCCCATTGCCAATAAAGCATGGCTCCAGCCTGTCCCCGAAATCGTTATAGCTACCGCATATGGCAATATCGGCATTCTCTTCGCGTGCAAGATCGGGAAGAAACGAGAGCATTGTTGGCTCGCACCGGTCATCGTCATCTACAAATAAAACATATTCGCCCGTAGCGGCAGCAAGACCGCTGTTGCGTCCAAACGATGCACCGATGTTTTGCGGAATTGTTACTAGTTGTACCCGCGCATCCGCTTCCGCGTAAGCCGCACAGAGCTCCGCCGTACCGTCGGTTGAACCATTGTTGACCAGAATCAGCTCATAATCATCGAATGTCTGATTCCGCAAGGAGTCCAGCATGACTGGCAGATACTGCTCACGGTTGTATGTAAGCAAGATAACGCTAATAGACGGCATAGGCACCTCCTGCTGTTATAATTCGACGATAAGCAAATCGCTTTCGTCAATACCAAGCGCGAGAAACTGTCTTCTGAGTTCTTCCCGCACATTTTGGTATCCCGATACAATCAGGATCGTTAGGGGCTTGTCACCAGCTATCTCCGTTACAGCGGCAGGGAGGCGAACAGGAATTCCATCAGCTAACATTCCGTTTTTTTGTACATCGTTATCAAAAAAACCGGAAAAAGAAAGTCCGCTTGCCTCAAAAGCAGTTTTCAAATATAAACCAATATGGCCGGTCGGAGCAAGATATATATCCCCTCCCTTTGCTAAAACCCTCTTCGCTATTTGCTCAACGATGTTAAAGCATTGTACCCGCACACGGGCAAGGCCCGCCGCCGCGCCCTCTGATACCAGCGTATCCATTACAGAACAGCCGGAGTCTTCCAAGGTCGTGACCGTACCTATCCAATCTTTTTGCTTCAAACATGCATCTATCTCGGCGGCGATTTCGGTTATTTGCTCATCGCTCACGGTGCATAATGCGGTACGAGTTGGTAACGAAATTGCTCCATATAGACGCGGACAAAGCCGCGCTCTTGTTCCGTTTTTGTCGCGTATCGCATCAACCATGCCAAAGAGAGCAAAAGCTTGCAGCACTCCGAAACACCCTTGGACGCCGTTATCCTTGAGATCGATGACGAACGCACACGGTACAAGTAAACCAGCGTGTCAACGTAGTATACCGATCGTGCCGATAACAAAGTACGGATAGATACGTAGACATCATGATAAATATTGGCTGGTGTCTTTAAACGTTTTACGGACGCATTATAATACTCCCGTAATTTTCGTGCAAAAATCAGCCGCCACGTTGCTACATTAAACGGCTGTGCTTCGGTCAGATATTCAAGGGCTTGATCCTTACTGCGTCCGTTAATGCGTTCGGTTAGAAAAGATTTGTCCGTAAAATTGATGACACTTTCCTCTAAAACTGTACTGAACCGCCCAAAAAGCACATCGGGAGCATGGCTTCGTAAAATATTCACGATTTCGCCATATGCGCCCGGAACCAACATATCGTCGCCATCTACATAATGTATATATTGCCCCCGCGCTTTTTTGGTGCCGTACATGATTGCCTTGCCGAGAACCGGCTCACCGGTCAGCGCGTAATATCGTATCTGCTTATGATGCGCCGCGTATTCTCTGCAGATGGCATCGCTCCCGTCAGTAGAGTTGTTATTGACCAAAACGATCTCGTAATCATCAAAGGGCTGAGTCATGATGCTGTCCAAACATGTTTTTTGCAAGTGAAAAATGCTCAATTTTGCAGCCAAAAGTGCCAAGGCACTTGCCACCTCAAAGCTTACAACGGGATTCGTTCCATAGCTTGTTTGAAACGGAAGCTCTCGCCTGTAAACGAAAGAATATGTGCATGGTGCACCAAGCGGTCGACCAGCGCAGATGTAAGCTTGGTATCCCCAAAGATGGAGGTCCACTGGCCGAATTCCAAGTTAGACGTCACAATAACACTTTGCCTTTCATAGCAATCCGCAATTACATTGAACAGTAGTTCCGCCCCCGTCTGGCTAAAGGGCACATATCCGACTTCATCCAGGATAAGTAGGTCTACCTTTCTCAGTTTCTCCCGGAACCGGCTCACCGTGCCTGCCGCGAACTTCTCCTGCAGAATTGCGACCAGGTCGGAAGCC
>NZ_LDIG01000284.1 GCF_015845845.1 Paenibacillus dendritiformis
GACCCATTTAAAAAACAACTCAATGTGCCAGCGATTTCGATAAATCTCGGCAATTTGATGCGCCGATAAGTCAAATCGATTCGTTACAATTCGATAGGTGCGCCCTTGGTCATCGTTAAACTCAATCAAGCGCAGAACCGCTGGCAGCTCCGGCATCGTCACATCGGCATCAAGGATAAATCCATTCCGCCTTTTGGGCAGTTCTCTTTCTCTGATGATCGTTAATCGGCTCTTTTGCTGGACGCGGCAAACAAATTTAATCTTATCCTCTACCCATTTCTGAAAATGGTCGTACACCTGGTACCCTCGGTCCATCACGTAGGTCGCATCCTTATCGACGGTAAATTCCAACACGACTTCATGATCGGCTACATCTTTGGTTGAAGCGACGATCTTGTCTGGATACATCGTTTTGGAATCCACAACGACCAAGGAGGTGTGCATCTTCACGCCATGGCTACTCTTGGAACAATAGGACCATTTTGCGAGAATGGGAGGCAGTGTAATTCCCGATGAATCGATTAGCTTGAGTTTGCCAATGCCAGGCGTAATGCCGCGTTTCCCTTTTGTTAGTTGCTTGATTCGATCAATGAGTGAGAAAAAGAGCGTCTGCAGATGCTCCATAGGCAACCGTTTGAGCTTCCGCGATAGTTGGGAAGCGCTTATGCTCTTGAGTCAAAGCAGTTCTTGAAATTCAGGATTAGCGGCTACATGCTCTGACATGACTTTGTATGAGTCTCGTTGCTGGAGCTGTGCCTCTACAAACAAGAGTGTCGAAGCGCCGACAAACAACTTTTGGGCTCGGTANCTTCACGCCATGGCTACTCTTGGAACAATAGGACCATTTTGCGAGAATGGGAGGCAGTGTAATTCCCGATGAATCGATTAGCTTGAGTTTGCCAATGCCAGGCGTAATGCCGCGTTTCCCTTTTGTTAGTTGCTTGATTCGATCAATGAGCGAGAAAAAGAGCGTCTGCAGATGCTCCATGGGCAACCGTTTCAGCTTTCGCGATAGTTGGGAAGCGCTTATGCTCTTGAGTCCAAGCAGTTCTTGAAATTCAGGATTAGCCGCTACATGCTCTGACATGACTTTGTATGAGTCTCGTTGCTGGAGCTGTGCCTCTACA
>NZ_LDIG01000285.1 GCF_015845845.1 Paenibacillus dendritiformis
ATATGCCGATGAATGCAATCAGTCGATTTGTAGGAGAGCACGATACACGCTTATGGCGGATCCTGCATCACTACGTGGATAACGCGATTGCAGCGCAGGATCTTTCCTATGTGACGAAGATCAACACGGATGAAACGTCCGCCAAGCGCGGGCACAACTACATCACCATCTTCATGGATCCGGAGCAGAAGAATGTCATATGCGTGACGAAGGGCAAGGACTCCGGCACCTGGAGTGAATGCAAACAACAGTTAGAAGCTCATGGCGGTAAAGCAGAAAACATCACCGAACTCTGCATGGACATGTCCCCTGCCTTCATCAAAGGTGCGGAAGAGAATTTTCCGAAGGCATCGATCACATTTGACAAATTCCATGTCATTCAGGCAGCCAACGAAGCTGTGGATGAGGTTCGCCGCACGGAGCGGAAAAGCTGTGCTGAACTGAAGGATACGCGTTATATGTGGTTGAAAAATCCGGAAAACCTGACGGCCGCGCAACAAGAGACCATGGCGAAACTGAAAGACTGTGATCTAGACACAGCCAAGGCATACCGTATGCGTTTGATCTTGCAGGAGATATACCGCTATCCGGCCACGATTGCACCAATGGTGCTGAAAGACTGGATTCAATGGGGACTGCGTTGCCGTTTGGCTCCAATGGTCGAAGTCGCTAAAATGCTGCAAAATCACTACGATGGCGTTGTTCGCTGGTTCTCGTCAAAGCTGACGAATGGCCTTCTGGAGGGAGTGAATAGCTTGTTCCAGGCCGCCAAACGGAAAGCTCGCGGATACCGTTCCGAGAAAAACATCATCGCCATGGTGTACGTTCTGGCGGGCAAACTTAACTTCACATTGAAATAAGAAAAGAACTGGCTACAGCATGGAGCCACGCATCGCTCGCACCTGAACCAATTCCCTTGTCCAGCCACCAGTATGTCCATTTACTGGCATGTTTATGCTGCTACAGAAGGTGAACGCAGAGCGAAGCATCTATACCAATTCCCTTGTCCGGTTTTCAAAGATTTTCAAAGGGTTGATAGAACCATTTGTTCTCATAACA
>NZ_LDIG01000286.1 GCF_015845845.1 Paenibacillus dendritiformis
TCCGGGCGGAAGGCCGCGCCAGGCTCGGGCAAGAAGGGAAAGGCGCCGCGAAGACGGAAGTAATGCGGGGCGGGAGCCGCCCAAGCTGAACTGCATAAAAGAGAGGAAGGACCGGGCGCTCCCGAGATGGGGGCCCGGTTTTTTCTTTTCACAGGCTGATAGTATGGTACTATGAGAGTAAGATGTGACACGATTCGACGAAATGCGATTGACTGACGAAAGGTTGATTCCACTCCATGCTGCGCATGCGCGACCCGTTAACGAGTCTGATTAACATTCCGGCGACAGCGGTGCAGAGAAAGACCGCCCTGTATCTCAGTATCGGGGTGTTGGCGATCTCGCTGCTGCTCAGTCCCTATTTCGACACGCCGTTGCCCGAGGTCCGGCCTTTCCTGTCTGTTTTCATTGCCTGGATTGTGTTCGGGAATTTGATGACGGCTTATTTGCTGTATGTCCAGTTCCGGGCGACGGGGTATAAGCCGATTCTTCTGCTCGCGGCCGCCTTTTGGTTCGCCGGCTTGATTACGATTCCGTATCTGCTGACCTTTCCGGGCATTTTTTCCGATACGGGCCTGCTGCATGCCGGCCCTCAGACCTCGGTCTGGTTCTGGGTGATCTGGCATGGCGGGTTTCCGCTCGGCATTATTCTGTACACCTATAGTCTCCGGAAATGGAAATCGGCCCTGACCGAACGCCGGGAGAAGGCGACGGTCGCCGCCATCTTCGGCACGGTGCTGCTGGTGATTGCGGTGCTGGCGTACCTGCTTGGGCAGTTCCGGGACGAGCTGCCTGTTCTGGTCGAACGGAATCATTACGGGCTGATGATTCGTACGGGAATCGGCCCCGTGCTGTGGCTGCTCAATCTTCTAGCCCTCATCTATCTGTATATCGCGACGCGGGCGCAGAGCTTGCTGCATCTGTGGCTGACAATGTCCGCTTTTATGTTCTGGATGGACATCAACCTGACGCTGTTCGCGGGGGATCGATACAGCATCGGCTGGTATGCGGCCCGATTCAATGCCTTCATCTCGTCGACGGCGCTGCTGACCGTGTTCTTCCATGAGCTGAACCAGCTCTATGTCCGGCTGATTCATTCGCAGACGGCGCTGAAGCAGTCGCAGGAGCGGGTGGAGACGATATTGGACAGCATTACGGATGCCTTTTTTGCCGTTGATCGGAAATGGGAATATACGTATATGAACAAGGAAGCCGAGAAATATACCGGTCTTGACTTCGAGGCGGTCAAGGGCCGCTCGATCTGGACCGTCACGCCTCGCCTGTTCAAAAGCAAAATGTATGCGATGGCGCATCAGGTGATGGAGCGCGGCGAGCCGGTGGAGTTTACGGAGTATGACAAGCTGCGGGAGCGCTGGCTGGAATTTCGGATTTTCCCGACGGGGCAAGGCGTATCCATCTATTTCCGCGACGTGACCGACCGCATCGCCGCCGAGGGAAAGTTGAAGGAAGCGAACAAGAAGCTTCAAATGGCGAATCGGCTGCTGACTGATTTCTCCTATACCGATGGCTTGACGGGGGTGTACAACCGCCGCTATTTCGACTTGATGCTGCAGCAGGAATGGGAGCGGATGAAGCAGGAGAACCGTCCGCTGTCGCTCATCCTGCTCGATATCGACTATTTCAAGCGATATAACGACACCTACGGGCATCTGGCGGGGGATGAATGTCTCCGGCAGGTGGCCCAGGCGGTCAAGGCTGCGGCGACTCAGCCGCTGTCCGTCGCGGCCCGCTACGGCGGGGAAGAATTCGCTATCCTTCTGCCCCATACCCCGGCTGTGAATGCGACGATTGCCGCTGAGGGGATCCGGCTGCAGGTGGAATCGTTGGCTATCCGCCACGAGGCGTCCGAGGTAAGCCATTTTGTGACATGCAGCCTTGGCGCAGCCACCTGGATTCCCGGGCGGCAAGAACATTGTCCCGATCCGCAAGCCCTCGTGCAGAAGGCGGATCAGGGCCTGTATGCGGCGAAGAGGGACGGACGGAACCGCGTCAGGATGCACGGAGGCGGCCCGTCAGGATGAACCGGCGGAGGCGAAGCCGCCAGAGATAGGCACCTTGCCCGGAAGGGCAGGGTGTTTTTTGTCGTCAAATGGTGCAAGCAGCGGAATGTTGACAAGGAAATAGAAAATGTTGGCGGATCTTGCTACAATGGATGAAAGAACAGGCTCAGCGCCGGGGGCAAGAAGAGGCATACCAGGCGCTGACGGCGGAGCGGGGGAAACAGGTGGCACAGACGGTCAACGAGTCGGCTTTGAAGCGGAATACGAGGCTGCAGAACAAGTATCGAATAGGAAAAGTGTTGTCGAGCGGCGAGCTGTCCATCGTCTATAAAGCGAGACATATGGAGAGCGGATCAGGGTGCGTGATCAAGGAATTTTTCCCGCAAGCCTTGGCGCGGCGGGATCGGGATCGACGCTCCGTACGCTGCCGCGTGCCTGGAGCGAAGGCGCAGTTCGAGGAGCAGCGGGCGATCTTCGCGAAGGAGGGGCCGCTGCTTGCGCAATTGAGCCATCCTTGCATCGTCGAATATATCGATCAGTTCGAAGAGGGCGGAACGGTCTATCTCGTGACGGCCTATTGTCCGGGAATGACGCTTGCCCAATATATCCGGGAAGAACAGGCGCCGTCCAAGGCCCGATTCTACAAGGAGACGATGCTGCCGATCATCGATGCGCTGGAATATATACATAGAGAGGGCTTGATTCACCGGGATATCAAGCCGGGGAATATCATTATCGATCGGGTAGGACAACCAAAGCTGATCGACTTCGGATCGGCGGTGCATTATGAAGCGGGCGGCAGGCAGCCGATCTTCACGACGGCGGGTTATTCGGCCTTGGAGCTGTACTCCGAGACATCGCGGCAGGATCCGGCCGCCGATATCTACAGCCTGGCGGCGACGCTGTACTTCTGCTTATGCGGCCAGCCGCCGCTGGATGTTACCCAACGGCTGTTCCGGGATCAGGTTGAGCCGATCCGGCAGCGGAGCAGGGGCACGACCCCTCTATTGGCCCGGGTCATCACGAAAGGATTGGCCATCCATTCCCGCAAGCGCCCCGCCTCGCTGAATCCGTTCCGGATCGCGCTGTATGCGGAGCATCTCAAATGGACGCTGAAGGAGAGGCTTCAGGGCCGCCGCCTGCCGGAACAGGCGGAGCAAGAGCCGATGTCCCGCGGCGGGAGTTAGCCTGCCAGCCGGGCGCTTATGAGCCATAACAGACAGAGCCGGGGCTTGCGCCCCGGCTCTTCCCGCATCAGCCCGATTCCGGCAGCGAATGCGGGCGCGCCGTGGAGGCTGTGCCCGATTTGAGCGGTTTATAACGAAGCTCAATCTCGGTAATGCCGTCCTCGAACGTGACATAGATTTTCTCATTGTATTGCACAACTTCCTTCTTGCCCTTCGGAATCGGCGTCCGCCCCTTGTCGACCGCGCACGACGTATGGTGAACGACCCGCAGCGCGCCATCCTTCCCCGGCTCCAGCAGGATGCGCTCCGCTTCCGGCAGCGGCTCATGAATGTCGAGGCTGCGGAACAGATCGGCCAGACTGACCCGGCGATTGTCGAAAGATGAGAGCGGCCAGAAGGCCACCGGAATGTCATTGCCGCTGGCGGTATTCAGGAAGTAGCCCTCCAGCCGACCGGCGAACTTGGGCCGCGGACGCAGCCACAGGTAGGCCGCGCCGCCGATCAGCGCCGCGATCAAGACGCCGGCACCGATCTGAAGCGGCAGCTCCCAGTAGGACCGCACCGTGAAGGCAAGCGTCGAGACAGCGGTGCCGCCTTCCGGATCGGAGGCTTGGACGGCGAGCAAGGCTTCGCCTGTCTTCCGCGGCGTCACGACAAGCCAGTAATCCTCGATATATGCGCCTTCCAGCTTATTGTCCGCTTCCGGCTGAAGCCGGAAGGTCAGTTCATCCCCGTTCGGATCATGGAACCACTCCCGCAGATCGATGCGCGCCTCGCCATCTTCCTTGGTCAGGGAGAGGGGGCCGGCCGCGACCGCTTCCGGCGGCAGGTTCTCCACCTTCCGTTCAGTCTCCGGGCTCATGCGGTAGAAATCCGGGCCATGCAAATAGACATGCCAGCGGTACGAGCCGGAATGTCGGAAAATATAATCCCCCTCGAACCCGTTCCCCTTCCTTGCCAGCGGCGATCGTTCCTCCTTGCCGGAGTCAAGATTGGTTACGACAAGCTCCGCCTGCATCGTGTCGAAAACATGCGGATCCTCCAGCCGGGAACCGTCGGGGTGCTGCAGGTATGATAAAAATTTCGTTTTTTGCCCTTTTATAATCTCCTGGGACTCAAGAACCAGTTCCGGTCCCAAACTATAGTTCCCGAGCAGATTCACTTTGACGAAATCTCCCGGCTTGCCCCGCAGCTTGATGACCAGCTCTCCTTGCTCGGGACGGATAATTTTCATCAGACGGTATTTATTCGATTCGTACAAGCGCACGTTTTTGGAGCTGTAATACAGTTGGGCCTCCCGCAGCGGATGCGAAGACAGCAAGATAATATTTGCCTCGCTCATGCTGGAATTCGGAATCGGCACCTTCACCTCCTGAAGCTCGCCGGTTGCCGTTACCGCGGCGACCGTCACGAGAACGGATTGAATCTGATGGGCGAAGATTTGATTGAAAATATCGGGCAAATCATCCGCGCTGTCGGTAATGAACGAGGTTCCGCCCGTCTGCTTGGCGATCCGCTCCAGCTCTTCCTTGTTGACCGAGCCGTCGTGGTTGAGGCCGATCGTATAGATGGGATAGCCTTGCGCTTGGGCTTGCTTGATGACGTGCTTCACGTCCCGGTTCGAGTCCTCCACCGTCCTCCCCCGGGAAGCATAGCCGAAGTCGGTGCCGCCATCGGACAGCAGAATGAGGAACGGAACGCCGCTCTTCTCCTTGTCGGAGGCGAGCATCTCCGCGCCCGTGCGCAGGCCGAGCCCCAGATCGGTGTAACCGTAGCGCGGCATATGCTGCAGCTTCTGCTTCAGCTTTGCCTGATGTCCGGGCGAAGCGATGGATGTCAGCGGCTGCGTCTCCACGATGCGGTCGTTGTAGGCGACGAAGCCGATCCGGGTCTTGGCGGAATCGCTCATATCCATGAACATATTGATGACTTCCGCCGCGATGCCGTCTTTGTCGGTCTCATTCATCGAGTAGCTGACGTCGAGGACGAAGACGGCGTCAATCCCCCGCGAGGCCGCGTGGGCGGCTTGGCTAGCGGCCTTGTCTGCGGCGAATGCGGGCGATCCGCCTCCCCCGCCGCTCCACAGCGCGAGCAATGCAATCGCGGCCGCCAGCCCCATGAACCATCCGCCGCGCTTGGGCACAGTTTTCTTCATTCTATCACCTTTTCCTGTAAATGGTAGATTTATAGGCGCTTAGGAGCCTCGAAGCAATCCTTACACTTCCAAATAATAGAATCGGATTCTCGTAAGCAAATTTAAATAGCTTTTCCACGTTTCGACATTTGTTGTCATTGAATGACTAGATTTTTGGCCCAAAAGTCCCGATTCGAAGACTCATTGACACTTCGGGAAAAATATTTTTAAGATAAAGTCGAATAAGCTCGATTTCCATATTTTTTCGTTCGTGCGAAAGATTGCTGTGCGGAAAATATAGTTCCATGCGATTACATGAGATTAGTCGTTATTGTTCAATACGTCATGGGGCATAAATCCTGTTTGTTCGCTGGAAGAGTCTTTATACTCAAGGAATCCGAGAGGAATTGCGCCTCCTGCCTTAGGCTTAGGCGAGCGCTCCCTCTTACGGGAGGACGTGCGCCCGGCCAGGGCGGATGGTCCGCTTCATCCAGGCAATACATGCATCAAGCGATAGAAAGGAGGAGCATATGATTGGCAAGCCGGCTGCGGCCCTGCCGTAACCGCTTGGCATCATGTTGCTGAACGACATGGACATCATTAACCAAACGAACCGTGCCATGCTCTTCGAGGAGATCAACCCGGAGAAGCTGGATCTTCTGACCATCGTAGGCGATGTCAGAGGGATTGACAGTCTGAGCGACGACAAAATCAAGGAGATCAACGAGCATCTGCTTGTCCGCAGCTTCGACGAGTTCCTGGACAAGTTCTCCCCGAGCGTCTACTCATTCTTCAACGCGGCGAACCAGAAAGTAATGTATACGCTTAAGAAGCCGGAAGGGATCGCGGAGGATTGCATTTCGGAGATCAAGATCGATCAGAGCAACGATTTTCTGAAAATGCTGTTCACGCTGATCGACACGAAGCGCAGCCAGGGCATCACCAACGTCGATTTCAAATTCGAGAATCTGCTGGACATGATCTCGCCGAAAAAGGTGATGGACGACATCCGCCAGGTGCGGAAGGAGATTCATTACTTGTACACCCAGTATGACAAGCTGGACGAGGGCGATCCGAAGAAGCTCGATCTCGGCGACAAGCTGAACACGATGTTCGAGGATGCGAGCAAAAATTACAACAACGTGATGGCGATGCTGCCGCTCGCGATCGAGGATATCAAGACGCGCCTCCTGCTCGGCGGCTCGCGGGAAGAGAATCAGGCGGAAGCGATACAGATCGGGATGCTGACGATCGGAGACTCGGGCGAGCTGAAAATTATCGAGGCGCCGAAGAGCGAGAGCACCGAGCTGATGCTGATGGAGGAGAACACCAGCACCGGACTGGCCACCGTATTCGAGGAAGATTACGAGTCGATCTCCGAGACCCCGTCCGCTTATGTGAAGGACCTGGTCGTCCGCACGTTCTGTCCGCTGCCGGTCGTGCAGACCGAGGTGGATGTCGAGACGGAAGTGCAGAATTACAACACCTATTTGGAGTTCTACAAGAACGCGAAGGACGATTTCGTGAAGACCGTCAAGCCGCTTGTGGAGAAAATTTTGGGCGTGCGCATGTTCTTCGACCAGTACGCGACCAAGAACAAAGGGATGCAGCCGTCGCTGCTCATCACGAACGCCACGCTGGATATGACGGTGAAGAGCAACAATATTCCGCGTCTGGAGACGTACCTGAACACGGTGAACTCCAAAAACGAATTCTCCGACACGATCTGGTTCGGCATCGTGCCTTCGGTGGAGCTGGAATCGGCGGGCAAGGTGAAGGTGACCCGCGAGCGCTTCCGGGGCAACGGGAAGGCCGTGAAGCAGGATGGAAATACGATGGAGTCGCTGACGATGCTGCTTCAAGTCGTCAAGGACTACAAGGTTCAGGTCTTCTTCAGCTTCGAGACGGGCGAAGAGACCACCTTCAGCAGCATGGCGACCTCCGGCCTCGACAAATATATCGACAAGTGCAGCGTCATGGTGCGCAAGGATTACAGCGAATTCGCGATTCCGTGCGTCCCGAACTTCACGGTCATTCCGAAGGACAAGTCCGGCGTCGTCATCGACAGCCGCATGCTGCAGACGGAGCATGGCGTTCAGTTGTCCAAGGAGAAGGAGGATATTCTCAAGCTGTGGATCGAGGGCGTCTATATCGGAGCCGCTTATGTTGCCGCCGGCATCGTGGCTGCGTACCAGTGTCCGGAATATTTGCGTGAATCATTCAAAAACGTGAGTCGGGAATATCCGGGTGTTAGATTCGATATCGAGGCCAGCGACCATGCGCTGCGCGCCGTCACGACGATGGCGAAGGAGATTACCGGCTTCACGAACAACATCAAGGATGCGATTAACCGGAAAAACTTCGGCTTCGTCTTCTCCTCCGAGAATGCGCAGCTGCAGGACAAGGATATCAAGCGCATCACGGTGTACAAGGCGAGAAGCATGGCCATGACGGAGGGCGGCTTCGATCCGCTCTACAAGACGCTGGTCAGCACGTATATCGAGCGCATTTTGCGCTTCCAGACGGGCGACTTCAAGCATGAGAACATCGTCAAGTTCTTCAGCAACAACCCGAGCAGCCAAAAGAGCAAATGGCTCGGTACGCGCGGATACGTCAACTCCATCATTCAAGACGGCGACGACATGTCCTATATCATCGATGACAAGAGCAATCTGTGCCATATCGATCTCGTGTTCAATGGCAATGTGAAAAATCTTGAAGTCATGATCACGAAGGGCACGACGCCGGTCAAGGCGTAACCCGCATGGCCGGATTCTGGAAACGTATGTTGGAGGCGTGCTTCATCAAGCTCGCCTCTATACATAAATCCCGGAAGCGTTCATCGCCTCCGGCATCAATTTCATCCAATTTCAAGGAGGTAGTATCTATGGGATTCATTCTCAGAGTAGAAGGTGCAGAAACAATCGAGCTCGGCATGGACAACATTCAACAAGTCGTCTATGACACCGACACGCCGGACGACTCCAACGCAAGATCGACCGACGTCGGCGCGACCATGCGCATCTCCGGCAAAATCATCACGGCAACCGACGGCGACAATGCCGACGACACGAAGAAGCTGGCGCTGTGGTCGCTCGTTCCGGCCGAGAAGGCGGACTGCTACCGCAAGGTGACGCTGGAAGTCATCGCGGCGGACCAAGTCGTGCGCAAAATTTATTTCCCTAATGCGTTCGTCGTCGATTACACCGAGACGTACGGCGATACGGAAGGGGTTGGAACATTCAGCCTCTACATCAAGCAAAAGAAAGACAAAACCGAGCTCGCTACGATCGACGGCGGTTACCCGATGTAATCGGGCTCCCTGACACGTGGATATCGGTACATGCAATCCAAGTTTAAGAGGCTTCGTGCCTCTTAAATTTTATTTCTTAGCGAGTGGCGGGGAGGATGCGGATGGCTGCGAATTACTATGACGTGCTGGGCGTGCGGCGCGATGCGGCGCCGGACGAGATCAAGAAGGCCTACCGGCGGCTCGCCAAGCTGCATCATCCCGATGTGAACGGCGGGAGCCCCGAAGCCGAAGAGCGGTTCAAGCAGATTCATGAAGCGTATGCGGTGCTCCAGGATGAGGCATCCCGATCCGCGTACGATAATGAGCTGGGCGGGAAAGGAAAGGCCGGCAAGGCCTTCGGGCAAGACGGGAAGCGGGGGGCGGGTCCGGAACGCCCGCGCGAGGCCGCGGGGGCATCCGCGCAGGAACCGTTCGATCCGCGGAACGTGGAGGCGAACTTCGCCCGGTTCTTCGGCTTCGATCCGAAGACGAAGCGGCCGACCGGCATGAAGGGCGCGGGCAAGGAAGCGTCGGAGCCGATCGATGCGGCGGCGATGTTCCAGCGGTATTTCGGCATGCGGAAGAAGTGAAGGGCGGCGCAGTCCGAATGGAAGCGGTCTGCCTTATGGCAGGCGCGGCGTGCTCTTAAGCGTTAAGCGCATTCGGCAGCGAAGCCGGGGCATCCGGCTTCCCGTTAACCGGGCGGGCCGCCGCGGCGGCGGCCAGATGCGGAGAAGTCAGAGTAAAGTCGGAATTTGTTAGATTCAGTTGAAGAAGTCAGGCAAAAGGCGACATTGGCATATTGATTCTGGACGGGTCCGTCTTGGCATGGGATCCGTGGACTGTTGGAGGAATCGAATGTGAGGTATGAAGCGGATTATGAAGAAGCCCATTCCGACCGGAAGCACCGTTCCGGCTGGATTGTGGCCATCGATGTGCTGATTGCCGGCATTGCGGCGGCAGCGCTGTTTTACGTGTACATATGGAATGCGGATCTGGTATTGAAGGTGGCGGTCGGCGTCCTGCTTGCCGCAGGGGCAGCCGTCTATGCCGCTTGGAGGGCTCGAAGCCGCATGAAGCGCCGGCAGGACGGCGCAGCCATTGCCAAGCTCGTTCTCCTGGACGAAGAGGGGGAGAGCGTGAAGGAATGGTACATCCATGGGGAAACTTCCTTGCTTATCGGCAAGAGCTCTGCACAAAGCGAGGTTGACATAGATCTGTCGGATTCGGAATACGCTTCGCTCATCAGCAAGCATCACGCGGTGCTGAATTATGCTTCGGGAAGCTGGTACTTGGAGGACCTCGATTCCCGCAACGGCGTCGGCATTCAGCCGGCCGGGCGCAGGACGGCGGAGCGGCTGGAGGAAGACGGGCCGCACCGGATTGAATCCGGCGATATTATTTGCATTGCCAATACGCGAATCGTGGTCAAATAACGCCATGATCGCCATGTCGATAGAAGCACCACCTCTACAAAGAATCGAGTAACGGAGGAATGAACAGGATGAGTCTGACAAGATGCGCCAACGGGCACATGTTCAGCACGCGCAAGCACGGCAATATTTGCCCCTATTGCAATATCTCGGTGGAGGCGGCGCCGGGCGGCGACGCGGCGGCGAAGAAGCTGGTGCGGCCGGAGGAGGACGAGAAGACGATGCCTTATCTCGGCGAGACGACGGGCATCGATCCGGTAACGGGTTGGCTCGTCTGCATCGAGGGGCCCCAGCTCGGCCAAGACTACCGGATTCGCGCCGAGAAGAACTTCATCGGCCGCTCCGAGGACATGCATATCCGCATTCTGGGCGACAATGCGATCTCGCGGCGGAATCACGCCGTCATCGTGTACGACCCGAAGAAGCGCAACTTCTTTCTCCTGCCGGGCGACGCTTCCGGCCTGGCCTATCACAATAACGAAGCGGTATATACGCCGGTAGAGCTGGCCGCTTACGACGTCCTCCAGCTCGGCCGGAGCAAATTCATCTTTATTCCGCTCTGCGGGGTCCATTTCGAGTGGGACCACAACGAAGGTTAATATGGGCATCCCGATGGAATTACAGGAATGGGTGCCGTATATCATCGTGCTCGGCGCGGCGGCGGCGATTCTGCTGCTGCTCGGGGCGCGGCGCCGCTTGCTGGCGAACGCCCCTGCCGACAAGCCGGGAGTTCCGATCGGGAACGGGCAGACGATCGGAACTCGGGACGAGCAGGATGATTATTTCTCCAGCGTAACGACTCCGCACGGCACCGCCGCCGTGCTGGCCGACGGCATTAGCGGTCTCGCCCATGGGCGTCTGGCGAGCACGATTGCCGTGACCGTGTTCATCCGGGAATTTCTGAAGCTGTCCGATATCCGGGACGTGCATGACTACTTCGCGAAGGCGGCGAAGGTCAGCAATTCGGAAATCCTGCAGCAGCTCCAGGGTGCTCCCGGGGGAACGACCCTCGTCGCCGGCGTCATTGCCGGGGACTGGCTGTATTGGGCCGCCGTCGGGGATAGTGTCATCATGGTGTTCCGGGATGGAGAGTTCATCCGGATGAATGAGAAGCATACGCTAGAATCCGTGCTGCAGGAACGCTGCCTGGCAGGGGAGCTGACGAAGGAGGAAGCGATCGATCATCCGCTGCGGAAGCGGCTGATTAATTATTTGGGCTACGAGCATTTCGCCCGGATGGAGACGGGCAGCGAACCGTTCGCGCTCCGGCCCGGAGACCGGATCATCCTGTGCAGCGACGGCGTCTACAACACGATGACCGAGGTGGAACTGGAGGCGATTCTGTCCCAGCCGATATCGCCGAATGACGCCGCGGAGGAGATTATCGAGGCGATCGAAGCCAAAGGGCTGGCGAATCAGGACAACGCGACGATCGTCATCGTCGATCATGACTGAGTGTGGGCGAGCCGACAGCCGACGGGATTAGTGGGAACCGGAGCTTGCGGGGTCGAAGCGAATGGAGCGACGGAAGCTGAGGGGCTGGATAAGCCGCGGCACTCGCTGTGCGGGAAGTTAAGAGTCCGGAGGTCCGTGGCATTCGCTGCGACGGAAGCTGAGGGGCTGGATAAGCCGCGGCACTCGCTGTGCAGGAAGTTAAGAGTCCGGAGGTCCGTGGCATTCGCTGCGACGGAAGCTGAGGGGCTGGATAAGCCGCGGCACTCGCTGTGCGGGAAGTTAAGAGTCCGGAGGGCCGTGGCATTCGCTGCGACGGAAGCTGAGGGGCTGGATAAGCCGCGGCACTCGCTGTGCAGGAAGTTAAGAGTCCGGAGAGCCGTGGCATTCGCTGCGTCGGAATATAAGGAGCCGAAGAAGCCGGTCACTCGGCGCGCCAGGGCGGCACTTGCGCCATATGCGCCGGAGAGCTTGCAGTGCTGCGTGCGGAATAGGGAAAAGCGGGGGTACGGATGAGGAAGGAGAACAGCGATTTCAAGACCAGCTTCGTGTCGGAAGCCGGTTCTTTTCTACATAACAAGGATTATTTCGCTTATGTCGAGCTCGATGATATGGCTTGCTGGGTCGTCGCCGACGGCCTCGACGCGGATCGGGAGGCGGATAGCGCCGAGATGGTCGTGAAGAGCATCCTGGGGCGGTTCACCGAGAAGCCGACGATGTCTCCGCTGCGGCTCAAGCGGTATATGCAGGAAGCGCATGAATGGCTTAGAGAAGAGAGTCGTCGGGTGCGGCTCAAGGCGAGCCTGATCCTGGTCGTCACGGACTATTCGAAGATCGTCTGGGCGGTGGCGGGCCATGCGCGCCTGTATCATTTCCGCGGCGGACGCCTGTTCGGGCGCAGCCAGGATCAGAGTCTGGCGCAGGCGATGGCGAATGCCGGCGAGATCTCGGACGCGGCGATCGACCATCATGCGGAGCGTCATAATCTGCTCAATTATATGGGCCGTCCCGATAGCTTCGAGCCGTTCGTCTCGAAGAAGGCGCCGCTCTCCGACGGCGATGTGCTGCTGCTCTGCACGCCGGGCCTGTGGGAAGAGGTGCACCGCCTGGAGATGCTGGATGCGCTCGAGGAGGCGAAGGAGCCGGAGGACTTCACCGATACGCTCGAGGACGTGCTGCTCAGCAAGCAGCGCGGCACGGTCAATAATTATACCGCCGTCGCCGTCTACGTGAACAAGGCGTTCAAGGAGGATCCGAAGCGGAAGTGGCGGCAGCTCAAAAAATGGCTCATCGCGCTGGTCATCCTGGCGGTGGCGGGAGGCGGCGCCATCTACCTGTACGCGAAGGAAGCCGCGCGCAAGGCCGAGGCGGCCGCCAATATGATCGAGTTCCAGCAAAACGCCGACACGCACATGAAGGAAGGCGATTATGCGAAGGCCGTGAACGAGTACAGCGAGGCGCGAAATATGGCCAAGCGCTTGAAGGACCGCTATCATCGCGATCTGTTCGACAAGAAGCAGCGCTTGATGCAGCTGATGGTGGACGGAGACGGCTTTTTCAAGGAACGCGACTTCGCCAAGGCGCTGGACAAATACGTCAAAGCGCAGGAGGAAGCGAAGCCGTACAAGGAGTTCAACCATAAGGAGCTCGAGGAGAAAATCGAACGCGCCAACCTGTATATGCAGATTATGAGCTGGGTGCAGGAAGGGGACATGAAGTTCGAGGCGCAGGATTTCGTCGGCGCGCGCAGCTCGTATCAGAAGGCGCGCCGGGCGGCCATCGAGGAGGGCTTCGTCGACGGCGAGAAGGAGATTCGCAAGAAGCTGGAGGACGCGGAGGAGAAGGTCACCGGGCTGAAGCGGGAGAAGCGGCTGCTCGAGGGCGACAAGCTCGAGAAAAAGGGCGATCAGCAGTTCGCCGCCCAGGATTATGTCGGGGCGATTGACGCTTATTCGGCGGCGCAGCAGATCTATCAGGAGATTGACATGCTGGAGCGAGTGCTGGGCATGGAGCGGAAGATCGACAAGGCGGTCGACAAGCTCAACCCGCCGCC
>NZ_LDIG01000287.1 GCF_015845845.1 Paenibacillus dendritiformis
CCGAAACAGAGCTAAACGGATTCAGCTAACGGGTTCTTACCGTCATCTGCAAAAGTTACGAACCCGCTGTGAGCATGTGTTTGCTGAAAGCAAAGTTGCGCATGGCATGGATCGTGCACGGAGCCGCGGACTCGACTGCATGCAAGAACAGGCGCTACTGACGGCGATCGTTCAAAATCTGAAAAGACTATGCCGGTTTGGGAAAAAGCGATCTCGAACTGGTATGTCGGCATGCCAAAAAACGAAATCCGTGATGACAGAGGCGTTGTCACGCCTACTCATTTCAGCGCTGGCTGAGTTGTTTTACTCGTTTTGCATGTCCATCAGACGGCTACAACTGCACTAATTCACCGGACTTCTAGTGCTTTGTCTGAATAGGACTTGTATTAGCTAGAATAGGCAGCAATAGGAAAGCCGAGTTCAATCACAGGCTCGATAAGAGTTTGCAATTCCCATCGCTTTGCCACTCTTCATGTTCTTTGCGGCAAGCACGGTCCCACTAAATACTTCGCGCAGCACATTGAGGGTTTCGTTGCCTTTTTCAGGCTGAACACCGTCCATGGATAAAAGGATGCCACCGTTTTGTTCCGTCGTTTCGGCGAGGACCTTGCGGACATGATCATTGAGACTGGCGGCCAAAAGAACTTGATACCGTTCATACAGATTTTGCGAATGACGTTCACTGGTTTTAATTCCGCGTTCATTCAAGGCCTCTGTCAATTCTTTGACCGTCAGATGGTGCTTGAATCGTAGCTCACCAACCAGAGCCAGCACATCGTAGCCGTAGGACGAATGTTTCATGCTAAGCATTTCCGCTTCGGCTGATTTATACGAGACTTCTGGATGGGTGCATGCTGGATTTTTACAGGCATACGCCATGCTCCATACGTCGATAACACCGTTCAACGTAGAAATTTTCTTATGCCAAGCCGTATGGGAACGTCGTAATTTCGTATCACAGTGCGGACAGTGAGTCATTTCAGTTCGGAAATAAATTCGGGGTGCAGCACCCAACCGATTTTTTGGAAGCATATAAGGAACTCCTTTGCAAAGTCATCCTTTTATAGTTCGACAAAATACAGGAAAATCCCGTTAGTTAAACTTGCTGTCGTAGAAAAAAACGAGGCACAGCAGCGATTTCAGCATCGCCCTGCCCCTCGTTTTGCTTGCTTCTCATTTCGTCCTTACGCTTACACCAATTTCACCAAATGATATTTCTTCTTTCCTTTGCGGATAATGATGAAGCGTCCCTCAATCGCATGCTCGGCGCCGACGACGAATTCCAGCTCGCTTACCCGCTCGCCGTTCAGCGATATGGCGCCATTCGTAATATCCTCGCGCGCCTGGCGCTTCGACGGCTCAATGCCTGTATCGACGAGCCACTCCACGATATTTTTGGATTCCTTGGAAGCTTCAAACGTCGGCATTTCCTTGAACCCTTGCTCAATTTCATCCGCAGTCAATGACCGAATATCGCCGCTGAACAGCGCGGCCGTAATTCGTTTGGCCTGCGCCAGCATCTCTTCGCCGTGAACGAATCTCGTCATTTCTTCGGCCAGCGTAATCTGCGCTTCGCGCTTGTGCGGCTCGGTGCGGACTTTCTCGGCCAAGGCTTCAATCGCCTCTTTATCGAGGAAAGTGAAGTACTTCAAATATTTCACGACATCGCGGTCATCGGTGTTCGCCCAGAACTGGTAGAACTCATACGGCGTCGTCTTCTTCGGATCGAGCCAGATCGCGCCGCCGGCTGTTTTGCCGAACTTCGTGCCGTCCGCTTTCAGCATCAGCGGAATCGTCAGGCCGAACGCCTTGGCCTCCGGGCCTTCCTTTTTGCGAATCAAGTCCAGGCCGCTCGTAATATTCCCCCACTGATCGGAACCGCCGATTTGCAGCTGCACGCCCTCTTCCCGGTACAGATGCAGGAAGTCCATAGATTGCAGGATCTGGTAGGAAAATTCCGTGTAGGAGATCCCGGTCTCCAGGCGATTCGCCACAATATCTTTGGCCAGCATCGTATTAATGCTGAAATTTTTCCCGTAATCGCGCAAAAAGTCAATGACATTCAATTGATGCGTCCAGTCATAGTTGTTCACCATGCGCAGTTGATTGTCACCGTCGGTCAGGAACAGCTTTTTCATCTGCGCGGTCAGCGCCTCCACGTTCGCCTGCACCTGCTCCATCGTCTGCAGCGTGCGCTCGGATTGCCGTCCGCTCGGGTCGCCGATCGTTCCGGTCGCGCCGCCGATCAGAATGACAGGCTTATGCCCGGCCATCTGGAACCGCTTCAGCATCATGAACGGAATGAGATGCCCGATATGCATGCTGTCTCCAGTCGGGTCCACCCCGCAGTACAACGAAATCGACTTTTCTTCCACCAGCTTGCGCAGCCCTTCAGCATCCGTCTGTTGATTAATCGCCTCGCGCCATTCCAGTTCATCAATAATATTCAACATTCTCAGCTCCCTGTCCTTGTGTCTAGGTCTTATATGCCTGAATATACGTGAAAATAAAAAATCGCCCCTCATCTGCACCAGCAGATCCAGGGACGATTGAATAACCGCGTTACCACCCAACTTGTACAATGATCGGAACAACCCGATCACCATACCGCTCTCAGCCCGTTATCGTGAGCTATTCCGCTTGGCATTACCCAAGATACTCCAGAGTGTAATTCGCAAGGAAACAGTATGCTGCCAGGTCCCATCAACCCCTGGCTTTCTGTGAACAGTGACTGCCTGCTACTGCGCTCTTTCAACGTATATTCCGTATAAGATTACAAGCCATTATAGTGAATTATGAATCGGTTGTCAAATGTAGGAGAGCCAAATTGTTATACCTGAATGGTTCCGATCTGCCTCAAAGATTTTCAAGCCTCTCGCTCCTTTTACAAAACATTTATATCAACTTCACGTTCCGATTACACATCGTTACCATTCCATTAACAATTCCCTTCCATAATGAAGGAGGTTAAGTACATATTTGGTTGGAGGGATATCAATTGAAATCATTCGTACGCAAATCGCTGGTTGCTGCGCTTGCGCTGCTGATGCTTCCATGCGGGGCATGGCAATCCGATGCGGCGCTGGCCGCGGGAACGGGAAAGCGGCAGCCGGAATCCAAAAACATCATCGTGCTCATCGGCGATGGCATGGGACCCGCGCAAGTGTCCGCAGCACGGATTTACTCCAAAAATAAGCTGAAAAAGCCGTCCCTGAACCTGGACAGCATTTACGTCGGTCAAGCCACGACCTTTGCCGACAAAGGCGAAGACGGAGACACCGTGGTCTCCGGCGAAGTTACGGATTCCGCTTCCGCGGGAACGGCCTTCGCGACGGGACATAAAACATACAACGCGGCCATCAGCGTCTCGAACGAGGATATTTCCAGGCCATTCGCTTCCGTCATGGAAGCATCCAAAGCAGCCGGCAAGTCGACTGGCCTGGTTACGACGGCACGCATCACGCATGCTACTCCGGCCGTCTACGCCGCACATGTCCGCAACCGCGACAATGAAAACGCGATTGCTTCTCAATATCTGGAGTCCGGCGTGGATGTGCTGTTAGGCGGCGGCAAGCGCCATTTTGTGAGCAAGAAGGATAAAGGCAAGCGTGACGATAAGACGATCATTCCCGATTTCGAGAAAAAAGGCTATAAGGTTGTATACGATAAAAAAAGCTTGGCGGCGTTAACGTCCAAAAATCAAAAAATTCTCGGTTTGTTCCATGATTCTCACGTCGATTATGTGCTGGATCGCAAGCCGGAGACCCCGAGTCTTGCCGACATGACGGCTAAGGCGCTCGAATCTCTGTCCTCGAATCCAAAGGGGTTCACGATGATGGTCGAGGGCGGGCGCATCGACCATGCCGCGCACGCGAATGATTTCGGCGCCATGATCCAGGAGACGCTCGATTTCGACGCCGCCGTGAAGGTAGCGCTTGACTTCGCGAAGAGGGACGGCAACACATCCGTTGTCATTACCGCCGACCATGAGACGGGGGACCTCTCGCTTTCCCGTGACAATATTTATGAGCTGAACGTGGACGCATGGGATGCCCAAAAAATCTCTTCCGAGTTGCTCGCGCCACAGCTTGCTCAGGCAACGTCAACGGCGGAAATCAAGAAACTCATCAAGCAATATACCGGATTTGCCGATATTACGGAAGAAGAAGCGCAATTCATCATGGAGGGAGACGGCACCTCGTATAAGGAGGAAGGCGCCTTCAATCAAGTGATGGCCAAGCGCTACTTGATCGGCTGGTCCGGACATGGCCACTCAGCCGTCGATGTCGGCGTGTGGGCTTACGGCCCGATCGTGCAGCATGTCCAAGGGCAGAGTGACAACACGGCAATCGCAACCAGCATCGCGCAAGTCGCCGGGTTGGATCTGGAAAAAGCAACGAAAGATCTCCAAACCAAGCACCTGTACCACTAGCGTTGCATCAATCTTTTTACGAAAATTTTCACCCTATAATTCTCTATATTTGTAACTTATTGAACTATATTCGTGGACAAAAATAAAGAAATCTCCTATTGTTGAGTTACCCTCAGCGTTATCCATAAAACGCCTCAACAAAGGAGATTTCTATGGATAACGTACCGAATCAAAACGTCATTTGTCAATGCCTAAAGTGGTTACATGTGAATTCCACTAGAGATGAGTCATTGGATTACCGAGCCCAAAAGTTGTTTGTCGGCGCTTCGACACTCTTGTTTGTAGAGGCACAGCTCCAGCAACGAGACTCATACAAAG
>NZ_LDIG01000288.1 GCF_015845845.1 Paenibacillus dendritiformis
ATCGCACAATTTTGGATTCGGTTTTTACGTTCGTTTTTCGCCACTCCAAATAATCCGTCATATCCAGATACTTTCGGCCATTGCTCCACTTTTCATCTATCTCCATTAGCAAGGCTCCAAGTAATCGATATGCAGAATCGCGGTTTGGAAAGATACGAATCACACGCTCACGACGTCGTACTTCCTCATTCAAACGCTCTTGGCTGTTCGTCGTACGCAGACGCTTGCGGTACTTCTCTGGAATCGACATTACCGCCGTAGCATCGTCGAAACCTTGCTCCAATATACGCATAGCTCGCTCTGCTTTCTCGCTGTAGGTCTCCAACGTTTTATTCAGCAATAGCCGAGCTGTCTCCAAGTCTGGAGCATCTAAAATGCCTCGGATGGCACGGTGCACATCTTCCTTGATACTTTTTGGTGTTGCGTCCAGCACATTACGTATAAAATGCGTCTGGCATCGCTGCCATGTTACCCCCTGAAAATGCTGACGGATCGCACGCACAAGCCCGCCATGCTGGTCCGAGACGATGTAATCCACACCCCGTAACCCGCGCTGCTTCAGTTCCTGGAAGAAGGCCCCCCACGTCTCTTCCGATTCCGAATCGCCGAGCATGTGCCCAAGCACTTCTCGTGTTCCGTCGGTATTGACTCCTGTTGCGATCAGAAGTCCACGAGAGCGTACACGACCGTCTTCACGTACCTTCAAGTACATGGCGTCTACCAGCACAAATGGAAACTGACTGTCACCAAGTGGACGATGGCTCCAAGCTTGTACGATGGGATCGAGCTTCTTGCATAACTCGCTCACCGTAGACTTTGAGAATTCGGCGCCACACAGCTCCTCGGTAATCTGCGACACCTTGCGAGTAGAGACACCATTGACAACCATCTCCATTAAGGCTAATACAAAAGCTTGCTCACTTCGTTGGTATCGGGCAAATAAATCCGTAGAGAACTTGCCATCCCGGATACGTGGAATATGAAGCGTAAGTGTGCCTACACGTGTTGTGAGCTTATGCGGGTATGTCCCATTTCGATATCCCTTGCGCTCCTCTGCCCGCTCATAACGTTCTGCATCCAACTGTTCGGTCACCTGCGCT
>NZ_LDIG01000289.1 GCF_015845845.1 Paenibacillus dendritiformis
TGTGCCTCTACAAACAAGAGTGTCGAAGCGCCGACAAACAACTTTTGGGCTCGGTAATCCAATGACTCATCTCTAGTGGAATTCACATGTAACCACTTTAGGCATTGACAAATGACGTTTTGATTCGGTACGTTATCCATAGGAATCTCCTTTGTTGAGGCGTTTTATGGATAACGCTGAGGGTAACTCAACAATAGGAGATTTCTTTATTTTTGTCCACGAATATAGTTCAATAAGTTACAAATATAGAGAATTATAGGGTGAAAATTTTCGTAAAAAGATTGATGCAACGCTAGTGCATTCCTGCAGCAATTTCGCTCAAAAGTAGCATAAACAAAAGAAAAACCTGCATTTATGCAGGATTTCTGCTGGGCGGACTTGGCAGAATTGCTGCCGAGAGGCCTGCACCGCTTCTGCTCCTCAGGATTTGCATAATCCACCATGCAGTCGGTGCAAAGATTCTACTTTGAGACGGCGGAGTGTCCGGTATGCAGAAGGTGAGGATTCTCTACCCAGACTGTGGAGGTTTCTACTAGGCATACCGAGAAGGTTTCTACTAGGCATACTGCGGAAGTTTCTACTAGGCATACCGAGAAGGTTTCTACCAGGCATACTGCGGAAGTTTCTACTAGGCATACAGAGGAGGTTTCTACCAGACATACTGCGGAGGTTACTACCAAGCATGCTGAGGAGATTTCTAATACTGCGGAGGTTTCTCCTAGGCATACTGCAGATTTTTTTGCTATCCAGGTAGTAGGGATTTCCCTATCCAGGCTCTGCAGGAACTTCGCTATGCAGGCTGCGGCCGCTCAATTACCGCTTTGACTTCCCCAGCAAGCGGCCAGCTGTGTGCCCGATAAATAAAAAAGAGCAGTCTGCAGCGACTCCTCTCCGGCGGAAGCCATGAAATCTGCAATGGCGATCGATACGGGAATTGTAAGGGGAGCCAGAGGAGGAGCGATCCGCCCCACTGTGCGCTCCCCCTGCCCGCGCCCGCCGCGCCCACGGGGGCCGCCCTACAGCAGCTTCTCAATGACGGCGTTGGCCGTGCTCTCCTTGTTGTCGATCGATTCCTGGTACGTGCGCTTGAAATACTCGACATACAGCACGTCCAGCAAGTAAAGCTGCGCGATCTTCGCGGACAAGGAGCCGCCCTGGAGCGGGCCCTCATTCGCTCCGCAGAGAAGCGTCACATCCGAGTGCGTCGTCAGCGGAGATTTGACGAAGCGGGTGATGGAGATGAGCTTGGCTCCCTTCTCCTTCACCTTCTTCGCGACCTCGATCGTATCCTTGGTCGAGCCCGAGTACGAGAACATGACCGCCACGTCGCGCTCGGTCATGAGGGCGGCCGACATCATCTGAAGATGGGAGTCGAAGGAGCATTCCGTCTTCCTCGTGATGCGCATAAATTTGTTCTTCGCTTCCAGCGCGGTAATCAAGGACGTGCCTACGCCAAAAAAATGAATGCGCTCCGCCTGCACCATGTAGTCGATTGCCTTCTCGATATCGTCCGCCTTGAGGAGATCGCAGGTCTCATTCATCGCGTTGACATTCGTGGTCAATACTTTGGATGCCACCTGCTCGATCGTGTCGTCCATCCCGATCTGCTCGGTGAGCTGAGGGATTTCATTTTCCACCGTAATGCTGTGCGCCAAGGCGATCTTGAATTCCTGATAGCCCTTGAAATTGAGCGACTTGCAGAACCGGAAAATGCTTGATTCGCCGACCCCGCAAGCATCGGCCAGATCGGTGATGGACATGTAGATGACGCTTCTCGTATGCTCCAATATATAATCCGCTACTTTGCGCTCGGTGTTCGTGAAGGAATTATACATGGAATGAATGCGGGTCAGAATACTTACATTGCGCAGTGCATCCACCCCCCTCATGTCTAGTTACGGCAAAAAACGCGATGCGGCGCCCAGCAGCCCCGCCTTGTTCCCCAGCGAAGCCTTGACGATGCGAACCCCGGCGAAGCTGTCCATAATGAACTCCTTCGTCCGCGCTTCCGCCTGACGGACCAGTTCGTCCCTCTCCATGACCCCGCCGCCGACCACGATGGCGGACGGATTGAAGATATGGACGATAGACGCCAGCCCGGCCGCGACTTCCGTGATCCAGTCCTCAACGACGCGGCGCAGCGGCTCGTTGCCCTTGTCTATTTTATCAAATAATATCCGCCCGTTGATACATTCCGGGTCAACCTGCCGCGCCAGCTGAACCAAGGCCGTTGTCGAGGCGAATTTCTCGTAATACGGCTTGAAGTCCGGATCGCGGCGCTCCGCCCAAGCATGCGTCATCATATGGCCGAATTCGGCGGCCACGCCATTCGCGCCCCGGTAAATATCGCCATTCATGACGATCGCGCCGCCAATGCCCGTCCCGTAGGTCAGACACAGGAAGTCGGCATAGGACCGGCCGGCGCCGAAGCGCCCCTCGCCCAGAGCAGCCGCATTGACATCGTTCTCGACCCGGACCGGCTTGCCGAACCGCTCCGATAGCCTCTCCGCGATGCGCATCCCGGTGTACCCCGGAATATTTTCATTGGCATAGACGATGACGCCCGCTTCCGCATCGACCTGCCCCGCCGTGCTGACGGCAATCGCGTCATAGCCGCTGTACTCCTCCAGGTGACGAATAAGCTTCTCGATGACATGCTCGCCGCCGCGCTTGCTCTCGGTCTCGTATTCCTGGAACCGCTCAATCCGTCCCGACTCGTCGCACAAGCCGATCTTGGTCGAAGTCCCGCCAATATCCGCCGCCACAATTTTCATAACGAACGCCCTGCCCTTCTATATGAGCTATATAGAAAACATGAGAACATGATGACTTGACGTTAACCTTCAGCCTCGCTCAATGGCCTTCACGAAGCGCTTCGTAATCTCCATCGGTCTCGTAATCGCCGAGCCGACGACAGCCGTATACACGCCGAGATCGAAGGCCCGCTTCAGTTCCTCCGGCGTCGAGATGCCACCCTCCGCGATGACCGGAACGGAGGAAGAGGCCGCCAGCTTCCCGAGCAGCTCGAAATCCGGCAGCGCCTTGCCCCGGGTCGCTTCCGTATAGCCGCTCAGCGTCGTGCCTATGCAATCGAAGCCCAGCTCAATCGCCGTCATGGCCTCCTCGTAGGTGGAGCAATCCGCCATAAATAATTGATCCGGATACTTCGCCTTCAACTGCGGGAACTGCTCGGAAATCGTCGTTCCGTCCGGCCGCACCCGATCCGTCGCGTCAATCGCGATAATATCTACGCCTTCGCGATAGAGCATTCCGACTTCCCGGTCCGTCGGCGTAATAAATACGTCCGAGCCTTCATAATCCTGCTTGATAATGCCGATGATCGGCAGTTGGACCTGCTTCTTAATCTCCTGAATATCTTCGACGCTGTTCGCGCGAATGCCCGCAGCTCCGCCGAGGAAGGCGGCATACGCCATTCGCCCCATAATGAACGGGCTGTGAAGCGGCTCATCCGGCAGCGCCTGGCAAGATACGATCAGCTTTCCTTTGACCTGTTCGAATACATTGGCATTTCTGTTCATCTGTATGCATCTCCACATTAGTAATGTATTTCTTCACTCTGAAGTTATCCTTACTATATCACCGTCCGCGCCATGCAGTAAATTATTTTCTTTTTTCTATTTATTTTCGAAAAAAATTTCTTCCTGAATAATCTATTCGATCCCGTTCATTTCGCCCGCATTGCGGTTTGCACCAACTCCATGAATATGGACAGCTCTTTTGCGGACACCGGAACACCATTCGACATATCATGCAAACTTTCGGCAACATTTGTCATTGATTCCCCCCGGGGTATTCTTTATACTTAACCAATATAACGTGCCATTGTGCACAATATGCAAATCCTCATCCTATCCGAGATGAGGTAGAGGTTGCGGTTGTTAGAAGTATCTCTGCGGAGGCGGGAAGCGCCGGGGATGCAGAGGGAAAGGAACCACCGCCGAAGTCTGCGGGCATCTTCCGGCACGCAGGCTGGGGCTGTTGCCGAAAGGTGCAGCACTGTCATGCGGGATTACCCGATCCCGTATGGTGCGCTATCTTTTATGGAAGGGTATGATGGGGACGGTCTAACCGTCGGACGTGATACGCTCGAACGGTTTTTTGTCATGTCGCCGCTCCTTCCGAAGCTATTCAACTAAGAAGGAAGGCAGGGTTTTACGCAATGAAAGCTACTGAAGATAAGCGGCAGTCCGGGCTGCGCCGCAGCCTGAAGACCCGTCATATTACGATGATCGCGCTTGGGGGCTCCATCGGCACCGGGCTGTTCCTGGCCAGCGGCGGGGCCATCGCCCAAGCGGGACCGGGCGGCGCGCTCGTCGCCTATATCGCCGTCGGCATCATGGTCTATTTCCTGATGACCAGTCTGGGCGAGCTGGCCACCTATATGCCGGATCCCGGATCGTTCAGCACCTATGCGACCCGCTTCGTCGATCCGTCGTTCGGGTTCGCGCTCGGCTGGAATTTCTGGTTCAACTGGGCGATTACGATCGCATCCGAACTGGTCGCCGCTACGCTCATCATCAAATACTGGTTCCCCGACAGCAATTCCTTTTTATGGAGTCTTCTGTTCCTCAGCATCATTTTCTTGCTGAACTATTTGTCGGTCAAAGGCTACGGGGAATCCGAATATTGGTTCGCGATCATTAAAATCGCGACTGTCCTTATTTTCCTCGCCGTCGGCGTGCTCATGATCTTCGGCATCCTGGGCAGCGAACGCGTCGGCTTCGAAAATTTCCGGATTGGGGACGGACCGTTCCATGGCGGATTCTTCGCCTTGCTCGGCGTCTTCATGGCGGCAGGGTACTCGTTCCAAGGCACCGAGCTCGTAGGGGTCGCGGCCGGCGAGAGCGAGAATCCGCGCGAGAGCGTGCCGCGCGCCATCCGGCAGGTGTTCTGGCGGATCCTGCTGTTCTACGTGTGCGCCATCTTCGTCATCGCGCTGCTGATTCCGTACACGCATCCGAGCTTGTTGGCGAGCGATGTGGACAGCATCGACACGAGTCCGTTCACGCTCGTCTTCGAGAAGGCCGGATTCGCGTTCGCCGCCGCGATTATGAATGCCGTCATTCTGACCTCCGTGCTGTCGGCCGGCAACTCGGGCATGTATGCCTCGACGCGGGTCCTCTGGGTGCTCGCGAAGGAGGGCAAGGCGCCCAAGTTCCTGAGCAAGCTGAACAAGCGCGGCGTGCCGATCAACGCGCTTATCGTCACGACGATTATCGGGATGCTCGCCTTTCTGGCCAGCTTCTTCGGGGACGGCGTCGTCTATATCTGGCTCTTGAACGCCTCCGGCATGTGCGGCTTCATCGCCTGGCTCGGCATCGCGATCAGCCATTACCGCTTCCGCCGCGCCTTCGTGAAGCAGGGCCACGATCTGAAGGAATTGCCTTATAAGGCGAGATTCTTCCCGTTCGGCCCGCTGTTCGCCTTCGCGCTCTGTCTGATCGTCATCGTCGGACAGAACTATCAGGCCTTCACCGGGGAAGGCATCGACTGGAAGGGATTGTTGATGACCTATATCGGCCTTCCGATCTTCCTGTCCTTCTGGCTCGGCTACAAATGGAAGCACCGGACGAAATTGATTCCGCTCGAGGAATGCAAATTCGACTCCTGACGAGAATAGAATACGGCCCGCTTGCGCCGGGGATATTCCCGATAGCGCGAGCGGGCTTTTTCTGTGCCGCGCACTGGGTAATCATGCATATCCCGCACCTATTTTCCACACACTAGTCGGAAATGACTGCAGAAGAGGTGTGTATGTATGGATTCCGTTACGATGACCCGCTCCCTGTTCGGCACATCGATGGCCTTCCACATTATATTCGCGACGCTGGGGGTCGGCATGTCGCTCATGATCGTCTTCGCGGAGATTATGTACTGGCGGAAGAAGGACTCGGATTATGCCATCATGGCGAAGCGCTGGACCAAAACGCTGGGCATCCTGCTCGGCGTCGCCATTCCGTCAGGCACCATCGTCGGCGTCATGCTCGCCCTCTTGTGGCCGGGCTTCATGGAGATCGTCGGCCAAGTCATCGCGCTTCCGTTCCAGATCGAGATTTGGGCCTTTTTCTTCGAGGCTTTATTTATGGCCATCTACTTCTATGCGGCGGATCGGTTGACCCATGGCATGCGCATCCTGAGCGTCTTCTTCGTCATGGTCGGGGCGAGCGCCTCCGCCGCGCTGATTACGGCCGCCCAGGCCTGGATGAATACGCCGGCCGGCTTCCGCATCGCCGACGGGAAGATTACCGACGTCGATCCGTGGGCCGCCTTCTTCAATCCTTCCTACCCGACCTCGGCGATGCATGTGCTGAGCACGGCCTATATGACCGGCGCCTTCTTCGTCGTGACCGTCGCGGCCTGGCGCCTGCTCAAGCGCAATGTGTCGGAGCGGGAAGCCGCCTATCATCGCAAGGGGCTCATGCTCGGCCTCGTCATCGGGCTCGTCATGACGCTCGCCACCGCGGTGAACGGCCATGCCGCCGCTCAGTCGATGTACCGCCACAATCCGGAGAAGCTGGCCGCGGCCGAGGCGCTGTTCGAGACGACGACCCATGCCCCGCTAGTCCTCGGCGGGATTCCCGATCCCGAGACGCGGACGATCAAGTACGGCATCGAATTCCCGGGCATGCTCAGTTTCCTCGCCTCGAACCGGTTCGACGCCGAAGTGAAGGGGCTCAATGAGATTCCGCGCGAGGATTGGCCGCCGCTCTTCGTCCACACCTTGTTCAACCTGATGGTCGTGATCGGATTCGGCCTGCTCGGGCTCGCGCTTGCGGTCGTGCTGTGGCGCGCGTTCACGCGCAAATCGCCGCGCCCTTATCCGCGCTGGCTTCGCTATGCCCTGGCCGTCACCGGACCGCTGTCGCTGCTGTCCATCGAGATCGGCTGGATTTTCAGCTGCTCCGCCCGCCAGCCGTGGACGATCTACCGCATCCAGCGCACGTCGGAGGCGGCACTGCAGAGCGGCGATATGGGCTCCTTGTTCCTCCTCTTCGTCGGCATCTATGTGCTGCTGCTCGTGCTGACGGCGCTTGTGCTTCGCTTCTACTTCCGGCGCCATCCCGTATCCGCGGAGCTGCAGGAGCCGGCGCCGGACCATGACCGTCCGCATACGGAGGAGGCCTTTACATGAACGATGCCACAATCGCGATTTCGATATTGTGGGTGTTCCTGTTCGTCTACAGTCTGCTCGGCTCCGTCGATTTCGGGGCCGGCTTCTGGTCGATGATCTACGGCCGCCGCAGCGAGGACGGCCGGGCTGCCGAGCTGGCCAACCGGTATTTGTCTCCTTCCTGGAAGGTCACCAATACGTTCCTGGTCCTGTTCGTCGTCGCGCTCGTCGGATTTTTCCCCGGGGCGACGCTTGGGCTTGCTTCCGTGCTGCTCGTCCCCGTCTGTCTCGTGCTTGTGCTGCTCACGCTGCGCAGCGCCTTTCTCGTATACGGATATTCCGTCCACCGGTACGGGCGCACGATCAGCATTATCTCGGGCTTGACCGGGCTGCTCATCCCCGGGCTGCTCGTCTCGGTGCTCCCCGTGACGCTGGGCGGCTTCATCATCGACGAGCCGGGCGGCGGGTTGACGCTCGACTTCGGGAAGCTGCTGGCCAGTCCGACGCTGTATGCGCATCTCGCCTTCGGCTACGCGACGGAGCTGTTCTTCTCGGCCCTGTTCCTGGCCGATTACTCCCGCGAGGCGCGCGATGCCGCGACCTATCGCATTTACCGGCGCTGGGCCGTCATCTTCGGCCCCTTCAGCCTGCTGACCGCGCTCGCCGTCACGCTTACCGTCCAGCCGGAAGCTTCCTGGATCGTCGAGGGCTTCCGCCAGCAATGGGTCGGCTTCGCGCTGTCCGCGGCCGCCTTCGCCCTCGGTTATGCCTGTCTGTTCATCCCGCGCCGGGACGGCTGGAAGGGACATTCCCGAGCGGCCGTCGCGCTCGTCATCTTGCAGTACGCCTTCGCCAGCTACGCGTACGGGAGAGCCCATCTGCCTTACATTATCTACCCGGAGCTGACGATTGAAGCGAGCATCACGAATCCGGCGATTTTCCGTTCGCTGCTCATCAGCTATATCATCAGCGCGCTGCTGCTCGTCCCGGTCTTTTATTTGTTCTGGAAGCTGTTTTTGAAGGATCGGCGCTACTTCGAGAACGAGCCGGAATGACAGTAGCGGAAGCCGCGTGCTACAGTGATAGTGCGCATGAGGGAGCTATGAGCGCAGGCGTCCGTTAGGATCAAGCCGGATCGGCCGGATGCCGCGCTTGCGAGGAGGAATACCATGAAATACTTGTACGAGTTCATCGAACACCAGGACGACATGCCGTTCCGCATGTTCGTCAACAGCGTCGATCATGTTCATTTCCATTGGCACAAAGAGGTGGAGATGATTTGCGTCCTGCAGGGGAGCGTGCGGATCTATGTCGGCCGGGACAATCATGAATATCAGCCCGGCGATTTCCTGTTCATCAACAGCTTGTCCGCCCACAAAATCGAACATACGGGTCAGGACAACGTATTGCTGACCCTGCAGTTCAGTCCCGAGCTGCTTGAGCGGCCCATGCATATTTATTGCAGATCGCATAACCGCGGGGCCGACGGCAAGCCTGAGCATGACAAGCTCCGCCATTATTTGGCGCGAATGGCGTGGGAGCTGAACAAAAAGCCGTCCGGCTACCGCTCTTTCGCCGTAGGGCTGCTGCATATGCTGATCGGGCATCTGGTTCGCTCCTTTCCGCATGAGGCGCTTCCCGACAGCGAACCGGGAGCCGAACCAGGCAACGATTATGAACTCAGACGGTTGAACCGGGTTCTTCAATCTATCGATAAGCATTACAGTCAAAAGATCACACTGCAGGATATCGCGCGGCAAGAGCATTTAAGCCTGCACTATTTTTCCCATTTTTGCAAAAACAAAATCGGCATCCCGTTCCAAAAATACTTGACGCCGGAACGCGGGAGGAGTACTTTCGCTTTTACCAGGCTACGGCGGAAGCGATCAAATCGGTGGCTTCCGATCTGAGAACGGGCGGTCCCGCGCTGGGATACGGATCGATATGGAACGATACATGGGCGGAAGATTTTTTCGACTATTGCCGGGTCTCCCAAGCGCCGCTTGATTTCTTCTCGTTCCACGTCTATTCCGAGTACCCGTTCACCAGGTATGAAGAGCGGCTGACTACCATTATGCCGCCTGATTTTTACCGCAGCACGATCGAGCGGATCCGCGGCAAGCTCCACGCCGCACAGCTCCCCGTGATGCCGGAACTGCATGTGACGGAGTGGAACTTCTCGCTCTACGACCGGAATTATATTCATGACACGATGTTCATGGCCCCGTTCATTCTGCGGCATGCGCTCCAGTCTCAGGGGAAACGCAACTTCGAATATTATTCGGAGGATCCTTGCCTGACCGGAGAACTGGGGGCCGCCTTCGTGGACGGGCTCCAAAGCCAGGGCGTGGCGGCATCCGTCAAGCACTTCGCCTGCAACAATCAGGAGTACGAGAAGATGATCACCAGCTCATGGGTGGATGAGCGCACGCTGCGCGAAATCTATCTGAGCGCGTTCGAACGAATTGTGAAAAAGGCGGATCCGTGGACGTTCGGCGGACGAGAGAGCACCGGACGGTCCAGATCCAATCCGCCGAAGAACGGCATGAATTGGCCCGTCGTGCGGCCGCCGAGAGCATGGTTCTGTTGAAAAATGATAACGGGCTGCTCCCGCTTCAGCCTGAGCGTCTTTCATCCGCCGCCGTCATCGGGAGGTTCGCGAAGCAGCCGAGAATTCAGGGAGCGGGTAGCGCCAAAGTGACGCCGGCGCGCGTCGATATCCCTTGGGACGAGCTCCAAGACATCGCCGAGATTCTGTTCGGCCTGCTCAATCCTTCGGGCAAGCTGTCGGAGACATTCCCGATCAAGCTGTCGGATACTCCTGCGACTCTCTATCCGCGCGGCGAGGACGGCAAGCTGCATTACAGAGAAGGGCTGTTCACCGGGTACCGATATTATGATCGGAAGCAGTTGGAGCCGCAGTTCCCCTTCGGCCATGGCCTGTCCTATACGACCTTCGAATACGCATCGCTCGAAGCGGTTCAGGAGGGAGACGAAGTGCATGTCACCTGCGTCATTCGCAATACAGGCACCCGAAGCGGCAAGGAGGTCATCCAGTTGTATGTAAATGATGAAGAATGCAAGTGGGTGCGTCCGGACAAAGAACTGAAGGCTTTCGCCAAAGTCGGCCTGGAGCCGGGAGAAACGAAGGAAGTTCATTTTACGTTAGACCGGCGTGACTTTTCCTATTACAACACCAAGCAGCAGCGCTGGGTAGCCGATACCGGATTTTTCAATATCCTGGTTGGAAGCTCCTCTCGCGATATCCGGCTTCGCTGCCGGCTGCACTGCGATTTCGGCACGCAAGACGTTGAATTCCACACCTTCAGCCTGTTGAGCGATTGGCTCCGTTATCCTCATTCGCGGGCGGTACTGGAGGAATACCTGGCAGATATGAACCGGCATGTGGAAGAAGCCATCGTCTTGAACGAGGAATTCATCGGATTCTGGAATGATTTCCCGTTGATCAAAATTATTCAAATGTTCGGCCAGCAATGGCTGCAATACAAATCCCCTCGCCTCGTTATCCAAGAGATGCTGGATCGCGGAGCCCGCAGCCAGCCTGCTGACGAAGCAACGGCAGAACGCTAATAGCAGGACAGCTCCTTCCGGGCCTCGGAAGGAGCTGCTTTGCTGTGCGGGAGAGCCTGTTCACAGGCCGGAGGATGAGGACTCGATATAAAAGACATACAAAAATTTTCTCAGGTTTATTTTGGAGGCGGATGACTTGCTCTGTTCCTCCAGCTCCCGCATGCGCAGGCGCACTTCCTGAAAGTCGAATAAGCGCGATGCGAAGTATTCGAAGGTCGGATTGCCATAGTCGCTCAAGCCTAGCGACGCCAAATTGGTAAGCGCTTGCAAGGTTAGGCGGCGGATTCGCTGTTCGATCGCCCGCACGTCCTTCTGCAGATGGGCATCGTCTCCGGCCTCCTTGCGGCTGCGGAGCGCCACCTGTTCGTAGATGGCCTTCAGCGGGGGCAAATCCGGCAGGACGCTATGACCCTGCTCCTGTTCCTTCAACCATGTCATAATCCGAATCAGATCGGGAGCGCCCGCTTCGCCGGCAACCCCCAATTGCAGCAGCAAGGACCGGGCCTGTTGTTCGATTGGTTTGTCTTTGTAGAGGAGAATGCCTGGCGCGGCGTCCGCGGTTCCGGTCCTTTCCAGCGTTCGAAGCGAATTGCGGATCGTCTGCATCGACTTTTCCAGCAGCAGATGATCGGAGACGCGCCGCAGCACGGCCAGCACCTCCAGGCGGTTGATCGGTTTCTGGATAAAGGTATCGACGCCTTGCTGGTAAGCTTCGCCGATCATTTCCTTATTCTCCACCTGGGAGATCATAATGAATCTGCCGCTGTACTTCTCATCGCGCAGCGCTTTGACGGTCTCAATCCCGTCGCGCCCCGGCATAAGCAAGTCGAGGATGACAATGTCCGCTTCCCGGACAGCGGCGGCAGAGGCCTGGGATCCGTCCCCCGCTTCGCCGATGACCTCCCCCAGACCGCTTTCGTCGACGATGCGCGACAACATTTTGCGAACGGCAGGGTCGTCTTCAACCAGATAAAATTTCAACAACGCTCACAGCCTCCCTTTCGATCAACCTCTTCAAGTCAGCCGCTCCACGGGAATCCGGACCTCGAAGCATGTGTTCCCGGGTGCGCTGCGGACGCGGATGTCTCCATCAAGCAAGCGCACGATATCGGCGGCGTGCGACAGCCCGATGCCGGTGGAAGAGTTCCCTTCGGCATCGAATTTGGTCGTGTATCCGGGATGAAAGATCAGATCGAGCTCATCGGGGGATATGCCCGGGCCGTCGTCCGTGACGGAGAACAAGATGGATTGGTCGCGGAGATCGACATGCACTTGGATGCGGCCTCGATGCGGCAGCGCTTCTACGGCATTGGATACGATGTTGTTCAGTACGGAGAGAAGCGGATAAATTTCGGTGGTGGACAAATTGATGTCGCATGCGGCAGCGATGTCTACGCTCTTTCCGAGCAGCAAGCCGTAATTCGCATTGGCCCGCGTCACCATGGCGCAAAGTTCGGCAATCGAGATGCGCTTGGACAGCATCCGTTCCTGCTGGATAATTTTGAACAAGCCGGATAAAATCCGCTCCGAATCCTTTTTCACCTCATGGACATGCTCCGCGATATGAAGCGCCTGTGCCGCGCCCGGGTGAGATTCGGTTTTGAGCGTTCGGTACAACCGGTAGCTTTCCCGCGTAATTTCTTCGATATGGGACATCGACTTGCGAAGATAAAAGGCCTCTTCGAACAAATCCGAATTAATGAGCATTAACCGCTCCAATTCCTTCTGCCTCTGTTCTCCCAATGCCCGTACTTGCCGAATCGCCAGCATATTGCACAGGCCTACGGCAAAAAAGCTTCGCAGCAAGCCAACGAGAACGACCAGCATCGCCTCATGAACCGTCATGTTGGGCGGCGTGCCGGCAGCGAACCGAATGAGCAGTTCCGCCCCATTGGATACGATATCCGCTAACGCGCCGAATATGGCGACTTTGACATGATATTCTACGTTGGCTTTCAATTTGAGCAGAGAGATAATCGCCGCGAACGTGACATAATAAAAAAATACGGGCATATGCTGCATAAATCCGTCGTCTGTCGGGATGCCATGCAGCAGCATTCCTAACATGATGCGGAAGACAACGACGAAAGCGCCCACGGCGATGCCGGTCGCAAGCACAGGCACGGAGAACCATAGCAGTCCGAAAAAATAGGCCATAATTCCGAGCGAGAAGCGAAAATCGCCGCCGAATGGCGTGATCTTCATTTCGCCCAGCAATCCCGTCGATAAGAGAATGATGCTCCAAATAAGCAGCCTGTGATCCCGCACGCTGATTGTATCGCCCCTTTCCTCCCGATGCCCTCAACGCCCTCCCTCTTATCGTACCGGAAAAGAACCCGTTTTGTCTCGCAAAATATCCATTTTCAGGAATGCTTGCTTTCGAGCTTGCGTGAAGCGATCGACAACACGTAATTGACCGCGAAGTACAGCAGCGCCGCAAACAAGAACGTCGGAAGCACGTAGTTGACATTTTGGCCGTTAATGATATTGACATGGTTCATTAGCTCCGGCAGCGCAATGACGACTGCCAGCGACGTGTCCTTCAGCAGAGAGATGAATTGGCTCACCATGGGCGGCACCATGCGGCGCAGCGCGATCGGGAGCACGATATGCCGCAGCGTCTGCACCTGCGTCAACCCGGAAGAACGCCCTGCTTCAATCAGGCCCTTCTCGACGGAATTCAGCCCGCCCCGCACGATCTCGGAGATCATCGCGGACTCGAAAATAACAAGCGCAATGACCGCGGCGGTAAATTTATCAAGCTTGATGCCGAGCTGGGGCAGGGCAAAATAGGTAAAAAAGATAATCAGCAGCAGCGGCAGGTTGCGAATCATCTCGACGAGGACCGCGAATAATTTGCCCAGCACCGGCACCTTGGCGTACCGGACCGTGCCGACCAGGACGCTGATGACAAAGCTGAGTACAATCGAGATCAGAGCCACCTCGATCGTAATGAGAAAGCCTTGCAGCAGAAATTGAATATTGACGGGGGACAGCGCTCCGATAAAGTCCATTAGGCCTCAACTCCTTTGCCGCTCTGATATTTCTGTTCCAGGAAACGAATGCCGAAGCTCAGCGGAATCGTCAAAAGCAAGTAAAACGCCGCGGCAAAAATGTACGTGCTGAACGTGTCGAAGGTGTCGGAATTAATCAGGTCGGCTTGATACATCAAGTCCGAAGCCGACAGCACGGTCAAGATCGAGGAATTCTTTACCAGATTCAAAAATTGATTGCCCAACGGCGGAATGACTAATTTGATCGCCTGCGGCAGGATGACATGCCGCATCGCCTGAATATAGGTCAACCCGGAGGAGCGTGCCGCTTCCATCTGTCCGGCGGGAACCGCCTGGATGCCGGCGCGAATCACCTCCGCGATAAACGCCGAGGTATAGACCGTCAAAGCGGTCAATCCGGCCGCAAACGGCACCAGAAGCGCGCCCGTCAACAGCGGCAGGCCAACGAGAACAAAAATGGCGATCAGCATTAGCGGAATATTGCGAATAAACTCGACATACGCGGTGCCGAACCATTGCAGCGGCTTGATGGGAGTAATGCGGAACACCGCAATGACGGCGCCGAGGATAAAGCTCGCGATCAGTGAAATGACGCTGGCTGCAACGGTCCCCCCCAATCCGATGACGTATCGGTCGAGATGCTCGGTAAGAACATGGAATTGAATAAACATAATTTCCTCCTCCCAGGTTAAAGCTCCTTCATATCACGGTGTTCCAAAAAGGGGCAAGCGCCTGCTCCCCCCTCAACGGTCTCGCTCTAGTTCGGTTTTTTGCCGATCCATTTCTCATAAATCCGGTCGTATTCGCCGCTGTCCTTCAGTTCCTTCAAGGTCTCATTGACCAGCTTGACGAATTCTTCATCGCCTTTCCGGATTCCGATGCCATAAGGCTCATCCGTGAACGTCTCATCCAGGACGCGGAAGTTTTTGTCCTGCTGCGCCATTCCGTACAGCAAGGCATTGTCGGTCGTCAAGGCATGGCCTTGGCCCGCTTTCAATGCCGTGAACGCCTCGGCATAGTTCTCGAATTCCAGGATCTGCGCATCCGGCGCCGATTCGCGAATGTTTTTGGCCGATGTCGATCCTTTGGCGGTCAACACTTTCGATTCTTTGGTCAGATCCTTGATGGAGTTGATCGGACTGTCAACGGGAACGAGCAGCGATTGGCCCGCCGTAAAATAAACGTCGGAGAAATCGATTTCCTTTTTCCGCTCATCCGTAATCGTCATCGTGGCAATAATGAAGTCAATGTCGCCGTTCTTCAGCATCGGGATGCGCGTTTTCGACGTCACTTCCATCAGTTCGATCGCGTTTTCGTCCCCGAGCACCTTTTTCGCGATCTGCTTCGCGATATCGATATCGAGACCCTGCACTTCCCCGGTGCCCGGATCCTTCAGCCCGAACAGATTCAGATCGTACTTCACCCCGGCAATGATCTTGCCTCTCTTTTTAATCTGGTCAATCGTTCCTTCGCTTCCGGCAGACGTCTGGGAGCATGCGGATAAAGCGCTTACAATCAAGGCGGCAGCTACGGCGGCGCCGATAATTTTGAACCAACGTTTCATTAAGAACACTCCTCGTATAGTATTTCCTGAAGGCAGTTTTGAGTCTTTTTCCAGTCCTTTATAGGAACATGGAATGCCTTCAAAATTTCCAGTTTTCATATTGAAAATTAATATTGGGACTGGACTTTCCGGAATGTCTCCGGACAATGGAACTTAGGGTTCCATTCGGGGAAATTCGTTTCACTCCTGTAGTCCAATCTACTTTTTAAGTCTGTTTCTCCGGTACTCGCTTGCACTTCTTACCCGCTGGCTGTTCCCTTCGGCAACCCATGCCCGGCAGTAGCCGTCAGTTCCGAAGAACTGGAAGCATGTTTTATGAATTCGGATGGCGACACCCTGGAGACCTTCAAGACCAACAACAATCTGCTCGGCGCTTCTTACTTGCGGGATCGCATCATTTCTGCCGCAGTCAAGACAGCCTGCTCCGAGGTTCATATCGGGCTGGAAGCAACATCCGTCTACAGTTGGCATCCGGCCATGTATTTGCATGAGGATGAAGCCCTTCAACAATTGAATGCCAAGGTGTTCACCATCAATCCAAAGCTGATTAACAAGTTCAAAGACGCTTATGCCGACCTGGACAAAACCGACCGCATCGATGCCTGGATCATTGCAGACCGGCTGCGTTTTGGCAGACTCACGACGACTATCGTGATGCAGGAACAGTACATCGCCTTGCAGCGGCTCACTCGCATGCGGTTCCATCTCGTACACAACCTCACTCGCGAGAAGCAATACTTTTTGCAGAATCTGTTCTACAAGTGCAATGCTTTTCGCGCGGAGGTGGACAGTTCCGTGTTCGGCCATGCCATCATGGAAATGCTCTCCGAAAAGTATAGTCTGGATGAGATGGCGAATATGGATGTCGCCCATTTGGCTGACTATCTCAAGGACAAGGGGAGAAATCGTTTCCCCGATCCCGAACACGTCGCCCGCTGTATTCAAAAGGCGGCTCGGGCCTCGTACCGTCTCTCGAAGGTTGTCGAGGATTCCATTGATTTGGTAAGCCCTTTCCCGCTTGCCGGATAAGTCTGGGTATATCCAGTATACGACGGATTCAAGCGGAACAGCCCTGCAGGAATGAGCAGGGCCGATATGAAAGGTAACCATGAGCACAACCGGAGGATACAGCCATGTGACTAGTAGATAAAGGCGCGGGAAACGATAACGAGCACAATAAAGAGAACCAAGATTACACCTGTCGAGGTCCAGAGACCCCCAACTCCACCTACTCCGCTCATTCAACTAACCTCCTTTCAGTTGATACTCCATGATATCAGTTGATACTCCATGATATTGGAATGACGGCCCGTTTGACTTGAATATCCCCCAGATCAACAAAATTAGGCTGCGGCGTTCTCGCTGAAGGAGGCCGCCGCCGCGCATTCTCCCCACACAATACATCCGCCCAATACAAGAAGCGCGGATCCTCCACTTTTTGATGCTTGCGGCAGCCGTTGAAGCCCATCCGCTTCGCCAGCTCGATATCCTTCTTCAAGTCCTCGTCGCTCGGCGCCGTCCCTGCGGCCAATACCCTTGATCGAGCATCAGCTTCTGGTAATAAATTTTGCAATATAAAATCTTCCTACTCTCCGTTTCATTGCGAATGTCCCTTTGGAATTTAAAAGCGGTATTTCCAATATCCTCGCATTGAGCCTCTCCTCCGAGGTTTATATAATGCAGGGGAAGGGAGGAAAAGCATGAAGAAACTGATTTTGCCTTTTTTGGCGGTTATCCTTTGTCTGTCGTCCTTCATTCCTGCGGCATCGGCCGCACCTACACTCCAGCAAGGAAGCTATAGCGGGGATGTGTGGGATTTGCAATTTCGTCTGCAAATACTGGATTACTACCGTCAGCCTTTGGACGGAATATTCGGTTCTCATACAGCCGAGGCCGTAACCCGTTTTCAACGGGACTACGGTCTGAAGGCGGACGGCATCGCCGGCCCGAGCACGTGGCAAGCGTTGAAGCGGGTCTCGGTCAATGCCGACGAATTGAAGATGCTCGCTCGCACGGTCTATAGCGAAGCCCGCGGCGAGCCGTACACCGGACAAGTCGCGGTGGCGGCTGTCGTCATGAACCGTCTGCAATCGCCGCAATTTCCGAATACGATAGCGGGCGTCATCTTCCAGCCGCAAGCGTTCACGGCCGTGGATGACGGACAATACTGGCTGGAGCCGGACAGCACGGCCTATGCGGCCGCTTGGGAAGCGGTGCGGGGATGGGACCCGACGAACGGGGCGCTCTATTATTTTAATCCGGCCACTGCAACATCCAAGTGGATCTGGTCGCGCCAGCAAACCGGCAAAATCGGCAATCATATTTTTGCCATCTAAGCTCAACTCAGGGAACCTCTTCAGAGGTTCCCTGTCGTCGTCTCACGGCAGGCAAGCCGGCCAACGTACATAACCCCCTATCTCTCCATGCCTTCCGCGCGGCGATTCCAGAAGAACGGTACTCGCTTCGCACGGCTTACAAAAATGAAACATCGCTGTCATCTCACTCGATGGCTCCCTGCGATCCGATCGCGTATGCTGATGGAAGCGCACAAGCACAATATCCATTCCATACGCAGAGGTGATAGCATGAAGCGCAAGCGGATATATATGATAGCCGCCGCCGTGATGCTGATGCTTGCGGTGTCAGGTTGTTCTCTGTTCGGACCGCAAGCGGACGGGCTCATTCTGTTCGGAACGCGGGAGCAGACGGAAAAGGCGGTAAAGGCCATTGAAGCCAACCTGGTCGATAAGCAAGCCTACACGGTCAAAATTTACAAGACGAACAAGGAGGGCGAGGTCGGAATTATCGTCGATAAATCTACGGCACAGAAATGGGCTGCCGCCGGATTGCTGCAGCGCATTGAACATCAAAAATCGGCGCCGATTTCGTCGTTGCCGGAGCTTCCGGCGGATGGAGGCGTTCTCTTTGCCGAGTCTCCCGCTCCCAGCCAGACGGTCAGCAATTACAGTCTCCCTGTCCGTTATGAAGGCAATGTTGTCATCGGTGAGGCTCGAGGCTGCGTGCATCAGATCGTCATTTTGGATGATGCCGCATGGGATGGGCTGGAAGCGGAGGAACGGACGATCGCCGTCTTGAAAAGCAAAAAAGATCCGAAGCATGAGCTCAGCAAAATCATTAGGGACGTGCAGCAGGCCCAACTGTTCACGTTTCCGAAATAACAAGAAGACACCCGTTCCCTCGCGCCGCTGGGCGGACGGGTGTCTTTATGGGGCCCCTTATTTTCCTTTCCGCCCACTTTGCCCGCCGTCATGCTCATGACGCCGGCTGAGCGCATACAGTATAGCAAAGGAGGGAATATAGTTGCCGTCGTACCGCATCATTGTCGATTTGTCGGATCGCATGCTGTATTTGCTGGACGGAAACCGTGTCGTCCGCGGCTACCCCGTCGGCATCGGCAAGATGGTCACCCGAACGCCGACGGGAGAATTTACGATCATCAACAAGCAGTATAATCCCGGCGGACCTTACGGCGCCTTATGGATGGGCCTGTCCAAGCCGCATTACGGCATACACGGAACCAACGATCCGTCTTCCATCGGCAGAGAAGTGTCCCGCGGGTGCATCCGGATGCATAATGCCGATGTCCTGCAGTTGTCTTCCTATGTTCCCGTGAATACCCGCGTCACGATTCGGCCGTGACTCCGGGATCCTTTGGCCTCTCCCCCCGCCCGAACGGCAGAGCCGAAGAGACGATCTTCGGCTCCTTTAAGTTAGAGCCCCCGCTTTTTCAGCAGCCGAGCGGGAAGCTTCGCCACTGCCCAAGTCATCGGCTCGTCAACAAGGCCCGCGCTGCCTGCCTGGACGAAGCACAATCAAAACCACCCGTCCAACGGGTGGTTTGCACTTGGGGTATAACCCCCTGTTGCCAAACTGCGCCTAAAGACGCTAGCCTGACAATTAAATTGTTCAGGCTCAGTGTAACTTGTCACTTTCACTTACCAGTTAAACTGGTTTACTTCTTCTTGCTACTGTTTCTGTTGAACGGATCTTCATACTCTTTCACACTCAGTTTATCAACTGCTTGGTCATGTGCTTCCTGTTCACGTATATATTTTGCGACAGTTGCTTCGTTTAAGCCTACTGTGCTGACGTAGTAGCCCTCCGCCCAAAATTTCCGATTGCCATATTTATACTTCAGGCTGGCATGCTTCTCGAA
>NZ_LDIG01000290.1 GCF_015845845.1 Paenibacillus dendritiformis
ATCTTTATGACCTCACTCTTATGCAAGATCCGATCGAGAATGGCTGTCGTGATGGCCGGATCTCCAAGCAGCTCACCCCAATCTTCTGGTCCCTTGTTTGAGGTCAAGATAATCGAGGCTTGACCATAGAGCTTATTCACAAACTGAAAGAATAGATTCGATTCGCTTTTCTCCATGGCCATGAACATCAGATCGTCGATGATCACCAGATCAGATCCCAAAATACGCTTCATTCGAGTCTGTGATGTCCGTGCAATCTCTTGTGTCTTCAGCAGATGGATCAGGTTGTCCATGGCGACAAAGCTAACCCGGTGACCTCGTTCCAACGCCTCCATCCCCAACCCCACTGAGAGATGGGTTTTTCCTACCCCAGGCGGGCCCAAGAGTATTAAATTGTAGGTGTGCTCCAGCCAGAGCAGTTCCCGCAGCTGTTCCATGTGCCGTTTGCTGAGGGATTGCTGTTCTTCCAATCGAAAGTCGTCTAGCGATTTGATGAATGGGAACGAAGCCCATTTCATCCGTTTGGCTCGCTGTTTTTCCTCCCGCCTCCGCAGCTCATGCCCCAGGAGATGGTGCAAGAATTGCCCACAGCTCCAGTCCTTGGACTCAGCGTCCAACAGACTCTCTTCCAAGATGTGTGCCGCCTCGGTCATATTCAGCGTGCCCATCCATTGTTTCAACTCACCCGTGGTTGTTGCCACCCTTATCCACCTCCTAAGATGCGTTCGTAAGTCTTGAACTCCCGTATTTGGGGTTTGGCTTTCAGTTTAGCCGCATCCACTTGAACGAGCAGCTTTATGTCGCTCTGAGTCGGCTTCTCGACCGATTGCCGTTGCGCTTGTTCTGTGAAATGGCTTGCGGCATCCGCAAAGTCTGCAGCACAATACAAGCTGTGCTTTAAGCAGTAAGCCAGCGCCTGGTCAACCGTCTTAGCATTAGCCTTCGATATGCTCTTCTCGATCGCCTGCAATTGATCCCGGATATATCGCGGCTTGAGCTTCCGAATTTCCTCAAGGTAACGTCGGGCTTTGCCTGTATCCGTAAATTGTTCTGCCACATGATCGACATAAGCCTGAACGCCCTTTGACCGATCCCGACCGTGATTATTGTTACGAATGAGTTCACCTTTGCTGTGAAGACACAGCTGATGATCTGCCAGGATTTGTCCGGAGTCTTCCTCATAGATCACCAGCCGATGGTCTTCCGTAACTCGGACAGTGACTTCTTTGTCCGTTCCGTCATATGTGCCGAGCGGAACGCTATACCGATTGGATTCATACCAAATGGTGTTGTCCTTCCGAACGGTCCTTGTTATACTGGAGGTACTCAATTTTTCTATTTTTTTCTGGACTGGGCGGAGATGCGCTTTCTCTAAGGCGTACACTTCGGCCGGTATTTTTTTGATCGTGTGATGCATCTTGGCGTTGCCCGTACGGCTTAACCAAGCCAGGCACTGTTCATTGAGCTTGTCCACATTCGTGAATGGCCGATGTCTTGCAAAATTGTGTTTGATGTATTTCACCACATTCTCTATTTTGCCTTTGCTCTCCGGGTCGGCTTTACGACACATATGAATCCGGAAGGAGCGCTCTTCGACATACTTGGCAAACTNATGGGTCAGAATGAGATCACCGTGGTTCTCACTGGTTAATAACAAGTGGTCTTGATCATAGACAATTTCTTCTGGCAGACCGCCATAGAACTCAAAGGCCTGTTCATGGGCATCCACGACATCTACCGTTGTAAACGGCCTATCCTGCCACAGTGCATATTTGTACCGAGAATGCGACAAGACGAAGGTGATGAACCACAGCTTCACCAAATGGCCTTCTGGATGCCTAAGCTTGGTTTCCCCGAAATCGACTTGCATCTGTTTGCCCATCGGGAGTTCTTCAACCGCTTCGTACTGTCTCACACGCTTCGCCTTAGGGATTCCATAATCCAAGCGCAACCCTCGCACGTAGCCTCGAACAGTACTCTCAGCGATTTCCATGCCCTTATGACGTTCCTTTAGCCAATCCAAAACCTGAGCAGCCGATAAGTCTGGATATTTAAGCAACCAACTGACGATCTCCGGTTCGAACGACTCCAACTTCTTTGCTCGTGTCTCAAGTCCATCCAAAAATTGTTTGTACTCGTCCACCGTCATGTTCCAGAACTTGATCACCGTATTCCTGGAGATATTTAGGTTTCTCGCCACTTGAGACTTTCTTAACCCCAACTTTTTCTGTTCTTGGATAACGAAGTACATAGTCCACCTTTCTTCTTTCCTCATACCGCTTCCCCCTAATGATAGAATTACCAGTTCTATGATAGCTTAATAGGAAGGGTATGGTAAGTTTTGTTCATTCTTATTTAGCGGAATCCGTTAATTCTAGTTTAGCAGTTACATCTTTATTCACTTCCGCATAACTACTAAATTTGCCTGCATACTTTGACAAATACTCAGACGGTACTATATCCCGTACAGACACCTGCTGTTGTGATAAAGAGACTGATCCCTTAGCTGGAGTCGCTGCTGCTTCTGCCCTTGCAGAGAGGGCAAATAAGCTGGGCGTGAATACTGCAAACGCCATACTTACACTTACTAATGATGCGATCAACCTTTTCTTCAAACAAATCTCCTCCTTTTGTTTAGGTAAAGATATCTCTTCAAAATTGAAAGCAGACTGTGCATCATGTTTTATGCGGAGGAAAAACATTGTATGTAATGAGCACTTTCTATTTCTATTGATGGAATGAAGAGCATCTTTCCTAGTAATAAT
>NZ_LDIG01000291.1 GCF_015845845.1 Paenibacillus dendritiformis
GGGTCTGTCAAGAGTTTTGTGTAAACGCATTGATGATGAAGCCCCCTCGGGGGCGGTTCGCCCCTTAGCTTAAATGTTGTCCGACCCGATCCGGGAAGAAGATGGAGAGCTGGAGGAGGATTTGTCCCCAGTTCTGCACGCGCCCCGTCCATTTGCGAGTCACATCCATCGTCGCCAGGTACAGCATCTTCAGCAACGCCTCGTCCGTCGGGAAGATGCTCTTGCCCTTGGTCACTTTGCGAAGTTGGCGATGGTAGCTCTCGATGATGTTTGTGGTATAAATCAACTTACGGATCTCTGGCGGAAACTTGAAGAAGGTCGCGAGCTCATCCCAATTGTTGCGCCAGGAACGGATAATGAGCGGGTACTTCGTTCCCCAGACTTCTTCAAAGCGATCCAATTCCACAAGAGCGGCTTCTTCCGTGCTCGCCTTGTAGATCGGCTTCAGATCGGCAGTGACCTTCTTTAGGTCCTTGTAGGACACATAGCGCGTTGAATTGCGAATCTGATGAATGATGCATTTCTGAATCTCCGTCTGTGGATAGCATGCGGTGATGGCCTGCGAGAAGCCGGTCAGGTTGTCCACACACGTAATGAGAATGTCCTGTACGCCGCGATTCTTCAACTCATTCAGCACGCTCAGCCAGAACTTTGCAGATTCATTCTCGCCGATCCAGATGCCCAGAACATCCTTGTTGCCATCCAAATCGATGCCGATGACCATGTAAGCCGCCTTATTGACGATGGCGCCATCTTGCTTCACTTTAAAGTGAATGGCGTCCAAAAATACAACGGCATACACGCTTTGCAGCGGCCGGTTTTGCCATTCTTTGACCAGGGGCATGATCTTGTTGGTGACATTGGAGATAAGCGTAGGGGACACCTCAATGCCGTATAGCTGCTGGAGATGATCCTGAATCTCCCGTGTGCTTACGCCCTTGGCATAGAGCGCAATGATCTGATCCTCAATGCCGGTCACGTTCGACTGATACTTTTTCACCACCAGTGGCTCGAACTCACCTTGCCGGTCGCGGGGCACCGAAATCTCTTGCTCCCCATACTCACTGGTGATCTTCTTGCGGCTCTTGCCATTGCGTGAATTGGAGGTGGTCTTCTCCGCTTTCTCATGCTTCTCATAGCCCAGATGCGTGTCCATCTCGGCCTCCAGCATTTCCTGAATCGTCTCGGCGAACAGATCCTTCAAGGCGTTTTGCGCATCTTTCGCGGTCATGAGCTTGTTCTCTTTAATAAACGCTCGTAGTTGCTCTTTCGTCCATAGTCCCATGTGTTCTCCCAACCTTTCTATTAGTTCCATTTTAATAGGTTTTGGAGTTTACACAAACTATTTTACAGACTCCTTCAGCCATTCAAGGTTTCTTTATTTATGGGCCCACCCAGGGTGGAATGAAGAATAGCACACATAACCCATGTATTTGTTCAAGTGGCATTAAGGCAGTAAGAATCAACTTATTGTGGCTGGCTACAAGGTAGTAAGATTAGTTTCTGGAGCAAGTGACATTTTCTTTCAGGTTCAGGAGAATGGGTTATCTTCAATAGGGGTTACTTATTATTTACATATGGTTTTTAGAACGCTCTGACGGCCTATGCCTATTGACGCGTTCAACCGGACCGCGCAGGTTGAGAAGCCGGATGGCAGCTATGTCCGTCATGAATATGACCCGGAAGGGCTACGCAGCGGCATATGCGAGAACGGCGTCACCAGCCGCTTCGTGTTCGACGGCTGGAATATGCTGAACGAGCTGGACGAGGAGTGGAACGCCAAGGCCTCCTATGTGCGCGGCCATGAATTATTGGCCCAAGTGGACGGCCAAGGAGATGCCTACTACTACCTGAACAACCAGCACGGCGACGTCGTGCACATCACGAACCGGCTGGGCGGCATCGTCAACAGCTACGAGTACGACGCCTTCGGCCATACCTTGTCCGCCACCGAAGGCATCCCGAACCGCTTCCGCTACGCGGGCGAACAGTTCGACCCTGTCACGCAGCAATATTACCTGGGTACTCTGAAAAATTTGGTGCCCTTCAGTTTAAACCACGGCAAATTGAACTGTATGGAAATAGTTTTAACAGGGCAACCAAAGAACTCATTGAAAGTGAGTACATAAACAAGTGTTTATGGTTCGAGAAGAGAGGGCAAAATACACAACCTATAGACATGGCGTTTTTTACCATTCACTCGCGGTGCTACAGCGTACCCTTTTATAGGGACAGCTTACGGCCTTGGACAAGGAAACCTTTGTTATCATTCAGTGGAACAAAACTAATATGGAAAATGGAATTGCATCCTGGGTTGAGGACAGATACGAAATTGAAGAGCCGAAAGGAATAACGTACAACAGTACTTCCCAATTACCGGAATTGCTCGCAGGTCTTTCCCTTCATTTTAGATACATATCCTTATAATTCCATTGACTAGCTAAACGATAGGTATTACTATCCATTGATTGGTATAATTTGATTGATTTTGAACGAAATGTGAACGAACTTAACGAGTAAATGATTGATTTTGATTGAATGTGATTGATTTTTGTTGGCGTTTTCAATACAATAGCGTTGAAGGAGATGATAAGATGTTAACTCCGGAACGACATCGAATTATTATGGAACTGCTCAAGGAAAAGGGAGTCGTCAAGATTCAAGAACTTGTCCATGAGACCGCTTCCTCCGAAGCAACGATTCGGCGAGATCTCAGCCATCTGGAGAGCGAGAATCTCCTAAAGCGGGTTCACGGCGGTGCAGCCTTGCTTCAAGGGAAAGGGATGGAATTTTCTTTAGGTGAAAAATCCACCAAGCAGCTACGTGAAAAAAAACAGATCGCCGAGCTTGCCGTTACTCTTATTCAAGAAGGGGATTGCATTTATCTCGATGCCGGCAGTACCACCTACGAGATGATTCCTCTGCTTGTCGACAAAAAGGTAACCGTCGTCACCAACGGACTTATGCATCTTGAATCTCTTTATGAATATGACATTCAGGCTTATGTCGTCGGGGGCAAGATAAAGGGGCTCACCAAAGCATTAATTGGCAGCCAGGCCGTACGCGGCTTGCAGGATTATAGATTTGACAAATGCTTTCTCGGCACAAACGGCATTCATGAAGAGCTTGGCTATACGACGCCGGATCCCGAAGAGGCCAGCATCAAGAAGATGGCGCTCCATTTATCGGAGAAGAGCTATGTCGTTGCCGACAGAAGCAAGTGGAACAAGGTCAGCTTTGTGCAGTTCGCGGCTATCGACGAGGCAGCGCTTGTTATTGATCAACTGGAACCGGAAGAAGAGAGATCCCTCAACAACAAGACGAAAGTAATAAAGGTTGTGACATAAATGATTTATACAATAACGCTTAATCCTTCGATTGATTACTACGTGTACGTGGACCAATTCCAGGTTGGCGGCTTGAACCGAATGACGAAAGATCAGAAGTATCCGGGCGGTAAGGGCATTAATGTCTCACGGGTATTATCCCGGATCGGCGTGCCGACGAAAGCCCTTGGATTTGTCGGCGGATTTACGGGACAGTACATTGAAGACGGCTTGAATGACGAAGGCATCGAGACCGATTTTGTTAAGGTCGAAGGAGATACCCGAATTAACATCAAGCTGAAGACCGGGGAAGAGACCGAGATCAATGGCGCAGGTCCCGCCATCTCGGAAGATAAGGTCCATGAACTGCTTGCCAAGATTGAGGGGATGAGCAACGGCGACACGCTGGTGCTTGCAGGCAGCATTCCTTCCAGCTTGGATGCAGACTTATACGGCGATATCATGAGGCGCTCCATGGATAAGGGCATTCGAGCCGTTGTCGATATAAGCGGCCAGGCCATGCTCGATCTGCTGCCCTACCGTCCGTTTCTCACCAAGCCCAATCAGCAGGAGCTGGGAGAATTCTTCAATGTGAACATTGACTCCTTGGATGATGTCTTGCACTATGGCCGCCAATTGGTTGATCGGGGCGCACAGCATGTCATCGTCTCCATGGCTGGTGACGGCGCAGTGCTTATCACTCCAGAAGCAGCCTACATGGCGAATGTACCGCAGGGCAAGGTGATCAACTCGGTAGGTGCAGGAGACTCGCTCGTTGCAGGCTTTATCGGATGTTATGCAGTGACCGGCTCCATTCAGGCGGCTTTCGCTTATGGCGTGGCAACCGGCAGTGCAACGGCATTTTCAAGTGACTTGTGCAAGAAGGAATATATTGAAGAACTGCTTCCGCAAATTAAACTGACTCAAGTGGGGGAGAGTACATCATGAGAATTACAGATCTACTGAAGCGGGACACGGTCATCCTCGATCTTCATTCGACGGGGAAAGAAGCTGTTATTGATGAACTGATTGCTAAGTTAGACGAAGCAGGACGTTTAAGCGATCCCAAGGCATTTCGAGAAGCGATTATGCTTCGCGAAAGCCATAGTACAACAGGGCTTGGGGACGGAGTGGCCATCCCTCATGCAAAGACGGCTGCAGTAAAGGTGCCTGCGATATGCTTTGGACGATCCGTCGAAGGCGTGGATTTTGAGTCGCTGGATGAGCAGCCGGCGCATTTGTTCTTCATGATCGCTGCGACGGATGATGCGCATGACACCCATGTCGAGACGCTGTCAAGATTGTTTACGCTGCTGGATGAGAAGATGCGTGAGGCCATGTTGAAGGCGGCTTCGGTGGAGCAATTGCTCAGCATCGTGGACGAGCGTGAACAAGAAGTGCTGGCAGAGCAAGCAGCGGAAGCGGCCAAAGCGGCGGAAGCGGAAGAGAAGGCTCAAGCCGGGAAGAGAGGCGAGGACCAAGCCAAGGCCCAAGCGCCGAGTGAAGCTTCAGCTGCGAATGCTCGGACGGCATCTGAACAAGATCGACCATACGTTATTGCTGTAACGGCTTGTCCGACAGGCATCGCTCATACCTATATGGCTGCGGATGCGTTAAAGCAGAAGGCCAAGGATATGGGCATCGATATTAAGGTCGAGACCAACGGTTCGACAGGTGTTAAAAACGGACTGACCGCAGATGACATTGCCCGGGCTACGGCGGTTATCGTGGCCGCGGATAAGCAAGTCGAGATGAATCGTTTTGCCGGCAAACCTGTGATCCAGGTTCCTGTGGCAGATGGAATTCGCAAGACCGAGCAGCTCATTGAACGGGCGATCAAGCAAGACGCCCCTGTTTACCGCGCTACCGGCGGGAAGACGGAGCAGCAAGAGGGCAGCGGCGGCAAGCGCGGCATATACAAGCACCTGATGAACGGGGTAAGCAACATGCTTCCATTTGTTGTCGGGGGCGGTATCTTGATAGCATTGTCATTCCTTATTGGAGGAATCAACGCCGAGGGTGAGATCGCAGAGCTTCTATCCATGATCGGTAAAGCCGCCTTTATGTTTATGGTGCCGATTCTGGCCGGATTTATTGCAAGCAGTATCGGAGATCGCCCCGCGTTTCTGCCGGGCATCGTGGGCGGTTATCTTGCGGCTCAAGCCGGTGCCGGCTTCCTTGGCGGACTTGTAGCGGGATTCCTGGCCGGTTATGTTGTTGTTCTGTTGAAGCGTTTGCTTCAGAACCTGCCGCAAGCCTTGGAAGGAATTAAGCCCGTTCTGCTGTTCCCGCTGCTAGGGTTGCTTATCGTGGGCATCTTGATGGTTACGGTCGTGAATCCGCCAGTCGCGGCTTTGAACGGCATGATGACGGATTGGCTGAACAGCTTGAGTGGAGCAAATGCGATTCTGCTCGGTCTTATCCTGGGCGGTATGATGGCTGTCGACATGGGCGGCCCGATTAATAAAGTGGCCTTTACGTTCGGGATTGCGGCGATTGAAGCAGGCAACCTCGGTCCCCATGCTGCGGTCATGGCAGGCGGTATGGTTCCGCCGCTAGCGATCGCACTGGCGACAACGTTCTTCAAGAACAAGTTCACCGAGAGCGAGCGGAAGTCTGGCGTAACCAACTATGTCATGGGTTTGTCGTTCATTACGGAAGGAGCGATTCCATTTGCCGCCGCTGATCCGCTCCGTGTACTGACGAGCTGTATTCTTGGATCTGCGATTGCGGGCGGTCTTGCGATGGCCTTTGGCATTACGCTCCCTGCTTCACACGGGGGAATCTTCGTTATCGCTTTAGTTAATAAGCCATTCCTGTATCTTCTTGCGATATTGATCGGTTCGATCGTATCTGCCCTTACGCTTGGCGTATGGAAGAAGAAAGCAACCGTATAATTACATCGCTCCAACTATAACGGCCGTTCCAAGCAGGTGAACTCTCGGAACGGTCTTTTTTCTAATATGGTGCGTCCTTATTTTCTCAGTCGAAATTCCTTTATCTTATTTTCAACAAAATCTTTGAAGTTGTATTGTTTCTTGAGCTTGAACAGCATAATGGCTTGTTCGAAATCTTCCAATGCCGATTCATGCTGATTTAAAAAATAGTGGTTTAACCCTTTTTCATAATACAGCTCTCCAAAAAGATAGAGGGAATTGTATTTCAAGCACTGTTCGATTCCTTTGCTGCAATAGTGTATACAGTTGTGATAGTCCTGATTTCTTGATAACGAACGTGCGAGCGCGTAGATGTTTTTAATAGGCAAGGTCCTGTCCTCGATATAGTAATGCCGATGGATATGGCGGTACGTCCAATGTAAAATGCGCAGAGCCTTGCGGTTTTGGTTGGATTCAGATAGCAAGATGCCAATGCTATTAATAATCGTCAATTCCTGTTCCGAACAAAACTTCAAACATTTGCAGGTTTTTCTTAATGCTCTTTTTAGCATCATTAAGCATGAACTAAAGTCCTTAGAGGAATAGTAGTGAGATATAGCTTTCGCCCACAGGAGGAATTGCTGATCTTCGGGTGCCACAAAAAGATGGCTTTCTTGTTCCAGTATCTTTAACACTTGTCCGAAATCATTTTCTTGAATAAAGGAGTGGACAATAAATTTAATATTATTTTTGTAGGTGCTATTGGAATCGTTATGGATATCAAATAAATATTTGACATTCACTCTTAATTTTTTGGACAGTAAGTATAATATAAAGCCAGATGGAATCTCCCGCCCATTTTCTATGTTGCTGATATGAGGTTGCGTACAAATCCCCTTCGCCAGAGCCTGCTGGCTCAATCCTTGTTTCAAACGCAAGTCCTTAATAATTTTCCCAATTTCAATGGCATTTAACGTATAAACCATATAGTTCTCCCCCTTTACACAATTTTACACTTGATTATCTGATGCTGGAGGAAATATGCCTGTCCTGGTCGGGAATTTCAATTCCTCCTTTTTGTATTTTTCGGAATAATCCAGTTGTATTTTAATGGTTTTTCGGTAAGGTATTTTTACGTTCTTGCCGATATGGCATGGATTCAGAACGATTTCACATTATTGGAACAGAATATAACTATCCTTATTTATCGATCGAATTCGAACCATGTTATCGTTAAATTACAGTTAGAATAACAAATAGCTATATAAGAAAGGGAAAAAGAAATGAATAAGATCGCGAGTGCATTTTTGATTTTCGCCTTATTTTTTGGTTATCAGCAAGCAGCTTCGCCCAACACCGATCCATCACCAACGGCCGTAAAATTGGAACTGCGGAATGACCATCATCTGATTGGAGGGCATTAGGCATGAGGTGCTGATCATCTTAGCAAAAGGGAGGAAACACGAGATGCTTGGAAAAAACAAGAAAAAACTAATCGCTGGCGCTTTAGCCTTAAGCTTGGTCCCGGTAGGGTCTGTACCGGCCATGGCCGCGGATTTCGATCTGAATCGAAGTGCTGTCATATCATCTGCCGCAAGTACGGTTCCGCTTGCATCCGAATCTTATATCGATACGGTGTATTTGAGGATCAAAGAGAGGGACAGGCAGTCAAAATTGACGAACAAGCCTATTAATATGCAAGAACAAATCTTGGATAGCTGGTTCTTGGCTATATAGAATAAACTATTGAACTTCCATAACAGGAGGGTTTTGTCCCATCATTGTCGAATTCAGAAATACCCTGAATGAGGCGGTGAATGAGATGGATAACAAGGAAGCGCTGGCTGCAGTTGAAGAACGAATAAGAACGACGAAGGATCGCCGCATGTACGAGCGACTTCAAACCGTACGTTTACGATTAATGGGCAAGTCTGTACGCGAGATTGCCACGATCATCTGTCGTTCGGAGAAAACTATTCGCCTTTACATCCGCGCCTATGAAAAAGAAGGGTTGTCGGGCTTGGCCATGCAATTCTCTCCCGGGCGATCCCCACGCCTGACGAAAGAACAGCGGGACGCATTGAAGCAAGTCATTGTGAACCAGGTGCCAGCAGACGTTGGATTCACCGCCAAATTCAATTGGACGTTGCAACTGATAGCAGACTACATTGAGCGTACGTATGGATGTACCTATTCGCTGCGCGGCGTTTCGAAGATGATGGAACATATGGGCATGAGCTATACGAAACCGACGTATACGCTTGCCGCTGCAGACCCTGTTAAACAACAACAGTTTGTCGAAGAAACGTTTCCGGCTCTAAAAA
>NZ_LDIG01000292.1 GCF_015845845.1 Paenibacillus dendritiformis
GGACGCCTCCCATCTGCTCGAAACATTGCTTCATCGCTTCTAAAAAGCATTCCTGATTCTCAGCCGGTGTCGGGTATACAAATGCAGCATTACTGTACGGAAAGGAGATCACCAGCAACTTGTAGGTGAGTAGCTGCTGCGCTCGACTGACCTGCATGGTCGTAAAATCCACCTGTGCTTCTCCCGGTGGATGCTCCAACCGCTCGTAGGTTTTAGCGCGTTCGAGCTCCATTTCGTTTTTTCGCTTCCGGACATAGGCCAAAACGGTTCGTTGTCCGCCTGTAAACTGGTGTTCATCTCTCAGCCGCTGGTAGATCCGTATCCCGGTATGCCGCTGTTTCCGGGGAAGCAGGCGATCTTCCTCCAGCCATGTGTCCACGATCTCCATATACGGCCCCATAACTGGGCTTTTACTCTTTCTTTTACCAATCGATTCGTTCCAGTTGGATTGATCTGCGTACTTCTTCGCGGTTCTCCAGTGAATGCCCATCTGTCTGGCGATGTCACGGATCGAGCACCCTTCTGCTTCGCGTAAAAATCTGATATAGTGTTGTTGAGGCATTTTCAGCATCCTTCCCATCTCCTTCGTCAAGTTCTCGCAAACCTAACGATAGGAGGAATTTAAGGGGCTGACAAGTGCCTTTTTTGCATTCAACTTGAGCATTTTTACGCTGCAATTTTAGGCACTTTTAGTATGCAATAAACACAGGGACTTCTATTTCTAAATTGGGGGAGTCAAAATGAAGACGGAGGAGCTCCCAAGCCCGGACATCATTCGTTCCGGCCGGAATATGCGGCAGCGCCGGGGCTGCGCAGAGCTTGAATCGCGGGCCAGGTGAAGGAGGCCAGATTATCCGGCAGCTCCGATAACGGGAACCAGCGCACTTCCCGCAGCGCTCCGCCTTCTTCGCGGTTGCTGGCTTCGCCCGAGATGACGCGGGTCTCGAAGATGACCGAGATCCAATGCTCGCCCCGCCCGGGATCGATCGTCTCGGCGGTGCAGAGCAGCCGCTTTACTTGGATGTGTAGCCCAACCTCCTCCAACACCTCGCGAACGGTCGTATCCTCCAGCGTCTCGTATAAGTCAACCTTGCCTCCGGGAATGCTCCATTTGTCCTTCTCCGGCTGGCGTCCCCGCAGCACAAGCAGAATCTCGTTCGCTTCATTCATGATAACGGCGCCGACGCCGATTCTTGGTAAGGATGTTTCCATATTTGTTCTCCTATGAATCTTTATTTTGAGGGATTACCGAGGGCTTCGGAAGTGGCCTGCCTCGTGTTTACTATACCTCCATGCGTCCCAGCAGGCAAATGAGAGGCAGGTGCATGGAACAACTGCAAGCACCGTAGGAAAGGAGAAGTTGCTTCTCCTATGCTTGAACATATTGACACCCAAATTTAGTATATGATATATAAAAGGGAGTGTTAGCACTCGTTCGTCTAGAGTGCTAAAAAAGTGTTGTCGAAAGGAGACCCATCATGGCGAAAAAACAATTTAAAGCAGAGTCGAAACGACTGCTCGAGATGATGATCAACTCCATTTACACCCAGAAGGAAATCTTTTTACGAGAATTGATCTCCAACGCCAGCGACGCGATCGACAAAATCTACTATAAAGCGCTGACCGACGATCAGCTCGTCTTCGACAAGGACAGCTACTACATCCGAATCACCCCGGACAAGGAGAACCGGACGCTTACCATCTCCGACACCGGGATCGGCATGACGAAGGAAGAACTGGAGAACAATCTGGGCGTCATCGCCAAGAGCGGATCGTTTGCCTTCAAGAACGAGAACGAGCTTAAGGACGGACATAATATTATCGGGCAATTCGGGGTCGGCTTCTATTCCGCATTCATGGTGGCGGATGTCGTGACCGTCATCAGCAAGCCGCTGGGCGGCGAGGAAGCGTACAAATGGGAGTCGAAGGGCGCCGACGGATATACGATCGAGCCGTGCGAGAAAGATTCGGTAGGAACGGACATTATTTTGAAAATCAAACAAAACACCGAGGATGATCGCTACGATGAGTACCTGGACGATTACCGCCTGAAATCGATCATCAAAAAATATTCCGACTTCATCCGCTATCCGATTAAGATGGATGTGAAGGGGCAGCGGCCGAAGGAAGGCGCCGAGAATGAATTCGAGGAATATACGGAAGAGCAGACCGTCAACAGCATGGTTCCGATCTGGCGCAAAAATAAAAATGAGCTGACTGCGGAAGACTACGAGAATTTCTACGCCGAGAAGCGGTACGGCTTCGACAAGCCGATCACGCATGTCCATATCAAGGCGGACGGCGCGGTCGTCTACAATGCGATTCTCTTTATCCCGGAGAAGACGCCGTTCGACTATTATACGAAGGAATACGAGAAAGGACTGGAGCTGTACTCCAACGGCGTCCTCATCATGGACAAATGCGCCGATCTCCTGCCGGATTATTTCAGCTTCGTCAAAGGAATGGTCGACTCCGAGGATCTGTCGCTTAATATTTCCCGCGAAATGCTCCAGCATGACCGTCAGCTCAGCCTGATCGCCAAAAATATCAAAAGCAAGATCAAGAGCGAGCTGCAGCGTCTGATGAAGGAAGATCGGGAGAAATACGAGCAATTCTATGAATCGTTCGGCCGTCAACTGAAATACGGCGTCTACAGCGATTACGGCATGAATAAGGAAGTGCTGCAGGACCTGCTCTTGTTCCACTCCTCGAAGGAGAAAAAGCTCGTCAGTCTGGATGAGTACATCTCCCGCATGCCGGAAGATCAGAAGTACATCTACTATGCTTCCGGCGAATCGATCGACCGGATCGAGAAGCTGCCGCAGACGGAACTGGTGGCCGACAGAGGCTACGAGATTTTGTACTTCACCGACGATATCGACGAGTTCGCGATCAAGATGATCATGAGCTACAAGGAGAAGGAGTTCAAATCGGTCTCCAGCGGCGATCTCGGCATCGACGCGGATGACAGCGAGAAGGATTCCGCGGCGGAGGATAAAGAGAATCAAGAGCTGTTCGATGCGATGAAAGAAATTTTGAAGGACAAAGTGAAAAACGTGAAGGCATCGAAGCGGCTGAAGTCCCATCCGGTCTGCCTCTCCAGCGAGGGCGAATTGTCCATCGAGATGGAGAAAATTTTGAAGGCGATGCCGAACGGCCAGGATGTCCAGGCGGACAAGGTGCTGGAAATCAACGTCAACCATGACGTGTTCCAGTCGCTGAAGGACGCCCTCGCGAACGACCGCGAGAAGCTGAGCCTGTACACGAACCTGCTGTACAATCAGGCGCTGCTGATCGAAGGGCTGCCGATTGGCGACCCGGTGCAATTCACGAACGACATTTGCAAAGTGATGGTATAGTTGAGGGCAAGGAGAGAACCCGATGCTGGCGTTAGCCGGTGTCGGGTTTTTTGCGTACGCCCAGCACGGGCGTCAACTTTAGGTGGAACGTCCCTAACGGGGACTGGGTTGCTCCATCTGAGGATCGTTTTCACATACGGTGTGTGTATACAGAGGCGGGGGGAATCTCCGGAGAATCCCCCTACCCGCAATTGATCATGCTTCATCTACATTTGTATGCAACAGATTCAAGCTGGTATCAAACTCTTTTTCGATAGCTTCGTCCCGTTGATAGGTAAACAGGCTTATGACAATACTGACGATAAGGTTGACGATAAATCCGGGAATGATTTCGTATATATCTTTAGTAATTTGCAAATCAATATTTTTCCAAATAATTACTGTTGCTGCACCTGCTAACATTCCGGCAATGGCACCCCAATTGGTCATTTTTCTCCAGTACAGGCTTAACACGATAACGGGGCCAAAGGAAGCGCCAAAACCGGCCCAGGCATAAGCGACGAGACTTAAAATGGTTTTATTTTCACCGCCCAACGCGAGCAGGCAGGCGATGACTGAAATCGTTAGAACAGCCATTCTCCCAAAGAACACAAGTTCTTTATCCGAGGCATTTTTACGCAGAAGCAGCTTATATAAATCTTCTGTCAATGCACTAGAGGTAACAATGAGCTGAGAAGAAACCGTGCTCATGATTGCAGCCAATACAGCAGCAAGGACAATTCCGGCAATAAACGGATGGAATAAAATTTGTCCAAGTTGAATGAAGACAGCTTCTGGATTAGACAATGTATAATTTGTTTGTGTAAAAAAAGCAAGACCAACCAATGCTGTGAATGAAGCGCCAAGTAATGAGGCAACCATCCAGCCCATACCGATACGTCGCGCAGTTTTGGTCTCCTGTACAGAGCGGATGGCCATAAAGCGGACGATAATATGTGGTTGTCCAACATAGCCAAGTCCCCAGGCAACTGCGGAGATGATGCCGAGCGCAGTAGTTCCGGTAAATAAATCCAGGAGGGACGGATCTATGGATCTGATTGTATCAACTGTGTCGGTAAACCCACCCGTCTCGCTCATCGCTAACAACGGTACGAGGATAAGGGCGAGCAGCATGATAAGCCCTTGGACAAAGTCCGTCCAACTGACAGCAAGAAAGCCCCCAAACAATGTATAGGCAACAACCACTCCGGAAACGAGGAGCAGTCCCGCTATGTAAGGAAGGGAGAAGGAGTTTTCAAAAAAGACGGCTCCTGCCACCATACCTGAGGAAACATAGAATGTAAAGAAAATAAGGATAACAATGGAGGAAACAATCCGCAGAAGTTTGGTGCTATCCTTAAATCGATTTTCCAAAAACGACGGAATGGTAATGGAATTCCCGGAAACTTCCGTGTATGTGCGCAAACGCGGGGCAATAAACAGCCAGTTAAGATAGGCGCCAACCGATAAGCCAAGGGCAATCCAGATATTTGACAGTCCCGTCAGGTAAATCCCTCCCGGAAGCCCCATTAACAGCCATCCGCTCATATCGGCAGCGCCAGCACTTAAAGCGGTTACAGCAGGCCCTAAGGAACGTCCCCCTAACATATAGTCCGTCAAGTTTGTCGTTTTGCGGAAAGCATATCACCCTATACCTAACATAGTTGCCATATATATCACGATGGCAATCATTTTTAGGGTATTTTCTGACATTTTTCCACCTCGCTTAAAAATGATTATTATTCAATGTATAACCATCACATTAACATATTGACCTAAATTTCGAAAGATTTTCTATCATCAGATGGCGGCCCTAAATTAGGTGCTCACGAACGACCGCGAGAATCTGGGTCTGTAGCCGAGCCTGCTGAACAATCAGGCGCTGCTGATCAAAGGGCTGCCGATTGGGAATCCGGTACAATTCACGAAACTGATGGTATAGTTTGGGAAAAACAAGAACTCGATGCTGGCCCAAGCCGATGTCGGTTTTTTTGCTGCTGACGCGGTTGTACGCCATTCAAGTAAAGCTATTTTTTATTACGTTTATCATTACTTAATTCTTTGAGTTTTTTAATCATTTCATGAAAAATAGCGGGTATCGGAACACCTATTTTAATTCCATTTTCAATAATGCTAATAAGCTCGTTCGCAATATAAAAATACGTGACGGTATTCTGAAAATAGTGATCCTGACCAAAAATTAAGTCTATATGATGAGCTACTGCGATCATGAAAAACATAAAGATTTTTTTGGATATTCCAATGAGGCCTCTGTTACTACGAAGCTCCCCTTTTATTCCCGATGCCAATAATCCTGAAGCATAATCCACAAGCACAAAGAAGATGAGTATTTTCAGTAAAAAATGATAATTACCAAATAAAGAAATCAAACCGCCGCTTAAAAGTGGAATGAAGAATTTAACGAATATCTCCATGCTCCCCCTCCTTTACATATCTACTTTTATAGGTGGAAAGCGATAGACAAATACAACCTTTGTAGTATGTAAACGTAATTTGTCATTGTGGTTGTAAAATCATGTAATATAATACCTTTATTTTAGAGAAAACTTTATTTGGGGGGTGCTGTAATTTCATGGATTGTCTCTCTATGATTTCTACAAAAAAGAATTAAGGAGAATTGCATGGGGATTACAATATCGTTCTAAGGTTACTCTAAAAAAGGAAAGACAACTCAAATTAGACATTATTAAAGGGTTAAGCTTTTTAGATGAGGCGGATTCGAAGTTATTTGTTAATGAATTAATTAACTCCTTAGAATCACCCAAGGCGAGGCAGATAATTACAAAAATATACGTCGAAAATAAAAGTGAAAAAGAAACCGCTTACGAAATGAATATCACGCAGCAGGGGGTGAATAAATGGAAACAAAAGTCTCTCAAACTTCTATCTCAAAACTCGAATTTATGGAGTTGATTAAAAAAGCGAGGGAGAGTGACCAGAATGCCATGATGGAAATCATTAAGCTATATGAAAGTGAGATGATCTATCTTAGTAGGTATATAAAAATGCCAAAGGAAGATGCGCTTCAAGCTATGATACTAGGACTTATAGAGCTAATTAAAAGGGGAGATTAAAAAATATAAAGCTGTCCCAAAAAAATTATCAAGGATGACATAGTCCACTTTAGGTCAACCCAAGACCCGGGTTGGCCCATTTTTTGTTATAAAGAACTTACGAATCAAGATTACGTATGGAATTAAAAAATTAGTAGTTGTTATAAATCAATTTAAAACTCCTCAATTAGTAAGAGGATAGTTTGGCAGTGCTCGATAAATTCTGAGGATGAATTTTGACCACTGATCCTCCCGATTACCTCTAAAACAAAATTAAAGGAGAGAGTTACATGCCAGAAAGACATGGAGCAATGCGGTTGTAGAAGCAGGGTGAAGGGAAAAAATTCATCGATGAAGCAAATTTTCTTGACACAATAATATCAAATTGGAGGGATTTCACTATGTATTCACCTATGTATTCTGGAGGTAGAGAATATCCGGAAGAAGTCGAACTGAAGTATAATGATATTGTACAACTCTTGAAAGCACAAGAAACCATTTACAGTGAAGGATTTAAAAATGATGTAGATACTAATGACCTGTCTTGGCGACTGGGTGGTTATGCTACAGCTATGGGATTTCTGGCTATGGCGAGAAATTACACTGCTTTGGGGTGGGCAACAACAATTGTCGCTGTACTCACTGAAATGACGTTCAATGGAAGAACCGTACTTAGGAAGTATCTTGATAACGGAAACACGTACTTGATCAACCTTCTCAATTTCATGGATAATAATAAAGAATATGATATCATCAGAGTAAAACTTCCATTTCTTCAGTACTACCATGTTGATGGTGATATTCGATTCGTTATTGGCGAGGGCCAAATCACTGGGGTTCATTATCGCCGTGGTGGCTGGTCTACTGATCAATAATCTAGGTAGAAAAGTAAGAGATAACTGTATGTTATCTCTTACTTTCTTCTATTTCCTTTAAAAATTGGTCTAGGAATTTTAATTTATCAAACACGAATTCATTTGTAATTTTGTATTCTTGAGTTTTATCTTTGGATTTTTCATAATCATATAGTAAAATTTCCCCCTTCTCAGAAATAAAAAATCCCAATAACACTCCCTTTTCCCCCTTAATCGTAAGGTGATATCTTGGAAACTCAGGGAAAACAAGACCAGAACTGCCCTTTTGTACTTTCATTTCAGGAAGTGATTTCATTACTAATTCAATTTCTTTTTTATCTTTTACACTTCCAATACTATAGTGTTGTATCTCTTTCGATTTTAGTATATAGATAGAGTCAATTTCTGTTCCATCAATGTGCTCCATAATCAAATTATTAAATGAGAAGGTTCTAGTCTGATCGTAAAATCTGGTCCCATACACACAAAACCATAATATAATTGCAATATAGATGATAGGCCTCTTATATTTTGACATTCTGTTCCCTCCTTAATTATTTGCAAATAATACACTCCCTACATTTTACCAGGAAATATCAATTGTAGAACCACCCTGAATCCGTGAAATGAAATCGTAGAAAAGTTAGAAAATGAATCTCCGGTAAAGTAAAATAAAGAAAAAGGGAAGAATCCCCGTATTTCTTGAACTCACCCCGGAGGTGCCATCGATGAAACCTGTACGTTTTCAACTGGATCAGTCTGTGGAGATGCTGACCGCCCATTCCGGTCTCGCCCTCATTGGCTTGCTCATTTCTCATACCCGGATTGCCAAACGCCTGATTCGTTCCTCGCTTCCCGGCATGCATCAACCCACGGTCACTCACCCGGATGTGGTCTATGCGTATCTGGGGCTACTTTGCCAGGGGAAAAGCGACTTTGATCAGATCGAACCTTTCCGCGAGGATCGCTTTTTCATCAAATCCTTAGGCCTCAGACTTACTGCGTGCGCTTAACGTCCCGCTAACGCCTGTTCATGCTACAAGTCCAGAGGGGCAAGCGTTATCCTGCTGCCACTGGATCTGGACGTTTCGCCATTCGACAATAGCAATACCCGGAAAGAAGGCGTATCCCTGACGTAGGTGGAGGGCTATGCTCCTTTTTTTGCTTATCTGGCACAGGAAGGGTATGGGGTCAACGTCAATCTGCGCGAAGGTAGCACCCATGTGCAAAAGAAGCCGCCGCGTTTCTGTCGCACAGCCTGGAGTATGCCCGCCGCATCACCGACCTGCCACTGCTCGTTGGCATAGATACCGGCAACGATGCGCTGGAGAATTTGAATGTCTGCCTGAACGAAGAGGTGGATTTCATCATCAAACGCAACCTGCGCCGGGAGTCGCCGGAAGAATGGCTGATGATCGCCAGGAAAGACGGGATGTGTTGTGAAGAACGAGAAGGTAAGCGCGTTTACCTGGGCTCCATGGAATGGACCGACAAAAAGTTGGAGCGCCCCATTCGCGTAGTCTACCAGTTGATTGAACGAACCGTGGAAGCCGATGGACAAATCCTGCTGGTGCCCAAGATTGAGGTGCAGGTGTTTTTCACCACACTACGGTGTCCGCCTTGGCAAGTGAGTAAGCTTTTCCATGACCACGCTACCAGCGAGCAGTTTCACAGCGAACTCAAGACGGATTTACATTTGGAGCGATTGCCTTCCGGCAAGTTTGCCACGAACGATCTGGTTTTGTGTACAGGCCTCGTTGCTTATAATCTGCTGCGGGCCATTGGACAAATTTCCATCCAAGAACCGGACGCTCCGCTTCGAAACAAAGTCAGCCACAGACGGGTCAAAACGGTTATCGAAAATCTGATCTGGCTGGCCTCTCCAATGGTAGAACATGCCAGACAAACGAAGCTCCGCTTCGGAAGACACAGTCCATGGTTTCGGACATGCCAGCGTATTTACGGGATGTTGTCGGGATAAAATGTCACGAACCTATGTTTCCGTTCAAGCTCTGCACATGGGAAGCTTTGTTTCGTGATGTCTTTTTAAAGAGAATCGAGTCTCCGCCTCTGCTTTCTAAGCCTTTCGTTACATCTGATAGTCCAGATTCTCTTAATCGCATCCCTTTCACGGATTCAGGACACCCTGTAGAAGTAAAAGTTTTGTTTGAATTACATGTTATTACAAGAAAATGGAACCGTCTATAGGTTCTAATATTTGGAGAAAAAATGCTCGAAGTAATGGTTCAGTAAGTCGATGCTAGCGGAGGCCGGTGTCGTTTTTTTTGCTTATCTTAGAGTATTTTGGCACTGTAGCGACAACACCTCTATCTTATAAAGCAAGAGAAACTACTAATCACTAGCATCTAATTCCAATCGTATGGTAATGTGGGAAATGGTGGAATGAAACGGGGGAAAAATATTTCAAAAGAGGGAGGTGAAACAGAATGGAGGATGTGCAAAAAGTGGATTTTTCGGAACTGACACAATATTTTAATGGCATACGTTCCAGTATTGGGGATGTCGCGGATCGAACCGGGGAATCGCTGTGGAGAGTAGAAGTGCAGTTGAGCCAGTTAACGAGACAACTGGAAAAAATGAATACCCTACTTACCGTGATCGTCGTAGTTGTTATCGTATATTTGGTGGTTAAGTTGATCATGTTCAAAAAACATAAATCGCAAGCTTCTCAATAAACCAATGAAAGGGAGGGTGACTTTGAGTATCCTGAAAAAAATGGGAAAGTCACACTTCTTCTTGTCGTTGTGTTCATCATTGATGCACTGTATATTCCCAAGCTAAGTCATACGGCCGAAGTGATTTCATTTAATGAATTAATTAAAGAGCATGTCAAAGAAGAAGAGATCGAGTATCTCTTCCTTATGAAGTCGATTATGGGCGAGTCTTCTAGAGATTCAAGCTTTACAATATATGATACAGAAGAGAGGGAACTCCAGATTTATTCCGCAATTGAAATGAAAAGGGAGGATAACCCCGAACGCCTGTCTCAGAAGGAAAGGATCTACTTGAACTTTGGAAATGTGTATGGACTGCAATTGTGATTATGGTTACTGACCTTGGAATCGTGGATACATTCGATTATAAGTACGCCGCTTATTCGAACACGAACCCGGTGCTGGAACGCCAGTGCCGGGTTCTTTTGCTATGTCTGCTGCACTGCAGCCGAATGGTTTTTCTCTTTTTTTACGAAACTTTTTTCCTCCAAAAAAAACAATAACAACTCTTTACTTTTCCTATGGGATGGTCTAATATAGTACATAAGTTTCATTAGGTCAACTTTTTTTCATTGAAGAATATTTTATGGGGGAGGGAAAAATATGCGTCAAACTATAGATGTTAATAATTTACACATATCGTATTACGGAAAAGAGGTCATCAAGGATGTGAGCTTTTCGCTGCAGACCGGCAAGCTTATCGGCATCCTCGGACCGAATGGGGCGGGCAAGTCGACGTTGATGAAGGCCATGCTCAATCTCATTCCCCGCGACGGCGGCGAGATTACGCTGGGGGGAGAACCGCTCACCTCGATGCGCCAAAAAATCGCTTATGTGCCGCAGCGCTCTAATATCGATTGGGACTTCCCTATTATCGTGAAAGATACGGTGCTGCTGGGAACGTTTCCGACCCTCGGCCTCTTCCGCCGGCCCACCAAGCAAGATAAAGAATGGGCGCTCGAATGTCTCCGCAAGGTCGGCATGGAGAAATTCAAAAACAATCAGATCGGCGAGCTGTCCGGCGGCCAGCAGCAGCGGGTGTTCCTGGCGCGTGCGCTTGCCCAGAAGGCAGAGTATTTCTTCCTTGACGAGCCGTTTGTCGGGATTGATGTCGCCAGCGAGAATGTCATCATTGATATTTTGAAGACGCTGCGGGATGAAGGAAAGACGGTGTTCGTCGTCCACCACGATTTGAGCAAAGTGGAGAGCTATTTCGACAATCTGATCCTGATGAATAAGGAATTGATCGGCTGCGGGCCTGTCGATCACGTCTTCCGCCCGGAATTGATGCAGGAAGCCTATCAGACGCCGTTTACGATGATAGGGAAATTGGGGGTTGGAATGTGATGGAATTTATCCAAGATTTAATGGCCTATGAGTTTTTGCAGCGAGCCTTTATTACTTCGATTATTGTTGGCATTATTTGCGGCGTTATCGGCTGCTTTATCGTATTGCGCGGGATGGCGCTCATGGGGGATGCAATCTCTCACGCCGTTCTGCCGGGTGTGGCCATCTCCTATATGCTGGGGATCAATTACTTCTATGGGGCGGTCGTCTCGGGGATATTGACGGCGGTCGGGATCGGAGTCATTAATCAGAACAGCCGCGTCAAGAGCGATTCTTCCATCGGGCTGGTGTTCTCCGCCGCCTTTGCTCTCGGCATCATTCTGATTACGAGCGCCAAGAGCGCCACCGACTTGACGCAAATTTTGTTCGGGAATGTCCTGTCGGTGCGGGCATCGGATATGTGGCTGACCGTTGCCGTCGGAGGCATCGTGCTGCTGGCGGTCCTGCTCTTCTACAAAGAACTGCTGGTCTCGAGCTTCGATGAGACGATGGCCGCGGCTTATGGACTGAAGACGCGCCTTATCCACTATTCGATTATGGTTCTGCTGACGCTCGTCACGGTCGCGTCCCTCCAGACGGTAGGCGTCATTCTGGTTGTCTCGATGCTGATTACGCCGGCGTCCACCGCGTACTTGCTCACGAACAGACTGTCCACGATGATTGGGCTCGCGATGTTCTTCGGCGCCCTGTCCTCAATGATCGGCTTGTATGTCAGCTTTCTCTATAACCTGCCGTCCGGCCCGGTTATTGCGTTGGCGACGACGTCCATCTTTGTGCTGGCGTTCCTGTTCTCTCCGAAGCAAGGAGTGATTCGGCGCATGCTGAAGATGAACAAGCGAAGAATGGCCGTCGGGAAGTAATAACGGGATAAGGATAAATCATGATATGAAAAAGGAGTCCAGGAAAATGAAAATGTTACAAAAATTCATGCTGCTGTCAGCGATGGCAGCCCTGCTGGTGCTGGCCGGTTGCGGGCAAGCGAATTCGGGCAAATCGGGGGATGTTCCTGCCTCTTCGGATTCAGCTTCCGAGTCAGCCGCGGAAGGACCGCTTAAGGTCGTCACTTCCTTCACGATTCTCGAGGACTTCGCCCGGGAAATCGGAGGCGAAGATGTAGAGGTTCACAACCTGGTGCCAACGGGCACGGATCCGCATGAGTATGAGCCACTGCCGGAGGATATTAAAAAAGCGACGGATGCGGATGTTCTTTTCTATAACGGCTTGAATCTGGAGGGCGGCAAAAGCGGCTGGTTCTTCAAAATGGTCGAGTCCGTCGGCCAAAAAGAGGAGAATGTGTTCAACCTGACAGAACGCGTGGAACCGATGTATATCGGAGGCAAAGACGGCCATGAGGAAGAGATTAACCCTCACGCATTTATCGACCCTGCCGTCGGCGTCAAAATGGCGGAGGATATGCGGGATGCCCTGATGAAGAAGGACCCTGCGCGCAAAGAGAATTACCAGAAGCGGGCAGACGAATATATCAGCAAGCTCAAAGAGATTGATAAGGAATATGAAGAAAAAATCAATTCCATCCCGGAAGAGAACCGCATCCTGGTAACGAGCGAACGCGCATTCCAATATATGACGACGCATTATGGACTGAAGGAAGCGTATATTTGGGAGATTGACACGGAAGAGAACGGTTCGCCAACCCAGATTAAATCGCTGGTTGAATTTATCAAGGAGCATAAAGTGCCGGTTCTCTTTATCGAATCCAATGTGGACCCGCGCCCAATGGAGACCGTCTCGAATGAAACCGGCGTACGCATCGCCGAGAAGCGGATCTACTCCGATGAAATCGGACAGCAGGGAGAAGAAGTGGATACGTATATCAAATATTTGGAATATAACCTTGAACTCATTCATAGCGAATTAAGCAAATAATAATAGGAAGAACTAGTCTAGTGCGGTTTCGATTCCATCGGGAAGAAGAACGCGCTGGAAGCATCAACTGCCGGTAGGCAACGAGCCTGATCGCGATTCAGAAAAGGGGGGAGGGCATGCGAACCCCGGGTATGGAGGATCATCTCGAACAGATCTACCTGTTGACCAGAGCCAAAGGGTTCACAAGAGTATCGGATATCGCGCAAGCACTGTCCATTCATGATTCTTCCGCTTCCAAAATGGCGCAGAAGCTGGGGAAATCGGGATATGTGCAGTACGAGAAATACGGGAGAATCTGCTTGACGGATAAAGGGTTCCAGGTGGGGCGCCAACTGTTCAACCGTCATCAATTGCTGGAAAAGTTTTTGCGCCAGATCGGCGTTGAGGAAGAACAGATCCACCAAGAAGTCGAGCAGATTGAGCATCATTTCAGTTGGAGCACGACCGCCCGGATTCAAGAGCTTGTCCGTTTTTTTGAAGAAGAGCCGCTCGTGTTGAGGGAGTTCCATAAAAGGCAAACGCTCTAGCCGCTATGCGGAGCTGTGGAGGGAGGCCCGGCTCCAGCAAGATATCGTGCCGCTTGCGGCACGATGCAGCCGGATTTCAGCATCCGCCGAAAGCGTCGAGCTGCTCTTCCTCCGCGAGTGCCTGTATTTCTTCGGCTCCGATGCGGAGGTACATATAACCGTCCCGGGCCTGCTTCTGAAGCGCGCGCTCCTGGACGAAGCGGGGGCTCGCCTCCCCGGCGTCTTCATCGTAGACCAGAAGAATGCCGTCGGTCTTGCGGAACAACAGATCGTCTCTGGCGACGAACTGCCATTTCCCGATGTAAGGGCCATTGCTGACTGAGCCGTAATAATCAACCTGTTGCACAAGCTGATCGAAGTATGCTTTTTTCTCTTCATTCCATTGGTCCGCCTGCTGACTGTAGGCCGTAATGATTGAGCATTTCAGATGCGGATATTGCGCCTTCAGCGCGATCGCGGCTTCGCAGGCCCACAGATCGACCCCGTATTGACCCGGGGTAATAACCCATTCCAGTCCTTCCTCCAGCAGGGGGATCAGCCGGGCTGCGATCGCTTTGCGAATGTAATGGATTCCTTGATGCTTGTTATTGTAAATGCCGAGCTCATGGGCGCGGTAGCCGGTAACAAGTAAGTTTTTCAAGTGAACTGCCTCCAAGTATGGAATCATGTCAATCGTTCGTTCTCATCCACCATTATACATGAGCCGGCATGAATGTGCCGGAGGCGGGGCGGCATGCGCCGCCGCCCGTGCCAGCAGATGGCTTCCGAATCAATCGGGAGCCGTCTTTTTTTATTCTTGTGGCAATTTATTAGATACAAGAAACTGAAAAATTTACCCAAATATGCCGATATCATGAGTAACCTTCAATGGATATTTATTCAAGTTTATCGAAGAATGGGAAGCCGGAGGTACGAGAGCCATAAAAATCGGGCGACGATTCGAGGAGGAGTCAGGCGATGACGCATCTGGACAAGAAGATCATGGAGCTGGAACAGGCGAAGAGAAGGCTGGAGGAGCAAAACAGCCTCAGGCAGGGGGATCAGGAGGACGCAGAGCGCAGGGCGCAAGCCGAACGAGCGCGAGAGGAGAGGGATGCGCAGTGGCGGCAGGAGATTCGGGAAGGATTGCGGAGCGGCCGCATCGATATTGCCGGCGCTTCCGTTGAATTCCAACCGGCAAGCTTTTTTCAAGCGGGTATTCGTTTCTTGTTCCCCGGGGAATTTCTCGTCTGCGCGCTCGATACCGCGCAGCAGAAGGTGTACCGGAACGAAGCTCATGCGGTCAATATCATCCTGCAGTATACGGATCATCCCGGGCAGCCCATTGTTATGAAAGCGATGAAGGACGAGATGATTCGCAATATGAAGAGCATGGAGCTAAACACCGAATGGGTGGAGGATGGCGTGAAGGAGGTGAACGGGCGGCCGGTTCACTATTGCGCGTTTCTGAACCCGGTGGCGCAGGGCAAGGTATTTAACTTTTTGTTTTTTGCGGATGCGGGGCGCAAGCGGCTTATCGGGAACATCAATTGCAGCGGGAAGGACAGCAAGCTGTGGTCCTGCATTGCCCAGGAAATGATTTCTTCGATGGAGGTGGCCCACGGATGAGCGTATCCCAATTGTCTTATCAAAATGTGAGAATTGCCCCTTTTCCCCATATGCAGCTGCTGGACATGTCCATCGTGCAGGAAGTGAACGAGCATGGGAAGCTCACGTTCACGGGCCGCATGCCGGAGGATCATAAGGACCATGATCTGTTCGCCATGAATGAGCGGACGCCGGTTCAAGTCGTGCAGATTACGGATCAGGGCGAGGAGCGGGTCTTGTTCTCCGGAATTTTATCGGAAATGCGGATCGGGAAGTCGCGGGAGGTCTATTCCGTCTATGCGGAAGCGCTGACAAGCACGGTCATGCTCGATATTCGCGTGAAGAACCGATCGTTCCAGGACGCGGCGATGACCTACAACCAGCTCGTCCGCCATCTGGGCGGCGAGTACTCGAATTACGACGTGAATTATACGTCGGAACACAATCCCCCCCTCGGCGCCTTGGTCGTGCAGTACAAGGAGACAGACTGGGCCTTGCTCAAAAGACTGGCATCCCGTCTCGATACCGTGGTCGTGCCGGCCGAGAACTTCAAGGATATTAAATTCAGCTTCGGTCTCCCGGATACCGGAGCGGTCAAGAAGCTGTCTCCTTCCAGCTATGTCATTACCAAAAAGCTGGCCGACTATATGAGCTACCACAAAAATGTCCGGCGCAATGCGATGGAGAGCGATTTTATTTTCTATGAGATTACGACGGATCAATGGCTGCATCTGGGCGATGCCGTCGATTTCCAAGGGGCGCGGCTCTATGTCGGCAAGGCCGTGTCCATGATGGACCGGGGAAGCGTCAAGCACACCTACACGATTACGACCCGCAAAGGCTTGAACCGGCATTCGCCGTACAATGACGCGATCCGCGGCGCATCGATAGGCGGGACGGTGCTGGCCATCCAGCGTGACAAGGTGAAGGTGCGGCTTGATATCGACAAGGAGCAGGATGCCGGGAAGGCCTGCTGGTTCCCGTATTCGACCGTCTATGCCTCCGCGGACGGCAGCGGCTGGTACTGTATGCCCGAGGCGGGCGACAGCGTCCGGGTCACGTTCCCGAGCGATCGGGAGGAGGAAGCCTTCGCCATCAGCTCGGTCAACTCGTATGCGGGCGAACCGGGAGGAGCCGGATTGCAGACCGGTCAGGGCGGCATGTCCGGCGGCGGAACTGCGGGCGGGGGGACGCAGGATCGGATGTCCGATCCGAATGTCCGGTATTTCCGCAATTCTTCGGGCATGGAGGTTACGCTGGCCCCCGGACATGTGCTGATTTCCGCAAATAACGGTCAGGCTACGATTCGGCTCGCCCAGGACGGCTCGATTACGATTGCCGGGCAGAACGAGGTCTCGCTAACCTCGAAGGAGAACGTGACCATCCGGGCGGACAAGACCCTGATGATGACCGCAAGCGAGGAGATCGCGATCGAGAGCCAGAAAGGCGGCAAGATCGTGCTCAACAGCGGGGGAGACGCGGAGCTGAAAGGGAACAAAGTACTTACAAACTAATCTGGCACTAAGGCGCTCCGCGCAGAAAGGGAGATTCGCCGTGACAAGAGATGAGGCGCTTCGGCATTGGATGGATACGGCCGTTGCCGCGAAGCGGTGGGAGCACATGCATGCGCTGCACCAGATCGTGATGAGGGACAGAGAGAAGCTGGCGGCGGAATTCATCGCGTCGTTCAAGCACATATGCCGTCGCATTCGGCGCATGCAGGATGAGAAGCGCAAAGGAAAAATCAAATATATTCATTACTCGGCGCTGCGGAGCCGCCTCTTGAGCGGCGATTACCGCTGCCGGATCGATGCGTACGACAAGCAATGGTATACGGATCCGCAGGAATGCTCCGCCGAATATGATGCGGGATGGGCGTTCTGCAGCCTGGGCGATTTCACGCTCGCTATTGCGGAACAGGGGAAAAGGTACGTCGGCAAAGTGCTGCCGGCCGATGTGGAGGCAGTCATGCGAAGCGAGACCGTCTGGTATGCGGCCTACCTCGTCAAGCTGGCCCGCGATGCGTTAAGGGAGGCGGTTCGCAGCGACGAATTCGCCGCCATCGACAAGGAAGACGAGCTGTACATTATGGTCGGCGAATACAAGGACCGGAGCGAGCTGGTCTATCGCCATGATGCCCGGGCGAAGGATGACCGCGAGCTGCGGGCGATGCTCTCCGCCGGCGAGCGGATCGAATATGTCTATGAAGTATTCGGCGGAGCGGACCTGAGCGGAATGTATTTTTCCTTGCTCAACTTCAGCTACGCGAATCTGTCCCATTGCACGCTGGCCGGCAATGCCATCTGGGGCTGCGCGTTCATCGGCGCGGACTTCCGCGGGGCCAATCTGGAAGGAGCCGATTTGAACCGCAGCATCGTGCATGGGGCGAGCTTCAAGGAGGCGAACCTGCGGAACGCGAGCCTGGAGCATATCCAGGGAGGACTATCCTTCCCGGCGCCGGATCAGCTTCATATTCCGCCCTTTATGGAGACGAGCTTCCAGGACGCCGATCTGGAGCAAGCGAGCTTCCGCGGGGCCGATCTGCGGGGCGCGGATTTCCGGGGCGCGGCCTTGAGGCAGGCCAGCTTCGATGATGCGGATCTGAAAGGCGCGATATTTGATGACGAGGATGTGAAGCATCTCGGCTTGAGTGAGCGGCAGCTCGCGGATATCGTGATTGCCGAAGGGTGCCGGGCCTGATGCGCCGGGATGCAGCGGGGCATTGCGAGGATCGTGAGTGATCAATGGATAGGGAGCGGGGGCATATGGACTATTTCATCATTGCGCAGGATGAGCGCGCGGATCAGCAGTTCCGCTTCGCCGGCTTGAAGTCGACGAATAAGATCATCGAGGTGACGCCGGATCAGGCGGACGACATTCGGGACATTACCATCGTGTTCGTCGAGGGCCAGGCCGACAGCGTCTACCCCGATTATATTGGCAAGCCGGTCGTGCTGGTGGCGGATGAGGTGAAAAAAGTGCTGGAGCTTCATGATCCGAAGCTGGTGTTCAAATGCGCCATTCTGGCGGATCCGAAGCACAGCATCCAGAAGGTATACTGGCTTCTGCTGCTGCCGAGGATCGATTGCTTGTCGGAGCGGACGGAGTTCCAGAAAACGGGCGCGGTCAAACGAATCGTCATCGATCGGGCGAAGGCTGCCGGGCATGCCATTTTCCGGGTTCAAGGCTTGCTGGAGAAGCATGTCTTTATCCCGCTCGATGTGGCAGAGAGTCTGCTGCGAAGGGATCTGCTGGGCATTCGGCTGGAGAAGGTGGTGCTTGATCGGGGAGATACGGACGTATGCCAAGCGGACGTGCTCCAACCAGACGCATTCAAAGTAAAAACGGGGCGCAAGTGATTGATAACCGGATCGTTCAATCGAAGGAAAGGTAAGGAGGAATAGACATGCATGAAATGATGGCGGACGGCGGAGGCGGCGAGGGACAAGCCGAACCGAAATATGTCGTGCACGGCGCCTACTGCGCCTGCACCCAGGGGTCGCGTCCCGCTCGGCTCATTATCCCGGCGAGCCACGGGGATTACATCCATGATCAGCCGCAATTGAATGTGGAGGACCAGGTGCCGATGGTCAATATTCGGCCGTTCGGGGTATGTCAGAGCACGCAGAATCCGGCGGTGCAGGCCGATATCGACGCGCTTCCGCCGATGCCGAAGCAGGAGGAGGCCGGCTGGTTCGCGAGCTTGTTCATCAAAAAGGAGGCTCCGCCGCCGGAAGAGGTTCCGGCGCCCGTATGCGTAGCGATGTGCGTGCCGAATGTGACGCCGGGGATGCTCTGGCAATCGGGCAAGGAGAATGTATTGGTCGGGGGTGCGCCCGCGCTGCTGAGCAACGGATGGGTGACTTGCGCATACGGGGGCCTCATCACGATCGTGCATGACGGGCAACGGGAATAGCAGCCTCGGGAGAAGGGATGGAAGAGGATGAGGATACGATACGGGGGAGTAATCCTCGAGCTCCCGGTTGAGCTTCACCGCCTGACCGGGCTTGTCTTAACGCGAGAGGTCAATGAGCATATCCAGCTTCAGTTCAGCGCCATTATCCCGGAAGAGAAGAAGGACAGTTATATTCATGAGCTGGGGCAAGGATCGCCGATTATCGTCTATCGGGAGCTGGAGGAAGTGGAGGATAGCGGCGAACCGGCCGGCGGGAGCCGGCAAGGAGACGTGTTGTTCCAAGGCCTGATTCGCCGGTTGGATATCCAGTGCGTGCGCGGTGTGTACACGCTGCAGGCTGAAGCCTGTTCCTATACGTGGGCGATGGACATCGAGCGCAAACGGCGCTCGTTCCAGCGGGTCGATATGACCTATGCCGATGTAATTGAGCAGGTGCTGCAGGACTATCCGCATGCCAATATGCAGGATCATGCGACGAACCATGCCCGGATTGACGGGCTTATCATGCAGTATGACGAGACCGATTGGCAGTTCGTCAAGCGGCTGGCTTCGCATTTCGGGGCCGTCGTGGTCCCGGATGCCGCTTCGGGGAGCGCCCGCTTCACGCTTGGCGTATCCGCGGATCGGGAACCTGTTGCCGTTAGCGATGCGCAATATGTCATCCGGAACGACTTTCGACGCGGCCTGCTGGCCCGGACGAACGAGAATCCGGAGCTGCAGGAGACCGACTTCATCAGCTTCGAGATCGATACGCCGCTCTGGCTTCCGCTGGGGGGACGCGTCAGCTTCGCCCGGAGGCCGTTCGTCATCCGCGCCGCCAAGTCGCTCGTGCGGGACGGCCTCCTGCGCCACACGTATACATTCAGCACCGCCGATGGCGTCAGACAAGGCTATCAGTCCAATCCGCGGATTCAAGGCTTGTCGCTGGACGGGACCATCACCGCCATCTCGCGCAACCGCATCCGGGTGCAGCTTGCCATCGATTCCGCCCAGGCGGAGGGCAATACTTGCTGGTTCCCTTATTCGACGGGGATCGACAACCAGATCTCGTACCTGATGCCGAAGCCGGGATCGGGCGTCAAGCTGCATTTCCCGACGGTCAATGAGAGAGAAGCCATTGCGATCGGCTCGGTGAGACAAGGAGGCGAGGAGAGCAAGTACGGGCATAAACAGTCCGACCCGAAGGTGCGGTCCTTAACGAATGACACGGGAAAGGAAATGAAGCTGACCGGACAGGATGTCGTTTTCAGCGCCAATGACGAGGGCAGTATCAAGGTGCGGTTGTCCGGGGACGGCGCCGTCGAGATCGCTGCGGACACCGATCTGTACCTTCGCGCCGCATCCGCTGTGGCGATCGGGACAAGCGAGAGCGCTGCGGCGGAAGCGGCTGCGGCCGTGCCGAAGCGAATCTCGATCTCGGCGGGGGAAGATGTGTTCATCAGCCGGAGTCCGGGGGAACACGTCGATCCGGCCCATGCGATCGCGATACAGGATTCGACCTATGTTCAAGGAGCGAAGATTATCTATCTGGGCGAGCCTGGCGAACCGCCTGCCGAGACGTTTGATGACAGCGCGCAGTTGGCCGAGGACGCCAAGCTGATGGCGGAGGTCAACGCCCAGGCGCTGGCCTATCGCGAGGCGTGCATCGCCAAGGCGGAGGCGGCGAAGAGCAAGTTCGGGTTCGGCGCCATCGCCTTGGTGGTCGGCGTGGTCGCGGTAGCCGTCGCGACGGTTGCGACGGGCGGCGCCGCCCTGCCGCTTATCGTCGGCGCCGCCGGCGCCGTCTCGGCCGTCGTGGGCGCGAGCGAGATCGCCGAGGGCCGGGAGGACTTCGCCAAGGCGCAGGTGGGCGATCTGAGCAAGTCTTATAACTTCATGCGGGACACGGTGCTCGGCGGAGACGAGGAGCTGTACAATATTGTCAAATACGGGTCGGTCTCCATCTCCGTGCTGGGCGGGGGCTTCATGCTCGGGGGCACGACCTTGCTGGCCGGCGGAGTGACTGGCGGGACGATGAGTGCGGGGATAACGGCGATATTTGATCCGTACCAGCCATTGGACGGCACCTTCAGTTGGAAAGCAATGGCCGGGCATTATTTGAAGAGCTTCTATGACGGGGCTTTGGCCGGAACGCTCTCGGCCGGAGTGTTGAAAGGTATTCCGTGCGGGGCCGGTCCGCTTACCCAGTTCACCGGCCGCTACGGGGCCAGCTTCGTGGCTTCAAGCGCGCTCGATATCAGCAATTCCGGCGATGTGAATGTTCTGAACAATGCGGTAAGCAGCGTATTCGGAGCGTCGTTCTCCTTTCTGGGAGGAAAAAGCCGGATCGGCCGCTACGGCGCGTCCGTCGCCGGAGATATGGCCGGGGGTTCGGCGATTCAGCTTCTGCAGAACGGAACTATCGACAAGGATACCTTTTTGGAACAGTTGAAAAGATCCCTCGTGAGCAATGTCGGAAATCTGGTGACGAAGGGAGACCCGATTGATGTCGCCAAAGGCCGGTTCTATCTGCAGGCGACCGATCTGGTGGTGCACGATATCGGCGATACGTTGGAGCTGACGCGCAGCTTCAACTCGCATAACCCGTTCGTGGGCATGCTGGGCAAAGGCTGGATCAGTTCCCTGGAGAGCTCGCTGACCCGGGTGGAGGATCGGGTCTTCCTTATCTGCATGGACGGCCACTATGAGAGCTTCGTACGCCAGGATGGCGAATGGCGCAATGAACGGTCGGGCGCCCTTGATTACCGGTTAGTCGAGGAGCCGAACAGAGGCAGATATGTCGTCAAGCATCAACGATACACGTATGTGTATGACGGGGCGACCGGACGGCTGCTCTCGTTCAGTGACGGCAACGGCAACCGCACGGCGCTGGAATATGACGATCAAGGGCTGCGCTCGTTGACGACGCCAGGCGGCAAGGAGCTTGCTTTTACCTGCAGGAACGGCAAGCTTGCGGCAATCACGGACAACATCGGGCGCACGGTCCAATACCGGTATGCGGGAGATCTGCTGGCCGGGGTAACCTACCCGAACAAGGGCGAGGTCACGTATGCCTATGACAGCGAAGGGCGTCTCACTTCGATTACCGATCAGAATGGCCATACCTATGTGCGCAATGAGTATGACCGCGCCGATCGGGTCATTCGCCAGTATGACGGCGAGGGCCATGTAACCGACATCGTCTACGATGAGCGGGCCCGGATGACGATCTTTACGTTTCATGCCACCGGAGTCGTGGAGACGTACAAATACAACCGCGATTATTTGGTTACGGAAGTGCACTACGATGACGGCACGCAGGAAGCTTACACCTACGATGTCTGGCAGAACAAGGACAGCCACACGGCCGCCAACGGCGCCGTCACGCGCTGGGTGTACGATGCCTATGGCCATGTGCTGGAGGAGATTCGGCCTGACGGCACGAAGGTAGAGCACCAGTATGACGAAGACGGGAACCGGATTCGCACGGCGACGACCGGCGGCAGCGTGACCCGTTACGTCTACGATGCCCGGGGCAATCTGCTGGAGGAACGAGTGCGGATCGACGAGACGAACGAGGCCGTCACCGCTTATGAGTATGATGAGCGCGGCCGGCTGATCCGCCGCTTCGATCCGATGGGCCAAGCTACAACGTTCCGGCATGAGGTCAAGCATACGGATGCGCCGACCCTCGTACAGGATGCGGAAGGCCAGCAGTTCCGGTACGGCTATGACGCCGCGGCCCGGATGACGAGCATTACGACCTCGTACGGCACGGTGGAGATCGCCTACAATGTGCTGAACCAGCGGACGCGCATCACCGATGCGGCCGGGAACACGACGGCGATGTTCTATGATCCGATGGGCAATTTGATCAAAAAAGTGCTGCCGAACGAATATGTGGAGCGATTGGGCAACGGCATCGGGACGGAATATCGTTATGACTTTATGGACCGGCTCATTCGGACGACGGATCCGATGCAGAACGAGCAGCGGGTCATGTACGATATCCATGACAATCTGGTGAAGGCCGTCCATCCGAACGAATATAGCCGGGCGGGAGATGACGGGGCCGGGGTCGAATATGAGTACGATCACCGGAACCGATGCATCCGGACCTTATTCCCGGACGGAGGCATCGCCCGCACGAAGTACGATGCCGTCGGCAATATCATCAAGACGATCGATCCGGAACGATATGATCCCGAGACCGATGACGGTCCGGGCACCGAGTATGCCTACGATGCGATGAACCGTCTCGTTCAGATTACCGATCCGGAGGGCCATGTCATCAAGCGCTTCCTCTATGACAGCGAAGGAAGAGTAGTGAAGATAATCGATGCCCGCGGATGGCTTAGCGCGGAGACCGATGAAGAGCGCTTCGGCACGCTCTATGCCTACAACCGGGCCGGCTGGTTGATCGAGAAGCGGGAGCCTGTTGAAGCCGAAGGCGGGGAGATTCGGTACAAGCTCACCTTGTACCGGTATGACCTGGCGGGCCGCCTCGTGGAGGAGCGGCGGACGGCGGAGCATGTCGGGGCGACCGGATATGCGAGCCGGTACCATCGCATCCGCTACCGGCATGACAAGCTGGGCCGGGTCATTCTAATCGAGGATGATACAGGAGCCGAGATTCGCTACACCTACGACTGCCTGAATCAGGTTACGTCCGAGCGGCGCAAGCTGAGCGAGCGGAAGGAACAAATCACCCGCTATGAGTACAACGAGGTCGGGCTGCTTGAACGCAAGATCGATCTGATCGATGCGGAGGATCTGGCTGATGGCCATACGTTCGACGGAAGCGAGGACAAAATCGCCGCCGCGACCTCCTATCGCTATGACCGGAACGGCAATATGATCAAGCTCGTCACGCCCGAAGGCTATGAGACCGAGATCAGCTACGATCGGGCCGATCGCATCATTCAGATTAGCCGGCGGGAACGCAAGGACAGCAAGGCGCGGAGCGTCTACTTCAAGTATGACCGGGCGGGCAACGTGCTGGAGGAGACGGATACGAACGGCAACCGCGTGGTCTACAGCTATGATCTGATGAACCGACTCATCCGCACGACAGGCAAACGGGGCGAGACGACGCGCCTGTTCTATGACAAAACGGGACAGCTCATCAAGCGGGTATCGCCGAACCAGTATAATCCGCTTACGGATGACGGCGATGGCACGACCTATCGGTATGATGCGCAGAACCGGCTGATCGAGGTTCGCGATGCCTGCGGTCAGATCGTGGAGCAGAACCGTTATAATCAGGCGGGCGAGTTGATCCGAAAGCTGAGCGAAGGCATAGGCGTGGACTATACGTATACGATCGGCGGCCGGGTGAAGCAGATTCGCACCGCGGAGGCTGCGGCGCGCGGCAAGGTCAGCCAGGAGTACACGTACGACGCGCTCGGCAATATTACCGGCATCGTGGACGGTGAAGGGAATAGGACGCACCACAGCCTGGACGCATGGGGCAATATCCGGGTGCTCACCCGTGCGGATGGAACCGAAGAGCGGTACAGCTACGACCGTGCAGGAAATATCATCAGCTCCACGGACGCCAACGGCCATACGACCTTGTACCGCTACAACAGTCTGGGCAAGCTGGCGGAGGTGGAGGATCCGTCCCAGCAGCGCATGGTGTACCAGTACGACCGCCAGGGCCGGCTGACGCGGCAGATCGATCGCAACGAGCGCGTTATCGAGTATGCGTACAACTTCGACGACCAACTGGTAAAGCGCAGAGAAGCCGCGGGAGGCGCGGAAGAAATCTATGTGTACAACGAGGACGGCACGCTGCGAACCGCCGTGAATGATCGGATGCGGTATGACTATACGTATACGCCGGACGGCAGGCTGGCGGCGAAGTATACAAGCGAACCGCCGCTTGGAATCCGCCGCAAGGGCGAGTGGGCCGGGGCGCCTCCGTTCGCGGACCCGCTGACAAGTCCCGGAGCGAATGGAGCGGCCGCACCTCAATCTTGGCATCCGATGGATGCGCTTGAGCCGGAGGCCGCGGTTCCGGGTGCGCGCAAAGTGCTCGAGTTCCGCTATGACCCGGACGGACAGGTTACCGGATTGACCGACGCCGCAGGCAGACATACGGAATATCGCTATGATAAAATAGGCCGTATCCAGGAAGTGCTTCATGGGCGTGAACGGCTGGCCCAGTACCGTTATAGCGAAGGCAACCGTATCGCCTCCATTCTGTTCGGAAGCGGGATCAGCGTCGAATACGGCTATGACCGGGATGGCCAGATGACGAGTCTGCGGGCGACCGGCCAAGACGGCCGGGAACTGATGCGCCATACTTACAGCTACGATAATAACGGCAACCAGATTGCCAAGATGGAGCATCATCAGCTCACCCTATACAGCTATGACCGCTTGAGCCGCTTGCGGGAAGTGGATTACGGCAGCGGCGCCCAGGAGTCGTACAGCTACGACCCGGCCGGGAACCGCATTCGCCGCGTGCTGGACGGCCGGGCCACGAGCTATGCCTACGACAGCCGCAACCGTCTGCTGTCGCTGCTCGAGGACGACGGCAGACGGACCGAATTCGAGTACGACCGTCAGGGCAATTTGCTCTCCGAACGCTCTGGCAGCGGCACCACTTCGTATGCTTATGACGCGTTCAACCGGACCGCGAAGGTCGAGAAGCCGGACGGCAGCTATGTCCGCCATGACTACGACCCGGAAGGGCTACGCAGCGGCATATGCGAGAACGGCGTCACCAGCCGCTTCGTGTTCGACGGCTGGAATATGCTGAACGAGCTGGACGAGGAGTGGAACGCCAAGGCCTCCTATGTGCGCGGCCATGAATTATTGGCCCAAGTGGACGGCCAAGGAGATGCCTACTACTACCTGAACAACCAGCACGGCGACGTCGTGCACATCACGAACCGGCTGGGCGGCATCGTCAACAGCTACGAGTACGACGCCTTCGGCCATACCTTGTCCGCCACCGAAGGCATCCCGAACCGCTTCCGCTACGCGGGCGAGCAGTTCGACCCCGTCACGCAGCAATATTACCTGCGGGCGCGGTTCTACAACCCGGTCATTGCCCGGTTCACCCAGGAGGACGAGTACCGCGGCGACGGTCTCAACCTTTACGCGTACGTGGGCAACAATCCGATAAAATATGTGGACCCGAGCGGGTATTCGTGTGAGGAAAAAGGGAATGTTTATGGTAAGGGCGATAGGAAGGAAGGGCCTTATGAGGAGTCTAGTAATCTTCCTACGAAACTAAGAGATACTAGAAATATAAGGTATAGCCAAGATACTATAAGTTCGAGGTATTCGGATAATACTAATATGAATGAAACTATAGCCCGACTTAAGGCTGATCCAAGCTATGCTGAAAAGATAGAACCTATCAGAATAATAAAATTTGATAACTTGCCGAAAGATGTTCAAGATTTGTTGAAATCTCAAGGTGTTGGTAACCACACTGTGTTTTCATTAGATAACAGACGTCTTTATACTGCAAAGATGGCGAAAGCAAAAATTAATTCACGTTGGGCGACACAATCAGAAATTCAGGAATTTGCAACTTTAAGACGTTTTTCAACAGAAACAGGAGGAAAAAGTATCGAGGTAAGGAGATAGAAATATGCTTGAAAATATACCGATATATACACAACTGGGAATAATAAATGGAAGGGATGGAATATATTTAGATAAAATGCATCAGGATTTAAACCAATTAACATTTATTGGCGATATCAACGGGAAATTATGTACAAATAATGAATTAGGATACCGTTGGTATTCATATAAGCTGGTTTTCAATCATGTTCAAGCATATGATTGCCGTGGATTGGATATTTGTAGATGGAAAGTTGTATCTAGTCTTGATGAAGTTAAGAATTCAGACGTACTAAAAGAAGTAAAGTTAGATGGAAAAGGATATAATCACTATATTTTATCAACATATGATTATATATATAGTATTATCGCTAAAGGATTTGAAATGGAGATAACTGAAGGTAGATAGTTGAGCTAATAAAAATGTTTTTAAACCTTGATTGGCCCAATGCCTTTCAAGGTTTCTTTTTTGGCTTCTGCATGCCCAGCCAAGGACGCATCTTATTAGGAAAATTAGAATGGATATGAATTATGCTTCTAATGGAATATTTCTTCCAGAGCCAGACCCTCTGTTAGTGGTATCAAGGCATAGGGGTTATCTATTTTTGAAAGTGAAAAATGCTCAATTTTGCAGCCAAAAGTGTCAATGCACTTGCCAACCTCCAAAGCAGTGGAAATCGCGGCCCGCGTTGCGATAGAATACGTGCAGAAGGAACAAGAAAGGAACCGGAAATGCCAAAGGGACAGACGGCTCCGAAACACGAGACTGTTATTAAAGTATTATCGACGATTCGCAGTTCATGCTGCGAATCTAAAAGACGAATTAGACGAACTGGATATTTTGGAACAGGTGGATTTCCTAGACAGTGATTTGCAATCGAGTCGATAAAACGTTCCAAAGAACGGACCTTGGCAATCGTTAAATTCGTTGACCAGATGATAAAAGGTGTACCGGATCCTGTTATGAGTCATCGGGCCGACCGAAGGACTTGAGGCGGTATGACACGGTATACAAGATGTACATTTCCAAAGAAAAAATGACGGTGGATGAGATTGCCGAATGCCACTCTGTCGACAGAAGCACTGTATTCCGAGACATCAAATCGGCAACAAATGCCTTAACGGCGCTATTTTTCGGAGTTGATGGAGTTTGGAAATCATGCGACTAAGTCGCCACTGACGACGTGTATTAGCCGTGATATTATGGTAGTGTGAAAATTTATAGATGTGGTCGCGGTGACCTGTCGACCACATCTTTTACACCGGTGTAGCTCAGTGGCAGAGTTCGAAGAAGGGTCCGATAACATGATTCTGGATAGCCTAGGTTCGATACCTGACGCCGGATCAATCCACGGATGTGGTGCAAGCTTGGTAGCACGCTTGCCCTGGGAGCAAGAGGTCGCAGGTTCGTGCCATGCCATTCGGATATATTCGATAACCTTTGCTTTATCCCCCTTGATTCGTCGGCATCGTAATGGTTGCCGGTGTTTTTTTACCTTCATATTTATGCAGGATTTCCGAATAAAATGGCGAAATTCTGATAAAATAGGGGGAATTGATATATGAATATTATGCCGAATTTACTAGGAAATATGCGAAATGGCGACGAGTTTATCGAAAATATGGATAAAGTACTTCGTGGCTTACGCGCTGATTTTGATGTTGCTACTGCAGAACATTCAAAAACAAAAAATTTATTGATCAGGAAACAAGAAAACTAAATTACACTGCAATATCAAGGGCACGAGTATTGCTGCATATCTTTTATCACGCCAGGGCTGAAGATGAATTGAATCAAGTTGCTCGTGAAACCATACAGAGAGCCTTGATAAGCTAAGTCCCGTAACTACGGTCGACGTTTTAAAATAGGACTTCAAATCGAATACCTGGATGATATATTTAAGCAATACGAAGGAAAGGAAAGTGAGACCATGTCACTCCTATTGAGCGCTATCGAGGATTGCCTTCGGTACAGAATGGCCTTTTGCAAATTCATTTCAGCCAATGATGCGGGGGCGACGGGAGCGCATCAATCCGGCTTTTACATACCCCTGCATTCTTGGCGGATATTGTTTGAGAGTCCTGGCATCAAAGGCGAAAACAAAGACAAAAACGTCAAAATCAGATGGCAGTCTGATTTTGAGACGGAGAGTCGTTTTATATACTATGGGCGAAAAACACGAAATGAGTACCGGATAACGCGCTTTGGCCGCGGGTTTCCATTTCTTGCGCCCGAACACGTTGGCGACCTGTTCGTGCTGATTCAAGTCGAGCATGATTATTACCATGCCTACGTAATCCAGGGTGACGAGGAAATAGAGTCTTTTTTTTCTTCGGTCGGCATCTCGGCGAGTCAGACTAATCGGCTGATTGAAACAACCAGTGAAGATTCGCGGTCGGTCCCGACCATGGAACAGCTTTTTCAGGAGTATATTGCAAGCCTGACTGTTGATTTTCCGGATACCGCCCTGATCTCGGCTAAAGCGAGGGAGATGTTCCAGACTGTCCAGCCGAGGCTGGTTGCCGATCCGGATGCCTTGCTTTTGGGTTGGCTGGATACGGAATACCAACTGTTCAAGGCCATTGAACATGATCGTTACAAAGAGCGGATATCTACACCTTTTGCTACCGTGGACGAACTGGTGGCGTGTGCCAACACCTTGCTAAACCGTAGGAAAAGTCGTGCGGGAAAATCGCTTGAACATCATCTGGCCGAGGTTTTTCGACTCCATAATCTGCGTTTCGAATCACAAGTCATCACGGAAGACCACAAGAAACCCGATTTCATTTTTCCTGGCGGAGCGGAATACCACGATCCCGGCTATGGAAAAGACAAACTGGTGTTTTTGGGGGCCAAGACGACATGCAAGGATCGCTGGCGGCAGATTTTGAATGAAGCTGACCGTATTGAGGAAAAGCACCTGTTCACCCTGCAACAGGGCATTTCCGAAAATCAGCTGGCGGAAATGTATAACCACAAGGTCAGACTGGTTGTACCACGAGCCTATATCAATAGCTTTCCAGCCCCCTTCCGGCCCAGGATATTGTCTCTGGATAACTTTATTACCATGGTGAAGACCAGATGTTCCTAGCTGTTGCCTGACAGCTCGGAGTATCTTGCCACTTTGGCGACTCGGAGGCTAGCATGGCAGACATTGTATCCCGCGAAACACGGAGCAGGATGATGGGCAATATCCGGTCCATTTCCAAACTGGAGAACTTGGTTGCACAGCGTCTCTGGAGCATGGGCATCCGTTACCGGCGCAATGTGAAGGGAATGATGGGGCGCCCCGACATTGCGATCAAAAAGTACAAAATCGTCATTTTCATTGACTCCTGCTTCTGGCATTCCTGCCCGATACATCAAGTAATCCCGAAAAGCAATACGCAGTTCTGGTTGGAAAAATTCAGGGTCAATCGGGTGCGGGACGATGAAGTGAACCAGTACTACATTTCGCGCGGCTGGAATCTGAAAAGAGTCTGGGAACACGAATTTCGTGAGGATCTTGACAAGGCCACCCAACACATCTATGAATTTATTGCAAAATGCAAGGCTGCCTGTAAAGAGGAGTAGTCCGGCAGAGGAAGCTGAGGGAGAAGGGAAGAATACTCCAATGCAGGCTCAGGTTGGCCTATTGGTATTGAAATCCAAGAAAGTCGTTCCGCTAAAGTTAAGTGAATAACACCCATCAGATATTTCTTGAAGCTGGGCTGATGGTGAATTGCGTTATGGAGATGAGAATCGTGAAGGAAGAATTGATTGAAAAGGTTAGCCATCTCTATGAAACATGAAAGGATTTAAACGATTTATGGCGTCGTCTGGATTGGTCCATTGTACCGGAAGAAGTAAATGAACATTACCCGTTTCATCAGGATTTGGTGCAAATGCAAGAGGGTGTAGTCAAATGGTTGGAGATCATAAAGAAATCGTGAGTACCGAATATCTGTTTGCATTTCTTTCTCGATAGGGGTAAAATGGGTATATAATGTGTCCCGGAGGAGATTTGTATGAAACAGATACACATCAAATTGGATGAAGAATTGCACCAGAAGTTGAAGCTTCACTCGGAAACCCAGGGGATCTCAATTCAAGATTATGTACATGCAGTACTGCACCACAAATTGCGGGAATCGGATGCTACATACACAACCAAAAAGACGCGGTTTACATTTATTGATCTGTTTGCAGGCATTGGCGGGATGCGTCTTGGTTTCGAAGCCGCGGGAGGACAGTGTGTATTTACCTCCGAATGGGACAAGTATGCGCAAAAAACTTATTTCAGCAACTTCGGTGAGATACCCAAGGGAGATATAACAAAGATCGATGCTTCGAGTATTCCCGACCATGATATTTTGGTCGCGGGATTTCCATGTCAGCCATTTTCCATTGCAGGTGTTTCCAAAAAGAACAGTCTGGGAAGAGCACACGGCTTCTTGGACCAGACACAGGGCACGCTTTTTTTTGATGTGGCACGGATTATCCAGGCGAAGCGACCACGTACGTTTTTGCTGGAGAATGTGAAAAACCTGAAAACCCATGATAAGGGGAGAACCTTCAGGATCATATGCGAGACACTTTCCGAACTTGGCTATAGCCTGCATGTTGAAGTCCTGGACGGGAAACATTATGTACCCCAGCATAGGGAGCGTATCTTCATTGTTGGGTTTGACATGAATGTATATCATGGTCTGGAGGGCTTCGAGTTTCCAAGTCCCCCGAAAAAAAACTTGAGGTTTGGGGATATCCTCGAAGAAAAAGTCGATGATAAGTATACGTTATCGGATAAGTTATGGAACTATCTGCAGCAATACGCCGAAAAGCACAAAGCGAAAGGCAATGGCTTCGGATTCGGTCTGGTGGATCCCGATGGAATATCGAGGACGCTAAGTGCAAGGTATTACAAAGATGGTTCGGAGATACTTATTCCGCAAGGCAACGGAAAGAATCCGAGGAGGTTGACCCCGAGGGAATGTGCAAGGCTGCAGGGATTTCCAGAGTCATTTAAAATCGTCGTTTCGGATACCCAAGCGTACAAACAATTCGGCAATTCTGTGGTTGTTCCCTTGATACGAGAAATCGCAAAGCAAATGGTCATGGCCATGGAGAATAGCGAATTGATTGCAGCCAATTATGTCGCTGCGGCTGTGCTATGAGGACCTCACTAATAATCTTTGCAGTAAGGTGGTTAAATATTAAGCATCAAGCAACGGGCTACCAGCATGATAGGTAGCCCGTTCCGTTTACTGGCGTAACGCCTCGCATATTCAACTCATCAATGCCCCGCTGCGTAAGCCGAAAGATTTTGTTTTTTGCTTGTCCAACACTGCCTTAAAGTATCCCCGTTCCGCAAGCACTTTTGTACATTGATAGATCGTATTCTTAGGATCGTATTCTTAGGCCGATTGAAGGGCATGAACTTAACAAGGCCGGGCATGGTTAAATGCTCCCATTTGGAATTGCGTTCATAATCGAATGGTCAAGCGTCAGTAGTTGGCATTTAAAAGTTTTACTGCGTCTCTCGTCATAGCCAAAACCTCCTAGTATTTCTAATAATCAAACAGAAAACTTCGTTGCTTTTTGAAGGATACTGTAAAAATTTGTGGAATCAGTAGAGTAAGTTTATTTGTGAAGGGGGCGTATTTATGAAAAAAATATTATCTTCCGAACTCAGGGAACAGGCTGGTTCAAATAGTTTTAATAGATTTGATTATCAGGCACATTGGATTGTATATCATATGTTAAGCGAATATAAGAAAAATTCCCAGTTCCTCATTTTTTGTGAATACCATGATGACATGGCAAAGGTAACTGATTTGGAAAACCCAACTTGTGCCGAATTTTTTCAAATTAAAACCACTGAAAAATACTCAAAATGGACTCTTTCAAGATTGACTAGCACGAGTACGAAAAAAAGTGGTGGAATAAAAAATAGTTTTTTAGGGTTTATTTTGGCTCAAAACCGTAATCAGTGCTTGACGAAATAATCTCAGGCTGAAAATGGAAAAACATCTGCTAATCCTGTAATGTTGTAAGTCTCACCGAACAACAAAAAAGGAATAGACAGATGCAAAACCAGTATATCAATGAATTGCTCGACATACCAGAGCTAAAAATCCGCCAAATCCTGTCCATCGATGCCGATGAACTTCACATAGAAGCTTTCCCCATCAGCGAAAAGCAATGCTGTCCGTGCTGTGGGTCGGATCAAAATGTCATCCGCAAAGGAAGCAATGGCATACGGATCGTCCGACATGGGTCTGTCAAGAGTTTTGTGTAAACGCATTGATGATGAAGCCCCCTCGGGGGCGGTTCGCCCCTTAGCTTAAATGTTGTCCGACCC
>NZ_LDIG01000293.1 GCF_015845845.1 Paenibacillus dendritiformis
GGGTCTGTCAAGAGTTTTGTGTAAACGCATTGATGATGAAGCCCCCTCGGGGGCGGTTCGCCCCTTAGCTTAAATGTTGTCCGACCCGATCCGGGAAGAAGATGGAGAGCTGGAGGAGGATTTGTCCCCAGTTCTGCACGCGCCCCGTCCATTTGCGAGTCACATCCATCGTCGCCAGGTACAGCATCTTCAGCAACGCCTCGTCCGTCGGGAAGATGCTCTTGCCCTTGGTCACTTTGCGAAGTTGGCGATGGTAGCTCTCGATGATGTTTGTGGTATAAATCAACTTACGGATCTCTGGCGGAAACTTGAAGAAGGTCGCGAGCTCATCCCAATTGTTGCGCCAGGAACGGATAATGAGCGGGTACTTCGTTCCCCAGACTTCTTCAAAGCGATCCAATTCCACAAGAGCGGCTTCTTCCGTGCTCGCCTTGTAGATCGGCTTCAGATCGGCAGTGACCTTCTTTAGGTCCTTGTAGGACACATAGCGCGTTGAATTGCGAATCTGATGAATGATGCATTTCTGAATCTCCGTCTGTGGATAGCATGCGGTGATGGCCTGCGAGAAGCCGGTCAGGTTGTCCACACACGTAATGAGAATGTCCTGTACGCCGCGATTCTTCAACTCATTCAGCACGCTCAGCCAGAACTTTGCAGATTCATTCTCGCCGATCCAGATGCCCAGAACATCCTTGTTGCCATCCAAATCGATGCCGATGACCATGTAAGCCGCCTTATTGACGATGGCGCCATCTTGCTTCACTTTAAAGTGAATGGCGTCCAAAAATACAACGGCATACACGCTTTGCAGCGGCCGGTTTTGCCATTCTTTGACCAGGGGCATGATCTTGTTGGTGACATTGGAGATAAGCGTAGGGGACACCTCAATGCCGTATAGCTGCTGGAGATGATCCTGAATCTCCCGTGTGCTTACGCCCTTGGCATAGAGCGCAATGATCTGATCCTCAATGCCGGTCACGTTCGACTGATACTTTTTCACCACCAGTGGCTCGAACTCACCTTGCCGGTCGCGGGGCACCGAAATCTCTTGCTCCCCATACTCACTGGTGATCTTCTTGCGGCTCTTGCCATTGCGTGAATTGGAGGTGGTCTTCTCCGCTTTCTCATGCTTCTCATAGCCCAGATGCGTGTCCATCTCGGCCTCCAGCATTTCCTGAATCGTCTCGGCGAACAGATCCTTCAAGGCGTTTTGCGCATCTTTCGCGGTCATGAGCTTGTTCTCTTTAATAAACGCTCGTAGTTGCTCTTTCGTCCATAGTCCCATGTGTTCTCCCAACCTTTCTATTAGTTCCATTTTAATAGGTTTTGGAGTTTACACAAACTATTTTACAGACTCCATTTCTATCGACGTATCGATGCCACCTTGGAGTTCCTGCAAAAGTGCAGGAATTTCTGCCATATCGCTTAAATAGTTGATAGAAATTGCGAAAATGATGTAGTTTTGCAGGAATTCTCCCCCATAGCAGCCCAACTAACGCAAATTGCTGCAGCTATGCAGCAATTTTCAACGCTGCACCGGACAAGACGACTTATCCGAAGCGGTGGCAGCCATTTCGCCGCTCACTTGAGGCATGCCCAAGGAAAATTCCTCGGCACCCCGAAAAAACACCCTTGGCGGGTGTTTTTTTGATGCCGATGGCCCGGGCGCGGCTTATCGTCGAACTGAATCTGCGCTTGTTGAATGATCTGCACGCTCCTGAAGCTTCACTAATCGCAAACTTACTAACCAGCATATGCTGAACGGCATAAGCGCATGCTGCACCGCATAAGCCCCATGCTGAACGGCATAAGCGCATGCTGCACCGCATAAGCCCCATGCTGAACGGCATAAGCGCATGCTGAACGGCATAAGCCCCATGCTGAACGGCATAAGCGCATGCTGAACGGCATAAGCGCATGCTGCTCCGCATAAGCGCATGCTGCTCCGCATAAGCCCCATGCTGCCGGATTTTCGCGTACCGCGAATGTACCCCGCGGACGCTCTCCGCACGAGCTGAACTGCGCATGCTGCTCCGCACGACCCGCACGCCGCTCGCTCACTTCTTGTCCTGACCCCGGACCAGGTCTCCGCGAACCGGATCGCCACCATCCGCGAACCGGATGCGAAGGGATGACCCTGTCTCGAGAGAAGGGTTGTCGGACACCTGGAAGTGAATGTGGGCATCCGAGGAATTGCCGGAATTGCCGCACAGGCCGAGCCGCTCGCCCTGCTTCACCGTATCGCCTTCCTTCACCAGAATAGAGTTCTGTTTGAAGTGGGCCAGCACGCTGTATTCGCCGTTGCCGTGATCGATGACGACGTGATTGCCTGCTGCTTCCTCTGTGAGCGGCTTCTCGAACGGAACATTGTCCGGGTGGCCGTCCACGACCTTGACGACCTTGCCGCCGAGCGGAGCCACGACGGGCTGTCCGAACGCGAAGTAGCTGGCGTTATCCTTCGGATCTCCTTCCAGGCTGGCCCCGTCGCGCACGATGAACAAATCATACGCATACCGCTGCGTTGGATATTCGTAATGATAATTCAGCATGGCATTGGTTCCTCCCCAGGCGACCGTCCATTCCCCCTCGAACGGCATCCGGTAGGCATGGCGCGTATACTTCTCATCCGTGGACCGGGGGTCGGACGGACGCAGGAGCAGGCCGTGAATCCGGCCTTCGCGCAGAAAGGCGGAAATGTACATCTTGCCGTCTTTGCTGCTCCAGACATATGTCTCCGCACCGTCCGCCGCCAGGCGCGAGATTTGAACCGGCGCCTCTCCCTTTTTCCATGCTTGGCGAAGCAGCTTATCGATATCCTCGGCAGTTACCTGCTCCTGGAACTCCGGCGAAAAATGCTCATACAGCTTGGCCGCCTCTTGACCGGCGATCCAGCCGCTGACGTCGTCGCCTGTCACCGTCTTTTGGACCAGCGTTTCTTGTGCCTCTGTTTTCTGCGGCTGATCTTCGTCTGCTTTCCGGTTATCGACTGAACCTGGTTCCTCTTCCTTTGACATGCGGGTCTCGTCCGCGGGGTTCTCCTTGTGACCGCCTGCATTCTCCGCGCAACCGCTCATGGCGATTACAGAGGAGAGGGCCAACATGCATACGGCGAGAGTGCGTTTCTTCATGAGTCAACTTCCTTTCTTGGTCTGTCCTCTGTTTTCATCATAATCCTCCGGATTGAACATTACCGTAACGCCAGTTCATTTTTAGCTTAACAATGACGTTTATTCCGCCGGGAAGCGGGATTCCGTTAAGATAGCGTTAAGATTGCGTTCGAAATGGAGACAGGCGGGCATGGTACAATGAAATAAAAGCCAATCAGGGAGCCGAAGGAAGAGCCGCGAAGGAGGAATACGGCAAGATGAACATCTATGAAGGCCGAATCTTAATCGTCGAGGACGACTCCGCCATTGGCAAAATGGTGAGGACGGTGCTCGGCAAGGAAGGGTTTGCGGACGTGGTGTGCGTAAGCACGGGAGAGGAGGCGGTCCGGTATTGCGCCAGCCATGCCGTCCATTTGATCGTGCTGGATGTGATGCTTCCGGGAAAAAGCGGCTTCGAGCTGGCTCCGTTCCTGCGCGAGGCGACAGATGCCCCGATTATATTCGTGACGGCCCGGACGACCGATCTGGACAAGCTGACCGGCTTCGCGCTAGGCGGGGACGATTATGTGACGAAGCCGTTCAATCCGTTGGAACTGGCGGCGCGGGTCAAGGCCCAGCTCAAGCGATATCTGGCGTCCGCGGGAAAGCCGGCTCCGGAGCCGAAGGCGGCTCTGCCGGCCCGTTATGTCTATGGAAGATTCTCGGTCGACGAAGCGGCTGGCGAGCTGCGGGTCGACGGGGTTCCGGTGGAATGTCCGGCGATGGTGTTTCAACTCCTGCTGTTCTTTTGCCGGCATCCGAACCGGATGTTCACGAAGCAGGAGTTATATGAACGGGTATGGGGCTGCGACGCGATGAGCGATGACAATACCGTTATGGTCCATATCCATCGCATCCGCGAGCGAATCGAAGAAGTGCCGGGCAGGCCTCGCCTCCTCGTCACGGTGCGCGGCATGGGCTATAAGCTGGTGCCGCCCGTTCAGGACGGCCACGGACGCCCGAGCGGGAGGTCCGGCTTATGAAATCAGGCAGACGGCTGGCCTGGCATTACGCAGGGCAATGGCTCCTAATTGGCGCCATGCTGCTCGGCTGCATGCTTGCGGCTTTCCTGTGGGTCGCAGAGCGGATGAGCGCGTTGGACATGAGCCGCAATCTGCCAACCAGCCAGCTGACCCGGATTGTCGAATCGGTGGAGGTGAATCGGCAGGGGCGGGTCGTCTGGCCGGATGAGGTGCTCCAGCGGCTGACAGAGAGCGGGGGGTGGCTGCAGGTGCTCGATGAGGACGGCAAGGTAGTCGAGTCCTTCAACGCGCCCCCCGACATGCCGACCCAATATGCGCCGGGAGAAGCGGTCGCCTACGTGCAGAGGGAGCTGCCCAGCAAGTACGGGATCTTTATTTTTATTCGCTCCGTCGGCGGCCGCAACATTACGCTGCTATACGGGATATACCCGCTCCAATCGCGGCTGCTGGATGAATGGCTGGCCTCGCGGGAGGAAGGGGATTCGGCTGCGGAATCCGTCCGCAGGCTCCTGGCGCCGCATGACGCATGGGTGACCCGCCTGGATGCCGCCGGCCGCGCCCTGGAATCCTGGAACAAGCCGGCGGGCGCCGTCGAGCGGTTGACGCTGCAGGAGATTGCGCTGCGGTCGCTGCAGCCGGAGCAATATGCCTATGTGCTCGCGTACCGGTACAATCCGGCCACGGGCGATACATGGGTGCTCCAAATGCCTCATCAGACGGACGGAGCGGCCGTGACTGCCGCCGGATTTCGCATCGGGTCCTATCAAGAAATCTTTCTGCTTGCGCTTGGGGGCGTCGTCGCGACGATGATCATGGTGTTTCTGTTCATGGCCTGGTGGCAGAGCGCCAGGCTTGCCCGTCCTCAGCTGCATGTGATGCGCTGGACGGAGCGGATTGCGGACGGCATCTATGAGGAGCCGGCCGATCATCGCGGGCTGCCGCGTTCGGAACGGCGCAGCGGCAAGCTGAAGCGGAATTACCGAATTTATGAAGACGTCATGCAGGCGCTCCGCCTGCTTGCTTCCCGGCTCCGCTCCGCCGAGGAGGATCGCCGGCGGCATGAGCGGCAGCGCGAGGAGTGGCTTGCGGGCCTGTCCCATGATCTGAAGACGCCGCTTGCCTCTATTCTAGGCTACGCGCGCATGCTGGAAGCGAAGCAATACGATTGGTCGCGGGAAGAGGTGGCCGAATTCGCCGGCATCATGACAGAGAAGGCGGAATGGATGGATCGGCTGCTGCAGGATTTGAATCTCACCTATCGGCTGCAGAGCGGAAGTCTGCCGCTGCAGCGGGAGCGGCTATGTATCGATGCGTGGCTGGAGGAGACGCTCGATGGCATTCTCAATTTGCCGGATCATCCGAAGGCGCTCATTGACTATCGGCGGCCGGAGATTCCGGTATGGTTCTCGTTCGATCCGAGATATTTTCGCAGAATCATAGAAAATATTTGCATGAATGCCTTTCTTCACAATCCGCCGGGCACATCGCTTCGAGTCTCCTTTGTTGTGCGGGAGGGCGAGGATGCGCTGGAGTTCCGGGACGACGGCGCGGGCATGGATGCGGAGACGCTCAGTCATTTGTTCACGCGCTATTACCGCGGCCTGTCTACCGATCGGGCGGCCGAAGGCAGCGGCCTGGGCATGGCGATCTCGAGACAACTGGCCGAAGCGCATGGCTGCACGCTGGAGGCAAGCAGCGAACCGGGCGGCGGCACGGTCATTCTATTCTCTCTTCCTGGCGCGGAGCATCGAAAAATATAGTTCTATCTCATAGAATGCCCTCATAGATTCTACTAAATGCACTCTCGCAATGGATTGAGAGAGTGAGACAGCAGGATAAAGGAGGGCATTTCTATGTTCCGCACGGTCAATGTTGCCAAATGGAAGCAGAAGTGGATGCAGACGCTGCTCATGGGACGCACATTTCTGCTATTATCGATTGCTTCCGCCATGTTTTTTATCGTGCTTGGCCTGGGAGGGTTGCTTGAACAGAAGCTGGATTCATCGCCGCTCGCTTCGATGAAGGGAGTCGCGGCTCAGCTGTCCAGCCGCATTTTTGTCGATATGCTTGCGATGGAAATGCCGAATCTGCCCTCTGGAGAGGGGGAATCTTCCCTTACCCGGACACAGATTGCCCAATTTCTCGTACAAATGGCGACCAATGTGAATCCGCTTGATCCGAAATCGCTGCTCGCCGGAGAGGTTCCGGGACTGAACAGCGAACAAGCGATTCCGCTCCGATTGGGCACCGGGAACCAATCGGCCAAGGGGCCGGTCGATTATCCTTCGCCTCCGGCGGAATCAACCTTCCCGGAGCACGGGGGAGAGCCGGTTGACGATTCCGGTGGAGGGGCTCCGCCCCAGACGGTGCAGCCCGAGCCCCCGTCGGATTCGGAAGGAAGCGGGCAGAGCTCCAATCTGAAAGATTGTGTCTTTATCTACCATTCGCATAACCGGGAGTCATGGAACCCGGAATTGAAGAAGGAGAGCACGAACCCGAACGATGCCAAAATCAACGTGACGCTGGTCGGCAAGCATTTGCAAAAGGAACTGCAGAAGCGAGGGATCGGAGCCGTTCATTCCAATCAGGACTATGCATCCACGATCAAAGGGTATAGCTGGAACTATTCCTACAAATACTCGAAGCAAACGGTAAAGCAGGCGATGGCGGAGCATCAGGATCTCCAGTTCTTCTTCGACATTCACCGGGACGCGCTGCGTCGCAAAGATTCCACGGTCGAGATAGACGGAACCTCTTACGCCCAAGTTTATTTTGTCATTGGCCGCGCCAACCCCGATTGGAGAGAGAACGAGAAGTTCGCCAAGGAAATTCATGACCGGCTGGAGGAGCGGTATCCCGGCGTCTCAAGGGGAATCTGGGGCAAGTCGACGGCCCAGGGGAACGGGGAATACAATCAGTCCTTGTCGCCGAACAGCGTAATTATGGAGATCGGGGGCATCGACAATACGCTGGAGGAAAATTATCGGACCGCGGAGGTATTGGCAGATCTGATTGCGGAGATCGTCCGCGAGAAGACGAACGCGAAGAAGGTGATGAAGCCGGGGCAGAACGAACAGAAGCGTCAGGCGCCTGAACGGAATACGGCAAGCCGGAAGAACGATCCGCCGGCGGCCAATGGTTGAGGAGCTGCAACGGTTTCAACGAATGGACCGATGGAAGAATGAGATAAGGAGGCTAGCGCTATGTCCCGCTTTGCGAAGCAGGTAGCAGGCATGATGGTTCTGTTGGTTGTCGGCGTCTTCATCGGAATGGAGGTGACCTCCCTCAGCATCGAGCGGATATACGGTCCGGTCGATGCGAACCGGAGCTCCGTTCCTGCCGATTCGGCCTGGCCTGAGCGGCCCGCTCAAGAGCCGCTTGCGAGCCGTCCGGCCGAACCGGAGCCCGTGCAGGGCCGGGAAGCAGCGGTTCCGGACAATCCGCCGCAGGAGTGGCCGCCGGAAGCCGCTCCGCAGCCGGCGCCGGTTCTTCCGCCTGTTGAGGATGCGGCGGTCAACAAGCTGGCCGATCAGACGGCAGGCTTGCTGCAGACGTTATCGCAAGCGGGCATCCGCGCCGTCGTCGGTTTGTTCGAGGGATTATTCTGACGAATCCGGATCCGGAATCGGCCGTTTTTCGACGCTGCGGGCCCATAATCGCCTTTTTATTGCTGTTGCCCCCTCAATCCGTTATAATGAATGAATTGAAACTTGGCTTAGTGGTGGGGGTATGGAATACGAATGACGGAATTGCTGTCACGACAAAAGAAGATTCGGAATTTTTGTATTATTGCGCATATTGACCACGGCAAGTCAACCCTTGCTGACCGGATTCTTGAATATACGGGAGCGCTGGCCGCCCGGGAAATGCAGTCGCAGGTCCTTGACAATATGGATCTGGAGCGGGAACGCGGAATTACGATCAAGCTCCAGGCGGTCCGCCTGAACTACAAGGCGGATGATGGAGAAGAATACATTCTGAACCTGATCGATACTCCGGGCCACGTGGACTTCACGTATGAGGTGTCGCGGAGCCTGGCGGCCTGCGAAGGCGCGCTCCTCGTCGTCGATGCGGCGCAGGGCATCGAAGCGCAGACGCTGGCGAATGTATATCTCGCGCTCGACAACAACCTGGAGATTCTCCCGGTCATCAACAAGATCGATCTGCCAAGCGCCGAACCGGAGCGGGTCAAGCAGGAAATCGAGGACGTGATCGGTCTCGACTGCTCGAATGCGGTGCTGGCCTCCGCCAAGGCGGGCATCGGCATCCGCGAGATCCTCGAGCAGATTGTGAAGGAAGTCCCGCCGCCGACCGGAGATCCGGAGGAGCCGCTGAAGGCGCTCATCTTCGACTCTCACTATGATCCGTACAAGGGCGTCATCGTGTATGTCCGGGTCGTCAACGGCTCCATTCGCGCGGGCAGCAAGATTAAGATGATGGCTACGAACAAGACATTCGAAGTGATCGAGGTCGGCGCGTTCAAGCCGCGCATGACCATTATCGACGAGCTGAACGTGGGCGATGTCGGCTTCGTCGTCGCCGGCATCAAAAACGTGGGCGACACCCGCGTCGGGGATACGATCACCGATGCGAAGCGCCCGACCGCGGAGCCGCTTCCGGGCTACCGCCGCATCAATCCGATGGTATTCTGCGGGCTGTATCCGATTGATACGTCGGACTATAATGATCTGCGGGAAGCGCTGGAGAAGCTGCAGTTGAATGACGCTTCTCTCTCCTTCGAGCCGGAGACCTCATCGGCGCTCGGCTTCGGCTTCCGCTGCGGCTTCCTCGGCTTGCTCCACATGGAGATAATTCAGGAGCGCATCGAGCGCGAATTCAATATTCCGCTTATCACGACGGCGCCAAGCGTAATTTATCATGTGACGCTGACGAGCGGAGAAACGCTGACGATCGACAACCCGTCGAACTACCCGGATCAGAGCAAGCTCGACTATGTCGAGGAGCCGTACGTCAAGGCGACGATCATCGTGCCGAACGATTTCGTCGGCGCGATAATGGAGCTGTGCCAGGGCAAGCGCGGCGAATTCGTAGATATGCAATATCTCGACACGACCCGGGTTACGATTACGTACCAGATTCCGCTGTCCGAGATCGTATACGATTTCTTCGATCAACTGAAGTCCAGCACGCGCGGCTATGCTTCGTTCGACTACGAGCTGTCGGGCTACCGCAAATCGAATCTCGTCAAGATGGACATTCTGCTCAACAACGAGCAGGTCGACGCCTTGTCGGTCATCGTGCACAAGGATCGGGCGTACCATCGGGGCAAGCTGCTGTGCGAGAAGCTGCGCGAGCTGATTCCGCGCCAGATGTTCGAAGTGCCGGTGCAGGCCGCGATCGGAACAAAGATTATCGCCCGCGAGACAGTCAAGGCGATGCGCAAGAACGTCTTGGCCAAATGTTACGGGGGAGACATCTCCCGGAAGCGGAAGCTGCTGGAGAAGCAGAAGGAAGGCAAGAAGCGCATGAAGCAGGTCGGCAGCGTGGAAGTGCCTCAGGAAGCGTTCATGGCCGTGCTTAAAATTGATGATAATAAGTAGCGGGGAGGGGGCGGATGCTCCCTCTTTTTTAGAAGTTGTTCAAAAAGTCCGCTTTTGATCACGAGGTGATACAGGAAGCAACTCGGCATCGAATCTTGCATTCACTCTTGAATAGCTTATGCTTCCGAAGTATGTTTCCTGCGGAAACATTTTAGCTCATGTAGCTCGCCTACATTGCGCGGTTCCTTCCAAGTTTTGCGAAGCAAAGCTCGCATCGGAAGCATGGCTTCGAGTTCCTGCAACCTTCTCAGTGCTGAAAACCGGCCTTTTTGAACACTCACTTTATAGTCAGCAAGCTAGAAGACACGTAAGATAGAAGCAGGAAATGGGAGGGAATATGCATGACACGGAACGAACGAAGCGAAGGAGCCCATCCTTCGGCTGAAGGCCGCGCTCCGCGCGCGGTCTATATCCACATCCCGTTCTGCACGAATAAATGCCATTATTGCGATTTTAATTCCTATGTGCTCAAAGGGCAGCCGGTGATGGACTACCTGAGAGCGCTGGAGCAAGAAATGGAGCATACCGTTCAGCAGCATCCCCCCGGGATGATTGATTCGATATTCGTCGGCGGAGGAACGCCGACCGTCTTGACGCCGGAGCAGATGGAGTATTTTCTGGCCTCGGTTCGGCGCGCCTTTCCGCAGTGGAGCCCGGATATCGAGTTCACGATGGAAGCCAACCCCGGCACCACCGATGCGGACAAGCTGCAGGTCATGCGGGAGGGCGGCGTGAACCGGATCAGCTTCGGGGTTCAATCCTTCAACAATGATCTGTTGACCGGCATCGGCCGCATCCATAATACGGACGACGTCTACCGGAGCATTGACAATGCGAAGCGGGCCGGATTCGCCAATATGTCCATCGACCTGATGTTCGGCCTGCCGAACCAGACGGTAGAGATGGTAGAGCATAGCGTCGGGAAAGCGTTGGAGCTCGACCTTCCGCATCTCTCCATTTACAGTCTGAAGGTGGAAGAGAACACGCTGTTCCATGCGATGTACCACCGCAACGAGCTGCCGCTTCCGAGCGAAGAGGAAGAGCTCGACATGTATATGCTCATCATGGATCGGATGAAGGCGGCCGGCTACGATCAGTACGAGATCAGCAACTTCGCGCGGCCGGGCTATGCGAGCCGGCATAACACGACCTATTGGCGCAATGAGGACTACTATGGCCTCGGCGCCGGCGCGCACGGCTATGTCGGGCGGCAGCGGCATCTGAACATCAAGGGCGTCACTCCGTATAACGACGCCTGCAAGCAAGGCTTGCCCCGCCTTGATTCATTCCGGGTCGAAGAAGCGGAAGCGATGGAAGATTTCATGATGGTCGGCCTGCGGATGCTGGAAGGAGTAAGCAGCGAGCGCTTCGCGGAGCAATTCAACGGCGCGCTGCTCGACAAAGTGTTCGCTCAGCCGATTAAGCGGCTGCTGAAGGAGGGGCTGCTGGAGCCGACGGAAGCGGGCTACCGGCTGACAGAGCAGGGCCTGTTGTTCGGCAATGATGTGTTCGCCGCCTTTGTCGGCGCGCTGGTGCAAGGAACGGAGCAATAACGAGAGGCATATGTCCGCAGCAGAGCGTGACCGCCGCAGCTTGATCGAATCAGGTTGCGGCGGTTTTGTTCTATTTTATCGCCGGAAGCCGGGACTAGCGCTTCAGCAACAATCGCATGAAGAGAGCAACGGCCAAGCCCATGAACAGCGAGCCGATAAGCACACCTGCGAAGGTGAACACGATGTCCCCCATCGAAGGGTCGATCATTTGCGGAATAACGAACATGGAGCCGATGACCGCGAAAAAGACGGTAATGAATAATACTCTTTTTGTCATACTGCGCTTACTCACCTGCCTTCTCATGACACGATGCGTTATTGCTAGTATGTCCTGGACAAGGCGAGTCATGTACTTTATGAGCAGCTTTCGCGGGGGCGGGCGTCTCCGGCGGAAAATAGAAATTGATAAGGGTGCAGGCGATAGGGTGGAAGGCTTGAACGCAGGGAAAATTCTCCTTGAAAAACTATGCATCATGTTGTATATTCATACGTAAAACACAATGTGAGGCAGGTCACACTCGGAGGGACTCAACATGATACCCATCGTAAGAAAAGCTGTACCGGAAGACATTGACGCTTTAACGGAACTTATTCGTTTTTATGCAGAGCAAGGGATCATGCTTCCCCGTTCGCGCAAGGTGCTGGAGGAGCAATTGGAGCACTTCGTGGTGGCCGAGCTTGATGAGCGGCTGGTCGGCTGCGGTTCGCTGTGCCAGCTCGGGAGCGATCTGGTCGAGATCCGCTCGCTAGGGATCGCACCCGAATGCAAGGGCCGTGGGATTGGCTCGCTCCTGGTTGACAAGCTCCTGGAAGAAGCGGAGGCCCGTTCGATACCGAAGGTGATGGCCCTAACATATGAAGCGCGTTTTTTTCAAAAGAATGGATTCGAGATCGTAGAGAAGGAGATTTTCCCGGAAAAGGTATGGACCGACTGCGTCCACTGCAAAAAGCGGCACTGCTGCGATGAGATAGCTGTCCTGAAAGTGCTCAACTGACTTGGCGGAGGCGAACAATCGCCTGGCGTATAAAAAAAGTGCGTTCAGGGATTGCGCATCATGGAAGGAGAGCAAGCCGCTAAATTGAAGAAATATCAATCCATGCCCAAAGTACCGAACTGACTTGACAATCGTCTTGTCCGTTTGGTATTTTTGTAGTGACGGTTAGCACTCGACGATGATGAGTGCTAACGGATATCCTACTACATCTAAGGAGGGATGCGCATGTTGACGGAACGCCAGCGTATGATTTTGAATGCCATCATTGATGATTATATCCGTTCTGCGGAGCCAGTCGGATCTCGCAGCATATCGAAGCGGGGCGACGTCAATTTCAGCCCGGCTACGATTCGCAACGAGATGGCCGATCTGGAAGAGCTCGGTTATCTGGAGCAGCCGCACACGTCAGCAGGGCGCATTCCATCTCATAAAGGGTACCGTTATTATGTCGATCATCTCGTTCGGCTTGATCGTCTGTCCAGCGAAGATGTCATGCGGTTGAAATCCGCCTTCGCGGAGAAGATAACAGCAATGGAAGAGATTGTACAGCATACGGCATCGATTTTGTCTCAATTGACCAATTATACGTCAATCGCGCTGGGGCCGGAAGTTTTCGACGCCTCGCTTCGTCATTTCCAGCTTCTGCAGCTGAACGAGAATACGGCGGTCGCGATTGTCGTGACAAGTACAGGCCATGTCGAGAACAAGACGGTGACGCTGCCCGAGGGCGTCTCCGCCTCCGAACTGGAAACCGTGGTTAACCTGCTGAACGCGAAGCTTGTCGGCGTTCCTTTATATAAGCTGCGCTCGCGGCTGTATAGCGAGATTGGACAGGAAATGAACCAATATGTTTCGCATGTCCGGGAGCTGATGGCGCTCGTGGAAGGCATTCTGGCCGATAATAGCGACCATCGCCAAGTCTACTTGAGCGGGGCGACCAACATGCTGACCCAGCCGGAATTCCAGGATGTCGACAAGATCAAGACGATCTGGGAGCTGCTCGAGGAGACGCCGGCCTTGATCAAGGTCGTGGGCTCCGCCCCTTCCGGCATTCAGGTCCGCATCGGCCAAGAGAATGCGCATGCCGCGATTACGAACTGCAGCATGATTACCGCAACCTATTCGGTCGACGGACAGACCCTGGGCACGGTGGGCATCTTGGGGCCGACGCGGATGGAGTATTCGAAGGTCATTACGCTGTTGAACCATCTGTCCGGCCAAATGGCGGTATTCATGCAGCAATGGTATAAATAATCGGGAGGGGGCGGCTTGTGACTCAAGGACAAGGACAAGTACAGGAGACCGATGAGCGCTATGCGACGCTCCTGAATAATGCCAATGCCGTCCGGGCGCTCGCTTCGGCTGTCGAGGGCACGCTTGGCCCGAAGGGGCTGGACGTCATGCTGGTCGGCGCGAATGGCGACGTCGTCATTACCAATGACGGCGTCACCATTTTGGAGAAAATGGATGTGAGCCATCCGGCAGCCCGGCTCCTTATTCAGGTGGCGCGCGCCCAGCAGAGCGAGGTCGGCGACGGCACGACGACGGCGACGGTACTGGCCGGTGCGCTGGTGCAGGAAGGCGTCGCCCAGGTGACGAGAGGCGTCCCGGCGGCGAAGGTCGTGACCGGGATGCTTGAGGGCATCCGCGTCGCGGCCAGCCGGCTGGCGGAACGGGCGCTTCGGCTTGACGGCTGGGACGACCCGAAGCTGCACCGCGCGGTACATATCGCGGGGCGGGAACAGAGCGACATCGTCCGCCTCGTGCTGGAGGCGGGACAGGCGGTAGGCTGGGAGCAGCTTCAGGATCCGGCCTACCGGCTCGCCGAGCAGATCGTCGCGCACGAGAAGGCGGGCAATGAATGGTTCCACGGCGTGCTCCTGAAGCAGAAGCCGCTGCAGCGGGATTGGCTGCCGGAACGGACCGGCTGCCGCGTCCTCATCCTGCAGGATGCGCTCGAACCGGACACGCTCGACGAGCAGCTGCTGACGACCGAAGCCGGCTTCCAGCAGTATATGGCTCACCGCTCGGCATTCATGGAGCGGCTGCAGCGTCTTCACGAGCTGGGGGTCGGCTTCCTCGTGCTGGAGCGAGGCCTTCATCCGGAAGCGGAGCAATTTTGCCTTGACCATGATATGATGGTCGTGCAGCGTGTCAGCCGCGAAGATATTATGCGCGTCTGCCGCCTTACGGGCGGCAAGCCGTTGAAGCGCGCCGCCCTGGCCAAGGATGCGGCGGTGCTGGAGCCGCTGCTCGGCCGCACCGCCTGCGTGCGCTACGATGAGCGCCTGGAGCGCGTGCGGCTGTACGCCCCGCAGACGGCGCTCAGCTCGGGCGGCTCGCCGGAGCCGGCGGGCATGCGCCGCGCGCAGGTGACGCTCATCGTGGGAGCGAGCACGCGCGAGGTCGTGGGCGAGCGGGCGCGCATCGCCCAGGATGCCGCCGCGGCGCTGCAAGCCGCGATCCAGAGCGGCGTCCTGCCGGGCGGCGGCACGACGGAGCTGGCGCTCTCCTACATGCTGGAGCGCTACAGAGAGACCGTCCGCGGCATGGAAGCGTTCGGCGTGGCCGCGGTGGCGCAGGCGCTGCGCAAGCCGATGGCCCAGATTGTGCTGAACGCCGGCTTCAACCCGCTGGAGAAGCTGGAGGAAGCGCGGGCGGCGCAGACCGCGTCGGCATCCGATGCCATCGGCATTGATTGTGACAGCGGGGCGCTGCTGGACTATATCGAGGCCGGCATCGTCGACCCGGCCGCCGTGAAGCTCCATGCGCTGCGGGCGGCCGGCGAAGTGGCCGCCGCCGTGCTGCGGATTCACACGGTCATTAAGATGAAGCCGGAAGCGTAAGGCTCCGGCTTCCCGGAGCAGAAAGACAGAAGGCTTGACTACATAAGGGAGGTGCAAGGATTGAACCCGGAACAAGAAGAGAAGATGGACAGGAATGAACAGGTGGACTCGGAGGCTGTGGAAGCAGCCGACGTTGAGCATAAGCAGGAGGCCGAGGAGACATCCGAAGCGGAAGCCAAGCCAGCGGAGGAAGCGGAGGAAGAGCCTGCAGAGCTGAAGGAGGCCCGCGAGCAAGCGGAGGAGCTTCAGCAGCGCCTGCTGCGTGCCCAGGCGGATTTCGATAATTTCCGCCGCCGCACGATGAAGGAGAAGGAAGAACTGGCTCAGTACGCATCGTCCAAGCTGGTGACCCAGCTGCTGCCGGTGCTCGACAACTTCGAGCGCGCCTTGGCCGCAGCCCAGACGGGCAGCGAAGAGCAATCGTTCGTCAAAGGCGTGGACATGATCTTCCGCCAATTCATGCAGGTGCTGGAGCAGGAAGGCGTGAAGGCGATGAACGCCGTGGGCGAGCCGTTCAACCCGGAATTCCATCAGGCGATTATGCAGGTGGAATCGGAAGAGCATGAGGAAGGCATCGTCGTGGAAGAAGTCCAGAAGGGCTATATGCTCAAGGATCGGGTGCTTCGCCCGGCGATGGTCAAGGTAAGCGGCTAAGAGATGGCGTTCACATGCTATCCGCTTGGTTAATATGAAATAGATTGAGAGCCAGTTGAGGAGGTTACATTTGCAATGAGTAAAGTTATCGGTATTGACTTGGGAACGACCAACTCTTGTGTTGCGGTAATGGAGGGCGGCGAAGCCGTCGTCATTCCGAATCCGGAAGGCGCCCGCACAACCCCTTCGGTTGTCGGCTTCAAAAAAGACGGGGAGCGCATCGTCGGGGAAACGGCGAAGCGCCAGGCGATTACGAACCCGGATCGCACGATCAGCTCGATTAAGCGTCATATGGGCTCGGCGCATAAGACGACGATCGACGACAAATCGTATACACCGCAAGAAATTTCTGCCATGATTTTGCAGAAGCTCAAATCCGACGCAGAGGCTTATTTGGGCCAAACGGTAACGCAGGCGGTTATTACCGTACCGGCGTACTTCAACGATTCCCAGCGCCAGGCGACGAAGGATGCCGGCAAGATCGCGGGTCTCGAAGTGCTTCGCATCGTGAACGAGCCGACAGCGGCTGCGCTTGCTTACGGCGCGGACAAAGAAGGCGACCATACCATTCTCGTCTACGACTTGGGCGGAGGCACATTTGACGTCTCGATCCTCGAATTGGGCGACGGCTTCTTCGAAGTGAAAGCGACGAGCGGCGATAACCAGTTGGGCGGAGACGACTTCGACCAAGTGATTATCGACTACTTGGTAGCGGAATTCAAAAAAGAGCAAGGCATTGACCTGAGCAAAGACAAAGCGGCTGTGCAGCGTCTGAAGGATGCCGCGGAAAAAGCGAAAAAAGAGCTGTCCGGCGTATTGACGACGACGATCAGCTTGCCGTTCATTACGGTTGTCGACGGCGTTCCGCAGCACTTGGAGCTGAACCTGACGCGCGCCAAGTTCGAGGAACTGTCCGCGCATCTGGTGGAGCGCACGCTCGGCCCGACGCGCCAAGCGCTGCAGGATGCGGGCATGACACCGTCCGATATCGACAAAGTCGTCCTCGTCGGCGGATCGACCCGGATTCCAGCCGTCCAGGAAGCGATCAAAAAACTGACCGGCAAAGAGCCGCATAAAGGCGTGAATCCGGACGAAGTCGTCGCGCTGGGCGCAGCCGTGCAGGCGGGCGTACTGACCGGCGACGTGAAGGATGTCGTCCTGCTCGACGTCACTCCGCTTTCCCTTGGAATCGAGACGGCAGGCGGCGTATTCACGAAAATGATCGAGCGCAATACGACGATCCCGACGAGCAAGTCGCAGATCTTCTCGACGTATGCGGACAATCAGACGAGCGTCGAGATTCATGTCCTGCAAGGGGAGCGTTCGATGGCGGCGGACAACAAGACGCTGGGACGCTTCATGCTGGGAGACATTCCGCCGGCGCCGCGCGGCGTGCCGCAAATCGAAGTTACGTTCGACATCGACGCGAACGGCATCGTCAAAGTATCTGCCCAGGACAAAGGAACCGGCAAGATGCAGAACATCACGATCACGTCCTCCAGCGGCTTGAGCGACGAAGAGATCGACCGCATGATGAAGGAAGCGGAACTGCATGCGGAAGAAGACAAGAAACGCAAAGAAATGGTCGAAGTGAAGAACAACGCCGACCAATTGGTATATACGACAGAGAAAACGTTGAAGGACTTGGGCGACAAGGTCGACCAAGCCGAGATCGACAAGGCGAACGAAGCCAAGGAAAATGTGAAAAAGGCGCTCGAAAGCGACAATATCGACGAAATCAAAGCGGCGACCGAGAAGCTGTCCGAAGTTGTGCAGCAGCTGTCCGTGAAGCTGTATGAACAGGCGGCGCAAGCGCAGCAGGCCGGTCAACAGCAAGGGAATGACGGCGCGGCCAAAAAAGATAATGTAGTCGATGCCGATTACGAAGTCGTGGACGAAGACAAGAAATAAGCGCGGATGGACAGGGTCAAAGCCGGGTTTCGCCCGGCTTTGGCTTTGCCTGTTTACAATGAAGAATGCGGAACGGCATGGCGTGAGCGCCATGCGGCACCTGTCCGGCGGTCCGGCCCCTTCCGCAGGTTACAGCGGGACGGGCGCGGGATACCGGGCTTTCAAGTTGCAATGGGGGTGGAAGAGTGGCGCAAAAGCGAGATTACTATGAAGTGCTCGGCGTAAGCAAAGGGGCTAGCGAGGATGAAATCAAAAAAGCCTACCGGAAGCTTGCGCGTCAATATCACCCGGACGTGAACAAGGCAGCGGACGCGGAAGAGAAGTTCAAGGAAGTGAAGGAAGCGTACGATGTGCTTGGCGACGATCAGAAGCGGGCGATGTATGACCAGTACGGGCATGTAGATCCGAATCAGGGCATGGGCGGAGGCGGGTTCTCCGGCGATTTCGGCGGATTCGGCGACATTTTCGATATGTTCTTCGGCGGAGGAGGACGCACGCGCGATCCGAATGCGCCGCAGCGAGGCAGCGATCTGCAGTATACGATGCAGATTGAATTCAAGGAAGCTGTCTTCGGCAAAGAGACGGATATTACGATTCCGCGGACAGAGCAGTGCGACACCTGCTTCGGGACCGGGGCCAAGCTTGGCACGAAGCCGGATACCTGCTCGGCCTGCCGTGGATCGGGACAGCAGGAGGTCGTGCAAAATACGGCGTTCGGCCGCATGGTCAACCGGCGCACTTGTACGGTATGTCAAGGCAAGGGCAAAATTATCCGCGAGAAATGCGGCACCTGCCATGGCAGCGGAACCGTGAAAAAGCAGCGCGTTATTCATGTGCGCATTCCGGCAGGGGTAGACGATGGAGCCCAATTGCGCATGAGCGGAGAAGGCGAGAGCGGATTGCGCGGCGGTCCGAACGGTGACTTGTATATCGTCATCCGCGTGAAGCCGCATGAATTTTTCGAGCGCGACGGCGACGACATCTACTGCGAGGTGCCGCTCACCTTTGCGCAGGCGGCGCTGGGCGATGAGATTGAAATCCCGACGCTGACCGAGAAGGTCAAGCTCAAAATTCCGGCCGGCACGCAGACAGGGACCTTCTTCCGGCTGCGCGGCAAAGGCGTTCCGCGCCTCCGTGGCCACGGTCAAGGCGATCAGCATGTCAAGGTTGTCATCGTGACGCCGACGAAGCTGAATGACGAACAGAAGGAGCTGCTCCGTCAGTTCGCGGCCAGCGGCGGCGAGCAGACGAACGGCGGGCACGAGGAGACGTTCTTCGATCGGATGAAGCGGGCGTTCCGGGGAGACTAGACCCCGGTCCCTCTTGATCACATGGTCCATATCTTTCATCATCCCAATATAAGTTCATCCTATCGGTCGGAGATACGGATCGGGACCACAACGGCGCATAGAGGACACTCTATGCGAGGGTTGTGGTCTTTTTTATTATGGGCTTTAGCCCGTTGAGTGCGTGAAACGCACGAAACAAAAAACCACCCGCTATGCGGGTGGAGGGATCGAGGGTTTGACCAACAAGACCATCCCGATAAAATTGAGATGTTCAGGCTCAATGAAAGGAATGGTCTTAGATGGCAAACAAGAACTATAGTCTAGCTCACACAAAGTGGATGTGCAAATACCACATTGTATTCACCCCGAAGTATAGACGGAAAGAGATTTATAATCAAGTGAGAAAAGACTTGATTGAAATCTTCAAGCGTTTATGTAAATACAAGGGAGTGGAGATCTTAGAAGGTCACATGATGCCAGATCATGTACATATGCTAGTAGCGATTCCTCCAAAAATCTCAGTATCATCATTCATGGGATATCTGAAGGGAAAAAGCTCACTGATGATATTCGAGAAGCATGCCGGTTTGAAGTATAAATATGGCAATCGAAAATTTTGGGCGGAGGGATACTACGTCAGCACAGTAGGCTTAAATGAAGCAACCGTTGCAAAATATATACGTGAACAAGAAGCACATGACCAAGCAATTGATAAACTGAGTGTGAAAGNTTATGGGCTTTAGCCCGTTGAGTGCGTGAAACGCACGAAACAAAAAACCACCCGCTATGCGGGTGGAGGGATCGAGGGTTTGACCAACAAGACCATCCCGATAAAATTGAGATGTTCAGGCTCAATGAAAGGAATGGTCTTAGATGGCAAACAAGAACTATAGTCTAGCTCACACGAAGTGGATGTGCAAATACCACATTGTGTTCACCCCGAAGTATAGACGGAAAGAGATTTATAATCAAGTGAGAAAAGACTTGATTGAAATCTTCAAGCGTTTATGTAAATACAAGGGAGTGGAGATCTTAGAAGGTCACATGATGCCAGATCATGTACATATGCTAGTAGCGATTCCTCCAAAAATCTCAGTATCATCATTCATGGGATATCTGAAGGGAAAAAGCTCACTGATGATATTCGAGAAGCATGCCAGCCTGAAGTATAAATATGGCAATCGGAAATTTTGGGCGGAGGGCTACTACGTCAGCACAGTAGGCTTAAACCTTGAGACAAAATTCCACTTCGTCTTTAATTCCTGCTTGTTCGTAAAATTTTTGAGGTATAGTCACTTGGCGTTTCTGAGAGACACGTGCACGTTTCCATTCCATACGCTCCACCGCCTCATTCGATATTGCCATAGTATACCCCTCCTCTTCTTTATTTATGCATGAATGTAAATTTTCTTTACTTCCTTAATTCTTTACTTATTATTCTACACCAATTTCTGAGAATTGTAAGCCTGATTCAACGGAAATAGCAGCAGCTTTGTAATTTGTAGGAGATTATGGATACTTTCCAAATTAGTTGACCTTGGGTTAAATCTTCGTTAAATAAGTCGTCAGTAAAAATCGGTTAAATTGTCGTTATGGAGATTTCATTTACAAAAAAATCATGAAATGATAATATGTAGCTATGAATAATACCATTATAAGGAAGGTGAGGACGTGAGTTCCGTCAGTCTGGAGTTCTCAACCTTGGGGGAACTGATTCAACGCTACCGACAAGATCGGGGGATGACGCAGGCTCATTTGGCCGAATTGTCAGGAGTGAGCAGCGGGAGTATTTCCAAGATCGAGAATGGAGAAATTCGGCGGCCCGACTATAAAACCATCCAGCCGATTATATCGGTTCTGGAGATTCCCCTCGATGAAGTGCTGGATCCATTCATGTTAACAAATCCCCGCTCCGACACGTTATGTAAACTGCTTTATGACTCTTTTTCACTCCAAAATGCCTCCCTAAGCACAAAGATCGCTTCATACTTGTTAGAATCCGAAGATGAAAATAGCGAAGCAATCGCAGCCAAATTATTGCTCGATGTACAGCAACTTGTGGACAATACCGAAATAAAATTGGCCTTGTTGGATACATTGATTGCATATGCCAGAAGCCATGGAATGCAGTCCTTTGTCGCGCGCGGGGCGCTTCAGAAGTATTTAGTGGAACGTGATGATTTCAGTAAGCTGGAAGAAACTTTTCAATCGGGAAAGTACATTTTGCATTATACGGAATTCTTGACTACCGATGAGCGAATCACTCTGTACTATAAGTTGGGCGTTCATGCCTATAATTTGCGTAAATTTAGCGAATCTATCGAGTTAGGCAAGCGAGCTATCATTGAGGATGAATCGGAGAGCAGCTTTAAAAGTCCGGTGAAAAAGTCCGCTTAAACAGGTCTTTCCCACGGTTTTGTCGAATTTGTACTGTAACAAATAATCGAGAGAGTGATTGAACATGAAAGCCTATAAGTCATCGGCTGTCCAGCCTCAGATGTTTCAATTCGTGGATATGGATGAACTCGTGCCGAAAAAGCACATCCTGCGTCAAATCAACGAGGCGCTTGATTTATCCATCGTCCATGATTGGGTAGCGCCGCTATATACGGAACGCACCGGTCGCCCGGCGGCTGACCCGGAGCGAATGGTTCGACTGATGCTGCTTTCGTATTTGTTCAACCACTCCGAACGGGAATTGTATCAACTGCTGCCCATGCATGCGGGCTATTTGTGGTTTTGCGGACTGGATTTCGA
>NZ_LDIG01000294.1 GCF_015845845.1 Paenibacillus dendritiformis
AAACAGCAAGAACAAGACATAGCAAAAAGGAGCAACTAGAACGTTAAACAGATTCCACCTAGCGCGGAAACGAGTCGGCCCAGAGATGAATGGTTTAAGCGCTCTCGCACTTCCGTATTGGTGGGCTAATTATTGTGCTACTGACGCGGTTGTCGCCATCGTCGTAGCGATTAATCAGAATGCAAAGAAATAGACCGTCCCTAACGAAGGAATGCGGTCTATTTCGATCCACCTTTTGCACAGCCGACCGCTCTTTAAAGCGGTAAGTGTCCAGGGAGTCGTGTTGGAGCACGGCTCATTTTCTAGCATAAGCGAAAATATACCTCGACCAAACTGAAAAGTTCAAAGAATACGAATAAATGACTTGCATATTCCATATAGAAGGTATATAATGGAACTAATCCAGTGGCGAAGCTGTATCCAAAAATATGGAAATTAATTCCATATCAAAAAGTCCCTAAAATAGGGGCTATTTTTGATTAATGAGTTAAATGCATATGATACAATTAAGAAAAGCTTTGTGTTCATCAAATATTTGGAGGTATCTTCATGACGATTCGGAAAGAGGACTTGTATAACTTAGTTGATCGTCTTCAAGAGCAAGATCAAAATACGGCGTTTGACTTCCTGCAATTCCTGATTGATCGTTCTGAAAAAAAGGGTTTAGAATGGAAAGATATAGATTGTTTAGAACCGGATAATGAGCCGTTAAGTAAAGAAGAAGCCGAACAATTAAAGAGCGCTTCAGGTTTTTTATCGGGGGAGGACGCCAAAAATGAGTTCGGTTTACAAGTTGATCTACCATAAAGAGGCTTTGAAATTCATAGCTAAACAGGAAAAATCGATGCAAGAACGTATCGCTGAGGGATTAAAAGGTTTGCTAGTCGTTCCGCCAGTTGGAGATATTAGACCAATGAAAGGGAATTTTGGTTTATATCGCTTGAGGATAGGTACGTACAGGGTTATTTTTGAGATAGATCATGATGAGAAAATAATTTTTGTACGTGCTGTTGGTTCGCGCGGGGATATTTATAAATGAAGTATTAAGTTTCTCAACTCCACTGGCATATGCTGGTGGAGTTTTCGTATTTTATAGAGATCCAAAAGCGAGGAGGGAGAAATGATTGAAACCAATTGAGAGAAAATAGTTGTTGGATTATAATGGGAATTATGTTGTGCGTCGGATTTTGAGAATATAACAAGGGTATGTGTATACCCGTAAATATGAAATGGAGATGATCATATGATTCTGAGAAAAAGAGTAGCTTTAATTTTGATGAGCATTCTCATGGTATTTGGTTTTTCTGTTTCCTCTGTATCAGCTGCAAAAATCAACGTTACTGTTCAAGTTGACGGGAAGACGGTAAAGTTCCCAGACGAGAAGCCGTATTTTGAGAACAATCGGGTGCTGATCCCAATCCGTTTTGTAAGTGAGGCGTTGGGGGCCAAGGTTGATTATAAAAAGGAAACAATCGGCAGCCGGATAGATCGGGTAGTTTACGTCGAGCTTAACGGCAAGATGATTCGCATGCCAGTTAATTCCGATACCGTATTGGTTGGAGACACAATCGTTAAATTGGATGTACCAGCTCGGCTTCAAGGCTCCCGGGTGTTTGTACCACTTCGCTTTGTCAGTGAAGCACTCGGTGCAACGGTTAATTGGAATCAAAGCAAGAAGCTGGTGAGCATTAGTACTGGGAAAGAAGTGACCGCTCCTGATCCGGTGCCGAGCGACGATAATATGTACAGCACAGATTTTCAGTGGAAGGACGGATACACGGATCTGGCTAAGGAACTGTTCATAGACAATATGAAGGTGTCCAACGGAAAGTTGACTTTTACAATGCCTGAAGGAGCAAGTGGGAGTTACGGAAATACAAAATTTATTGCTGGAAAAACGTATACTCTTGAGATTGGTGAAGGGAGATTTTATATCTCATTTGCAAAAGTTTATCCAGGTCGAGATGAGCAGGAAGGATATACTGTAGCTTTAGATAGTAGGGGAAATGAGGATTTGGAGGCGTTGTTTGGTAGCATCAACGATGCTATTGTAATTGTTAGCAGTAACGGTTCTGCAGCTCCATTGTCTGAAGTTCAGAAATTGGCTCAGGAAATCAAATAAGAAGCCTTTTAGTCCTATATGAAATATAAGGGTCTGCGAATGTTCGCGGGCTCTTTTTATTATTTATTTCTGGTGGTGGGCAAGAAATGAAGAAGATAAGCTCGATATTTTTAATGTTATTCGCGCTACTAGCTACTATTGCAACTGCTGCAGGAATTCCAATGTTACAGAGGTATGTGAAGGACCTTGATCCGTGGGAATACGGCAAGACAGGTGAACATTTTATTGGCTATATTCCTGCATTGGGGGATAAAGTTTCGGATAACCCGTGGAAGCTATATCAGTGGAAAGGTATTTTCACCTTTTCAGATGGTCAAACCAACGTGATTGAAAATTACGATGTGTTTGCTGTAAAAGAAAAGCCAGGAGATCCTGAATTTTCAGACAAAAACGGATTTGGCCTGACGTATAAGAGCAAAGAAGCAGTTGGAGAGTTATTTGATGCCGTATGGTCAAACTGTCCGACTAATGTTTCACAAGAACAGAAACAGTATTTTCGAGATGCCTTCGTGGTACGTGGAACTGATTATGGTAAGGAGCACGAGTATTACTATAAGCTACAAGATTTTTATGAATTTCTTCGCACAGCAGGTATCGTGAGTCGTATGGGCGTTCAATTCGACCACACCGATAAAAAGGGTTCGGAAGGACATGCCTATTTCAACGTGAGTGCATGGCCCACACTGAAAGTAACACAAGGAGATGCACTAAATATCAGTTTTACTGCCTCAGGCTATTCCCAGCGTAACATTCGGCTTATTGCGGCTCCAAAAGGAGCATTTCCGGATTTAAGCAAAGTTGTTAGTCTGACTGATGGAAAATTGATAAATACTTCAGAAGAGCAGTATACGGGTTCTATTAAGATTAATGCTAAAAATATTTCCAGAGTTCTTGGAACAGACGTCGATATCATTATTGACGATGGATATGGACGCACTGCAATTGAGAGCGTCAAACTACCCGATGCACAGCCGATGGACTATGTTCCCACCAAACTGACGCTGACCGAAGGTGGGCAGTTATGGGTTAAATTCCGGTATGACGGTGAGGATATCATAACCAGTGATTACGTAAACGAGCGTGGCATGCCCATGACGGCGACGGTGAAGGTGGGAGGAGCGGTTACCGCTGAATTTTCGCTTCCGTCCATGAACGATAAATTGCCTGCAACGCTCAAAAATGGGCAGGAATTTAATTATATGCTAGGTAAAATCGAAATCAGCGATTCACCCGGAAAATATTATATTAAGGTTGATGCAACAATAAATAATCCGAACCATCCAGATCGAGCGTTAGAATCACCTTCTGAAGCATATAAAAACAACACGATTCATGGTGAATGGTTGATTGAGCGTAAAGCGCCAGAGAATGACCTGATCGCACAATCCATTACCGCCAGCCCATCTGCGCTAAACAAAGGCCAGTCCTCTACCGTGACGGCAAAGGTGAAAAACGTGGGGGCAACAGATGTGTCAAATGTTTTGATTCGCTTTGTACAAGATGGAAAGAAAACGATCTATGAAACAAGAAAAACCATGCCAGCCAATACTCCGATTACCGTTGGCGGCTTCAAATGGACAGGAGATACAGGGATTCACACTTTAAGCGTTCATGTTGATCCGGAACAAGAGAAGCCGGATAAGGACCGATCTAATAACGTGGCAACTACAGGCTGCTCCGTAACAAGTACAGGTGGTGACGCTTATTGTGATACAACAAGACCCCAAGCCAATTGGGATGTAACCTATCCATTGATAATCGGTTATCCAACCAAAACACGAACGGTTACATGGACAGATTCTGATGGAAAAACTCATACCTCAACAGAATCTTATACTGATTATAGCGATCCTATCTGGGAATATCGAACGGTAACGTACAATGAGAAATTGACGGTATCGGCTAAGCTGGATACAAAACAAGGGATTCCTACGGATCCGGATAATCCAAAGGATGAAGACCGGGAGAGTCGTGGATCGTGGGAGATTATCCCTTGGGCAAAGGAAAAAGGCTTAAACCCGAATGAGGTTACACGAGCTGGTTACGGTGTCGAAATCAAAGTATCCACGAAGTATACAACGGATTGGGAAACCAAGGTTCCGAAAGGGCTTGAGGGAACCGCTAAACCTATTGGTGGGCCAGAGCTTAAGGGGCCAACGGAGGTTCGGGTGTATATTTGGGATTCCAGGGGCGACTACGTAACAAGCATAGGTTTGGTCAAAACAGGTGGAGATGACAAAACAGCAACTTGGGAACTGCCGGAAGAACATTTCAAATCGAAATTTTTGGACATTTACGAACGCAAATTTTATACTGATATCCATGCACCTGACGGGGAATACACGTTTAAAATCGTTGCCATGCACGCAGGACAGAATGATTTATCATCTTGTTTCACTAAGAAAATAACCATCTATGGAAGTATGTATGATGATTGGCAAACGAAACGGGATACATCCGAATGGTTTAATTAAGTAGGAAGGGTTGCATGCATAAAAGCATCAGCATATAATAAAGATAGATAAGGAGTCGTGCTGGATACACGACTCCTTGGCACAATAGCCGCCTTTCCGGGCGGACGGCTTTAGCGAAAGGAATTTATAAAAATAGACCGCTTACCTTTGCCGGGGGGCGGCCTATTTTTTGTTTTGATTAATCGCTACGACGATGGCCACAACCAGCGTCAATAGCGCGATAAGCAGCGCACCGAAACTGATCATGATCGTCAAAGCGTCTTTAATCGCCACAGGCATCACCTCCCTTCCGGAAGATGCGCCGACCGCCCATATAAGCCCTTCTATCGTGCCGAGATTAATTATAGCATATTTTGTAAGCCTGTAATACTCGTTAACAGAGTGTTGCAGGCTTTTTTTGGTTTGTACAAAAAGTAGATGGGTGGGAGAGTATATGGGGAACTTTATGTTATGGGGTCCATTGTTTATTATTTTGGGAATAGCCACCTATACAGATTTAAAATGGCGGATTATTCCGGATAAGTTGGTATTGGCCGGATTGATCTATTTCCTGTTGTTGAGGATGTTCTATGCTGACCAATCCTATATCTACTATTTGCTTGGGATCGCAACAGGAGCTGGACTACTATACATTATGGCCTTGATTGTAAGGGAATCATTTGGCGGCGGTGACATTAAGCTGATGGCTGTAGTCGGTGTAGCTTTAGGCTGGCAATTGGCATTCATTTTTTTGATATTTGTGTTGGTCGGGGCATTCCTGTACGCCTTACTATTTATCAGACGGAGTAAGGGGATAAAGATGCCCTTAGCTCCGTTTTTTCTAGTGTCTGCTGTGTTTCTCCATGTACCAATTTAAAAGATTGAATGATTTTAGCCTCTACCGTAAATGGTGAGGCTTTTTTTGTTTTCAAAGGATGAAGGGAGGGAAAGCCTTGGGCATGACAAGAGAATCTATTCTAAATGATCTTCTGTCTGCGGCAATGGAACATGAGAATATGTTATGGGTTTTGGCGGCGCTTAAATTAGCAGGTAAGCCGGTACAGAAGGAGCAGCTTAAAACGGTGACCAATATGCTCTATAAGAAGGTCAATCCGAATGCTGAACAAGTACCTATTCGTTCTCGTCATTTGTTAGATGAAGTCGCAGCTATGTTAGAAGGAGCGGCGCTTGTGCACGTTACCGAAGTGGCAAAGTCCAAGCGATATACCGTATCCCGACTTGGTGAAGAACTGCTTGAGTTCAGGCAAGAACAAATGAGGAGAAAACACAAGGAGGGAAGGAAATGAAAATCAGTTTGAAATATGGTTTTTTGGGGCTAGGAATGGGCGGAACATCAATTGCACATTCATGTGTGGGAATCAAGTTATCTGCGAAGCACAGCCAACGACCGTATACGGCGCTGCTCATTAACAGCAACGAGATGGACTTAAGGAAATTGCCGGATTATCCGAATGTCAAAAAAATCACGTTGGCCGGATATGAGCGTGGAGTAGGAAGAGATATTCAATTAGGACAGGAAGCTTTTAATGTTCACAAAACAGCTATTGCAGAAACGATTCAGAACTACTTTAGCGACCGGGATTATATCTTTATCTGCTGTGGCTTAGGCGGCGGCACGGGAACTGGAGCTATCATCGAGGCGATCCGCATGCTACATACCATAGGCTTTGCGGGACGCTTTGGCCTGCTGCTCACCTTGCCGCGCAAAAACGAAGGTCGAAAGGTGATCGACAACGCATTGCAGCGCCTGCAAGTAATTAAGAGGGCGATGCAGGGGTTGGGAGCTATCGTAGTGGTGGACAATGAAAAGCTGTTTCAAACTGGCCTAAATCAGAACCAAAGTGTGGAGGACTTCATGAAAGCGTGCAATCGCCACGTAGCTAGGCTGCTTCATGATCTGAACACGGTGACGGCCAGTTATAAACCATATGGTAGCTACCACTTTGATGCATCGGAATGGCTAAATATGCTAAAAACGAGTGGATGCTTGCATATCGGGAAGTGTGTATTGCCTGCTCAGATAGTTGACCTTGCATCTCCAGTGACGTACATGGAAGCAATTAAGCAGAGTGTGCTTAACGGTGAATTGTCTACCGGTTATGATCTTCAGGATGCAACTAGTAGCGCCGTGAGTATCGTGGCTGATAATTTAACTGCAAAGCGGTTGTTTACTCACGCCTTTGTTGAGAAAATTCAATCGTTCCTGCATGAGAGCACGCCGATTCTGGACGAAAGTCCGGTCGCTACCTACGTGGGAGATCAGCCGGGGCAAGTCACGGTATACACTGTCTTTGCAGGACTGAACTTTCCGGACAGCGTGACGAAGTTGACGGAAGAGCTTGCAGAATTGGAGCGTAGAGTGGAAGAGCGGAGCCAGAAGACGGATACCATCGCTGTAGCACTTTCCGGATTCAAGTCCCAAGTAAAAAAAGAATCAGTCGATCTGGAAGCTTTGCTGGCAGATGATGAACCAGCTCCAGCCAAGGAAGAGGGCCTGCCCAAAGACCCTTTTGATTTTCTGAATCAGTTGAACTGATTCGCTTCATATGAAGTGCAGCACTTAACAAAAGACGTTCTGCCGCACTTAGAATTCATAAAAAGTTACTGAAAAAAAGGAGTGAAGTAAATGTCAATTATGTCTCAAAATGAGGAAGTGGAGAAGTTAGAACAACTGTATCGAAACTCCGTGATGATGTCTCAAAAGATTGGAGAGCTAGTATCGGAGAGGCTGCACATGCTCCCGGAAAGGGAAAGCCTGAATCCCGATCCAGTCGTCTATCCGCCGTGCATATTTAGGCAGTATGAGATCGAAGGATTTCCGGTATATCAATTATCCTATGAAGGCATGCTGCCTCTCTACAGCAAAGAAAATAAATTCTGCACGAAATTAAGGGATTATTATATTCGTTCCACAATGGAAGCCATCATGGGAAAAGAGATTGGTTGTCTTGAACATGGATTTATTTATATCTGTCACTTTTTTGGAAACTTGGTCATTCGGGATTTGGACAATCGTAACCGTAGACTTCTTATTAATGCAGTAAGATACGCCGGATTTATTAGGGATGACTCGTGGAAAGAAATTGAAATTATGGAATCTGGTTATCTGGACGTGAGGCAAAAAAATCATGTCCAGGTTTTTATAACAAATCCAAAAAATACAGTAAAACTCATTGAAAGAGTGAAGAAAAATTACCGGGATGGCCATGATTTTTCGGGTTCAATTTAACCTGAATATCCCCCCTCCTGATTTTAACCCGTTTTTTTATCTGAAAAATACCGTAAATTTCTTTTGGGAAAAGGGATTTCAGGTTTGCTTGATCAGGTGTTAGAGCGAAAAGGTGTGAAGAGGCTACCGCGAAACGCAGTTGAGCGTTAGACTCTGAACACCCCTTATACCACTCAGCCATCTTCCGAAGAAGGGAGGCCCAATGATTGCTTAGACCGACAAAGCGCAACCTTATAAATTTCCAGTTAAAAAGGGGGATGATGAATGCCGCGGAAACGAGAATGGACAGAACGTGATCTATCAATTTTGCAGGAACTGTATGAATTGCGAGAAATGACGAAATCACAAATTACAACGAAGCATTTTGAAGGCAACGTGAAATATGCGAACAAACGGCTGTACATTATGAAAAAGGAAGGACTCATTGTATCGCAAGTACATGGAATGAGGAAAGAAGGCAAAACGGTGGTAGCGGCCTATGTGAGATTGACCGAGCAAGGGATGGGCTTGCTAATCAAGACAGGGCGATTGGATAAGAAAAGCTACCGAGCAAGGGATTTGGGGCTTTCATTGCATCAGCGGGAGTATATTACCGACGCGAACGAGCTTCATGTGCGAATACCGGAAGGCGATTTTATGGACTCACGCGCAATTAAGCGAAAACACCAACTAAACCGTGGGAATTTAACAGTCGGCGGCTTCGCCACGCAGCAAGGAGATTATATGATCTACATCTTACGTCCGGATGCCTTGGAGAGAACCTTGGTGAAGATTATCGCCGAGATCAAGAGTCCTAAGAAAGTAAAGGGCTATCTGGTTTACTACAAAAGCCCGTCCGTTAAAAGCGCTTTTGAATCCATCATTGAAAAAATGGTCTTGGTAACGGGCGGTATTCCAGTGCACCTGCTGCCTTTTGATGAGTTGGGTATTCGTATCACGCGCGACTACATCCTTTCAAACACGTTTTTAAAGCTACAGAAGTTGTTTGAACCTTATGGGGAGCTGTCACCTGTCCGAGGACCGAGCAAATACGGCTTCTTGTACGGCCTTCGTCAAGAGCCGGGAAAACGAGGGCCATATGTAATTGAACTGCTTACTGGTGACATCATGATTTTAAAACGATGTTTAAGGAACTACAACTTAGAAGCAAGTCAAAGGGAGGGACGGAGAATCCTTCTTTTTTGTTTTGCAGAAGAAGTGCAGAGCTACAAAAAGGAGTTATCAAGTGCGGCATATGTGGATATTGTGGGTATCCCTAGAGAATCGATTTAAAAGCATTTTTTTGAAGGGGGGGCTTAAGCATGACACGTTTCATCTGGCTTTTGCTCACTCTTAGCGGGTGGGTTTTTTTGTATTGGCGCCTTCCAAACGGGCCGTTACTGTGGGTATGGGTGCCTAGCGTCATCAGTTTGTTCATTTACATGTACGGGTGGACATTGGAACGGGAAAACAAGCTGATCTACTTTTTCGCCTGTTTGTTGTGGGCAGGAATAGGTTTGAGTTTAAAGGCAAAAGAAGCCGTTGCTACCGAGTCATCCTTTCCTATTTCAATTTCGGGAACCGCCCATGCAGTCTTTATTGTTTCACTTATTATTTCGACTTTCCTTACTTTTGCCAATTACCGAGCCGAGCATAACTTGAAAAATCGCCGTGGAAATGTGAGCAAGCAGCAGCTCGTTCATGTCAAACCTACGGCGGCTGATCGATGGAACAGCTTTAAAGGTCTGTTTGTTCGAACAAAAACGGAAATTGTTCTAAATCTGGGCGAGGAAATTCCCATGAAGGACTGAGGTGAGAGCATGATTCAATGGGGGGGTAGCGATATGTTCACACATATGCTGGTCGTCGGCCCTACGCGCTGCGGGAAAACGGCGACTTTACTCAAGCCGATGATTTATCAGCTTCTTCTCCTGAAGAAGAAGGGGATTCCACTCGGCTTATCGGTTGTTGAACCAAAAGGTGATGTTGCAGCAATGGTCAATGAAATGTGTGGTGAGATGGACATGCCGTGCGTCCACATTGACCCAACATCAGAGCAAAGCGCCCGGTTTCCGGTGATGAAGGGTGATGAAGACGATGTGGCCGAAGCGACCGTGACCGTGTTGAAATCCATGTTCGGGAAACAGGAGGCATTTTTCGCTACGGTACAGGAGCTTGCCGGACGAAACATTACTAAGCTTTTAAAACGGCTTTACTTGGATGATGTGAACCTGGGCGATGTACTTCGCACAATGCGAGATCAGCGGCTCTTGGAAGACAAGGTGCAGGAACTGCGTTTCAAGGAAGGCGAATCGGATTTAGTGCAGTTCTTTCAATCCGAGCTACTGGGTGCTCAAAAAGAGAAGTACCAGCAGTTTGTCATCGGTCTTCGTGCGCAGCTTGAGAACCTGACTTCTAACCGTCATCTGGAGCCGATCTTAACGGGGCAATCCGATTTTGATATGGATCGGCACTTTGCAGAAGGCGGGATTTTGGCAGTTAATACGGCCATGGGGAAATTACGTAAGGCCGGTGATGCGTTTGGCCAGTTTGTCGTTATGCACTTACAGAGTGGAACATTCCGCAGGCCAGGGACGGAGCGTACGCGCATCCCGCATTTTATGATCGTGGACGAATACTCCCGGTATATTAACCCGGACGTGGAGCTATTTTTATCCATTGCCGCTGAATACAAAACGGCGGGGATCTTTGCAATCCAGTCGTTAGGTCAACTTGAAGTCGAATCCGGGAAAATCAATGCCAAGGCGATGAAGCAATCCATTATGACGAGCTGCCGAAACAAAATTGCTTTTGGTGGTTTATCTTTTCAAGATGCTCTTGAATTTAGCCGGGAGTTTGGAAAAAAGCAGATCATCAGCAGACAAAGCACGTTTAAACAGCAATTGTTATTGCCCAATCTATTGCCGGAAAACTATCGTGATACGGAAATAGAAGAGGATCGCATTTTCTATACTCAGTTGATGGATGGTTTGCCAAAGTTTCATTATGTGGCGAAGTTGCTGGAGGATGGAACACCGCTGCCGCCGAAAATTGGCAAAGGTTCATTCGTTCCTCGGAACTGGAAAGAGCAGAGGGAATGGGATACAAAGCGGTTATGGTGGAAAGGTTTCAAATGCGTATTTAAAGGCAAGGAGTTACAACCCGATCAGGAGCCGGTTGCACGAACCGGTGAAGAAATGCCTGCATCACGATTGAGATTTGTAACAGAACCCTCCCCAGCCCAGCCAGAGGATAATTTTGAAAAAGTACCTGACATTGATCCATATACAGAAGAGGAAGAAGATCCATTTGAGTAAGGCCCTCACCGCTAACAGCGATGAGGCTTTTTTTCATATAACCAAAAAACAAATTTATGGAGGTTAAGAACATGAGTGAAGAATTGAAAAGAGTTTTGATTGAAGGTTTTCAGGAAGAAAAGGTACTGCATCGGGAATACGATGAGGGCTGGGCACAGATTTATAGCGCTCGGCAAAATGATCTGATTTTACAGTCCGAGTTGATTGGTCTTGAGCCAAAACTCAATAAATTATGTGGTGTAGTAATGGTTGGAGGCGTCCGAGGTTATATCCCACAGGAGTTTTCTGGAACAACGGATGCGCATGCGTTCCGCCGCTTGTTAGGCGAGCCGGTTGCCTTCAAAATCGTGAACTATGACCGCGAGGGGGATACATTTATTGCTTCACGCCAGGCGGCCCTGGAACACATGGAGGGTCTCACGTGGAAATGGCTGGAGCCAGATGCTGTCATCACAGGGGTTGTTCGTACCGTATTGCCTAAGTTATTAACGCTAGATATTGGCGGGATTACTGTGGAACTGCCTGTACAGGAGTATAGCTATGGCTGGATAGATGATCTCCGGGAAGAAGTAAACATTGGCGATCACTTGAAAGTGAAGGTCGTGGAGCTGGATAAAGAAAACAAGGTCGTGAAAGTAAGCAAAAAAGCGGCTGAAAAAAGCCCGTGGCCGGATTGCACGAAGCGTTATATTGCGAAAGGAACTTATAAGGGCAAAGTATCCGGTGTAATGGAATACGGAATCTTTGTTAACTTGGAGCGGGGCGTTGATGCTCTTGTACCGCACATTAGATTTGGCAAAGTAAAACGTGGGGATATCGTTTATGTTCGCGTCCGTGGAGTCGATCCAAAACAAGAGCGCATATACGGAAGAATCGTACCTCGGAGATGATGGGGGCATTTTTGCCCCTTTTCATTTCCAGAAAAGGAGTGACGAAAGCATGAAAGTATCGCCATTTTCCATGACCCATGAATGGCAATTCAAACCCACCTTCTTACCGGAAGGGACAGCGCCCGGCTATGCTCCACTGCGGGCAGCTACAGAAGCAGAAGGGCTAAAGTCGATAGGACTTATTGGCTGCATCGGAAGTGTACAAATGGGCCGTTTATTCCAATGGAAACGACATCAGATTCGGCGAATGCTGGCTGAAAAGAAACTGATTCAACATCTACTTCTCAAAAATAAAAACACAATCCCCATCTACACAATCGGTCCCCGAGCAGCACAACTCCTTAACCTGGAATGGACACATGAGTTTTGGAGAACTTGGACCATTGAACAGATCCTCTCTAAGTTAGTTTTCTTTCAGTTTTGCTGTGCCATGCGAGATAAACAAAAAGCCTTTCAAATAAATTTAGCTCCTTTTCCTTTTACGGGGAGGGTTGAGATAGGAAAGGATTCTCGTAATATACTCGTTATTCGAGGAGAAACAGATCATTTGGTTCCTTTGTTACGTCATTCTTCGCATCCTATGATAGTTATTGCAGAATCGTTAATTCAGGTTAAGCCTCTGAATAATATTTTAAAAAATGCAAAACTTCTTTTGGACATTGATTTAAAGCAGGACTATCGGTTTTATAGACAAGTTGAGGGGGAATGGGGGTATAAGTAAATAGGCTTAGGAATAATTCCCTATATTATATTGAAATAAGAACGTATGTGTGGTACTTTATTCATGTAGGAACATATATTCTCATCCTCATAGAAGCTCGTAGAAGGAGGCTCTTGAACATGGGAAATGAAAAAAACCGGAAAACACTGCTGGAAAAAGTGGTACTAGAAATCGAGAAGTCTTTTGGAAAAGGAGCTATTATGAAACTGGGAGAAGATGTTGATGTTCAGTTTGAAACCGTTCCCAGCGGGAACTTGGCTCTTGATATGGCTTTAGGAGTTGGAGGATTTCCCCGTGGGAGAATCATTGAGATATATGGATCAGAATCTTCCGGTAAGACGACGGTTGCGCTTCACGCGATTGCTGAAGTGCAGAAGGTTGGCGGACAAGCTGCTTTTATCGATGCAGAACATGCGCTCGATCCTACATATGCTAAAAATTTGGGCGTTAATATAAATGAATTACTGATATCCCAGCCTGATAATGCAGAGCAAGCGCTTGAAATTGCGGATGCTTTAGTTCGTACCGGAGCGGTTGATGTTCTGGTTATTGACTCAGTGGCTGCTCTCGTCCCCAAAGCAGAGATTGAAGGAGAAATGGGAGATTCCCATGTGGGGTTGCAAGCCCGGCTTATGTCTCAAGCCATGAGAAAATTATCTGGATCGCTTAGTAAATCTAAGACGATAGGGATTTTTATCAATCAGATTCGGGAAAAGATTGGAGTTACTTTTGGGAGTCCGGAAGTGACTCCCGGTGGCCGTGCATTGAAATTTTATTCAACGATTCGTCTGGATGTTCGCCGTTTGAAGAAAATTATGTTGGGCAATGATATGATCGGGAGCCGGACACGAATCAAGGTGGTCAAAAATAAAGTTGCATCACCATTTAAAGAAGTGGAAGTAGACATCATGTTTGGGGAAGGAATTTCAAAGGAAGGTAGCATTATTGATCTTGGAGTTGAGCTAGGTGTTATTGAAAAAAATGGACCTTGGTATTCTTTTGATGGCGAAAGAATAGGTCAAGGACGTGATAATGCGAAGCAGTATTTAAAAGAGCATTTAACCATTGCAAAACAGATTGAAAGAAAAATTCGAGAATCTAATCTTCAGTTAAAAACCAGTTTGCCAGAGGAAGTTTCGTCTTCATTTAATGAGGTAGCGGGATAAATAATGATGTGCTTGTTAATTTTAGGAACATATGATTGCTTCTAGGGAAGCCCTATGTTATAATATTCCTGAAATCGTCTTAACCTCTACACTCCCAAATGGCTGGAGACAAGAGTTTTGCCCGCCACTTCGGTTTTGATTTTCGCAAAGCTAAAGTAGGGCGTTTGTACCGAAAGGACAAGCCAATGCAGTACCTCTTCCTGCAAGCTTCTGCCCGATGAGGACAGAAAGCGAGGTAAAAGCAGGACAAAAGGCAAATGGCCGCTATCCCGAAACTTCCGTTTGCCGGAGACAAGGGACGAAGAGTACCGAAAGGCTCTGATAAAAGCAGTACCGCGAACACGTATGTGTCTTGAAAATTGAATGATGTGTTTTAAAAGCCGATTCTTGCATGGATTATTTCATGTAGGAGTCGGCTTTTTTGCTTTTATAAAAAATAGAAGAATGAGTTAGCTGCTTAAAAACAGATGAAAAATAATTAAACGTTTCTTTTTCCTAGTTTAGGAAAGTAGAGACGTTTTTTTAATTTACCTTCTGTGCAGGTATAAACAGCACAGGACGTCTTTAAGGCGTTGGAGGTTAAAAAATGGAATTATCACTCATGGAAAAGGTAATCGTACAAGGTGATTTATCTACGTTAAAACCAGAAGAACGATTGATCTATTACACCAAGGTTTGTGAAAGTTTGGGACTCAATCCCTTGACTAAACCTTTTGACTATTTAAGATTGGATGGCAAACTTGTTCTTTATGCCAAGCGAGATGCCACGGATCAACTGCGCAAACTTCAATCCATCAGTATTACAATCGTTAATCGTGAGCGAATCGGTGATGTCTACTGTGTCACTGCTCGCGGAACAACACCGGATGGTCGGATAGATGAATCTATTGGCGCAGTCTCCTTGACTAAAGAGGAAAAAATTTGGGATGAAATGAGGCAGCGCAAAGTACCCACGGGAAAGATCCTCCCATTAACCGCAGACGAAATGGCAAACGCCTTGATGCGTGCCGAAACTAAAGCGAAGCGGCGTGTTACTTTATCGCTTGCCGGACTTGGGATGATGGATGAGAGCGAAATTGAAACTGTGCACAATGCTGAACGAATTGAGATCAATAATGAAGGCATGTTACCTACGGCTTCATCCAATAAGCCAAAGGGAAAAACAGCAAAAGATGAGAAAAAGAATGAACCCACAACCGCGGAAGAAAAGAAATCATCTCCATCACCAGCTACATCAGGTGAGGTGTATAGGATACTGGATTTTGCCACGGGTACATCTCCAGGGGGAATTACTTTTGCAAAAATGAAGGTCGAAAATCTGACTACTGGTGAACAGGAAGTCGTCATTGCAAGAACACCAGAAGCGCTTGAACAGGTGAGATCCATTGAAAACGGTATGCGTTTTGAATTAAACATGGAAATCGAAAACGGGTTTAAAATTGTAAAATCCGTACGGATAGTGAGTGATGCAGCATGATTGCCTTTACAGATGGGAAGTCACTGATTTGCTCCATACCGTCAACCTCACAAAACGGAGTCTATCTGGTCCGAGTTGAACCGATGAACAATGACCTTATAGTGGCCCATGATTGCCCGGCTTGCCATTATGGAAGGGCTTGTAAGCATGTAGATCAAGCTGTCAGTGCCTATGAAAGATGGCAGTGGTGGGAACCTAAGAAGCGGGTGCATACGGTCACTCGTAAGATCATCCTCTCACCGGATTGGGAGCAGGTTCAGCTTCCTCCCAGCCCTGAAGAACGGATTCGGGCCGTGATAGAGCATGCTTCCTGACATTGTTAATGTAGCGCAAGAGCATGGTCTTTTCATTAATAGAAAAACGATAAACCATAAAGAAGTTCTATGCAAATGTCCATTCTGTCAAGAAGATTCCAAGCCTCGGAAAAAGCGGAAATACTATCTTTCGCTCAATAGCCAGGACCACGTGTTTAAATGCTGGTTCTGTGGTGAGAGCGGAGGTGTTCTTCGCTTTATCTCCCTTTTAGAGGGAGTTCCCGAGGAACAGGTAAAGAAACGATATCGAAAACGGAAAATTGTCCATCCAGCGGAACGGCTTAGCCGGAATCAGCGCAAATGGCTTCAAGAGTTTATAGGTAGTAGTGGAGTACGCGAGCCGGATTGGAAGCTAATGCGTAAGCGCAGCAGCAAGCCCAGGCCGTCTTGAAGCAGGCGTGGTTTCTGATCCGTAGAGATTGGGCATTGAAGTTCAAGGCGGTACAAGAGCAACGGATAAAGGCCTGTGTCGAAGATTTTCGGGGGTATTGCCGGGATATTCGGCACGAGCAGATTCAAGGAAGAAAAGGAAAGATCGGTTATATCACATACTCCATGCTGCGTACCACATGGCTGGAGGAGCGACCTGCTTATCTTGTAGAGGCTTCGGATGCTCTATGGATGCTTGATCCTGAGCCGATCCGATTTGAATGGGATACAGGCTGGTCCTATGCCTATTGGGCCGATTTGCAGCAGCAATTGCGAAGGGAGGCAGAGAAGCAGTATGTGTCCCTATCAGAGCTTGAATGGGAGCATGCCATGCTGGAGGCGGCAGAACATGTTCATGCACTTATTGTAAATATGATGCGCCTAGCGATGAAACAGGCCGTGTGCTTGCCGGAGTTTCAAGAGCTGGAGCGGGAAGAGATGTTCGAGATTCGTGTGGGAGAATACATGGATCACAGCGTATCGGTGTATCGCGAGGATCGCAGAGCCATGGAGGCAAGTGAGATTCGGTCATGGCTGGAGGAAAAAGAAGAATATGCGTACAGCTATCAAGCGTTGACCCAAGTTCAACTGTCAGATGGAGATTACAGCCTGCTGGATTTTCGCTATACGGCTTTTCGGCAGATTGAGATGGAGCGCAGTCGCTTGCATGGCTGTGTTTTAGTAGGAACGGTATGGCAGGAAAGCCAGTTGAATGGAATCGACTTGACCTACAGCTTGCTTTATGGAGCCGATTTTAGCGGATGCTCGATGAAAGGGGCGATATTCGATGCTGTTATGGGTAACGCCGGATACGGACCAGGCGCTTCTTTAGATTGGGAGCCACTGGGTTTTGTTGGCGTGGATTTCACAGGGGCGAGCTTGCAGGAGGCCCGTTTTAAAGATGCACAGCTGCGCGGAGCCGTATTTCAAAACGCGTTACTGCATCGAGCGACTT
>NZ_LDIG01000295.1 GCF_015845845.1 Paenibacillus dendritiformis
TGTGCCTCTACAAACAAGAGTGTCGAAGCGCCGACAAACAACTTTTGGGCTCGGTAATCCAATGACTCATCTCTAGTGGAATTCACATGTAACCACTTTAGGCATTGACAAATGACGTTTTGATTCGGTACGTTATCCATAGAAATCTCCTTTGTTGAGGCGTTTTATGGATAACGCTGAGGGTAACTCAACAATAGGAGATTTCTTTATTTTTGTCCACGAATATAGTTCAATAAGTTACAAATATAGAGAATTATAGGGTGAAAATTTTCGTAAAAAGATTGATGCAACGCTAGTGTCAATTCTCCCATTTCTGGCCCAAACGAAGTGAAAACGGGCGAAAATCCTGCACTTTTGCAGGATTGCCTTACTCAAAAACGAGGCGTTCTAGAAATCCTGCATTTTTGGAGCATTCGGGGTGGCGAACGTGTAGAGCGAGTTCCCGAGTCCCCGATCATGAGGGAGGAGTGCCGAAGCCGGGCATTATGCGGATTCCCGCAACCAAGAACAGGCGATGCCGCAGCCAGTTAACAGGCAGGCCCGCCGGACGGAGGCAAAGGAAGCATTTCCCAGTCTGAGGGGTCAATTCGTTCCCCGTGGGAGATCATGAGGCAAAGCGCAGGAGAAAGCGGATTTTCTGCTGTTTCCCATCATTTAGTGTAAGAATATCTAACATGAAACATAAAAATACCTGACATAGATATTGACGAGATTTCTCCGCAGCGATTATAATGACAACAACTTAATTTTGAAAGTGGAACAATGAATGCGTGATGAACGTGTATTGTTCGGAAATGGGAGGAATCATCATGTCGACAAATCCAGCTTTGATGGTTATTCAAGAGAAAAAAATCCAGTATGTAGATTTTCGCTTTGTTGATTTGGTCGGTCGGGCGCATCATATTACCCTTCCCGCTTCAGAGGTCGATGAGAGCACGTTCACGAACGGAGTAGCATTCGACGGTTCCTCCATCAAAGGATTCCGCGGAATTGAAGAATCTGACATGGTGATGATGCCGGACGCGAACTCCTGCTACGTCGATCCGTTCACGGCGCATCCGACGCTTATCATCATGTGCGATATTTTTACGCCGGATGGCGAACGCTATGACCGGGATCCACGCAGCATCGCGCAGAAGGCGGAAGCGTATTTGCACACGTCCGGGGTCGGTACGGCCGCATTTTTCGCTCCGGAGTCGGAATTCTTCATCTTCGATGAGGTGCGGTACGAGAATACGATGAACCGTTCCTCCTTCTATGTCGACTCGGTAGAGGCATCCTGGAATACGAACCGCGAGGAAGCCGGCGGCAACCTCGGGGGCAAAATTCCGGCAAAGGGCGGATACGTGCCAGTCGCGCCAGTCGATACGCAGCAAGATATCCGTAGCGAGATGTGCCGTCTGCTTCAGGAATGCGGCATCCGCGTCGAACGCCATCATCACGAAGTGGCGACGGCGGGGCAGGGGGAGATTAACTTCCGCTTCGATACGTTGACGGCCACGGCCGATAATCTGATGAAATATAAATATATCGTTCATAATACGGCACGGCAGTTCGGCAAGGTGGCCACCTTCATGCCGAAGCCGCTGTTCGGCGACAACGGCAGCGGGATGCACGTGCATCAATCGATATTCAACGGCGACACGCCGCTATTCTACGAGAAGGGCGGATACGCCAATCTGAGCGAAATGGCGCTCCATTATATCGGCGGGATTCTGCACCACGCGCCTGCGCTTATCGCCTTGACGAACCCGAGCACCAACTCATTCAAGCGGCTCGTTCCCGGGTTTGAAGCTCCGGTCAATCTAGTCTTCTCCAAAGGCAACCGTTCCGCCGCGATTCGCATCCCGGTGGCCGCAGTCACGCCGAAGGGCTGCCGCATCGAGTTCCGCACGCCGGATTCGACGGCGAACCCGTACCTGGCGTTCGCGGCAATGCTGATGGCGGGGCTGGACGGAATCAAGCGCAAGATCGATCCGGCCGCCGCCGGCTTCGGTCCGTATGACCGCAATCTGTATGAGCTGTCCGAGGCAGAGAAAATGGAGATTCGCCGCGTCCCGGCTACGATGGAAGAGGCGCTCGACGCTTTGATGACGGATCATGAATTTTTGCTCGAAGGCGGCGTATTTACCCGTGAGTTCATCGACAACTATGTCAGCATTAAGCGGAAAGAAGCCCAATCCGTAGCCATTCGCATTCATCCGCAGGAATACAGCCTTTATTTCGACTGCTAATCACATTGATATACGTATCCTCCTATGTATCCTTCCCATCCGGCTTGGATGGGGAGGATTTTTTTATTCACGTCCCGGGGAAGAGGCCAGGGCAAAGCTCAAAAGAAAGGGGGAGAATGGAATGTTAAAACGTTTCTTCATTTCAACGCTCAAGGAAGAGAAGATGACCGTAAGCTTGCTTGCGTACGGCTGGATGATATGGAAGCGTTGAAATTAGCGTCCAATTCGGGAACAGAGGGGAAATTTGACACCCTATGGGCGGTATGCTTTAATTGACTTAAACGTTTAAGTTTTGGCCAAGCGAGGTCGGATAAGATGAAAAAAACAACGATTAAAGATATCGCCAAAGCAGCGGGTGTGTCCATTGCTACGGTGTCCTATATTTTAAACGATGTCAAGACGCAATCGATATCGAATGAGACGCGAGTGAAAGTGTTGAAAATAGCGCAGCAGCTCAAATATGTGCCGAACCGAACGGCCCAGTCCTTAAAGATTAAGAAAACGGGATTGATTGGGATCTTAGTGTTCAAGGATGAACGGCAAAGCCCTTGGTCGGCCTTCAAATACGCCAAAACGATAAGCAAAATCGAGCAGCAATGCAGCGCGCTAGGCTACCACGTTATCTTCATGCAGATCGACGATACGGCACCGTCTTATAAGGTCATTATGGAGCGGAATTTGGACGGCGTATTTTTGATCAATGTGGATCAGGAACGGTTTTCCGCGATCACGCCCTACTTCGGATTCGGTATACCTGTGTTTGTGGTGGACAGTTATATTGAGGATTCGCTTTTTCATAAAATTATGCCCGACGTGGAATCCGGCTTTCAACAATCGCGCGTCCTGTTGGGCGAAGCGCCGCAATTTCTCGTGATGGATCGCTACAACAATGAACGATGGACGGATTTCATCAAGGAGGCATCGGGCTTGCCTGACGAACGGATTCATGTATACGAGCGCCGTCAAGGGATGGAAGCTTTTTTGGCGAGGTTCAAAGGCCGGCCGGGCATCGTCATGAACGAATTTATAGCCAATGAGGCCGTCCAAGCTCATTCTAATTTGATGGTCTTGTGCACCTGCCACTGTCCCGAAATCGTTCATGAAGCGGCGGCGAAAATTTCATTCAACCTGGATTTATACGCGGCATTCGTAAAGGTAATGAACAGCTTTATTCATGATGCGGAATATGTGCACGAGGAGAAGTTTCTGACATTGCCTCTCTCCTCGCAGCTCAATGAGCATGTTCAAAAAGCCGGTTTGCGCTCTTTATGAACCGCCTCTATAAGGAGAAATGCCTCGTGGACTCATCGCGGCTTGTTACCATCTGCGGGTTTTATTCGAGCATTCTGGCGAATCGAAGAAAAATATATATTTACTTGCCTCCCAGCTATCCGCAAGAGCCGAATAAGCGGTACCCGGTGTTGTATATGCATGACGGCCAAAATATTTTCCATCCCGCCTTCAACGGCTATTCATGGAACGTGCATGCCGCCGCCGACAGGCTGATTGCCGAGCGGCGCATGGAAGAAATCATCATTGTCGGCATCCCGAATATGGGGACGGAGCGGGCCAACGAATTCACCCATGACCTGGAAGGCGTGCGCTATCAGGACGACAAGTTCCCGGTTCAACCGCGCGGCCATCTGTATGAGCGCTTCCTGATTGAAGAGGTCAAGCCCTATGTGGATGCCTTGTTCCGGACGCAACCGGGGCCGGCGCATACGGCCTTGATGGGCTCATCAAGGGGCGGGCAGGTCACGTATCATATCGGGCTGCGGCATCCCGGCGTGTTCAGCATGCTTGGGATGATATCCCCTTATATGTATTGCGTAGATCCCGAGACCTTGGAGGAAGTGCCGTTGTATCATTCCTTCACCGCCAAGCAGCCCCTCACAAAACTATGGATCGATCTGGGCAGCCGGGAAGGGCTTCTCGTCATGGAAAAGCATGTGCGGGAAGTGGCGGAGAAGCTTCTGGACCTGGGGTACGCAGCAGATGACGAGCTTGTCTATCTCTATGAGCCTGGAGCGGCTCATGCGGAGAAGGATTGGGAGGCGCGGGTATCTGCGCCGCTGCTCCATTTCTTCGGCCATCGGGGCAAGCCTTGCTCCTTGACGCTGTATGGCGAACAAGAGGTGGGCATCACGGGGCCTCCATGCCGGTTGAATCCGATCGTCGAGTTCGATTCCGGGTTCAAAATGTCGCCGCTGCGCGCCGTATATCGCGTAGCCGACGAGCGTATCGCGCAAGTCCGGGCGGACGGGAGCGTTGTTCCGCTCCAGCCAGGAGACACCGAGGTCACGGTTCAAGCCGATGGACGGGAAGCGTCGATGCCGCTTCGCGTCAGGGAGGAGATCAGCCCGCATGTGACCTTGGATATCGTCGTCCATGTGCCGGCCGATACGCCGGAGGGCATCAAGCTGTACGCTTGGTTCCCGTTAACCTACGATCAGGACAGAGGCGCATATACAGCCCGTCTGCGTATCCCGTATCATACGGAATGTTTTTTTCAAGTGAACCGTGAAGACGGGATCGTCGAGGCCGATGGAGCGGGAGCCCCGGTTGAACGCCGCTATCAAGCCGAGAAGGACGGAACGTTGGAGATCTGCGTGGAGAGATGGAGCGAGCGGGAGGAATAAAATGGTATGGAAAACGCATCGGATCGTATCAAAACGAATGAATAGGATAAGCGAAAGGAAGGAAACAGCATGAGGAGACAGATGATGGGATTCCTTGCCGGCGCCCTCTTTTTCTCGGGAATTGGATTCGCTGCCTCGCAGTTTACAGCCGATGCCGGGATGAGCGGCCTGAACTCGGAAGGGCTGGAGAAGGGGCAGGCTTACCAGCCTGCATCCCTGGGAGAGAGCTTTCTTCCAGCGCAAGATCTGGCCGGGGCGATGGACGATCGGGTTGGCATTGATCATGGCAGCCTCAAGCCGAATGCGAATCCCGGCAAGGAAGAGCCGGGCCAGCGCTCCGGCGGCAGCGACGGCAAGCAATTCAAGGCGTTGCCGCTTACCCACACCGTAAACGATGTGGAGGTAACGGTTCATTCGATCCGGGTTACAGAGGAAAACACTGACTTCGAGGTAACGATCCAAAACCAGTCGGATGAGGAAAATGTGATGCTCCTATTGGATGAGATGAAGACGGAGGCGAACAAGGGCGTTAAGGGGAAGTCCGTTGAAGCCGTAGAAGCTGATGCGGATAACACGGACTTTAGGGACAAGGCGATTCGCCCGCAAAAGGAACTGCATGGCTGGGTGCGCCATCAAGGGTTGAAGGAGCGGGATGTTGCGAACTTGTCTGTTCGTCTAGCCGTCAAAGGAACGAAGCAAACGAGAACATATCATTTCTTGATCGATTGTACAAAATTGAAGTTCCGTACGCTGTGAGCGGCGGTTAGGCACACGGGCATGGGTGAAGGTTGTGTTTTCTCACTCATGCCTTTTTGCTGATCATGGATTGGGTTAGAGCGAGGAATATACATCTCTTTACTTATGCTCATTTTTTGTTGCGGCGTGATGTTGAACAGGTTAGGATTGGAAAAAAGGAGGTGATAAACGAAGAAAATTGGCGTCAATGTACGCCGCATAATCCACGTTGATATGGAGGGAAATAAAGAAGACGATGAACAAAAAAGCGCTTGGATGGATGCTTAGTATCGTATTGGCGGCGGCGAGCGTTCTGCCTGGCATTCCGCCTGCGCATGCCTATGCCCAACCGAACGGGCAGGCGGCGGTTGCGGCCGATGCGCCGGTCGCGCCGGGAGACGGCGCCGAGCCGGAGACCGTGACGGAGGCTGTCTATGATAAAAATGGAAGCGCATTCCCGACAGAGCCTTCCCCGGATGAAGGAGCCGACAGCCTTCTCGCGGCCGCATTCGGCGGGACGAATCTCGCCCTCAACAAGCCGGCCTACTCGTCGGGCAATGAAGTCGATTACCTGACTCCGGATCTGGCCGTAGACGGGAAGGCCAATACAAGATGGTCTTCCGCCAAGGAGGATGATCAATGGTTCTATGTCGATCTGGGAGAGCGGACCGCGATCGATCGCGTCGTCATCCGCTGGCAGACGCCGGCCGATACATATAAGATCCTTGTATCGGATGACGGGGAGCAGTGGACGAACGTGAGGGATGGCGACGGCGTCATTCCATGCAAGGGAGGCACCGAAGTTATCGATTTCGCGCCGCTTCAAGCGAGATATGTGAAGTTCCAGGGAGTGAAGCGTGCGCCTGTCGAAGGCGTTCTGTACGGTTACTCCTTCTATGAATTCGAGGTGTACCAATTGAATGACTTGCAGTCTATCGCAGACCGGATTGAGGCGACATTGACGGTGCAGGCCGGACAGACCGAGCTGGATTGGTCCGCGGCCGAAGTGCCGGAAGGGTACCGCGCCAGCGTGTACGGGAGCGACCGGCTGCCTGTCATCGATCGCGAAGGCCATATCCGGATGCCGCTGGTCGATGCCAAAGTGAATCTGATCGTGCAGGTGGAGGATCTGAACGATCCGAACCGCAAATTGCTGTCGGATAACATTACGGTTACGGTTCCGGGCCAGTATAAGCAGACCCCGGATCGCAATCCGGAGCCGGACGTCATCCCGTCCTTGCGGGAATGGTATGGCGGATCCGGGAATTATACGTTGACGGCATCGTCGCGCATTGTCGTCCGCCCGGAGGACGAAGCGGCGCTGCGCAAGGCGGCGGAGCTGACGCGCGAGGATGTGGCCGATCTGACGGGATATGAGCTTGAGATTGTCTATGGCCAGCCGCAGACGGGCGATTTGTGCTTGTCGCTGGATCCGTCGTTAGCGTGGCTGGGCGAGGAAGGCAACGTCTTCCAGGCCGGCGACTATGTGTCGATCGCCTCGTCTTCGGCGACAGGCGCGTTCTTCGGCACGAGAACCGCGCTTCAGATCCTGAAGCAGCATCCCGATCTCACGATCCCCCGCGGAGAAGCGAGAGATTATCCGAAGTATGAAAAGCGGGGCCTCATGATTGACGTGGCGCGCAAATTTTACACGATCGATTTTCTGAGAAGCTATGTGAAACTGCTGTCCTGGTACAAAATGAACATGTTCCAAATTCATTTGAACGATGATGTCGGCACCCCGTTCGCGGACGGAACGAGGGCGGCTTACCGGCTGGAAAGCGCCACGTATCCCGGATTGGCCAGCCCGAACGGGCATTATACGAAGCAGGAATTCAAGGAACTCCAGCTTCTGGGCATGGAATACGGAGTCAACGTGATTCCGGAGATTGACACGCCCGGGCATTCCCGCGCCTTTACTTCCTATAATCCCGCGCTGGGGAACGATCACGCCCTCGATATTTCCAAGCCGGAAACCGTGGAGTTCGTGAAAAATCTGTTCAACGAATATTTGGATGGAAACGATCCGACCTTCGTCGGTCCGGAAGTGCATATCGGGACCGATGAATATTGGGGACCGGATGTAGAGCGCTTCCGTTGGTACATGGATACGCTCATCAAGCATATAAACGATAAAGGCAAGCACCCGCATTTGTGGGGCGGATTAACGCAATACAACGGGACGACCCCGATCAGCAATGAAGCGACGATGGATATCTGGTATGAGCCGTATGGCGCCCCGAAGCAGGCGGTCGATCTCGGGTATGACGTGCTGAACGTCCAAAATATTTATATGTATATCGTGCCTACCTTATATGGAGACTATTTGAATTCCCAGTTCCTGTATAATGAATGGGAGCCGATCAAGTGGGAGAATACGACGCTGCCGTTCGGGCATCCCCGCGTCAAGGGCGGCATGTTCGCCTTGTGGAACGACGTCTCGGACGCCAACGGGGTATCCATGGACGATTCGCATGAGCGGATGCTGCCCGGAATCCAGGTCGTGTCCGAGAAAATGTGGACCGGCACGCGGGACGACCGTTCCTTTGAACGCTATATGAAGCGGGCGGAGGCCATCGGGGATGCGCCGAATGCGAATTTATCCCGCAAGTTCAAGGTGGATAATGAGGAGAACCAGGTCATTCAGTACCTGTTCGAGGACCAGTTCAAGGATGGTTCGGGCAATGGCTTTGACGGGAAGGGCGTCAATGTGGAAATGACAGAAGGGAAATACGACCAGGGGGTGCGCTTGAAGGGCGGAACCAGCTATATCGAGACGCCGGTCGAGGCGTTGGGATTCGGCTGGACGCTCTCGATGTGGGTGAAGCCGGATCGGGGGAACCCGGATGACGCGATCCTGATGGAGTCTCCGGCCGGAACGCTGAAGCTCAAGCAGGGCAATACAGACAAGCTCGGGTTCACGAAGGAGCATTATGACAGCACGTTCGATTATGTTGTGCCGGAAGACAAGTGGACGCATATTTTACTGAAAGGCGACAATAAGGGCGTGACGCTGTTCGTCAATGTGGATGAGTACGTGGAGCGGCTCGAGAATGCATATCCTAAGCTGCATACGCTCGTGCTCCCGGCGCTGCGCATCGGCAGCGAGACGAACGCGTTCCGGGGCGTGCTTGACAATGTCATTATGTACAATAAGCCGATTGAGCTTCTCTATACGGACAATAAGGCGCTTCATCAACCGGCCGAGTCCTCCGCAACCGAGTTCCCGTATTATTCTTCTGATATGGCCGTGGACGGAGTCGTATCGATCAACTCCAGATGGTCCAGCGCCTATGTGGACGACGCATGGTTCGTCGTAGATCTGGGCGAGCCGACAGACATCAACAAAGTCATTATTAAGTGGCAGGCGGGCGCGGAGAAGTATCAGCTTCTCGTCTCCGATGACAAAACGAACTGGACGAATGTATCCGGCGATGAAGGAACGATTACGTCCCAGGGGAAATTGGATATCGTGACCTTCGAGACGAAGACGGCGCGCTATGTCAAATTCCAGGGCGTGAAGCGGGCCACGGTCTTCGGTTACTCGATTTACGAGTTCGAGGTATACGCCCCGGATCATATTCAGGAATATAAGCGGCTCATCGGCTTGATGGAACATTTGCTGCCGCGCTTGAAGAAGCCGGAGCGCCTGCGCGAGCTGCTGCTGCAAGTGTTGAACCGCTATCCGTATGACGCGACGCGCGAGCTTCGCCCAATGCAGGATCTGCTGCAACGCGCTCAGATAAAATAGGCCAAACGAACGCCATACAGCCCCCGTATCCAGGAAGGATGCGGGGATTTTTAACGGCGCAGGATGCCTGAGGAGCGCAGACTTTTTTGCGTTACCTCCTTGAAGCGAACTTCAAATACTGCTATGATTATCGATAAAATATTGGATAGACAAGAACACGAAGGTGGGAGAAACGGATGGAACAACATCAACGCGCGTACAATTTCAATGCCGGTCCGGCAGCTTTGCCATTGGAAGTATTGGAGCGGGCTCAGTCCGAATTTATCGATTTTCGGGGCCATGGCATGTCCATTATGGAAATGTCGCACCGCGGCGCCGTCTACGAACAGGTTCATAATGAAGCGAAGCAATTATTGAAGGAGCTGCTCCAGATTCCGGACGGCTACGACGTGTTGTTCTTGCAGGGAGGAGCGAGCACGCAGTTCGCCATGGTGCCGATGAACCTGCTCGCCGCAGGCAAGGTGGGCGCTTACGTTCATACCGGAAGCTGGGCCGGCAAGGCGATCAAAGAAGCGGAGCTTATCGGCGAGACACGGGTCATCGCCTCGACCGAAGCCGATCGCTTCATGCGCATGCCGGCACCGGAGGAGATCGCGGCTCCGGAGAACGCCGCCTATGTTCACCTGACTTCCAATGAGACGATTGAGGGAACGCAGTTCGCCGCTTATCCGGATACGGGCGCGGTGCCTCTTATCGCCGATATGTCGAGCGACATTTTGTGCCGTCCGATCGATGTCTCGAAGTTCGGGATGATCTATGCGGGCGCGCAGAAAAATCTCGGCCCGTCCGGCGTTACGGTCGTCATCGCCAAGGAAGAACTGCTGGCGGACAGCCCTGCGACGATTCCTACCATGCTTCGTTACAGTACTCATTATAAAAATAATTCCTTATATAATACGCCGTCCTCTTTCTCCATCTATATGGTGAACCTGGTGCTGCAATGGCTCAAGGAACGCGGCGGATTGGCGCAGGTCGAGCGGGACAATCAGGCGAAAGCGGAGCTGCTGTACGGCACCATCGACAACAGCGGCGGCTTCTACCGCGGCTGTGCGGCGCATGACAGCCGCTCGATGATGAACGTCACCTTCCGGCTCGCGGATGAGGAACTGGAGAAGGCGTTCATCAAGGAAGCCGGGGAAGCGGGCTTTGTCGGCCTGAAGGGACACCGCAGCGTCGGCGGTTTGCGCGCCTCGATCTACAATGCGGTGCCTTATGCGAGCTGCGAGGCGTTGGCGCAGTTCATGAAGCAATTCCAACAGAAGAACGGCTAAACACATCCGTTGATAACGCCCCGCGAGGTTTTCTCGCGGGGCTCTGCATTTACAGGTGGCAAAAAAACGCGCGATGTTCGCTTGTCATCCAATAGGCCAAAAGAGCTGTTCAAAGCATCGCCTTGAACAGCTCTATGGATGTCTACTTCACCGCTTGCCACACATCGGCGCTGCCCGGCTCCTCGCCGCGGGTCCACCAGCGTGCCTGGTAGACGGCGCCGTTATAGTTCACCTTGTCACCCCCGACATAGGCTCGATCCTTGCTCCAATCGAGGATGACGTTGCTCACCAGCTTCCACGCTTCTGACACGTCAGGCCGATTGTTCTGTGTCCAATACTGAGCCTCGTATTCCAAGCCGTCGTAGATTACGCGGTCGCCGCGGGTGTAGATGGCGTCGGACTTCCAGGTCGTATCGCCGGTCTGTGGCGGCTCGGTCCCGCCGTCGCCGTCTCCGCCGCCGTTATTATCCTGCGGCAGCGTTGCCGCAACAAGCGGGGCGGACAACGGGGAAGGATTGCCGGCCCGATCGATCGCCCGAACGGTATACGTGTAGGTTGTATCCGGGGTCAGCCCGGCGTCGACATATGATGTCCCGGTCGTCTGTCCCAGCGAAGCCCCGTCGCGGAACACTTCGTAGGCCTTGATTCCGTTCGCCGAGGAAGAGGCCGTCCAGGACAGCGTAATCGACGTCTCGGTCCGCGCGGAAGCCGCGAGTTGGCCCGGAGCCGACGGCGGCTCGATGGCCGAACCGTCATTGACCAGATCGACGTCAATCACTTGGTAGAATGCATTGCCGGTATCCGCGATCTCCCAGACGCCGAGAATCAGATGATAGCCGCTGCGATCGGTCGGCACGCTGCATTCATGCGTGACGGTTGCCGGCGGCTTCTTGCCGCCGTCCTGAATCGTGCAGAACGGCACCGGATCCAGATCGGCGCGAGTAAGCGGCTTGTTCAGATCCCAGTCTTTTTTCGTAATATAGTATTTCCATTCCGATGTCGCATGCGGCGCAGTCAGATGCCATTGGAACGTATTCGTTCCGCCTTGCATTTTCACCTTGTTCCACCGATCGGCCGACTGCTCATCCAGCGGGGCGAAGATGCCGCCGCCGGCGATATGTCCGTCAGCCGGTCCGCCTTTCGGGAAGTTGCCTTTGGCTTCCACGCTTTGCGGTTCATACTGAACCTGTCCGCAGCCGGTGTTCAGGCCCAGCTTGCATTGGTAGGCCCGACTGGCCGGAGATTCGATGTAACCGTGGGCCGATGCGCTGTCCGCGAAGATGGCGCTCGCGGCCAATCCGAGCACGATAAGCCCGAATGCGGTGAACAGAGGGGATACTTTGGACAGCAGAGTGCTGCCGATTCGTCTTGCCATTGGTGTCAACTCCTTTGATTGGTCTCGACACCAGTGTAGAGATATAAGCGGTTTAATTCTATCGATCATTGGTCTGATTTCCTATAAACATTACAAACTATTTTGACAGACGATCCGAAGTACCAGGAAGGACAGCGGAAGCAGCACTTTTGTCGAATCAATCCCCCGATCATCCTGAACTTGCGGGATGAAGCTTGTCAAAAAAAGTAGAATCGCCCCGTTCAAGGGGGAACGCTGGAGAATGGGGGTTATAGGTATATCGTACCGGGGGATGCGCAAACGCAAAAAATACCCGCATGCTCCGAGGAACAGGCGGGTACGGATGAAGCAGGGAGTTACCCTTCCGCGGCGAGATGGCGCCGCACCGGATCGGTCAGCTTATAGCCGACGTTGCGGATCGTCATAATAAATTCGGGATTGCGCGCATTTTTCTCCAGCTTATCGCGCAGGTGGCTGATATGGACGTCGACGATGCGCGTATCCCCGAGAAAATGATAGTCCCAGACGCCCTGCAGAAGCTGCTGCCGGCTGAGGACTTTGCCGCGGTGCCGGCACAGAAAGACGAGCAGCTCGAATTCCTTCGGCGTCAGCTCGATGGGGCGATCGTCCAGCTTCACTTCCCGCTGATCGGCCATGACGGTGAGCGGTCCGATCTGATAGACCTGGCCATCGTCATGAAGCGGCAAGGAACGGATGCGGCGCATGACCGCCTGAATGCGGGAGATCAGCTCCTGTGGAGAGAAGGGCTTGGTCATGTAGTCGTCGGCCCCGTTGTTCAGCCCGTCGATTTTGTCTCCGACCTCCTGCATGGCGGTCAGCATGATGACCGGCACCATGTTGCTCCGCTCGCGCAGCTTGCGGCAGACCTCGAGGCCGTTGCTTTTCGGCAGCATCCGGTCCAGCACGATCAGATCGGGCCGGAAGGTCGGCAGTACTTCGAATACCGCTTCTCCGTCGTAAACGCACATGACCTCGTAACCGGCCAGCTTCAGATTATATTCAATGAGGGTAGAGATGGATGGCTCATCGTCAACGACAAGTATTTTGGACTTCATAACTTTCCCTCCCATCGATTCCATTCTGCTTCTATTATGCAAGGGGATCGTCAGCGTTATATTAAACAAACGTAAACGGGATGTTAAATCGCGATTTTTGGCATGATGTTGTATAATGAGTTCAGAATGTGAGGTGAACAGAATGGCACTGCATATCGTGCTTGTGGAACCGGAAATTCCGGCCAATACCGGCAACATCGCCCGCACCTGTGCCGCGACAGGCACCCACCTGCATCTTGTGCGGCCGCTGGGCTTCCGTACGGATGACGCGACGTTGAAGCGTGCCGGTCTGGATTATTGGTACGCTGTCCATATCGAATATCATGATTCGTTCCAAGAGGTGCTGGATCAATACGCGGATTCGCGTTTTTTTTATGCCACGACCAAGGCGGACAAATGCTACAGCGACTTCTCGTTCCGGGACGGCGACTTCCTCGTTTTCGGCAAAGAGACGAAAGGACTGCCTCCCGAGCTGATCGAAGCGAACCGCGAAACGTGCATGCGCATGCCGATGACCGACAAGGTCCGCTCGCTCAATTTGTCGAATTCAGCCGCGATCATTGTCTATGAAGCGCTGCGCCAGCTCGATTTTCCCGGCCTAATCAAATAGGCGGCGACAGAAGACTTGTTCCTGCCGCATGGCAGGGACAATCTGCGCCGTTGAGACTATTTTCACAGAAGGTTCGAAGTTTGATCCGACCATATACTTAGCGAAAGAGTTCGTGTATTGCCCGCCAGTAACGGAACCCGACGTACATTCCTGCCAGGGACATACAGACAATAGATGAACAGAATAGATAAAAACGAAATTGATTGACATTTTTCAGCAGGAATTTCGTCTATAGTATCGAAGTAATAGAAGCAGAGTTTTCTAAGGGTAATCATGAGGAAGTATATACAAGAGAGGTGGAACAGATGAAACCTGCCGGAGTAGTCCGTAAAGTCGATCAACTGGGACGCATTGTGTTGCCCAAATCATTGAGAAAACGTTACCAGATGAACGAGGGGGATCCTGTCGAAATTTTGGTGCAAGGCGACCATATTATTTTGGAGCGCTACCGTCCGAAGTGCGTATTCTGCGGGTCCATGGATGGAGTCGCTGAGTTCAAGGAACGATACATATGTTCTCCATGCATGAATGAGATGACGCATCTCGTTCGCTAGCCGGGCCAAGAAGCATCGCAAGATGCTTCTTTTTTTTATCATTTTTTTGAAAACCCCATTCATCGACCTCTATTTGTTACCAAAGACTCTATAAAAAATCTCATTTAGTATAAAAGTCACGAAAAAGACAATACCTTAATCAGATAAAATGCTATATAATGGAATCATACTTACATATTATTACTTCAAACTTATTTTTTAGGGGGTAGTAAAATGAGGTTACGCAAGATCGGCTGGTTGTGCATTGTCTTGACGTTGGTTGCAGGCTTGATCCATGCCATGCCCGTGAACGCCGCGGCGAGCAAATATACGGGCGGCCTGCTGGACGGAGTTCCGCTGCCAACGGGAAGCGCCATCGGGAAGCCGTCAGGCAGTCCGGTGACGCAATTGACGGATAATAATCCAGCGACAAGATATGATGTAAATGCGGGCAAAGCGGTCTGGCACTCCTTTTCTGGTCCAACGGAAATCTCCGCGGTTATTGTTAATCGATATTCAGGCAGCAATGCCGTGATTGATGCGGATGACTAACTGCTGTTAGCCCATACGCCTATCGTCAACGATGGCATTGAATCTCTGGCTGTTCCCGTCGCTAACGTGAAGACGGTAGTCCTGAAATCGACCGGCTCCTATTCCACCATTGCCGAGTGGAACGTCTTCGGGAAGACGACCGGCGTGCCGCCGGCGGAGCCGATTGTCTTGAACGGAACGGCAGGAGACGCCAGTGTGACGTTAAGCTGGAACACCATCAATGACGCGACAGGCTACAACGTGAAACGCTCCGATACGATGGGTGGTCCCTATGCAACGATTGCTACCGTTACATCGAGCACTTACGGTTATATCGATACAAGTGTCGTGAACGGGACCGTCTACTATTATGTCGTCACCGCATTATATGAAGACGAGGAGTTGGCGACATCCAATGAAGTGGCCGTGACGCCGCAGGCGGGGAACAAGCCGGGGCCGGGACCCGGTGAACCAGGTGAACCGGGAGAGCCAGGCGGTGAGGGGGACCGAGCTTTGCTCCGGATTACGCTGATTAACGGGGCGGACAAGGAATACGACTTGTCCATGCAGGAAGTCACCGCGTTCATCAGCTGGTATGAAGGCCGGGCTGCCGGAACGGGACCCATCACGTTCTCTATCGACAAGCACGGCAACAATAAAGGCCCGTTCAAGCAACGGAAAGATGTCATTATCTATGATAAAATCATTACCTTTGAAATTAACGCGTACGAACATGGGCTAAAAGCAAGCTAAATCCTGTCGAGTGAACGAACCCGCGGCTAAAGCGCCGCGGCTTTGCTTTGGCTTCCGGGGACCGATGGGCAGCTTGCCCCCGCTACAGAAAAAGCTCCCCAACGTTCGGGAAGCTTCTTCGCCTTTATAAGCCTTTGGTCTTATCGTCGTTATAACCTGCCGTTAAGATAGCTGTCAAGAACATGGCCATCACGAGCACGATAATCCAGAACGTCGTCGTCATGGTACGCCCACCTCCATTGATCTAATCTCATTATAACCAAGACATGCCAAAAAGGAAATGATAAACGTGAAAAATCGCACGGCGCAACGAACGCATTCTGTGGTACTCTATTAGGTTTTTTGCGGCTCGGTGCTGCAGCTCCTGTTTATTTGAAGAACAAGAAGTGAGTCGGCAGCGCCCGAAGCTCTCCGTCCGAAGGGTTGTTCACCACTCTGCCGTTGAAAATGAGCGACGAGGAGCCGCCGCCATCGAGATTGTAGGCATCGATGACGCCGAGGTTCGACAGCTTCGCCTGCAGTTCCTCCAGCTTGGCGCCGGAGCTTCCATTCTCATCATACCCATCCACGACGAGGATTAATAATTGATCATCCTTATAATTGCCGATTACGGTGCGCGGAGCCCGGGAGGACTGCCATTTCTGCGGAATGGCCAGCTTGCGGCCGTTCTTGAGCAACGCCGGCACGAAGGTGGCGCCGTGCTGCGGCTTCAATGTATCCAACTGCTGCTTTTCCGAAAACTTGCCGCCGATCAGCTTCCCGCCGACATCGAGGCCGACGAAGGCCAGGTCTTTGTAGGTCGGTTCGAATGAATTGACATATTCGCCATTCATGACCGTCGTGCCGAGCGGATACCGGTTGCCCTTCCCGTCCGCGAACCCGCCGGCATTGACTCCGGCGACGGCGCCGTATCGCTTGACGGCCTGCAGGGTCGTCTCGGCCCCGCCGTACTTGTCCTTGCCCAGCGTCAGGCGCATGGCGGACGGATCCTTCAACTTCACCTTCATGGCATACCCTTGGTAGGTCGGTTGATTAATCCGGTACAATTCGGCCCGCAGCTTGTCGCTGTCGATCCGTTCCCGGACGGTGCCAAGCTTGGCCGAGATGCGCCGGTCGTAGATTTGCTCCGGACGCTTCGCCTGGGCGCCGGCGGTGCTGACGATATCATTCATCGCCTGGGTGGTCTGCCGATACAGGACCGATGTCTTCTTTATAGATTCTACCGTGAAGGAGGCCGTATGCTCCGCCTCGTCCAAGCTTATGTATAGCTTCTCGTTCTTGTCCGTCCAGCCCGCCGGCTCGGTAGGAGGGGACCAATTCACCTCCGCCGTGACGTGCAGCGTGGAAGCCAGCATCCAGATCATCATCCCAATGAACGGGGCGGTAATCAGCATGAACAGCCGGTTAATTTGTTTCACTCGCACATTCATCGTATCGCCTCACTGCTATTTCAAAAGATCCATTTTTTTCTTCAATTCATTCAACTGCTTCTTCACTTCATTCAATTGAGTGTACAGCTTGTTGCTGTTGTCGGTCTTATCCGATGCATTGTCCTTCGTGAAGGTGAGGAGCTGGTTGAACGTGTCCACCTTGCTCTGCATTTCGTCCAGCTTTTTGTTCATGTCGGCCAGCTGCTGTTCGTAGGACTGCTGCACGATCTTGAGCTGGGCCTCGGTCTGTTTCTGCAAATCTTCCAGCATCGTCTTTTTCATATAATCACTATAGAAATAGGTCGCCGTCACGCCAATCCCGATCATGACGACCCAGAACAGCAGGAACCATTTGACATTCGAACCGCTAGTCTTCGTTCGAGCGCGACGGGTAGTCTCGGGAGAAGAATTCGTGGATGGCTGCATAGTCTAATCACCTCGAATGAAGTCGTATTTCGTCAAAACATATACTATTCTAGCATGTATTCTATCACTGGTGGATAAAATTTTGCAAAAAACATACAAAATAGACATAGATATAACAAAAAAACGATAGATTTCCCCTCCATATGCCTCCAGCTCCGAATAAAAGGGCACGCCAAAACTAGCTTCCCGAAGACATCGCGAGAAGCTCGAGTAGATGGTTACAAGCGATAAGACCGCACTTGGAACAATGACTATCCCATTGCATAACACAAGTATTGGGTGTATCATTTTTGAAAAATGGGAAAGGGCGATAGCCGAATGCAATACTCATTCTCTACCCGCGTGTCATCCGTCGAAAGCTCGGCCGTACGCGATATTTTGAAATTAACGCAAGGAAAATCGATCATTTCTTTTGCGGGAGGCCTGCCGGCCGAAGAATACTTCCCGATGGAAGCGATTCGCTACGCGGCGGATCGCGTCCTGCAGCAGAGCCCGCAAGCGCTTCAATACGGCCTGACGGAAGGGACGACCGTGCTGCGGGAGCGTCTAGGGGCACGTCTCCAATCGCAACGGAGCATTCCGGCTGGCGTCAACGAGATTCTGATTACGAACGGATCGCAGCAGGCATTGGATCTGTTCGCGCGGGCCATGCTGAATCCGGGGGATACGGTCCTCGTGGAAAATCCGACCTATCTGGCCTGCCTGCAGGTGCTTCGCATGCATCAGGCGAACATCGTCCCGGTGGATAGCGACGAGCAAGGCATGGCTCCCGAGGATGTGGCGGAGAAGCTGAAGCGCCATAAGCCGAAATTCGTCTACGTCGTGCCGACGTTCGGGAATCCGACCGGGCGGGTATGGAGCGTCGAGCGAAGACAAGCGCTGCTGGATCTGTGCCGGGAGCATGGAACGGTCATCCTGGAGGACGACCCGTATGGGGAATTGCGGTTCACTTCGGATCGCGTGCCCAGTATCGCCGCGCTGGAGGGCGAGACGGATCATCGTCTCGTCGCTTATACGAGCACGTTCAGCAAGACGGTCGCGCCTGGATTAAGAACAGGGTGGACTGTCGCCGATCGCCAGATTATTCGCATGATGGCGCGTGTGAAGCAATCGGCGGATCTGCATACCAGTGTGCTGGATCAGCTCATTTTGAGCGAGATGCTGCTGCCGGAAGTGTTCAAGCTGGATGATCATATCCATAAATTGTCTTCCATTTACAAGGAGAGAATGGAGACGATGGAAGCCGAGCTGTCCCGGAGCATCTGGAGCAGTTCCGTCTGGAAGAAGCCGCAAGGCGGCATGTTCTTCTGGGTGGAGCTGCCCGAAGGACTCGATTCCCAGACGCTGCTGGCTTGCGCCGTCGACAAGGGCGTCGCCTTCGTGCCGGGAACGTCATTCTATGCCGGAGAGCCGAAGCGCAACACGATGCGGCTGAACTACTCGTTCGCGGAGCCGGACGTGATCCGCACAGGCATGGAGCGGCTGAGCGAAGCCGTATCGGAATTCCTCGGGCGCTATGCCGGGGCATAGCCTGCAGCCGGGCGGCGGGTTATGTATCGCCCGCCATCGGCAGGCCGGTGACCTCCGCTGTCCCGGCCTCGGGCCGGCGCCATTCGCGCACGATATGGGCGTAGCGCTCCAGCGCCTCACGCCCATCCCCGCTCAGCGCGTAGACGCCCCGGCTGACGCGCTCGAACCAGCCGTAATAATTGCGCTGCAGGATGGCGGCGGCATCGCCGACGCCGCTGCCGTCCCGCACGGCGGCCGCCCGGAGCGGGCCGTCCGCCAGGCAGTGCGCCGCGCGCAGCGCCTTCTCCCGATAAGCCGTCACAAGCGGCTGCTTCGTCGTGCCTCCCACATTGTAATCCCCGCTGCGGGCGCTGAATTCGCGTACGAGCCGGGCCGCTCTGGTCTTGATGGGTCGCGTCTCCATGTAGCTGGCCTCCGAACCCGCCGGCGAGCAGACGATCTCGACGAACGGCGCCTTGCGCTTGTAGAACGTTACGAGCAGAAAGCCGATGCCGAGCTTGCCGCACAGCTGGCGCAGGGACGAGACGGAGTGTCCTTTGCCTCCCTTTTTCTTCTCGACCGCGACGTACACCTGCGGCGACAGCTTCTGCCGTTCGAGCGCCTGCAGGACAAGCGTCAGATTGAAGGAAGGCTTCATTTCCACAATGATTGGCGGTTCCTTCTGTCCCTCCGGCCCCTCCGGCAGCATCGCGACCAGATCGCAATGGCGCACCTCGCCGCGCACGATGTACCCCCTTGCTTCAAAAAATGCTTTCAACGGAGCGTACAGCTCCGATTCCTTCCGTGCCGCCGTTTTGGCCGGCTTTGCTTCACGATGGTCTAAAGCGTCCATGCCCGCAACTCCTCTCCTCATCCGAACCTTGGCCGACCCGCAATCCCTGCCGCGTGCCGCGCCATGGGCATCCGCGGATCGTTGCTAACACGAGTATAACATGAGCCGGGCAGGCTTGCTTTTCTCCAAGTTGGTCTGCAAATTATCGTGCTAATAATCCGGCCGGATCGCATAAGTATGTATTACACTTTGTTCACGCATCCGCTTCAGCAGGGCTGAGGAAGCCCGCGAGGCGCGGCCAGTCTGTAAGAAGCATGAGCAATCGTTGATACACGTGCATACCGTATACGAAGCGAAGCGGCGATGAAGGGCTGTGTTGCAAATCGGGAGCAATGGAGGTATAGAGTATGGATATTTTCAAGCGGATTTCAGAGCACCGCGCCGAGAGCGAACGATTGGCCTGGACCGGTACCTTTAAAGAATATGTGGAATTGCTGCGTCGAGACCCGACACCTGCGATGACGGCTCATGCACGCGTGTATGAGATGATCGCGTCTCACGGCGTGGAGGAGGTTGACGGGCATAAGCGATATGCCTTCTTCGAGAAGGAAATCTTCGGTCTGGACCGTGCCGTGCACAAGCTGGTAGAGGAGTATTTCCATTCGGCAGCCAAGCGTCTTGATGTGCGCAAGCGCATCCTGCTGCTGATGGGGCCGGTCAGCGGCGGCAAATCAACGTTGGTCACGATGCTGAAGCGGGGCCTGGAGCAATTCTCGCGCACGGAGAAGGGAGCCGTCTATGCGATCAAGGGCTGCCCGATGCATGAGGAGCCTTTGCACCTGATTCCGCATGAACTGCGAGCCGAAGTGGAGCAGGAGCTGGGCGTCCGCATCGAGGGCAATCTGTGCCCGGCGTGCCAGATGCGGCTCCGCACCGAATACGGGAACGACATCGAGCGAGTTCCGGTCGAACGCGTGCTGATCTCCGAGGAGAACCGGATCGGCATCGGGACCTTCAGTCCGTCCGATCCGAAGTCGCAGGATATTGCGGATCTCACGGGAAGTATCGACTTCTCGACGATTACGGAGTACGGTTCGGAGTCCGATCCGCGGGCATACCGCTTCGACGGGGAATTGAACAAGGCGAACCGCGGCTTGATGGAGTTCCAGGAGATGCTCAAATGCGACGAGAAATTCCTCTGGAATCTGCTGTCGCTTACCCAGGAGGGCAATTTCAAGGCCGGGAGGTTCGCGTTAATCAGCGCGGATGAACTGATCGTTGCTCATACGAACGAATCCGAGTACAAGGCCTTCATAGCCAACAAAAAAAATGAAGCGCTTCAATCGCGAATGATCGTGATGCCGATACCTTACAATCTCAAAGTGTCCGAGGAAGAAAAAATATACGCCAAGCTGATCAACCAGAGCGACATGAAGCATGTTCATATCGCGCCGCATGCGCTGCGGGCCGCCGCTATTTTCTCTATCCTGACCCGGCTCAAGGAGTCGAAGAAGCAGGGCATGGATCTAGTCAAAAAGATGCGCATGTACGATGGAGAAGAAGTGGAAGGCTATAAAGAGAATGATCTGAAGGAGATGCAGAGCGAATTTTCCGAGGAAGGGATGTCGGGGGTTGACCCACGCTACGTCATTAACCGGATATCGAGCGCCTTGATCAAGCAAGATCTTCAGTGCATCAACGCCTTGGATGTGCTGCGTGCGCTGAAGGACGGTCTGGATCAGCATGCATCGATTACGAAAGAGGAGCGGGAGCGGTATCTGAATTACATCTCGGTGGCGCGCAAGGAATACGACAATCTGGCCAAGAAGGAAGTGCAGAAAGCGTTCGTCTACTCCTTCGAGGAGTCGGCGAAGACGCTGTTCGAGAATTATCTGGATAATATCGAGGCCTTCTGCAATTGGAAAAAAATCCGGGATCCGCTCACAGACGAGGAGATGGATCCGGACGAGCGGCTGATGCGCTCAATCGAGGAGCAAATCGGCGTCTCGGAAAACGCGAAGAAGGCGTTCCGGGAGGAAATTCTGATCCGGCTGTCCTCGTATTCCCGTAAAGGACGCAAATTCGATTACAACAGCCATGAACGGCTGCGGGAAGCGGTGGAGAAGAAGCTGTTCGCCGATTTGAAGGATATCGTGAAAATTACGACCTCGACGAAAACGCCGGATGAGAACCAATTGAAGCGCATCAACGAGGTATCCGCCCGGTTAATGGAGGAGCACGGGTATTGCCCGGTCTGCGCGAACGAGCTGCTGCGTTATGTGGGCAGCCTGTTGAACCGCTAAGCAGCCGGAAGCGAATCGGGGCATGACGGGAAACCTGCCAAGCGAAGGGCTTGCAGGTTTCAGATTGAAGAACAAACTCCCGCGAAATACTGCAACCGCGGGAGTTCTTTACGTTTTTAATCCCTATTTACAAATATGAAAGAGAACTTAGGAGAGGTGCGATCGGTCTTCCAGAGCCAGGTCGCCATTTTTTTGAGGTTCATGGCAGCAAAAACAAGCATCGCTTGCGCAGACATTCTTATTAACCCGCGTAAGGTCGTCCGCCGAATCCCATGCTTCTCCTTTAAATCAGCAAAAACCCGCTCTATTGTTTCTTTCCTCTGCGCATAAATCCGTTTGTTTTCTTCTGTATGGCGAAGGTGATCCGCCTCGTCCTCATCGTATACTATCATTTCATCCTCGAAGACGCTATGAGAGCTCGCAAATAGCGGAAGGGGCACACCCTCTCCAAATGCCGCAGCTGATCCTGAACATCGGCATGCAAGCCTCCTTGGCTTTGCCGATCGTGATCAATGGCTTCCACGTATGCCGGATCGGATCGCCGGGGACGGAGAGGTCCACTTCTCAGGCGTATTCTCCCGCCGCGAGAATATCATCATCCGCTGCACCAAGCGATTGGCTGCGCTGCAAATACTGATTGCTTATCCTCAGCGCGCTGGATGAATTGAACGCCAAATAGGTGGCCGATGGCTTTTTCATCTGCTCCGCCAAAGCTGCATTATATCCCGCGCCTCTAGTCACCTGCTCCGCCAAAGCTGCATTATATCCCGCGCCTCTAGTCACCTGCTCCGCCAAAGCTGCATTATATCCCGCGCCTCTAGTCACCTGCTCCACCAAAGCTGTATTATCTCCCGCCACTCTATGCACCTGCTCCGCCAATACTGCAAGAATGCAGCAATTTCATTGACACGAGGTTGCGAAAATACGATTACTGCAAAAATACAGCAATTACTGTGCGGCGAGGCATAAATAGCGTTCAAAATGGCGAAATAATGTAATTTTGCAGGATTTTCTCGGAATTTAGCCTATTGAGGTTAAAAATGCTGCGCCTGTGCAGCAATTTCATGCGGGGAGCAGCTTGCCCTATTTCTTCGATAAATGTTTTATCGGATAGCATGAGCGTATTATGAATTCGGGGAATGAAAAGATGTTAGCCCAGAAACTCCAATAGCGAATCTGAGCGATGATAAAAACGGTGTTGGTATTCATGTACATTAGTGTTGATAGGCTTGATTCTTAAAATAAATCGACATAATTCGACATTTTGGTGTTGATTTTTGTTGATTTTTGTTACAAAATGTTCACAATCTCCCTCTTTCAATCTTCCAAATTTTGAGTAAATTATTGGTGGAGGGAGAGATATAGAGATGAAAATGATTGATGGTGTGAACGGTACCGCTAACTCAACGGCCGCCGGGAGGAGACGGCGCCATCGCATCCGGCTGCGCAAGCCGGAGAAAAAGGCCCCTGTCGGGGTATATACGGATTGTTCGGCTCCATTCTATGTAACGGAGATCGAGCCTTGGGAGCGGGAGGAACGCTGCCGCTTCATGGGCGGGGAGATCGTGATGGACGGCCGCTATCATTATGTGCGCGGAAGCCTGCGCGTGCCGTACGGCAATGGCCGCGGACATATCCGTTGGGAAGTATGGGTGGAAATCCGCCCGGATGGCACGGCAGGCGCATCCAAGTCCGAACGCGGCACGTACACGATCGGGAATGCGCCCATGGAAGGGCGGCTGTCTTCCGCGATTCCCGGTTATCCGGATACGCTGACGCTGGCTGTCAACGTGTATGACCACGGCAGAGGGTCCCTGCCCGATGTCCGCATTCAAGACATGGAGCATCTCCTGGGCAGAGAACAACGGGAAGGGGTAACCTTCCAGCGGTGGCTGGAGCTTCGCCCGCTGCATGCGGAGTACCATCGCTACACCGACGCGCAATAATCTCACATCATCTACGATCGACTTCATATATGAGGAAGAAGGCACGGGCCGTGGCGGCCGGTGCCTTCTGTTATTGTACGTTGATTTTTGCTTCTATTTTTTGCGTCGGGCGCTGTCCCAGCAAGAACGCGGCGGCAAATCCCGCTGCCAGCGTAACGATGCTGATGACGAGCGTCATCGCTGATCCGTTCAATCCGGGATAGACGACGACAAGGGAGCCGACGACCATGCCGATGATTAACGCGTACATTACGGCCGGGAAGCGGGCAAGAAGCATGCGGATGAACTTGCTGCTGACGATGAAGCCGACGATGACGCCGCTCCCGATAATGGCGATCAACGGAATATCTAGGCTGGAGAGCGCGTGGATGGCAGTCGGGTAGGCGCCGAGCAGCAGCAGCACGAAAGAGCCGCTGATTCCCGGCAGAATCATGGCCATGCTTCCGAGCCATCCCGCCACAAACAAGAACACGCCGGAAGAGGCGGTCAATTCAATCACCGGAGCCTGTTCCTCGGGACGGACGAAAGCGGTGGCAGCTACGGCTGCCCCTGCGGCAATCGCCAATACGTAATGGACGGCCTTGAAGGATCGGGAGGCGTCCGCTTCTTTCCACAGTAAAGGAAGGATGCCTACAATCAGGCCCAAAAAGAAAAAGAATGTTGGCTGGGGATGCTCGGCCAGCAGCCATTTCATCAAGCGGCTGAGCAGCAGCAGGGCAGCGCCGACACCGATTCCCAGCGGAACGAGAAAGCCTAGGTGCTTCTTCCATTGTCGGCTGAAGAACCCGCTGATGGCGGCGATCAGGCGCTCGTACATCCCGAGGACGACTGCGATGGTTCCGCCGCTGACGCCAGGAATGAGATCGCTGGCCCCAATGAGAATTCCGCGAAAGATATTTTTCCACTCGAACATTGATAAGCTCCTTTACATAACGTTAAGTCCAAAACAAGCCATATCCATTGTACAATCAATTGCCGCGAGAGTCCAAAGATTCACTTGTTCATGCAATAACAATTTAAAAAAGGAAAATGCATAAACCTCCTGCCTGTCTATCCATAATAATGTCGAGTGCTGAGCGCAGGTTCGGCCCACTTTCATATCCTATAAGGAGGCAAAGGCATGACTTTTCAACAATTTCGACCTCAAAGTCAGGCGCCGTCATCCGGAGCGGGGTTGTCCGGCGGCATTGTGGCAAGCACGTATGCCGGCAATAACTCCGGCCCTTCCGGCAGCACGGCCAATCAAGGCGCGTACAACAACTTCAGCGGTCAAGGAAGCTTCGCGCCGACGAGCAGCTTCGGTGCGGCTGGCGGCGGTCTGTCCGGAGGCATCGTGGCGAGCACGTACAGCGGCAATAGCTCCGGCCCTTCCGGCAGCACGGCCAATCAAGGCGCGTACAATAACTTCAGCGGTCAAGGAAGCTTCGCGCCAACGAGCGGCTTCGGCGCGGCTGGCAGCGGTCTGTCCGGAGGCATCGTGGCGAGCACGTACAGCGGCAACAGCTCCGGCCCTTCCGGCAGCACGGCCAATCAAGGCGCGTACAACAACTTCAGCGGTCAAGGAAGCTTCGCGCCAACGGGCGGCTTCGGCGCGGCTGGCAGCGGTCTGTCCGGAGGCATCGTAGCGAGCACGTACAGCGGCAACAGCTCCGGCCCTTCCGGCAGCACGGCCAATCAAGGCGCGTATAACAATTTTGGCGGTCAAGGAAGCTTCGCGCCGACGAGCAGCTTCGGCGCAGCTGGCGGCGGTCTGTCCGGAGGCATCGTGGCGAGCACGTACAGCGGCAATAGCTCCGGCCCTTCCGGCAGCACGGCCAATCAAGGCGCGTACAACAACTTCAGCGGTCAAGGAAGCTTCGCGCCAACGGGCGGCTTCGGCGCGGCTGGCGGCATCGTAAGCGGACTTCAATCCAACTATGGAGCTTATCAACCAAGCGGGTTACATAGCTTTGGAGCCCCATCGTTTGTAAGCCAATCGTTCCAGCCAAGCGGCCAAACGCAAAGCATTACGGCGCAAACGCATGGCGCGCAGCAAAACGTAGTGCCAAGCAACTTCCAGCCAAGCGGCCAAACGCAAAGCATTACGGCGCAAACGCATGGCGCGCAGCAAAACGTAGTGCCAAGCAACTTCCAGCCAAGCGGCCAAGTACAAAGTATTACGGCGCAAACGCATGGCGCGCAGCAAAACGTAGTGCCAAGCAACTTCCAGCCAAGCGGCCAAACACAAAGCATTACGGCGCAAACGCATGGCGCGCAGCAAAACGTAGTGCCAAGCAGCTTCCAGCCAAGCGGTCAAACGCAAAGCATCACTTCGTCGCTGTCTTCCAATGCATCGGCTTCCAGCGCGGCGGAGCTTGTGCGAAGCGTACAGTCCGACAACCAATTGGGATAGTGACACGGCGGCTCTCTCGGGCCGCCTTTTTATTTCTTTTCGGATTAAAAATTATAGCTTGACATTCGTAAGTAACATTCGTTATTATACTTACATAAAGTAAGTTCGTGTTATTTAATGAGCGACAGTGCTGAGTCAACATCAACAACTCGATCATTGATAGCAAATTTGACGCAGAGGTGAAAGACCGATGAAAAAAGTACTCGTTGTTAATTCCAATCCGAAACCGACGGAAATGTCCTATGGACTCCGTCTGGGAGAGCATTACCTGACTGCGCTGCAAGCAAAAGGCGATGTCGCCATCGAACGCGTGAACCTGTATGAGGATACGATTCCTCTCATTGACGGCAGCGTGCTGGACAGTTGGGGCAAAGCCGCGAAAGGCGAAGCGCTGACTCCGCAGCAAACCGAAGTGCTCGGCCGCATGAACGAAATTCTGGAGCAATTCATTGCCGCAGACTTGATCGTATTCATTACGCCAATGTGGAACCTGAGCTACCCAACGATGCTGAAAGCATATATCGATAACGTCATTATTGCTGGCCGCACGTTCAAGTATACGGCCGAAGGCCCTCAAGGCCTGCTTCAAGGCAAACGCGTCGTGCATATCGAAGCGCGCGGGGGCTTCTATTCCGAAGGACCGGCTCAAGCGTTCCAGTTCACGAACTCCTACCTGAAAGCCGTTATGGCATTTATCGGAATTACGGAATATGAGAACATCGTTGTGGAAGGCATGAATGCCGTTCCGGACCGTGCCGAAGAATTGCTCGAGAACGCCAAGCGCACGGCGGAAGAAAGCGTAGCGCGCTTGTATGCTTCCGTGTAACGAATAGAAAAGGATTAGTGCCTTATCATAGGATTTATAGAGGTCTTACCGGACCGGCTCTTGCGAGAGCCGGTCTTTGTGCGCTTGGCAGCGCATCGTACTAACGGGTGAGAGTCCCGAGCGCACCGCGAGGTGGCGGAAGCGCATAGCTGAACCAATAGTGCTCTGGCCGCGAGGCAGAGTGCGGAGGATTGGAAGGCAAACCTCGGAACAGGCGGCATGAACCATGTTGGCTGTCGAAGCCGGATGACCCTGCAAAAGAAGGGGATGTCCCATACCACCGGAGGCTTCGAAAGTTAGGAGGACTGGATTCGAGGGAAAGTCGATGACGTGACCCAAGGAGAACTCATCGTTTCCGAAAAAAACACGGTAACCCGCACACAAGGCCGCAACGGTCAAGGTGAGGCTACGAATGGTGAGTAGTCAGACGTAGGGATAGTAGTGAACAAACTTGTCGGAAAAGCCGCAATGGCAAGTGAATCGGCGCATAGTCGCCGGTGCAAGCCCTAACCCAAAAGGAAGGGACTTGACGCGAAGCCCGAAACCAGCGTAAGGGAAGTACTGAAAAAAAGAAACTCGCCATGTGCCAGACAGCAGTCGGGGAGCCATGAAGAGCATAGAACCGAGGTCGAACATACGGGTAGACCGTCTGGGGCGAAGTACCATCCAGTAACCCGGCCTATTGCCGTACAGGCTAACAAACCGGGTCTTGAGGGGAAGGAATCGGGGCATGGACGATAAGACGCCAAGCGTCAGGGATTTCCGTGAGGGAGTAAAGAATGGCAAGAAACGCAGATGGTACAGCCTTATCGACAAGATATGGGCGGAGACAAATCTGAAAGAAGCCTATCTAGAGGTGAAACGCAACAGGGGAGGCGCAGGCGTAGACGGAGTGACCATTAAGGCATACGAGTCTGAGTTGGAGGGCAATGTACAAGCCCTTCACCACGCACTGCGAACCAAAACGTACCGTCCGAAGCCGGTGAAGCGAGTGTACATACCGAAGGCGGACGGGACAGAGCGGCCCCTGGGCATCCCGACGGTAGGAGACCGAGTGGCACAAGCAGCAGCAAGGCGAATACTGGAGCCGATTTTTGAGGAGCTGTTTCTGGACTGCAGCTTCGGCTTCCGCCCGGGAAGAAGCGCACATATGGCGCTGGAGAAAATTCGCAAAGACTTGATGGATGGATATGTGTATGTGATAGACGCTGACCTGAAGGGCTACTTTGACACGATCCCGCATGAGAAATTAATTGATGCGGTACGTGAGGAAGTGGTGGATGGCAGCGTATTGGAGTTGATTCGACGCTTTTTGAGGGCAGGAGTCCTGGAGAACGGAAGTTTTTATCTAAACGAGCAAGGCACCCCGCAAGGAGGAGTAATAAGTCCGCTGCTGGCGAACATATACCTGCATCCGCTCGACAAGCTGATGACGGAGAGAGGTCACCGGATAACAAGATATGCGGATGATTTCGTCATCTGCTGCAAGTCGCAGAAAGGAGCAGAACGGGTAAGGAAGTCGGTTGCCCGCTTTCTGGAACAAGAACTTGGGCTGAAGGTGCATCCGGAGAAGACGAAGATTGTGGATAACCGGACAGAGGCATTACTGTTTCTGGGATACGAACTACGGCAAAACCGGATGTATCCCTCGGAGAAGGCCAAAAAGAAGTTCAAGGAACGGGTGAAGGAGCTAACGCGCCGAAACCAGACAGTGAACGTCCAGAAACTGATAAAGAAGAAGTTGAACCCGTACTTGCGAGGGTGGGGAAATTACTTCGGACGAGGACAGGGCGTAAAGTTCTTCAAGCAGATGGACGGCTGGATACGCAGAAGACTGCGAGCCGTACAGATGAGAAGCTGGAAGAAAATCCGCAAACTGCACCGAGAATTGCGTCGGAGAAACTTCGAAGGGGAGCTCCCGCAGCTAAGAATGACAGCGTGGAGAAATTCCCGCAGCTTCCATATTCAATATGTGATGCCGAATGAGTGGTTCCACGAGATAGGTCTGTGTTCTCTTGTTATGCTTTACAATGAACTGCATCCCCAAAGGGGATAGCGCTGGAGGAGCCGGATGCGATGACCCGCATGTCCGGATCTGTGAGAGGC
>NZ_LDIG01000296.1 GCF_015845845.1 Paenibacillus dendritiformis
CGGAATATAACATGAACCGCCGTATACCGAACGGTATGTACGGTGGTGTGAGAGGTCGGGGGCTAGGCGCCCCCTCCTACTCGATTTATCTGCGCAGGCCGCGCAGCTTTTATCGGCTAATATCAAGCACGCCTTGATAAATGGTGTCGAACAGCTTCTCGAGATCCTGTTCCTCGATGCAAGAGAAGGCAACCCGCAGATCGGTATCGCCAAGCGCGATCGTTCCGACGCCATACGCGTCCAGCAAATGGGTGCGAAGCTTCTCCGCAGGTACAGTGTTCAGCTTGAGGCACATGAAGTATCCGGAATTAAACGGATAGTAGCTCCATACGTCCCCGTATTTCCCGCTGTCGAGCAGCGCTTTGACCTTGTTGGCACGCGCCTTCATAATGCGGTACTTCTCCTGCTTCTGCGCTTCGAATTCCGGCGATTGCAGGGCGCGCAGGACGAAGGTCTGGGAAGGATGGGGCCCGCTGGAAATGGTAGCGCGAATGATGCCCATCGTCTTCTGCTCCAACGCCGCGAGCAGCGCTTCGGACTCTGCCGCATAGGTAATGAAGCCGACACGGAAGCCCCATACATACTCTTCCTTGGTCGCACCATCCACCTTGACCGGCAGCACGTTCGGATGCAGGGAAGCGAGAGACGAGAAAAGGGACTCATGCATCGAATCCTCGAAGAACAAACCGAAATAAGCGTCATCCGTCACGACAACGAGCCGCATGCCTGCTTCCGCCGCCTCAAGAATGGCCTTGACGATCGCTTGGCCCTCTTCCCGGCCCGGCGTATATCCGGTCGGATTGTTCGGGAAGTTCAGCACGACGATGGCTTTGCCCTTGTCGCGATGGGCGAACAGCGCATCCCGAAGTCCGGCGCTATTGAACTTCCAATTGTCGTCGTACAGCGGATAGTAGACCATCTCGGCCCTGCGGCGGATGCTGAAGGTCAACTCGTAGTTCTCCCAATTTTTATCCGGCATAATGACGGCGTCGCCTTCGTCGGCGAACAAATCGGCGACAATGCTCAATCCGTGCGTCAATGCATTGGTGGCGATCGGCATGCTGATATGCTTGCCGGCAAGGGAAGGATTTTCCTTGATCATCTTCTCTTTCCACAGCTTGCGCAGCTCCGGCTTGCCCGCCGGCGGCGCGTACGGGTAGATGTCCTTCGGATTGTAGGCCGACAGCGTCTCCTGGATGACGTCCAGGTGCATCGGAATGCCGCCTTCCGTCGCGATGCCAATCGTCGCGTTGAATTGCTTCGCCTTGTTCCCCGCTTCGGCGGATTGGCTTAATATCCCTTCCTTCGGGAAATAGATCTGGCGGCCGAGGCACGAAAGCATGGCATAAATGTTCGGGTTGTCTCTTTGAATCGTGTCATTCAATTGCTGAGCCAGTGAGTTCATTTCGTCCATCCTTCCAACATCATTCTAAATTGATTTTTCCTAATTATATCATCAAATTTCCGCTTTCGTCACGGGTTGGAACGAAGACGCCCGCAGCAAGCCGGCAGCTTCGCGGTCGGCATGATTGTGTTCACGAAGCGATTTGTAGTAGAATAGTGCAAATGATAAAAGGCGTGGAACAAGGTGCAATACATTCACATCTTTAGAGAATTCCCGAATGGAATCCGGGAAGGAGGGAGGAACCATCCGTGTTGAACGCCGAACCGAACCGATACGTCATCAAGCCGGCCTGCGCGAAGATTACTTGCGAGCCGAACTGGAAATGGCATAAGCGCGAGAAGGCGATGCCGAATTATGATCTCTTTTATGTATGGAACGGAGAAGGAGAACTGCAGTTGAATGATGTATCGTATCAACTCAGCAAAGGCAGCTGCTTCCTCTTCCGGCCGGGCGACCATACGGTCGCTTCCCATAATGCGCAGAAGCCGCTGACGCTGACGTACATTCATTTTGACGTGGAAGGTCCCGTCGATGAGATCCCCGAGCCATACCGCGTTCTGGAGGAGACAGTCGATTTTGAGCATCTGCTGGCCCGTTACGTCCGCTTGTTCTTGTCCCGCTCTTATGGGGCGGAGGAGGAGGCGAAGCTGGTTCTCAAGCAGCTGATGATTCATCTGCTGCGCATCGATCGCGAAGGAACCGGAGAACGGAAGACAAGCTATCATCTCTCCGAGGCGATTCATGAGATTGCCAACTATATCCGGCAAAATCCGGGGGCCAATCACCGCATCCAAGATTTGGCGCAGCGCGCCCAATTGTCGCCGCGTTATTTCTCGGTCAAATTCAAAGAGCTGATCGGTACCTCAGTGCAAACGTATATTATCCGCTCCCGCATTGAACGGGCAGAGCATCTGCTGCATCATGCAGGGATGAATGTAACGGAAGTGGCGGACGCGCTCGGGTACCGGGATATCTTCTTTTTCAGCAGACAGTTCAAGCAGTACACAGGGCGAAGCCCTTCCGAAATACGCTGACAAAAAAAGGCCGCTTATCGCGAACGTTCCTTCGTTCATCGATAAGCGGCCATCCTTCGTTGCGGGCATTTCATGCTTCTCCCGTTCGCGGGCTGTTCCCTGTGTCCTGCAGCCGGCCCAAGCCTTCTCCCATCTTCACGGCGGATCCGACAGTCAAGTCGTCCCGCGGCTCGAATGTGCCGTTCTCCGTCAATAGAACAACGGTCGAGCCGAAAGCGAAGTAGGCAAGCTCCTGCCCCCGCTCGTACGCGGGAAGCGGCGTTCCGTCCGTATAGTGGATGCTGCTCACGTTCAACGCTCCGACCTTGACGACGGACACTTCGCCATGCGCATGGCGAAGATACGTAATGAGCCGCTCATTCCGGCTCAGCACGCGGGGCATGTGGCGAAGACCGAAGTCATTGACGGGATAAACCCGTCCCGGCACGTGCTCGCTCTCTACCAGCTTGCCGGTGACCGGCGAATGAATGCGATGGTAGTCCGTCGGGCTCAGATAGAGCACGAAGTAGTAGCCATGCATATATTTCTGCTGGTAAGGCGAACGGTGCAGCAGCTCGTCCAACGTATAATCCTGCCCCTTGACGTTCAGGATCGTACCTTGCCGGATCGGCCCCATCCCGGTAATCAGCGCGTCCACCGGGCTAAGCAAAGTATCCTCGCCGGCAGCAAGCGGCCGCATCCCCGGCTTCAGGCGGCGGGTGAAAAATTCGTTCAGCGTTCGGTATTCAGACATCGGCTTCTCCGCCTCGTCCACTTGTATGTTATAGGCCTTGGCAAAGGAAGGAATCCATCGGCGGCTCCATCCCGAGCTTGCCGCGCGCCCGGCTGTGCGCGATACCCATTTGCGGGAAGACAATTCGGTCAGCAGGCGCATCCATCGTTTCTTCATGATTGTTCATCACCTAGTGCAGGCGCCTATTCTCCGCGGAGCGGGACAGGCGTCCTGTATATTTGTATTCCGCAGAAGAGAGCGCAAACCGCTCTTCTGTGGACTATCTTGACACAGAACGCCTGTTTTTTCAATATGATAATCCATACGATGCCGCCTGGCTAGCTTTGCAGGAAAGAAGCTCCGTAAGCGATGGGATTGCAATAAGTGGCCTCCCAGATGTCGTGCAGGCCGGCTTCGCGGAAGCTGTAGCGTTGATCGCGCCCGTTGCATTCAATGAACAACGGCTTGCTGTCCGACGTCAACCCGATATCGAGTCCGACATCGGCCAGATGGCTCAAGCTGCGCGAAAGGCGGTTCACGATATGCAGAGAGAATACGCTGACGCGCTCCACCACCTCCGCGACGGAGCAATGCGGTAAAGCGCCGGCAACAAGCTCTTCGAGCCGATGCACCGTCCCTCCCTGCGCCACGTTGGTAACGAAGGTATGCCGAGGCGCGACCCGGCCGACGATGCCGGTGATTTGCCATTCTCTGCTTCCGTCGCGTTGGACAGAGACACGCAAATCAAAAGGACGATCGTGATACTGGGCGAGCGGAAGCAGCTCCTGCACAAGATAGGGAGTCCGCCGCAGCTGGGCAATCACGAAGCGCGGCAGCCTTCCTCCCGGGAGATTCGCCTTCCGCCACTTTCTCGCTCCGCCGGCTGTTCGTCTGGAGTAGACGATGGTCCATCCGGCGCTGCTGCGCTCCAGCTTCATAATGCCGCGTCCGACACTGTTGTTGTCCGGCTTCAGCACGACTGCGCCGCACCTGTCCATCATTGCCGCGACGGTTCCCGGCCGGGCAGGGGCCGTAATCGGCAAATGAGGCACGAGCGCGGGATCTTGCTGAAGCAGAACGTGGAGCTTCCATTTTCCGTATCGATTCACCTGATTGAAAATAACCGTGCCGCGGTTCACCATCGACTGGACTCGTGCATGAGCCCCGGCACGAAAATAGATCGCCCGGTTATGAATGACGGACGGGACGGGGATGCGCCTTCTCGCGTAGCCCGTACTTTCTCTTATATACGCAACGGCCTCCATCCGCCTCACATTCACATCTTCCACGCGCATGAAGCAGGGAATGACGCCGTGGCGCCTCCCGGCTTCCTCGTAGAAGGCTATGGCTTCATGCCCTCTCTTGTTCCGCAGCAATCCCCGCAGCATGTTCGAATTGAACAGGATGCCGATGCGGTTGTCTGCCATGGAAGCACCTCCTCTGAACTACTGGTCCACTGACTCGCTGTCGCTGCTGTATTGTATGAACGCCCCTTCGGCCGCGCATGGACGAGTGTAGACGGATGTTAGTCCAAATTACCGATCCAGCTTGACCGGCGGAGGCTGGCAGACCTGTCCTGCCGCAAGCCGACATGTCCGGCGAAGCACTTAGAAAGGAGAAAGCTTATGCCCAAGGTTGCAATCCTAACCCCAGGATCCTATCCTTATCCGTCAGGTTCCAGCAGTTCGGTGGAGCGAGTGGTCGAGAATGTCACGGGTCTCGTGTCGTCCCGTGCGGACGTTCGCGTGTACGGCCGTAGATGGCCGGGGCAGGCCGAATCGGAATGGGTGCGCGGCGTCCAAGTCGAACGGGTCGGACCGGTTTCCTTGCGGTTGTATGTGTATGAAGCGATCCGGTGCATGGCTCCGTTCCAACCCGATATTATCCAGATCGAGAACCGTCCCCGCTACATTCCGATCTTGAAGCAGCATTTTCCGCACGCGCGCATCTGGCTCCAGCTTCATTCCACCACCTTCATGCACAGACAGGCAATCTCGCCAGCCGGGCTTCGAAGGGCGCTGTCTGCCGCCGATCAGATATTTGTGAACAGCCGCTATTTGGAAAGGCAGGTGATACGGGCATGTCCGGGATGTCTGGAGAAGACGGCCATCAACTTGCTCGGGGTGGACGTCGAGCGCTTCCCTTCACGCTGGAGCGAGGAAGGGATCCAACGTTACAAGGAAGGGAAACGGGCGCGCGGCTGGGAAGAGCGGGACATTGTCTTGTATGTCGGCCGCCTTATTCCGCAAAAAGGCGTCTGGGAGCTGCTGCAGGCCGTGCCGCGGGTCATCCGCGAGCATCCGCGGGCGCTGTTCGTCATTGTCGGGGGCGCTTCTTACGGATTGAACTGGAAGACGGCGTACGTGCGCCGTCTGGAACGGTTCGCGCGCAAGTACCCGCATCACATCCGGATGGTGCCTTATGTCCCGCATGAGGAAATTCCGGCTTGGTACGCGATGGCCGACCTTCTTGCCGTCCCGTCGCTGCGCCGGGAAGCGTTCGGTCTGGTCAATCTGGAGGCGATGGCTTCAGGAGTCCCGGTCGTAGCCTCCAGGGTGGGGGGGATTCAGGAAATCGTCCGGGACGGAGAGACCGGGCTGCTCGTCCCGCCGAACCGTCTGCCTGTTCGGTTGGCGTCCGCCTTCGTCCGGCTGCTGCGGGACAGGGAAGCGCTGCGGCGGATGGGGGAGGCCGCTGACCGGCATGTCCGCGGGACGTTCACCTGGGAGAAGACGGCGGAGCGCTGGGCCGGCTTCATTGACCGCTCCGGCTGAAGCAGGCCCTGTCCGTGGAACCGCCGTGCATCTTGTCCGTTCCTTGACATCTCATTCTCTCCATATAGGCGAGTGACGATATGGGCCTATACCGCATATGATGCTCTATATGTTGGGCATAGAACGGAAAGGAGAGAGCACATGAAAAAGAAAAATGAAAAGCGGACAACCAAGGGATTAAAGAAATCGCCCAAAAAGCCGCTATACTTTGTCGACAATCCGAACCAGTCGGAGTTATCGCTGCTGGACCGTCTCAGTTCAACGAAAAAGCCGCCGGACGATGCCAAAAGGGCAAGCGTCAATGCGTTGGCTGCCCTGGAAGCCGTAGAGCCGGAGCAAGAGATTGCTCTGTCGCCGATCACGGCTGTATCCGAGCGGGACCGGTCCGCCGACGAAGTCAAGGAAGAACTGGAAGCGAAGACGGAGGCGGCAGAGGCCGAAGAGGAGCGGCTGCTTCCCGAGAACCCGCCCGCAGCGGTGGAACCGGAAGAACCCGAAGGGACAGGTGAACTGACGCCGCCGGGAAGGCCGACGTCCCGTCAAGCAGGGAGCGGCCGCCGCATTGAGCGCGCAGCGAAGCGGTATGCCGGTACGGAACGTTCCCGGCCGGGCGAAGAGGACCGGCCCGCGCGCAAGGAAAGCCAAGAAGAGCATCCGACCTATACGTCGGCATTCAACATGCCGGGAACAATGCCGATGGGGCCTGCAGCGCGCGATGCTGCCGCCGCACGGCCAGGCACGGACGAACCGGCCGCCCCGGTCTCTCCGCCACCCGCTCAGCCTGAAGCGAATGCCGCCGAGACCCGCAAGGCGAAGGAGAAGCTGCTGGCCGAGAAGCGGAGTTCGGCGCGTTCAACCGCCTTTATCTATACCGATGATATCGCGGATGAAGCGGTGACGGAGGAGAAGTTGGCCGCCTATTCGATCAGCGGATCGAAGCTGCGGCGCGAGAGCATCGGGACCGACGTGCTGATGGACTATGCCGTTACATCCTTGAAAATCGCCGAGGAGGCGGTAACCGGATCCAAAATTGCTCCCAACTCGATAGCCGGGGAGCATTTAATCCGCAATGCCGTGTCCGGGGGAAAGCTGCGCGACCGTTCCGTTACGGGGGAGAAAATTAAGGATGGCAGCATCACATCGGAGAAGCTGGCGGACAAAACGATCGATTCATCCAAGATCGCGGAAGGCTCGATCCAGGCGAAGCATTTGAGCGAGCTGCTTATTTCGGGGAATCTCATTCAAGATCAAGCGATTACCGCGGAGAAAATCCGCAGCGGTGCCATTCGCACGGAAAATCTGGCAAACGAATCGGTTGACGCCTCCAAGCTGGCGCCCGAATCGGTTACGAACTCCAAGCTTCGCGCCGGGGCGATTACCGGCGACAAGCTGGCGCCGGGCTGCCTTGATGCCCGCCATTTCAGCGAAGGGGCGGTTGAAGGCCGCGCTATCGGAATGCAGGCGGTGGAGGGCCGCCATATCGGCCCCGGGCAGATCGACAGCACTCATATCGCGCCCGGCACGCTCTCCGGTGCGATGCTGGAAGCGAAGAGCGTCACCAGCGAGCCGCTGGCCGACGAGGTGGTGCAATCCCGTCATCTGGCGGAAGATAGCGTTCGCGAGGGTCATATCGGCCCCGGACAGATCAGCAGCCGCCATCTGGCCGACAGAGTCATTACTACCGCCAAGCTGGCGGATCAATCTGTCAGCACGATGAAGCTTGTCGAGCACGCGGTCACCTCCTCCAAGCTGGCGGATCAAAGCGTGCTCTCGACGAAGTTGGCGGATGAAGCGGTCCGTTCCCGGCACCTCGCCAAGCAATCGGTCGACGGACAGCACTTGGCCCCTGAGTCCGTCGAGCCGCTTCACATTGCTGAGGCGGCAATCAATGAGACACACATTGCACCGGGTGCTGTCAATGGTATCCATATCATGGCGGAAGCGGTTCACGGCGCTCATCTTGCCGATGATGCGGTGGAAGGCCGGCATGTAGCCGATCAGGCGATCGAGAGCAGGCATCTTGGCGAAGAGGCGGTCACTACCGCCAAGCTGGCTCCGGCCGCCGTCTCGTCCGACCAATTGGCGGATGAAGCGGTCATAGCCCGGAAGCTGGCGTCTGCCAGCGTCACGCCGGAGAAGCTCGCCTATGCCAGCGTGCAGCAGCATCATCTGGCGGAGGGAGCGGTGGGGCCCGATGCTATCGGCCCGCAGGCGGTGCAGGAAGACCATATCGCCATCGGAGCGGTTCGGTCGGGACATATCTATCCGCAGTCCATCCAGTCCACCGAGCTGGCTCCGGAGGCCGTCACGAGCGAGAAGCTGTCGGTAAATGCCGTCTGCGAGCGCCATATCGGGACGGGAGTCATCTATTCCCATCATCTGGCCGACCATATTATTACGTCTTTGAAATTGTCTCCGGAGAGCGTGTCGACCGATAAACTGAGCGACTTGTCCATCACGACCGCCAAGCTGACGAACGGAAGCGTAACCGCAGACAAACTGGCGGAGAACAGCGTGACGGCTGCACATCTCGCTTCCGGAGCCGTCACGTCCGACATCCTGGCGGAGGAAAGCGTACAGGCGCAGCACCTCGCTCCGAATTCGGTCGGGGCGGATCGACTGCAGCCCGGGTCGGTCTCGGGGGCGGCCATCCAAGAAGGGGCGATTCGCGCCGAGCATGTTCTTCCCGGCAGCATAGGCTCGGTTCAGCTTGATGCAGCCAGCGTAGCCAGCGAGCACGTGGTCGAGGGAGCCATTCAGGCCAGGCATATCGCGGACGGGAGCATCGGGACAGATCATCTCGGCGATGCGGCCGTGACAGGAGATAAATTGGCCGACGAGAGCGTTGCCGCCCGGAACCTGCAAGCGGCCAGCGTAGAGACCGATCATTTGGCGGAGGAAGCCGTAACCGGCATAAAGCTGGCCCCCGGTTCGATCGGATCTCACCACGTCCGGGAAGGGGCGATCCGGTCCGTCCATCTGGCGTCGCACTCTGTCGGCGAGGATCAGATTCAGCCGAAAGCGATATCTGCAGGGATGCTGCAGGAGGACAGCGTAACTGCGGCCAGCATCGCTCCCCAGTCCATCATGGAGAAGCATGTGGCGCTGGAAGCGATATCCGGCAAGCACGTCCAGGCGGAATCGATTCAGGGTTACCATCTGCGCAAAGGCACGATTACGATGGCGCATTTGGGGGCCGATGTCCTCACCGGCGACATTATCCCGGACGGCAGTCTGGCCGGAAGCAAGCTTCAACCCCGTTCCGTGACGAGCGGGCATGTGACGGATGCCGCCATCCAGGCCGGTCATCTGGCCGATGATTCGGTTCACTCCCGCCATATCGCGGTGCAAGTGATCCGTTCGGAGCATCTTGCCGCCAGCTCGGTGTCGGGCGAGCATCTCGCTTCGGATTCGGTCGGCGGCGAGGCGTTGGCGGAAGGCGCAGTCGGCAGCGGCCATCTCTTGGCCGGCGCGGTGCGAAGCCATCATGTCGCCTCCGGCACGATTCAAGCCGAGCATCTGCAGAAGGAGGCGGTTACGGGCGAGCATATTCGGCAGGCTGCGGTCACGGGACGCCATTTGCAGCCGGGGGTGATTGACAGCCAGCATCTCCAGCCCGGCTTGATCGCCTCCGCTCATATAAGCGAAGGGGCTGTGCTTCCGCATCATCTGCGGGAGCAGACAATCGGAGAACAGCATTTGCAGGCGGCAAGCATTCGTGCGGATATGCTTCAGGACGGCGCCGTGACGGAACGGAGCCTGGGCGACGGCTGCGTGACGAGCGCCAAGCTGGAGTCGGGCAGCGTCGCACGCGAGCATGTGCAGCCGGAAGCGATCGGCAGCGCCGAGCTGGCGGGCGGCGCGGTTCATTCGTTCCATGTGCAGCTTGGCGCTATCGGCAGCGCCCATATTCAGACCGATGCGATCGGAAGCGAGCAATTGGCAGACGGAGCGGTCGGCCTGTCGCATCTCAACGAAGAGGTCATGGAGCTGTTAACGACTGCGGCAACGCCGCCGCAGGCGGAGGCCATTGTCATTCCGGAAGAATCGATCGAGACGGAAATGCTGCATGCCGGAGCCGTTACGGCAGCGAAGCTGGCTCATCAGAGCGTCGGCTCGATCCATTTGCAGGAGCAGGCGATCCAGTCCTCGCATTTGGAGGAAGCGGCGGTGGAGGGGCGGCATATCCGCCGGCAAGCGGTCGCCAGTGAGCATATCGGCGCCGGCGCTGTCCAGTCCGAGCATATTGCGGGCGGATCCGTAGTCGGCAGCCATCTGGCCGCAGGCGAAGTAACGGCTCATCATATTGCCGAGGGCCAGGTTGCCGGCCAGCATATCGGTGCGGGCGTCGTAACAGGCCATCACATTGCCAAGGGAGAAGTGGCCGGGTGGCATATTGGCTCGGGCGAAGTAAAAGGCCGCCATATCGCCGAAGGGGAAGTGTCGGGATCGCATATCGGCGCGGGGGCAGTCACAGGGCGCCATATTGCGGAAGGCGAGGTATCCGGTTCGCATATCGGAGCAGGCGAGGTCACCGGCCGTCATATCGCCGAAGGGGAAGTGTCGGGATCGCATATCGGCGCGGGGGTAGTCACAGCGCGCCATATTGCGGAAGGCGAGGTCACCGGTTCGCATATCGGAGAAGGAGAAGTCACCGGGCGCCTTATTGCCGAGGGAGAAGTAGCCGGCCGCCATATCGGAACGGGCGAGGTCACCGGCCGCCATATCGCCGAGGGCGAGGTAGCGAGCCGTCATATCGGAGCAGGAGAAGTCATCGGCCGTCATATCGCGGAAGGGGAGGTTGCGGGCGATCATATCGGAACGGGCGAAATCACGGGCCGCCATCTCGCCGAGGGCGAGGTAGCGGGCCATCATATCGGAGCAGGAGAAGTCACCGGCCGCCATATCGCGGAAGGCGAGGTCGCGAGCCGTCATATCGGAGCAGGTGAAATCATCGGCCGCCATATCGCGGAGGGCGAGGTATCCGGCTGGCATATCGGCGCAGGCGAAATCACGGACCGCCATATCGCGGAAGGCGAAGTTGCGGGCTACCATATCGGCAAAGGCGAAGTAGCCGGAGAGCATATCGGGGCAGGCGAAGTAAAAGGCCGCCATATTGCCGAGGGCGAGGTAGGCGGCCATCATATCGGAACGGGTGAAGTCACCGGCCGTCATATCGCCGAGGTCGGGATAGCCGGCCGCCATATCGGAACGGGAGAAATCACCGGCCGTCATATCGCGGAGGGCGAGGTAACGGGCCTGCATATCGGAGCGGGCGAAATTATCAGCCGTCATATTGCGGAGAGGGAGGTAACCGGTCAGCATATCGGAGCGGGCGAAATTACCGGCCGTCATATCGCGGAGGGCGAGGTAGGAGGCCAGCATCTCCGAGCGGGAGAAATCACCGGCCGCCATATCGCGGAGGGCGAGGTAGGAGGCCAGCATCTCCGAGCGGGAGAAATCACCGGCCATCATATCGCCGAGAACGAGGTAGCGGGCCGTCATATCGGAACGGGCGAAATCACCGGCCGCCATATCGCCGAGAACGAGGTAACGGGTCAGCATATCGGAACGGGGGAAATCGCCGGCCGCCATATCGCGGAGGGCGAGGTAGGAGGCCAACATCTCCGAGCGGGAGAAATCACCGGCCGCCATATCGCCGAGAACGAGGTAACGGGTCAGCATATCGGAACAGGCGAAATCACCGGGCGTCATATCGCGGAGGGCAAGGTAAGGGGCCTGCATATCGGAGAGGGAGAAATTACCGGCCGCCATATCGCGGAGAACGAGGTAGCCGGTCAGCATCTTGGCACAGGAGCAGTCACCGCCCGTCATATCGCGGAGGGCGAGGTAACGGGCCAGCATATCGGAGAGGCAGAAATCACGGCCCGCCATATCGCCGAATGCGAGATTATGGGCTATCATCTCGGAGCAGGCGAAGTCACCGGCCGCCATATTGCCGAAGGCGAAGTTGCCGGCCAACATGTCGGGGCAGGGGAAATAAACGCCTCTCATATCGGTGAAGCCCAGGTCACCGGCCAGCATATCGGTTCGGAGGAAGTGACTGCGCGTCATATCGCCAAAGGCGAGATAGGCGGTCAGCATATCCGAACGGGCGAAGTCACCGGCCGTCATATTTGTGAAGGAACGATCGCTGACTATCATATCGGTTCGGGTCAAGTCATGGGGCGCCATATCGCCGAGAGCGAGGTAGCCGGCCGTCATATCGGAGCGGGCGAAGTAACGGGCGCTCATATTGCCGAGGGCGAGATAGCCGGCCGTCATATCGGTGCAGGTGAAGTAATAGGCCAGCATATCGCCGACGGAGAAGTAGCCGGTCAACATATCGGTTCAGGCGAAGTCACGAGCCGTCATATCGGCGAAGGCGAGGTAGCCGGCCGTCATATCGGCGAAGGCGAGGTAGCCGGCCGTCATATCGGCGAAGGCGAGGTAGCCGGCCGCCATATCGGAGCGGGCGAAGTAACGGGCCGCCATATCGCCGAGGGCGAGGTAGCCGGCCATCATATCGGTACGGAGGAAGTAACGAGCCGTCATATTTGCGAAGGAGCAGTTACGGACCATCATATCGGTTCGGGTCAAGTGACGGGCCGTCATATTTGCGAAGGAGCGGTTACGGACCATCATATCGGTTCGGGTCAAGTCATGGGCCGCCATATCGCCGAGGGCGAGGTCACCGGCCATCATATCGGTGCGGGTGAAGTCACGAGCCGCCATATTGGCGAAGGCGAGGTCACCGGCCATCATATCGGAGCGGGTGAAGTAACGGGCCGCCATATTGGCGAAGGCGAGGTCACCGGTCATCATATCGGTGCGGGTGAAGTAACGGGCCGCCATATCGCCGAGGGCGAGGTCACCGGCCATCATATCGGAGCGGGTGAAGTCACGAGCCGCCATATCGCCGAGGGCGAGGTCACCGGCCATCATATCGGAGCGGGTGAAGTCACGAGCCGCCATATTGGCGAAGGCGAGGTCACCGGCCATCATATTGGAGCGGGTGAAGTAACGGGCCGCCATATTGGCGAAGGCGAGGTCACCGGTCATCATCTCGGAGCAGGCGAAGTATTGGGCCGCCATATCGGCGAGGGCGAGGTCACCGGCCGTCATATCGGTACGGGCGAAGTCACGAGCCGCCATATTGGCGAAGGGGAAGTTTCCGGCCAACATATCGCCGCGGGGAGCATCCGGGCCGAGCATTTGGAAGAGGGGGTCTTGGATTCGATTGTGCTCCAGCCTGGAACGGTTACACCGGAGACCTGTTCCTTCGTTCCCGTGCGGACTTCGATGCCGCGCGCCGGAGCGCTGCAGCAATTCGGGATGAGCGCATTTCTGCTTCAGGGGGAGACAGACCGGGTAGACGTTCGGATTGCCTTCGATGAGCCGTTCCCGAATAATCAATATGTTCTTGTCGCGATGACCAATCATCCGGAATGCCATGCCGTGCTGAAATCGCAAGCAACGCACAGCGCCGTTCTGGAAGTACACCGCAAAGATCCACAGTCGCAGCCGTTCGGCTGCGTATCCTGGATTGCGATCGGCTAGCTTGCCGCCGATACGCCGGTGAAGCAAGGAAGCCGCCAGATGCCAACTGGCGGCTTTTTTTGCGCATCCGGGGCGATCCGCCGGGTTATATGGAAGGAAGATGGCCGAATGTGCACATGAGCCGTTGCACTCTGGACTATGCCTCATACAATGGGATGTAAATACATGTGCAATTTGCCCGAGAGGGAGACGTGCAATGGCTCATTCCAAAAGATATCGTTCTGCGCGAAAGCGTACCCGCCGGCAGGTACGACGATATCGAATCCATAGTTCTTCCGATCCCTTGGTGTCGGTCATCATCCCGGTGTTGAATGAACGGCGGACACTGGCCCGTGTCATTACACGGGCGGCACAGGTGCATCCGGCCACAGAGGTCATTGTCGTCGCGAACGGAACGACGGACGGTTCAGATCGCATCGCAGAAGAGATGGGAGCCCGCGTCCTTCGCTTCGGGATTCCGCTTGGCCACGATAAGGGAAGAACCGTTGGAGCCCGAGTAGCGGCAGGACGCATTTTGCTGTTCATCGACGGCGATATTGTGCTGCCTGCGTCAGAATTGCGCCCTTTCGTTCACGCGGTGAACAACGGCGTCGATGTCGCTCTCAATAATTATCAGGGGCCTGTCCGGAAGCATGATGTACACGGCGTTGTCCTTGCAAAGCACGCATTGAATGCCATGCTGTCCCGGCAGGATCTGGGGGGAGCTTCCTTGACGGCCGTTCCCCATGCATTGAGCCGCCGGGCGCTTGACCTGATGGGTGCCGACGCGCTGTCCGTCCCGCCGCTTGCGCATACGATGGCTATCGTGTACGGACTGGATGTCCACGCGGTGCATACGGTTGACGTTGGCCGCATGAACCGGATACGCGTGCGGGGACCGGGCGAGGATCCGCTCGAGCCGCTGATATGCCAAGATCATTTGCAGGCGATTCGCTGGCTGATGGAACAGCGGGGCCCCCGGGGCGGCCACTCGGATTTGACCAGACAACGGGAGCGGGTGACATGATGCCATGAGAAGGAAGCGATCCTTCCGCAGAATAAAGAACGTTATCCGGGGACTGCGCCGTTCCGCCCGCCGACGCCAGCCGATTCGGGGAAGAAGAAAGGGTTCCCGGCGACTGCCGGCAGGCCGCATGATAAGACGAAGCCGGCTCCGGAAACGCGGACATAAGCAGCTTCCGCAATGGAAGATACAGCTTCCCGAGTCGCGGGCAAAAGGAGCATGGCTCCAGGCTGCCCAGGATGCGGGAAGGCGGCACGGCGACGAATATGCCGCATTGGGCGGGCTGGATACGTGCAAGGACATCGTCCTCTTCATGCAAAGCCGGTTCACCGAGTTCCTCGCGCCATACCGGCTGGAACCCTTATCCTACTCGGAAGTCAGGGAGTTGGCGAAAGCGTACAGAGCCGGATTTACGACAGGAAGGTACCAGAACGGGAGGGAAGCCGTACTGATTCCGACCACGAGGCCGATAGATGCAATCGTGTGCGCCCAAAATGAAGAAGACAGCATCGCAGGAGTGTTGAAGGAGCTCGGTCGCTTGCCGCTGTCGCACACCATCGTCGTGGTGAACGGCTCATCGGACGGCAGCTTGCAGGCGGTGCTGGAAGCTTCGGAGGACGCCAGCATCGTTCACTACCCGGAAGCGCTTGGCCATGACGTTGGGCGCGCTATCGGGGCGAGTCTGTCTCAAGCGGAGATTCTGTTATTCGCGGATGCCGATATCCCGATTGCTGCGGAAGAGCTCGGCGCTTTTATATGGGCATGCGACAATGGGGTCGATGTGGCTCTTAACGACATTAGTCCGTTCTTGGGACCTTTCTTCAAGCGGGATGGAATTACACACTGCAAAGAGTGGCTGAACCGCAGTCTGGGCCGCGCCGATTTGCATGCCAATTCGCTGACCGCTGTCCCTCATGCCATTACTCGCCGCGCGCTGGATACCGTTGGCGTGCAGAATTTAATCGTTCCTCCCAAATTCCAGATTCTTGCCTTGTCCCGGGGCTTGCGCACGGAAGCGGTGCATGCGGTCGACGTTATCGGAAGGAATCGCATACGCCGCACGAATGTAGGCGCATCGAATCCGGTAGCCGAGCTTATCATCGGGGATCATGTGGAGGCATTTCACTCCTTATGGGAGGAAAATGCGTCATTCTTCAGCGAGAGGCACCAACGCGAGCAGATTGCCGAGAGGAGGAACCGGGGATGATTTGTATCCTCCGCCTGGCAGGGCGCATATGAAGCGTATTCGTGTAAGCCCCGTACCGTTCACAGAGCGGCGGCTTCCCCAACATACTCTTAGGAGGGAATCGAATGAAAGGAATTATTTTGGCGGGAGGTACAGGCACCCGTCTATATCCATTGACGAAGCTTATGAATAAGCATCTGCTGCCTGTTGGCAGGCACCCTATGGCCAGCTATGGCATCGAACGCTTGCGTGCGGCGGGCATTACGGAGATTATTATGGTTATCGGGAAAATGTCAGCCTCCTTATTTACAGAGTATTATGGGAGCGGGCGGTCTTATGGCGTTCATTTGACCTTTGCCATCCAGGAGGAAGCGGGGGGCATCGCCCAAGCACTCTCGCTGGCGAAGCCGTATATTGCTCCAGGAGAGAAATTCATCGTACTGCTCGGCGATAATTTATTCCGGGACGATCTGGCCTCGTATGCAGCGGCATTCGGCGATCAGAGGCCTGGCGAGGCACGCGTTCTGCTGCGTGAAGTGTCCGACCCGGAGCGATACGGAGTGCCTGTCTTCGACAGCGCCAATCCGAAGCGGATCGTCCGCATTGAAGAGAAGCCGGAGCATCCGCCATCATCGTATTGCGTCACGGGCATTTACATGTATGATACCGATGTCTTTCAGCATATTGAGGCGATTGCGCCATCCAAGCGCGGGGAATTGGAGATTACGGATGTCAACAACCGGTACGCGGCCGCAGGCAAGCTGCACTATGATGTGCTTCGATCGTGGTGGACGGATGCGGGCACGTTCGAGTCGCTGCATGAAGCGGCTCAAGAGTTGAAGGAGGTCGAGTTATGAACCGGCTTCTCGTAACCGGAGGCATGGGGTTCATCGGCAGTAATTTCATTCTCTATATGCTGTCCCGTCGCCCGGAAATGCACATTACGAACCTGGATGTGCTCACTTATGCAGGCAATCCGGATAATTTGCAGCATATTGCCGATAGCGAAGCCTATCGATTCGTACGGGCCGATATTACGGATGCGGCGGCTGTGGAACAGGTTATGGCGGAGGGAGCATTCGATGCGATCGTGCACTTTGCCGCCGAATCCCATGTTGATCGCAGCATTGCCGATCCGGAGTCATTCGTCCGCACGAATGTGCTAGGCACGTTCCGATTGCTGGAATCGGCACGCCGCCACAGCATTCCCCGCTTTATTCACGTGTCGACCGACGAAGTGTACGGAACGCTAGGATCGACCGGATTTTTTACTGAAGAATCCCCGCTCATGCCGAACAGCCCCTATTCCGCCAGCAAGGCTGGATCGGATATGCTGGCACGCTCCTATGCCCGCACGTATGACATGCCAGTCATTATTACCCGCTGCTCGAACAATTACGGACCGCGCCAATTTCCGGAGAAGCTTATCCCTACCATTATTACGCAGGCGATTCGGGATCGGCCGATTCCCGTGTATGGGGACGGTTCCCATGTGCGCGACTGGCTCTTCGTCAATGATCATTGCGCAGCCATTGACGCAGCGCTGCGGCATGGGCAGCCGGGTGAGGTCTATAATATCGGCGGCCACCAGGAGCGCACAAATCTGGAAGTCGTCCGAATGGTGCTGAACGAGCTAGGGAAGCCAGAATCGCTCATTGCCTTCGTCTCCGATCGCCCGGGTCATGATCTGCGTTATGCGATTGATCCTGCCAAGACCGAACGCGAGCTCGGATGGACTCCGAGCGTAAGCTTGGCCGAAGGGATGAAGGAGACAATATCTTGGTATGTGAACAACCGCTCATGGTGGGAACGTGTCCTGTCCGGAGCGTATTTGAACGGAAGATAGTTGTCTGATTTCTATACCGAAGCCGGCGCGCTGTCCTCTTCGCCATACAGATGAAGCCAGGAAGGGAGGAGACATGAATGGCAAAAATTACGGTTCGCCGCCGGCGCATTTCTCGTGTAAGGATGCTGCGGGCTAGCCGTAAGGGACGCCTGTCCCGCAGAGCAGCACATCTGTATCGCAGGCGGCAGCCGCCCGGGGAGCGGCCGGTACGGCAGATTAAGCGCAATCGTAGGCCTGCTGCCGAGCCTGCTGCCGGCACGACGCAGGAGACGCCGCCTGACGTGGATACCGAACGGCGGCTCAGTTTTGAGGACGGGTTCCGCAAAGGAAAGTATGAGGGCGGGGAACGCATCCTGGCCCGGTTCCTTCCTGACATGACCCTGCTTCCGGATATCTCGGTGGAGCACGTCATCTCCTTGGGAGTGGAGCAGGTCCGCCATTTGCTGAAGCCGCTGATGGGAGTGGAGGAAGTGTTCCAGGAGCTGGAGAAGGCACTGCAGGAGCGCGCTCCGTGCTCGCTCGTGCGGCTGGGAGACGGCGAACTGATGGCATTGGCGCATGACACCGTGCTGAGCGCGGAATTAGTGCGGAGGGAGGGCACATTCCTCGAATATTCGGGCATGAGTATTCCGAATTACGTCCATCGGGATGAACTGGCGGAGGCAGTGCGCACAGCTTCGATTATCGGCGTGCCAGTTGCCCCGGAACCGAACTTCCAGGGGCTGCTGTTCCCCGTTTTTCAAGCGTACGGTATCCAAATCGCGCCACGCCGGTTTACTTTATCTACCATTAATTATTTGTTGGCCGAGGAAGGTTATTTGACTCGGCTGATCCAAGGCAGGCGCGTGCTCGTCATCGGCAATACGGCCCATTCGCTTGCCGCGGTTCTTGCCGGCAAAGGAGCTGTTATCGCTGGTGCAATCTCCCCGGTTAAAGGCATTCATGACATTCCTGCCGTTCTCGAGGAAGCCGCCGAGCATGATTATGATTTGGCTGTTGTCGCTGCAGGCATTCCTGCCGTCATCCTGGTTCAGCGCCTTGCCGAACAGTTCGGCAAGGTCGCCATTGATTTTGGACATTTGGCGAATCTTATAGTAGAAGGCAAGATTCAAATATCTTAACTCAAATGAAGGAGGTGCGCCGAGATGCCACCAGTGCGTTCCCGCCGTGACATTCGCCGTGTGCACGCAGGCAAGCGGCGCGTCCCCGCATCTTTCATGCGGGCTGCATCCGGACGGAGCAGACAACAACGATACGATCGAGGATATGCCCGCGGCTATGCGGAAGGGTTGCGTGTCGGGCAGGCCCAATACGGAGTTCCCTTCGACGGCACGAGCATCATCATCCCAACGTATAACAAGGCCGGCCTGTTAGAGCAGTGTATTGCCAGCATCGAGTCCCATACACCGATCTCCCATGAAATCATCGTCGTCGACAACGCCTCGACAGATGGCACTGCTGCCTATCTTCACCGGAATACCGGGAAGCTTCGCTTCCATATCCATGAGCATAACCGCGGCTTCGCTGGAGCGGTTAATACGGGGCTGATGATGGCGAAGGGACAGACGATCTGCATACTGAACAACGATATTCTCGTAACTCCGAACTGGCTCAATAATCTTCTTAACTGCCTCCAGAGCGATGACAAAATCGGAATGGTCGGGCCAGTGACGAATTTCATCAGTGGAGAACAACTGATTGAAGTTCCTTATCAAAGCATTGAGGATATGTATTCGTTCGCAGCGACACATAATGTGCCGAATGCGGGAAAATGGCAAGGAACGGATCGGATAGTCGGGTTTTGCCTCCTATTCCGCCGGGAACTGTTCGAGACGACCGGCTATCTCGACGAAGGCTTCGAGATCGGCAATTTCGAAGATGAAGATTATGTGCTTCGTGTTCGCCTGAACGGACGCAAGCTCGTGATTGCGCGGGATACGTTCATCCATCATTACGGCAGCGTAACGATGAGGGAACTCGGGGAACAGTTTGAGATTATCAATGACAAAAACGCGTCATTTTTCCGTGACAAATGGGGAAATTCATTTAACTTGGTGCAGCGCGCGAGGGAAGCGAACATGGGTTCGAGACTTGCCCGATGCCATGATTTCTACCCGACGCATGTTGCGGTCACCGGATTGACCGATACGGTCTATTGGGTTGAGCACGGCACAAAATATCCGCTTGTCGGCCATATCGGCGTCCCGATCGTAACTGTCTCGCAAATTGACCTGCGGGGCTGGCCGACGGGACCGGCCATGGATGCGGGGGCTGCCCGTGACAAATGGCAGCGCCAATCCGAACCGAACGGGGAGATCGCAGATGGGGCCGTATTCACGACCGAAGCGGGAAAATGGTACCAGCGTCAAGGAGAGGAATACCGCGAAATCATCAGCGAGCATGCCCTTCGCAGATGGCAGTTGGAGAACCGGGTGCAGCCGCGAACGGATAAAGAGAGAGACGAATTGAAAGAGGGGCTTCCGATCATTCCGGCGCCGGTTATTACCTCCTTTCACTTGTAAGCTTTGACTGCCGATGAGGCTGGGCTTTAGAAAAGGCGGCGGTTGTGGGCAGTTTTGGGCGGATGGCCCGTATACACTTGCCTGTGGCCCGCATATGTTAAGACAAGGAAGTGGAGCTATCACCTGTGCGCGATCCGTTATTTTGCCGGGGAGGAAGAAGCATGCATAACGTCGTGGACCAAATTATTGTTCATATGTCCCATACGCATCAGCATATGGCACGCGTTCTAGACGCGGAACGTCAGGTTGCGGTCCGAATGGCACAGCTTATTCACGGCCTGCCCGACGTTAATCCCGATTTTGCCGGCCTGAGCGGACTGAAGGCGCAATCCGCAGCATTAACAAAAAATATCGTGGCTTACCTGAACGGAATCGCGGAGCTGGAAGAGGCGTTGGCCGAGCAGCTTGAACATGTTATCAAAGAATTGAACGACGTTAGCGAAGAATGAATTGATAGGGGGGAGACCGGTTGAGCAGAGAGCACTCCTATCATCTTATACTGGATGCGATAGCCAAGATGCAGTGGAATGTCGCCATGATTTTGGAAGCCAAAGCGGTGGAAGCAGAAAAAACGCGAAATTGGATGCTGAATCATTTGACGGAGACCGCTTTTGTCAATCATAAAGAGCAAATCAGTGATCCGTTGGAAATTCATGATCAAATTGTTGAGGTCCTTGACGGATTAACCAAAATCCAGCTCAGTCTCGCCCGGAACATGAAGATCGTCCTTAACCGGGGAGAACCGGAGTCGATGGGAGACGGGGTAGGAGGCGACTCTTTTAGCGGAGATTTTGATTCAATGTGATTTGGGGAGATAAACGGGCATGATGCATAGATCGCAGGAGGATGAAGTCAAGCTTGAAATGATACAGGCCATCGTCCGCAGCCAGTCTGCGCTGGCCCGGATGTTGGAGCAGCTTGCGGATGTCACCGAGCATGCGGAAGGCTCCGCCAAAGGAATTAAAGAGGATATCCGGCTGCTGTCGAACTACCAGCTGGCGCTATGCGGCATGATCACCGGCTGGCGTTCCCGTCACAAGACAACCGGGACCCCTGCAACGCCCTGGTTCAATCCAGCTTATTTCGACAGAGCCGTACTTGACCCCAGGAGTACAGGAGGGAGAATCTATTGAAAAAGAGTTCACACACACGAAGACCGGGGCGCAAGACCGTGCGCAGCGGCCCCGTTCGCGCCCGCAAAGGAGTTGGCCGGCGTCTATCCGGCCGCTCCCGCAACCGGCGGAGAAGGGGGCTGCGAATCGTCCGCCGGGGGAGGAGAGGTTCTTCTCAATCCCATAAAAAGGGCTATGACGGCTCTTATCAGGCAGGGTACAATGTCGGCTTTGCCAAAGGCTTCGAGGATGGCCACCAGTTGACATATTCCGAACATACAGGATAGGCCTATGAACAGTCAGATGCTTGCCGCAATCGGCGGCCGCTGGCTGTTTTTTCTTTGCTCGGAAGCCCTTTTTGACCATGGATGGATAACCGTCCATGATGCACCTGACGGAGCGGCATATGATGAAGGGATGCTAGACTACCGATACAGCATTTGCGAGGCGGCGTCTGCCGCCTCGCAAATGCCAATTAGAAATGAATGTAAAAAGGAGCGATCCCATGCGTACATCACGCTCACGCAGGCAGCAAGCCCGAATTCATATGAATCAGCAATTTCGATACAACGCCCGTCATCAAGGACGCAACGCAGGGTTCAATGATGGATTCCAGGAAGGCTATCTGCGCGGACGGGCGGATGTCATTATGAAGACGCCGAGGGAGCCGATACCGATGCGGCCGCTCCATGTCTGCTATGTGACAACGGGCAAAGGGTATCCTTATGCCCCGCTGGATGAAGGCATGCGTAACACATGGCAGGAACTGGTCAGCCAAGTGTCGGTATGCGGGCCGCGGGATGGCGTTGCCGCCGTGGCGGGCCAACAGCGGCCCGATTTGGTTTTTGCCCTGGACGGCATGGATCTTCCGGTGGAGCAAGTGGATGCGGTGCGGGCGCTTGGGATCCGAACTGCCCTATGGATTACGGACGATCCCTATTACACCGATATGATGAGCTCCATAGTGACGCATTATGACTATGTTTTCACTCTGGAAGCGAACAGCGTCGAGTATTACCGTTCGCTTGGGGCGAACGTGCACTTTTTGCCGTTTGGCGTCTATCATGGCCATTTCCGGCCTCTTCGCAGCCCCGCTAAGGTACGAAGGGGGATCAGCTTCATCGGATCCGCCTATTGGAACCGGATTCGGATGATAGAGCCGATTCTGCCCCAACTGATGAAGCGAGGCTTGGTTCTGACCGGCTTATGGTGGGAACGGCTGTCTCAATTTCCTCAATACGCCCATCAGATCGAATTGAACCGCTGGATGGACCCGTATGAGACGTCCGAGGTGTACAACGGCAGCAAGATTGTCATTAATTTGCACCGCGGTCATGACGACGAGTCGAGCAACCAGAACCGGATCAATATTCCGGCCAATTCCCCGAACCCGCGGACTTTCGAAATCTGTGCCTGCGGAACGCTGCAGCTGACGGACGTGCGATCGGATATCTCCCAATTCTATACCCCCGGCGCGGAAATAGAGACCTATTCTTCCCCGGAAGAGATGCTGGCCAAGATCGACTACTATTTAAGCCATGAACAAGAACGGCGGGAGATCGCGCTCCGCGCCTTGGCCCGGACGATGCGCGAACATACGTATGCGCACCGCTTGAACCAGGTGCTGGCTACCATATTCGAGTAGAAGGGCACGATCGCAGGGACGGTGCCATCCTATGCCATTCCATTGCTTCTGGAGGTGAAGGCTTCCGTATCTCTTACGAGGAACGGGCCACGCAAATGAAACCGACAATGATGTTATTTTCGCATATGTGCAACCAAGATTTTATTACCGGGGCGGAGAAACATCTTCTTTTTCTCGCTCACGAGTTAAGGACCTGGTATGAATGCATTATCATCGTGCCGCAGGAAGGCCGCTTATCGGCTCTGGCCCGGGAAGCCGGCATTCGAAGCGAGATTATGCCCTGCCCGCTGATGTATTCTCTCATCCGGCCGGACGCCGATCTCCCGGAGGAATGGGAGCGTTGGAAGCGGACTCCCGAATTCGAGGCTACCGTCGGCCTGCTGAGGTATATGCAACCCGACATCGTCTTGACGAATACGGCGATCCACCAGCTTCCGGCCGCCGCAGCCGCATCGCTGGGAATTCCAACCCTGTGGGTCATCAATGAGACCATCGCCGCTACTCCGCACACCTCCCTCGCCGCGGAGCTTATCAGCTCGCATGCCGATGGCATTATCGGTACATCGGAGACGACGCTTCAACCGATCCGCCCTGCGGCGGGAGACACCCCGCTCTATCTGCTGCCTCCATCGTGGCACCCGAACGCGCTTCAGCCTCGCTCCTGGCCCCGCTTTCGCCGCAGCAAGAGAAAAGAATTGGGGATAGCAGCAGGACATGTGCTGATTGGATATATAGCGGCTTCCTTCTATCCCGAAAAAGGGTTGGACCATTTTGTCCGAATGGCGCTTCGAGTGGCGGATCAGAGGCCGTTCGCCCGCTTCGTCATCCTCGGAGAGCCGACGGATCACGGTTACTACGATGCTTGTCTCGGGATGATTGCGAATTCGCCATACGCCGATCGGTTCCGGTTCATTCGCTTCGAGGCGTCGGTGCAGCATGTGTATCCGGCGATGGATATTGTCGTGGTGCCCAGCTTGCTGCCGGAGGGCTTCGGGTTAACGGCCCTGGAAGGAATGATATTCGGCAAGGCGGTCATTGCTTACGCGTCAGGCGGGTTAGCGGAAATATTAGCGGCGACGGGGAACTCCGCTTACTCGATAGAGACCGGGGACGAGGAGCGACTGACACAGGCCGTTGTTAATGCGACCCGCAGCCCTTCGGTATGGAGAAGGGCGGGCATTCGCAACGGGAAGAACGTAGTTCGGGTATTTGGCCATGCCGTGTTCCGTGCTCGGCTGAAGAAGCTGCTTATTAGTCAGGTCCTTCACCAGCGGCACAAATACCAAGTCATCCAAGGGGATGCTCCCGATGTGTTCGTCGCCGAATCGGATAGCGGCACGTACCGCTGCGTTGCTCCCGGCATGTCGGAATATGCATCACTGCTGCCCCAGGCACGCCGGATTCCCGCCGACATCCTGTACGGCGTTATGTCTCCCGCAGGTTCACCGGACGACCAACTGCGGCTGCCCTTGTTCCGCCACCCGCGACTGCGCGGCAGGCGGAGGGTGAGGCGGGGCGGGCGACATCGCCGCCGCAGGCGCCATTGGCCGCGGGCGTTGCGAGCCCGCAGGCGGAAGGGGAAGGGGAAGGGGAAGGGGATCCATCGCTCCCGGATGCACCGAGGCAAGCGTTTTCGAAAAAAATATTGACCGTTCACAAAATAGACACATTTTTTTAAGTTTCGTTTCATTTCCGTTTAATCTTGCTTTAGATATATCGGCTTATGATCGGTGAGAGAGACTGCGGCGCGCCGCCGGCAGGCGGTGCGTCCGTTATCGCAAAGGAAACGGGAGGTCTACGATGTTAGAAGTGAACAACGTCAGCAAATGGTATGACGACCGCCGGGGCGTGGAAGATCTTCAGTTCGCCATCGAGCAAGGCGAGATAGTCGGCTTCCTCGGGCCCAACGGGGCAGGCAAGACGACGACGATGCGCATGATTACGGGGTATCTCAACCCCACTCGCGGGAGCATCTCGATCGGCGGCTTGACGATGGCGGAGCACGGCGCCGAGGCCAGAAGCAAAATCGGTTACTTGCCCGAAACTCCGCCCCTCTATCCTGACATGTCGGTGAAGGCGTACTTATCCTTTATCGCGGATCTGCGGGGAGTCCCTGTCCGGGAACAGAAGCAGCGCATCGCCGAAATGCTGGACAAGCTGGGGCTGCGCGGAAGAGAAAAGCAGATTATTCGCAGCTTGTCGAAAGGGTACAAGCAGCGGCTGGGCTTGGCGCAAGCCATTATTCACAAGCCCGATCTGCTCGTGCTGGACGAGCCGACGTCCGGGCTCGATCCGAACCAGATTATCGAGATACGCGAGCTGATTCGCGAATTGGGAGAGCAGCATACCGTACTGCTCAGCACTCATATTTTGCCTGAGGTGAATACGCTGTGCAATCGGGTCCTCATTATTCATCAGGGCCGTCTTGTGCTGGATGAACGGCAGGATCGGCTTGGATCGGTTATGGGACAGGCCTCCTCGCTGCAGTTGGAAGTGAAGGGACGCGAGCCTGAAATCATATCGATTTTGACAGCCCTTCCCGAGGTAGCGTCCGTCGATGTCCTTGCGGATGTAAAAGAACCTGACGCCGGGAACGGAACGGAGGAGCAGCGAGAGAATGGCGGTGCCGGGGCTGATTCTATTACCGATACGCTTTCCGGGAACCCGGCTGCGGAGGCAGCATCCGGCATGGAGGCGGAGCCTGCGAACGCGGATGAAGCTGGCTCGGTGACAGAAGCCGGAGAAGATCATACCGGAGTGCCGCAGCCGGATTCCGGCGCTCGGATCGTTGCGCTGCGTGTCATCCCGGCGGAACAGACGGATGCGCGGGAGTCTATTTTTTTCGCGCTTGCGAAGGCGGGATATCCGATTCTCGAGATGAAGCGGGACGCAACCAGCCTCGAGGACGTGTTTATTCGGCTTACGACCGAGGAGGAGGTGCAAGATGCGTAGATTTCGAGCGATCTTCCGCAAGGAACTGCAAGCTTATTTCACCTCGCCTGCCTCTTACGCGGCGTTTGCCGTTTATGTGCTGATTTCCAGTATTATGTTTTATTTGAATTTCGTCATGTTCCAGCCGAGTATCATCGACTTCCGGCTTGTCTCGGGGAACGCGGTGTTCATGTATGTGTTCGTAATACCGCTGTTGACGATGCGTCTGCTGGCGGACGAATTCCGTCAAGGCACGGATGAGCTGCTGTTGACCTCACCGGCCCGGTTGAGCCACATTGTGCTCGGCAAATATGCGGCCGCGCTTGTCGTCATGGTGCTGCTGGTCTGTCTGAGCCTGCTGTACCCGCTGATTATGTCGTTCTTCGGCCCGCTGGATTGGCCGGTGCTGCTCACTTCGGTTCTCGGGATGCTGCTGCTCAGCGCAACGATGGCCGCCGTCGGCTTGTTCGCGTCGACACTGTCCCAGCACCAGATGGTGGCGGCGATTGCGGGCGTGGTCATGCTGCTTGCCTTTTGGCTGCTTGATATGCCTGCATCCACCTCTCCGGAATGGGGAAGCTGGCTTGCGCCCTTCGCCATGAATCTGCGTCTGGAGTCGTTCATGAAGGGCGTGATCAGCGGTGCGGACGTTCTCTTTTTCTTGACGCTGTCCGCCGTATTCATTGTGCTGAGTATTCAAGTGTTGGACAGAAAGCGGTGGAGGTAACATGAAGATGAAAACATGGCTGCGTCGTGGAAATGCGGCAATGATCTCGGCCGCGGTAGTTGGGATTTTCGTATTGATGACTTATATATTCCAGTCCTTCTCGGGGTGGCAGTGGGACGTAACGAAGAACAAATCCTTCACCCTGTCGGAGCAGACGCTGTCTACGCTGGCTTCCGTCGAGAAGCCGATCGCGATTAAGCTCTTCACGACCCCGAACGATGATGAAGTGCTGGTTCGCGAGGTTGCCGACATGGCGGAGGAATATGCGAAGCGCAACCGGAATATTTCGTTCAAGCGATATGATCTGTTGAAGGAGCCTTCGCTGGCCGAGCAGTACAAGCTGACGGCGAGCTCGATCGTCTTCGAGCAGGGAAGCCAGCGCAAAACGGTCGGCTTATTTGAAATGTTCCAAGCCGGGCAAGGGTATTCCTATCAGTTCAGCGGCGAGGAAAAAATGACGCAGGCGCTGCGAAGCCTGGCTTCAGACAAAAAAACCAAGGCTTACGTTCTTAGCGGGCATCAGGAGATGCCGTTGGCGCAAATGAATGTGCTGCGGACCAGCTTGCAAGAGGATAATGTGGAGCTTGAGGAGCTGAACCTGTTGCAGAAGGGCAGCGTGCCGGAGGATGCCGATCTCGTGATGCTAATCGGCATGAAGCAGGATGTGAGCGGTAAGGAAGCGGAGCTGCTGCAGAAGTATGCGAAAGGCAAAGGAAAGCTGTACATTGCGCTTGGGTTCAATGAAAAGATGGCCACGGAATGGCCGAATATTCACGGGCTGCTGAAATCTCTTGGCGTCGAAAGCACAAACTCGGTCGCCGTCGAGCCGTCTGAAGGCTTGCTGTATGATCCGTTCACGATTATGCCGGATTATAACCAGCACGAGATGACAGAGAAGCTGATCCAGTACCGGATGATGATGACCTTGTCATTAAGCATTCCGCTGAAGATTAGCAACAACGATTCGTTCGAAGCGCAAGAAATTTTGCACACGACTGAAAAAGCTTATGGAGAGACGGATATCCCGCGCTTGGTTCAAGAAGGAAGCGAACGGGATGACAAGGATATCGCAGGTCCGTTGACGCTCGGAGCGGTCGTCCAGTCGAAGGACGGGCAGCCGAAAGCCGTCGTAATCGGCGGTTCCAGCTTTATGGCGGACGCTTATATCTATACCCAGGGCAATCGGGACTTCGCGCTGAACAGCATCCATTGGCTGGAGGAGAATCAGGATCAGGTTACGATCCGGCCGCGTGAGAAGGCCGCCTACCAGCTTGCGTATTTGACGCCGGCTCAGGGAAAAACGATTTTGTGGGTGAGCGTCATCGGATTTCCGGCCGTGCTGCTCCTGATTGGAGCGGGACTGTGGTGGAGAAGGAGACATGCGTCATGAAAAAGCTGATGCCAGCCGTTCTGCTGCTTATTGTCTTCGGCATTCTGTATTGGTATGCATCTTCCAATCATTTCTTTATCGAGACAGACAAGGAAGCGGAAGCCCCGCCTGTCCTCGTGAAGGCGGCGGCGGAACAAGTGGTCGCCATTGAATTGAATGCCGATGGCAAGCCGTTGAAGCTGGTTAAGGTGAAGGAAGATTGGAAGGTGCAGGGAAATGAGGATTATCCGGTAAGTCCTTATGCGGTTACCGATTGGATTACAACGTTTACCGGCGTGGCCGGGCAAGCCGTGGTGGAAGAGGAGGCGGCCGATATGGCCAAATACGGCCTTGATCATCCCGCTGCCGTGTACTCCATTACAGAAGGCGGACACGTTCGCCGAATCGAAGTCGGAGCGAACACCCCGGTTCCCGGAACGGTCTACGCCCGGACAGATGGCACGAACACGGTCTATCAAGTATCCGAATCCGACTTGTCGGGCCTGAAGCGCTCGGCCTTTGATTTTGCCCGGAAGGAACCGCTGACGTTTGCGCTGGAGGAAGTCCGGGAATTCAAGTGGTCATGGGGCGGACAAACCTATGATTTGAAAAAGGCGCCGAAAAAGGAAAATTCGGCTGATGAAACGGAGAATTGGAGCTTGAACGGCGAGACCATTGCCCAAGAAAAAGCCTCCTCGCTTATCAATGCCTTCCGCTTCCTGATGATCGATCGCGAGCCGCAACGGGCCGACGCCTTGACGGGCTCCGGATCGAAGCAGGACTGGTCGCTGACGGTTACCCTGCAGCCGGAAGCCATTGACCCCGGACAGCCGCAAGAAAAACCGGTGACGAAGCAATATGGCGGTTACATGAAGGAGGATCATATATGGATCATCCCGGATGGCGAAGGATGGGCCTATCCGGTCGGCGAAGCATCCTTCCAGGAAGCGGTTCAGACGTGGCAGGATGATAAGAAGCCGGATGAACCTGAATCCAATCAAAAGTAAAAGAAGACACGGCTGCCGTTCGCGGGAGCCGTGTCTTCTTTTTGAACTCATTGCAATCGAGGCCAACGAAGCAGAAGCGCCGCTTGTGAGAAGCCTCCTCCGAAGCCGTACAGCAGCGTCATGTCGCCGGGCTTCAGCTTCCCTTCTTTCAGAGCGAGGGAGATGGACAGCGGAATGCTTGCCGCCGATGTATTGCCATAATAGGCGACGCTCGTTAATGTCCGTTCCATTGGAATGCCGCTTCGTTCGCTTATCGCTTCAATCATGCGGAGGTTGGCGCTGTGCGGAATGAACCAGTCCACCGCATCCGCATTCCATTGAAGAAGGGACAGGATCTTTCCAATCCCGGCAGGGATTTGCTGCAGCGCCCATTTATATAGTACGCGGCCGTTCTGGACCAACTTCCCATCTTCTCTCAGTTCCGCTTCTCCAATCCGGTCGGCGGTGGCGCGACGGTACAAGACCGCTTCCGTATCGCCCGTCGTGTCGGACAAGGAGGCCACAAAGCTGTCTCTTCGGTCATCCGCCTCGAGCAGCATCGCTCCGGCGCCATCGCCGAATAGGATGCAGGTGCTCCGATCGGTGTAGTCTACGGTTTTGCTCAATACTTCCGTTCCGAGAACGAGTACGCGCTGATGCAGGCCTGCTTCGATTAAGCCAATCCCTAACTGAAGTCCGCTGACAAAGCCTGCGCACGCATTGGAAATATCGAGGGCCAGCGCATCATCCATTCCGAGCCGAGCCTGAACAAGAGCGGCGGTATTCGGGAAAAATGCATCCGGAGTGGACGTGGCAACCAATATCGCATCCACCTGCCGCAAGTCAATTCCATGGCGCTCCGCCAAATCATTGGCCGCCATCACCGCCAGATCGGAAGCGTAGGCGTCGGGAGCGGCAATACGGCGTTCCTTCATGCCGGTTCGGGTAACAATCCATTCGTCATTCGTATCCACCATTGCGGCGAGATCGTCATTGGTCAATCGGCGCTCGGGGACATAGGAGCCAAAAGCGGTAATGCGAGCTTTCGTATGCAAACGTGTTATTGGCATAGGTTTCCCTCCGGTATGCTAAGATTAGTACCTGGTACTAAATAATAAGGCTCCGATATCTCGTTGTCAACGAAAAGGTATGTCGAAAAGGGATGTCGGACAGCCGGATGGGTGGCTATCCATGAAGTGATCTGCCTTGCTGCGGAAAATTGCATAGCGCAGAAAGGAGTGGCAGGGGCGGTAAAACCTATCGGGATAACATCCCGGCGTCGGCGCATGCTAAGTGGGGTGGTAATCCAATTGAAATCATCTACACAAGGAGGAAAAGCGATGCGTAAAAAGTTGGTCCTGCTCACGCTGGCAGCGGCAATGGTCATGTCCATGGGGTTGACAGGCTGCACGACGAATCCCGATAACGTGACAACGAGAGGCGCTAAAAACAACATGCGTACCCGTACCGCTCAGGACGGAATCTATCCGCTCGGCATGAACCCGAATCTGGATACCAACACAAACGGGTTTAACGGTCAGCGCAATGGCGTCAACGGAACCCGCAACGGTCTCGACGGCACCGGTACTCGCGGCACGACTCGCGGAACCGGCATGAACGGGCTTGGCCCGAACGGATTTGGCATCAACGACGACCTGAACGGCTTGGGCACGAATGGCAACCGGTTTGGCATGAATGGCTTCGGGACTTACGGTACCGGAAATTACGGCATGAACAACTTCACGGGTTATGGCGTTGACGGCAACCGGTTGAACGGCAACGGCACAGGCTATGGCAATGCGCATACCATCACCAATATGCAGATGAGCAAGAAAATTGCCGACAAGATCACCCGAATGAAGGGCGTAAAAACGGCAAACGTAATGCTTACGAACAATAACGCCTATGTGGCCGTAACAACTGATACACAAGTTAACGCCAAAGGAACGACACGCGGAACCGGCATGAATAGAAGCATGGGACGCGCGGGCGGCACCGGAAATCTGGATGCGCGCTCCAAGAGCCATACACTCAATAACAGCGCGGATATGAGCGCCAATGACGTGCCTTCGGATCTGAAGGGACGAATCGCTCAAATCGTCAAAAACGATGCGCCGCAATGCGATCAAGTATACGTGTCAGCCAACCCTGACTTCGTTGCACGGATGAACCAGTTCATGAAGAGCTCGGCAGAAGGCCGTCCGTTGTCTGGATTTGCGCAAGAATTCCAAGAAATGGTTTATCGTATCTTCCCGACACAAGAATATGGATCGACGAGACAAATGACCAATACTCATCCGAGACGTCTGAATAATATGGCTCCCGGATTGAGATAACAAACGGGAAGGAGCCGCGTTCTGCGCTGCTGGCGGAGAGACGCGGTCCTTTTCGCTACATACTAAGGCTTATCGTTCAGCATTTGGTCCGAATTTATGCAAAGGTGACGGGACCGCAGAGGATAGGCCCATTTTTGAGAAGCACCGCACCAAGTGAGAATGTCCTTCATACTATAACTTTGACTGTATCCCTTAACCTTGTTAAATAACAAAAATTCGGGCAAGGAGGGGTGACACTTGAAGGGTAGCGATCACAAAAGCAAGTTCCTGTTGACGAACCGTGAACGCGAAGTCTTTGAATTGCTTGTTCAAGACAAAACGACCCGCGACATCGCGCAACTGCTGTTCATTAGCGAGAAGACAGTCCGAAACCACATCTCCAACGTGATGCAAAAATTAAATGTGAAAGGTCGGTCGCAAGCGGTTGTCGAACTGATCAAGCTTGGGGAGTTAAAAATCTGATGATGAGCCCATCGCCCTGACCATTGTTAACTTCTGCTCCTGCGGCAGCATCTCAACCAAGGACAGAAGTTCTTGAATGAGCAAGTCGTTACGGCTTGCATTCAATAGATCACAGCGTCGTCTGCCGGCTGCCCGCACACAGGGTCTGGCAGTTAGACGCTAATTTTTTTGCTCATGTCCCGTAACGGAGAAGTTGTTTCTGACACTTGGCGAATTATATATACCATCTCTATCAGCTTCCTCGACTTGAAAGCAAATTGTGATAAGCTGAAAGCAGGATACGAATAATATATAAGGTGAGGAATTTCGATGAGATGGCAACAAGTCAGAGAATTGTTTCCCGACTCCCGACCAATTTGTACTGCTTACCATACTTGATTACCGTGAGGAAGATGACAAAAAATCATAACAGAATTGGCTTCTGTCCGCACAATATCCGATAAGGATGCTAATAGAGAGTTTTTTAAAGCCGAACCGGGGAGTATCGTTTATCATACCTCTAATGAGGAATGTGTCATTCACCTTCGAAAAGATTGATACAGGCTCGTCTCATACTGTATTCAGCCCTACTGTACTCGAGGAAATCGGTGTTACATATGAGAATGGAGACCCCGTCTATGAAGCTGGAATTCTTCCGAAGTCCCATAACGGATTGCTTGGATTAGATATATTGAAAACATACGGTTTTATTGTGAACATGGAGAAACTGAAACTTTGCTCGTCTCAAAATGTAAAGTAGACATTTCAACCGGAACAAGTCGTTACGGCTTGCATTCCATAGATCACAGCGTCGTCTGCCGGCTGCCTGCACACAGGGTCTGGCAGTTAGACGCTAATTTTTTTGTCCTCTTCAACTGCATAGAGAAGGCCCGTGCTCAGGAGCACGGGCCCAGATTGTCGACAAAGTCCTGTCGACAGTCTTTTTTCTTAGGAAGGGAGGGGCCGGGGAAGGCAGAACAGGTTAGGTTAGGGCAAGCTGGTCCGCGCATGAAGCAAGCGGGTCCCCGCATAAAATTGCTGCACAGGCGCAGCATTTTTAACCTCAATAGGCTAAATTCCGAGAAAATCCTGAAAAATTACATTATTTCGACATTTTAAACGCTATTTATGCCTCGCCGCACGGTAATTGCTGTATTTTTGCAGTAATCGTATTTTCGCAACCTCGTGTCAATGAAATTGCTGCATTCTTGCAGTATTGGCGGAGCAGATGACTAGAGTGGCGGGAGATACTGCAGCTTTAGTGGAGTGGATGACCGGAGCTGCAGACATTCTGGCCGGGAACGATGGAAGATGATATGGAGATGTCTTTCGGAGCGCTGCGCGCCAGGGCGGATCATCACCATCCGCTCGCCGCGGCTGAATGATGAATTTTTTGCGTTCTGCCGCAGCAATCCGTGATTGCCGGACTTCATCCCGCTTCATTTCTATCCGCATGACCATATCGAGGAGGTGCTTCACGCCGAACTGGCCGCTCCGCTGGGGCTCCCTTTGCATCGGGACCGCCGAATATTGGAGGAGTTCATGGGGATCTCTCCGAATCCGGTGTACTTGCGGGACATGCTTGCGCAGGAGATGAGGCTGCTGGCCGAGCAAGGGTTGTCTGACAAGGAGTTGGTTCTCACGGAATGGAATCGACCGCCTATCAGGAATTGACGAATGACACCGTCTACAAGGGGGCCTATCTCGGCAAAGCCATTGTCGACAGTCAAGGCCCGTGCTCGGGAGCACGGGCCTTGATAATAAATAGCATGAATGTGAAGCGGGCTTAGGCTTGCTGCATATGGCTGCGCCCCTTGACCCAGACTCGGCGGATGTTCAGATCGCGGTCGGTCCAGACGAGATCGGCCTGCTTGCCGACTTCGATGCTGCCGGTGATGTCATCGATACGAAGCTGCTTCGCCGGATTGATGCTCGCGAGGCGGGACGCTTCCTCGATGGACAGGCCCACCTGCTCGATGACGAAGCGGACGGCGCCGATCATCGTCAGCGTGCTGCCTGCCAGCGAATCGCCTTCCGTCAGCCGGGCCACTCCGTCCTTCACGGTGACCGGGAGGCCGCCCAGCTCGTAAGCTCCGTTCGGCATGCCCGCGGCGGACATCGCATCCGTGATGAGCACGAGCTTGCCCGGCGCTTTGGAGCGGGCGAGCAGCTTGATGCAAGCAGGATGCACGTGATGACCGTCCGCGATGACTTCGGCCGTAATCCGATCGTCGGTCAGGACCGCGCCGGCGACGCCCGGATTGCGGTGATGGACCGGGGACATCGCGTTGAATGTATGCACCGCTTGGTTCAGGCCGGCATTGACCGCCTCGGTCACCTGTTCGAACGTCGCGTCGGTATGCGCCGCCGCGACGTTAATGCCGTGATCCCGGGACCAGCGGATCGCTTCGATGGCATGCTGCCGCTCCGGAGCGAGGCTCAATTGCTTCATCACGCCCGGATGGTTTGTATCCCATGCTTCCAGCCACTCGATTTGCGGATCGAGCATATAGGCTTCGTTCTGCGCCCCTTTGTACTTCGGATTGACGAACGGCCCTTCGAGGTGAAGACCCGCCAGCTGCGCATAAGGCATATCCTGCTTCATATAAGCGTCTACTGCCGCGACGACCTTGTCCAGCGCTTCGCGGGACTGCGTCATGGACGTAGCGAGCATCGCCGTCGTGCCATGCTCCATATGGAAGCGCGTAATCGTGTCATAAGCTTCCGCTGTCGCGTCCATGAAGTCGGCGCCGAAGCCGCCGTGCACATGCACATCGATGAACCCGGGCAGCAAATACCCGCCTTCGGCATCGATGGCCTCGTCAAGCCACACGAGATCTTTGTCCGACAGTTGTCCTGGTGTCCCGATGAAGACAATGCGCCCTTCCTCTACGCGGACGACGCCATCCGCCAGGATGCCGTTCGGCGTCACGACGCGGGCATGCTTCACCGTAAAAGTTGACTTATTCATGGAAATGTTTTGCCGCCTCCTTGTCGAGTAATACGACGACGTTCGGATGGGTCTGAAGAAGAGAAGCCGGAATATCTGTCGTAATCGGCCCGGTCAGCGCGCGGTGAACGATATCCGCCTTGTCTGCGCCGCGGACGACGAGCATGATCATCTTCGCCTTCAGGATGGAGCCGACGCCCATCGTAATCGCCTGCGTCGGCACTTCGTCAATCGAGTTGAAAAAGCGCTTGTTCGCCTGTCGCGTCTCTTCTTTAAGCGTGACGATATGCGTGCCGCTCTGCAGGTGGCGGTCCGGCTCGTTGAAGCCGATATGGCCGTTGTGGCCCAGGCCCAGCAGCTGCAGGTCGATGGAGGCGTCAGAGAGCATTTTGTCGTAGCGCTTGCTCTCTGCCTCCAGATCGGCCGCGTTGCCGTCAGGCACGTGGGTGTTCGCTTTATCAATGTCAATGTGATCAAATAATTGCTTGTTCATGAAGCTGCGGTAGGTCTGCGAATGATCGGAAGGCAGACCGACATATTCATCCAGATTGTACGAGGTGACCTGTTTGAAGCTGACATATCCTTTCCCGCAGAGCCGGATCAGCTCCTGATAGATGCCGATCGGCGTGCTTCCCGTAGCCAGGCCAAGCACGGCCTGGGGCTTCGTCTGCACGAGACTCGCAATAATGCCGGCCCCGTTCTGGTTCAATTCTTCATTGGTCTCGAACGTCAAAATGTTCATTGTGTTGGTGTTACCTCCCTTTAACTTTACGATACTTCCGCACCATCCGGTACGAATGTTCCAGCATCGGAATGCGCTCGTGGAACTGCTCACTCGTCATGCCCGCGAACAGAATGTCGATGATATGGAGCTGTGCGATGCGCGAGGCCATATCGCCGCGCCGGATGCCTTCCTCCAGCGAGGAAGCGAAAAGCCGAATGTCCGCCAGCGAGGCGAGACGGTTCGCTCCCACCTTCGTCAAGGAAATGGTGGTCGCTCCCTGTTCCTTCGCGCACAACAGCGCCTCGATCGTCTCCGGCGTCTCGCCGGAATAGGAGATGGCGAACGCGACATCCCCCGGTCCGAGCCGGGAAGCCGATGTAATCTGCATATGCGGGTCCGAGAAGCAGGATGCCTGCTTGCCGATACGAATGAGCTTCTGATAAAAATCCAACGCCACGATACCGGAAGTGGCCATGCCGTAAAGATCGGTTTGCCGGGCGTGAAGAAGCGCCTGCAGGGCCTGCTCCAAGGTCTCCAGATCCAACAATCCGGTCGTATCGGAGATCGAACGGATATGGTTGGTCTCGATAGCGGCAATGATGTCTGGCAGCGGGTTGCCTGCAATGATGTCTTGGTAGGTGAGCGGAACGCTCTGTTGAGCCAGGTCGGCAGCGAGCTTCGTCTTGAAATCGGGATATCCCCGGAAGAGGAGCGATTTGCAGAATCTCGTCACCGTCGCGGGCGAGGTGCCCGATTGTTCGGCAAGATCCGTAATGCCCATCGTCACTACATTTCCCGGAAATTGCAAAATGTAATCGGCTACCTTCCGCTCCTGCGGGTGATATTCTTCGAACTTTTGCCGGATCGCCTGCAATATTGTGGACAAACCAATCATCCTTTTACGGTCAGATAGATGAAAAAAATTTTGATAAATTAGTGCTCTGATATGAAAATTATTCTTTCACTCTTATCATAGTCAATCGGTAAAAAGAATACAAGGTAAGCGGAAGGAAAGACACAAATATATCGAATTGTTGATCGAATCCGGGACGGGAGATCGGAAAGTTCGGAAAACGCGTTCTATCGCCATGGCGGAAAAGGAGGAACGATAGAGCGGAAGACTCCATCTTCCGCTCATGTGAGGTTTGCCGGCGGGAAAAGCAAGCGCTTAAGTTTCGGCGGTAAGCTGGCGCTGATCCCGGAATTGGCGCGGGGACAAGCCCATCCGGTTCTTGAAGGTCCGGTAGAAATAGGTGTAGCTCTGGAAGCCGCACATCTCGGCAATCTGCTCCAGCGGCATGTAGCCATGCAGAATACGTTCGCAGGCGAGCGTAATCCGGACCTGGATCGCGTAATCCATAATCGACTGCTGGAAGGTCTCCTTGAACACATGGGACGCCCGCGATACGCTCAGTTGAACGGAATCGGCGGCATCCTGGAGCGAGAACGGCTCGGTTGCATTCACTTCGACATATTGCTTGATGCTGTGAGCAAGCTGCGCCGTCCGGTTCATGTTCACGAAGGACGGATGCGTCCGTTCCGTTAGCGTCCGCTCGAGCATGCCGAAGAAGGCGAAGGTGAGATGCTTGACAATATCGTTCACCTTGATCGAGCCGAAGAGGCGCTGCTCCTGCATTATCTCGCGCCAGAGGGACAGCAGATGGTCGTCGATGCCGATCGCGGACTTGCCCGGGCGCTCGCGCTTGGTCCACCATTGTTCGACCCAAGGGCCGTTCAGAATCATATAATAGTCGAGACTGTGCACTTTGCGAAGCGGATCGGATGCCTCGGGATTGCGGTAGCCAATCTTCAGATCATAATACTCCCCCGGGCCGAGCATCAGGAGATCGCCGGGCTTCAGCTCCCGGTACCCTCCGTCCAGCCACGTGTGGCCGCTGCCCTCCAGCTGGATCCGGACCAGGTAGTGCTTCAGATCGGGAATGACGAGCGTCATTGCTTTGCTGTGCCGGGCATGTCCGGCGAACAGCAAGGAGATGTCCTGCCGCGGTTCACTGGACTGAGACATGTGAATCCCCCTATTTCTCATGTTGTCGTATACATCGATTATATCAGACAATAGCAAGATTGTTCATGTAAAAAAGATATCCTTCATTCACAGCCCGGATACAATGTGGCACAATGAATGAAGTCCGATGTAAACCTTTTCAGAGGAATGCGCGGCGAATGAATAAGGCGGCCTATCCAATATTGAATTTAAAAGAGGTGCTTGGTCCATGAAAATCGGAGTGCAGCTTTACACGGTGAGAGACGAGACCGCAAAGAACTTCATCGGCACGCTGGAAAAAATCGCGGAGATGGGCTACGAAGGCGTTGAATTTGCCGGCTACGGCGGACTGAAGCCGCAAGAACTGGCGGACGCGCTTAAGCGGCTGAATCTTGCTGCAGCTGGGTCCCATGTCAGCATCGAACAGTTGGTCGACCACCTCGACGAGCAGATCGAGATGAACGCGGCGATCGGCAACCGGTACATTGCGTGCCCGGGGATTCAGGAATCGCGGTACAGCTCTCTCGAAGCGCTGCTGCATACGGCAGAGCAGCTGGCGAACGCATCCGACCGGCTTGCTGAGCATGGAATTAAGCTTGGCTATCATAACCATGATTTCGAATTTACGAGAAAACTCGGAAACGATACGGTCTTCGATACACTGTTCCGGCTCGTTCCCGCGGAGAAGCTCTTCACGGAGCTTGATGTCTGCTGGGTGCAGTATGCCGGGTACGACCCGCTTAGCGTCATCGCGAGCTATAAGGGGCGAATTCCGTTGGTCCATTATAAAGATCTGCGGCGCGATGACCAAGGACGCCCGCTTACCGTCGAACTGGGAGAAGGCGAGCTCGATCTGGTCTCCATTGCCGGCGCGGCGAAGGAAGCCGGCGCGGAGTGGCTTATTGTCGAGCAGGATGAATGCCAGCGTCCGAGTCTGGAGAGCATCGGCAACAGCAGACAATGGATCAAGAACAATCTGGGCTGCTAAGAATGCCCTATAGGAACTTCACTCATTTAAGCAAATGACATGCCAAGTAACTTATATAGCGAACAACGCCTACAGGAGGAGAATGAATATGTCTAACATCTACAAGATCGCAATTATCGGCTGCGGGGGAATCGCGAACGGCAAGCATATGCCAAGCCTCAAGAAGCTGGACAATGTGCAGATGGTGGCATTCTGCGATATTATTCCGGAGCGTGCCGAAGAAGCCAAGGCGAAATATGGCGCGGAAGACGCGAAAGTATATACCGACTACAAGGAGCTGCTGAAAGACGGCAGCATCGACATCGTTCACGTCTGTACGCCGAACGACTCCCATGCGGAGATTACGATTGCCGCCCTGGAGAGCGGCAAGCATGTCATGAGCGAGAAGCCGATGGCGAAGACGGCGGCGGATGCGCGCCGCATGGTCGAGGCCGCGAAGCGCACGGGCAAGAAGCTGACGGTCGGGTACAACAACCGCTTCCGCTCGGACAGCCAATATTTGAAAAAGCTGTGCGAGGACGGAACGCTGGGCGACATTTATTATGCGAAAGCCCATGCGCTTCGCCGCCGCGCCGTTCCAACGTGGGGCGTGTTCCTCGACGAAGAGAAGCAAGGCGGAGGCCCGCTTATCGATATCGGCACGCATGCGCTTGATTTGACGCTGTGGATGATGAACAACTACGAGCCCAAGATCGTGCTCGGCTCTTCCTTCCACAAGCTCGGAAGCCGTCCGAACGCGGCCAACGCATGGGGCTCCTGGGATCCGGAGAAATTCAAGGTCGAAGATTCCGCCTTTGGCATGATCGTCATGAAAAACGGCGCCACGATCGTACTGGAATCGAGCTGGGCGCTCAACGTTGCGCAGTCCGGAGAAGCGAAGTGCACGCTGTGCGGCACCGAGGCCGGGGCCGACATGTGGAACGGCCTCAACATCAACGGCGAGAAATACGGCCGCCTGTATGACCAGAAGATCGAATTGACCGCCGGCGGGGTCGACTTCTATGACGGAGAGGCCGAAAATGCTCCGGACCTGGAGATGCGCCTCTGGATCGAGGCGATCGAGCAGGACAAAGAGCCTGTCGTTACGCCGGAGCAGGCCTGCGTGGTCTCGGAAATTTTGGAGGCCATTTACGAGTCGTCCCGCACGGGCAAAGCCATCTATTTCGACTAAGACATAGCTTGGCCCGCCAATAAGCCATAGCTTGGACGGCGAAGACATTCATGAGGAACCAGCATAATTGAAGGAGGAAGCGACGTGAAACTAGGCGTATTTTTGGTACTGTACGGACAATTGTCACTGGAAGAGGCGCTCGATACGGTAGCGGCCAAAGGAGTCGAAGCGGTAGAGATCGGAACAGGAGGCTACCCGGGCAACAAGCATTGCAATCCGCACGAGCTGCTGGCTGACGAAGCGAAGCAGCGGGCATTCAAGGAAGCGGTCGAGTCCCGCGGCTTGATCATCAGCGCGCTGAGCTGCCACGGCAACCCGCTCCATCCGCAGAAGGATATCGCCAAGGCATACCATGACGATTTCATGGCGACGATCGATCTGGCGGCAAAGCTGGGCGTGCCGGTCGTCAACGGCTTCTCCGGATGTCCGGGGGATCATGAGGGCGCGAAGTACCCGAACTGGCCGGTAGCGCCATGGCCGAACGATTACCAGGAGATTCTGGACTGGCAGTGGAACGAGAAGATCATTCCTTATTGGAAGGAAGTCGGCAAGTACGCCCAGGATCGGGGCGTCAAGATCGGATTGGAGCTGCACGGCGGGTTCTCGGTGCATTCCCCGGGCACGATGCTTCGCCTCCGCGAAGCGACCTGCGAAGCGATTGGCGCCAACCTGGATCCGAGCCATATGTGGTGGCAGGGCATCGACCCGGTGCAGGCGGTCCGCATTCTCGGCAAGGAAAACGCGATTCATCACTTCCATGCGAAGGATACGACCATCGATCCGATCAATGTGAACAAGCATGGGGTTACCGATATGCAGTCGTATACGATGATGCTCGATCGGGCTTGGCAGTTCCGCACCGTAGGCTATGGTCATGACGTGAAAACGTGGGCGGATATCGTCAGCGCGCTTCGTCTGGTCGGCTACGATTATGTGGTTAGCATCGAGCATGAAGACGGCTTGATGTCCATTGACGAAGGCTTCACCAAAGCGGTGCAAAACCTGCAGCCGCTGCTGATGAAAGAGCCTCTCGGCGAGATGTGGTGGGTGTAAGCCGCCGGAACAGGCTGCGCAACGGAGCATCGCAACATACAAGATGGAAGCCGCGCTTCGCAAGCCCGTCATCAACCCGATGCATGGCGGGCCCTGCGGGGCGCGAAAGGAGCAGACAACGATGACACAGCGACGCAAAGTAACGATTTGGAATGAATACCGGCATGAGCAGAACAACCCCAAAGTTGCCGAAGTGTACCCGAAGGGCATTCATCAGGCGATTGGCGATGGCTTGGGCCCGGGTTACGATATCCGCTACGCTACCCTCGACATGCCGGAGCACGGCCTGACCGAAGAGGTGCTGAACGATACCGATGTCCTTATCTGGTGGGGGCATATGGCTCACCAAGAGGTGGATGACGCCATCGTGGAGCGCGTGCATCAGCGGGTGCTGCACGGCATGGGGCTCATCGTTCTGCACTCCGGCCATTTCTCCAAAATCTTCAAAAAGCTGATGGGAACAGGCTGCGATTTGAAATGGCGCGAAGCGAATGACAAGGAGCGGTTATGGGTCGTGGCTCCGAACCATCCGATTGCCGAAGGCATCGGGGAGTACTTCGAGCTGGAGCGGGAGGAAATGTACGGCGAGCATTTCGATATTCCTCAGCCGGACGAATTGGTATTCGTCAGCTGGTTCACGGGCGGCGAGGTATTCCGCAGCGGCTGCTGTTACCATCGCGGCATGGGCAAAGTGTTCTACTTCCGTCCGGGCCATGAAACGTATCCTACGTATTACAACGAGAACGTGAAGCGGGTCATCGCCAACGCAGTCGAGTGGGCGGCGCCGACGAAGCGGGCCTATCCGAATTACGGCAATGCGAAGCCGTTGGAACCGATGAACTGAATAGCAGAAAAGATCACACTTTGGTACGCCAATGAATGCCCCGGGCAGAGAGAAGGACGAGCTTCGTTCTTTTCCGCCCGGGGCTTTTTGACGATCCGGGGGAAGTAAAAAGACCGCCTACGCGCCGCTGCAGCGCCAGATGACCGCAGGCCTCGGCACGGGCGGATTGAAGGGCCGGATCTCCGCTTTATCTTCAATGCAGCATGGAGCTTGATCCGGGCGCTGCTCAATTGAACGGAACTTATGCGAACTTCGCTGGGAAGGCGGGGTCTTTTTGGCTGATGGCAGCCGGAGCGCCGTTATCTAACGTCCCCGGATTGCCTGGCTGAGGATGCATGGAGAATCACCTCCGTTCTCCCGAACGGTCACGACAGACCGGCGGATCCGCACCTGGCACACCTATGCAAAAGCGAATGCAGCCGTTACAATGAGGTATAGAATAGAAGAGGTGATTGCAGTGACAGAATGGTATGAACGAAGCTTCGGCCGCGATTATTTGCTCGTATACCGCCACCGGGATTTTCAGGGCGCGACGCAGGAAGTGCACGGGATGATGGAGTGGCTTCGGCTGCCGGCGTCCTCATCGATCCTCGATTTGTGCTGCGGCATGGGCAGACATGCGCTGGCTCTGGCGGAAGCGGGCTACCGGGTCACCGGGGTAGATTTGTCCGAAGTGCTGCTGGAGGAGGCGATGGCGCACGACACCCGCGGCCAGGTGAAGTTTCTCCGCGGCGATATGAGAGAGCTGCCTGTGGACGGACCGTATGATGCGGTCGTGAATTTATTTACGTCTTTCGGTTATTTTGCGGACCATGCGGACAATGCCCGCGTCTTTCAGGAGATTTATCGCGTTTTGGAGCCGCAGGGCCGCTTTATCGTCGATTTTCTGAATCCATCCTATGTCCGGCAGCACCTGGTGCCGCATTCGGAACGGGCGGACGGCGGGACGCGGATCGAGGAGCGGCGCCGCATCGAGAACGGCTTCGTCAAGAAGGAGATATCCCTGACGGATGCTTCCGGCGGGGAGCCGCGTCACTATGAAGAACGTGTCCGGTTGTATGAACTGGCGGATTTCCGGACCATGATGGACGAGGCCGGGCTTGTCATCGATCAGGTATATGGCGGCTATGACGGCGCCGCCTATGACGAGGGACAGTCCAAGCGCATGATTATGGTTGGACGCCGGCCATAGCGAGCCGTCCAGCCTAGCCCGCCGGACATCGGCTTCCGCCGTCTGCCGGACGGCGATGATCCGTCTGGAAGAGGGCTTCGGCCGCATGGATCCGCGGCGCTCCCGGAGTCAGTTCCCGGGCAGGAAAGGGAGGTATACATAGGTGAGCGATATCCGACATACGCAGGAGGGAGGGGACCGTCCGGTCCAGCTTCACCGTCCGGCCGACGGCGTGCTGCAGGCGCGCATTCCGGTTCCGTACTCCCTGCGCTGGGTGAACAGCTATATCTTAACCGGGCCGGAAGGATATACGATTGTCGATCCGGGCCTCGGAACCGAGGAGGCGGAAGCCTGCTGGGCGGCGCTGCTGGGCGAGCTGGACGGACCCGTCGAGCGGATTGTGTTGACCCATTACCATCCGGATCATCTCGGGATGGCCGGGCGGCTGCAGCGGCAGTTGGACATCCCGGTATCGATCTCGGAGACCGGGTGGGAGCATGCGCTGCGCATGTGGGGGCCGGGCCAGCGGATGGCCGAAGCGATGATGGCCTTGTTCGCGGAGCATGGCGTTCCGGCCCCGATCGTCGCGTCCATCGAGGCGCATATGGACGGCTTCCTGCCGCTCGTCGCGCCGCTTCCTGAGGTGGAGTTCCTTCGCGACGGCGAGCAGGCCGCGTTCGGCGGCCGGACCTGGGACGTACTGGAGACGGCCGGGCATGCCCCCGGTCATCTCAGCTTCTATCATGCCGCCAGCGGCTTGATGCTGGCAGGGGATCATGTGCTGCCGCAGATTTCGCCGAATGTGAGCTATATGCCGGGGAGCGACCCGCAGCCGCTGCAATCATATTTGGACGGTCTCGCGAGGCTGAGGAGCTTCCAGGTGGAGCTGGCGCTGCCGGGCCACCGCCATCCGTTCCGCCATTATACGGCCCGCATCGATGAGCTGCTGCGCCACCATGAGGAGCGGCTTGCAGCCATAGCGGCGCTGCTGGCGGAGGGATCACGCACCGCATACGACGTATGCGTGGGATGCTTCGGCAGTCCGGAGCGCCTCACCACCCATCAATTCCGCTTCGCGATGGGGGAAGCGCTCGCTCATCTGCTGGAGCTGGAGCGGCGGGGACAGGCGCTCCGGAGCCGTCCGTCCGCATCCGGGCCCATCCGCTTCCGCTCTGGCTGACGCCATGGGGGTTCCCATGGGCATCGCCAAAAGGTTGGAGCGACGGGGGCACCGAGATTGTACAGATGGGAAAAATAGCGACGGGGGCACCGAGATTGTGCAGGCGGAAAAACGGCGACGGGCGCACCGAGATTTTGGAGACGGGAAAAACGGCGACGCGCAAAACGGTGGAAGATGGATGAGGCAGTGAAATCCTGCGTGGATGCATCAATTTTCGCTCTTTAAGCCGCTATTTGATGAAATTCCTGCAAAAGTACCACTAGCGTTGCATCGAGCGGTTAGTTCATAATCTAATTTCAATTAACATCTATATATGATATATATTTACATCTGCAATGTCCGCGCTAGGTCTAAAAAAGTCGAGCTGGAAATAGACCCTGCGCGTTATCCATTATATGTAAAAGTATTTTTCGTTTGTCATTACCTCACAATCAGTTTCGGTTTCATCGACTTCGTTGCCTTTTTCGGACGTCTCCCATTTCGCTTTGGTCGTCCCCTAGATGTTCGGGTCGGCTTGCGGTTGAGTGCAGCGATCAAATTTTCCCATGGTTTTTCCGCATAGATGCGAATCAACTGAAGGAGATCCCATGTCGACTTATTACAGTCCAATGTTAGTTTAATTACTGTACATGCCAATAAACACTTCAAGAAAATGTAAATCTAAAAAAGCTGACAGTACCCCTATGCAGCTCCAAGCTGTGTTTGAATTTGAGCGAGAGCTAGCCGGCTGAAAAAGTGCGACGAGACATTGTGCGGCCATCGTCAGCCACAGTTCGGCAGAGAGGCCGCATATGGCAATTCCGGCTCCATTGACCAACAGACCGATTGTCAGGAACAGCTTGGGCGGTACGCGGGCCGCGAGGCGGAATGCGATGAGGCCGCCAATAATTTCTCCGGCTCCGTAAGGAATCGTAATCCACTGCAAATGCCGGGCTGTCAGCCCCAGCCGCTCGGTTACGAGAAAAATCGACAGCGGCGCGATGAGTCCGACTCCCAGGCCGACCAGTATTAAGGAGAGGCTCAGCCACCTCAGGATGCGGACCGAGACGACGTAGCGGATGCCATCGGCCATCTCCCGCAGCACAGAGCCCGAGCCTGCTGCCTTGTCCGCAGGGAGCGGATCGGCAGGAATGCCCAGCATCGCCAGAGCGGACAGTCCGAAGGCTGTGCCGGTCGCGAAGAGAGCCGAGCCAATGCCGGTCTGCTGATACACCCAGGTCCCCATAATCGGTCCGATGATCATGAAGACGGAAGACAGAAGCTGGAGCAAAGACATGCACAGAGGCGCTTCGGCATCGTTGACGTAAAGCTTGAACAGCTTCATGCCGGACGGCTGGGCAAATTGCGATAAAATAGAAGAGCAAGCCGTGGCGGCAAATACCGCTTCCCACGAACCGGAAACGAGCATGACAAATACGATAATTGCCGAGCCGGCGCTTAACCACTCGCACCAAACGATCGTCCGCTTGGGGCGCCACCGATCGGCAAAGACGCCGCCAAGAAAAGAAAACACGAAAATAGGCGCGTATTCCGCCACGGAAATCATCGAGACGGCAAACGCATCTCCGCCGGTCACCTCCGTAACATAGAGCAGCACGGCGAAATTGCGAATCCAGATTCCGCATTGGGAGAACAATTGGGACAGAAACACGGCGCGCACAAACGATTGGCGAAGCAGCGCAAATGAATGCGGGACGGAACCGGACATACATATAACCCTCCTTGGTTGAATTCGGACTCATCTTACGTCCTCCTGCAAGGGCAGAGTCAACCAGGAATTGCGGATGCCTGCATTACCCGTTGCCGGTTTCCCGGGAAGGACTTGACTCTCCTCTTAGGGGAGCCTGTAGCCTGAACTCAGAAAGGAACGAGGACACATGCTATACACGGTGAAGGAAGTATCGTCATTGACGAATGTAACCATCAAGGCGCTTCATCATTATCACAAAATCGGCCTCCTTGAGCCGCGTAAGATTAGCGAGGCGGGGTACCGGCTGTATGGGAAGGAGGAACTGGAACGGCTGCAGCACATTCTTTTCTATAAAGAATTGGATTTCCCGCTCGAAGCGATTAAAGAACTGCTCGAGACGGAATCCGATCGATAGACGATATTGAGCCGGCAGGAGGAGCTCTTGCTTGCCCGCAAGCGCCGGCTGGACAAGATTATTGACACGCTGCAAGCCTCTAAGCACAGCATGGCCGGCGGCGAACCGCAAAGTCCATCCGAGCTGTTCACAGGATTTGCCAGCGAGGAAGAATGGGAGGAAGCGCTGAGCGAGCAGAGAGAGCATCTGAATGAACAGGCGCAGGAAGCGATGGCGTTTATGAAGGACATGGCAGCAGCGCTGCGCAGCGGCGCGAAGCACGAAGACGAGCAAGTGCAGCGGGCTATCCGGGCTCATCTCGCCGCTTTGAGCAGGCACGGGCATGCGGTGTCCGCGGCCGATTTTGCCGCGCAGACCCGCTTTTTCCTGCAGGACGATTTCCATCTCCGCATGCTCGAAGGGCAGCAGACCGGGCTGGCTTATTACCTTGCCGCCGCCGCAGCCTCATGCGCCGCGGAATAACGATGGCCGTGCGAACGGCGGGAACGGCGGGGAGCTGGTCTTCCCGCCCTGTTTCACTCTCCCGCTGAGTCGGGAGCCGATATTTTTTCTAGGCCAGACAAGGGATTGGGAGGGGGAGAGAGAATAGTATAAAATGGCTTCCGGCCAACCGAATTGAGTGGGGGGTGTTCCGCTATGCACACGACTTCTATTCCGCGCGTCATTGCCATTGCCGCGGTCTCCGGCGGAGGGAAAACGACGATTACCCGAAGATTGACGGAAACGTTGCCTCATGCCGCTGCACTTTATTTTGATGATTATACGTTCGAGGAATGTCCGGAGGATATTTGCGAATGGGTGGAGAACGGGGCGGATTACGACGATTGGAATCTGGCTCCGCTTGCCCGCGATCTGCAATCCCTTCTTCGGACCCAGCCGCCGCCTTCTATCGTTATACTGGATTACCCGTTTGCTTATTTGAACAGCGCCCTGCGCGGTCATATTGATTTGTCCATTTTCATTGATACGCCGTTGGATATTGCCTTGGCCCGTCGCATCTTGAGGGATTACTCCGAAGGGTCCATCGACGATGTGCGAGAGGATGTCACGGGCTACCTCCAGGAGGGGAGAATGGCCTACGCCGAAATGCTGTCCGCGGTGAAGCCGAACTCAGACTTTGTCATTGACGGCTCGCTGCCGGTGGATGACATCGTGAAGCGAATCTTGGACGAGACAGAGGCGAGATTCAAGGTTCGGGTGATGAATGACAAGGAGCGTTAGAGCCGATAATGAGACCGATGACAGGCAGGGATCAGACAATTGGGCTCAGCGAAGGAGAGTCGATGCAAGCTGCCGAACGAAAAGGAGGAGTCGCCATGCAAGCGCAGGCAACCAAAGAAGCAGAGAATTTGTACCATCAACTGATAGACGCATGGAACAGCCGCAATGCTGCCGGAATGGCGGAGCTGTTCGCCGCGGACGGCGAGTTAATCGGCTTCGACGGCAGTCTGGCGAGCGGCCCGGATAACATACTTGGGCATCTTCAGCCCATCTTTGAACATCACTCGACAGCTCCTTTTACGGCCAAAGTGAAACATGTCCGCTTGCTTGACTCGAATACCGCCTTATTGCGGGCGATTGCCGGCATGGTGCCGCCCGGACAATCGGAGCTGAACCCGGACGTGAATACCCATCACACGCTGGTTGCGGTTCGCTACGGAGGACAGTGGCGGATTGAATTATTTCAGAATACGCCGGCTCAGTTCCATGGCCGGCCGGAGCTGGTCCGGGAAATGACGGAAGAATTGACGAAAGAGCTGAACCGTACATGACGGTGCAGGCCGGCGGCAGAGTCACACGGGCCCTGGCGTGAGCTCTTGGCTTCGCTATCGCTTCTGTCTCAGCAGCTCGGCAATTCGATGTCTGCCATCCCCCTCGAACCGACCGCCATGAAAGCAAATGACCTGTTGAATGTCATAATCCAGCAGAATAGCGAGAGATTGCTGCGCCAATTCGTAGTCGATGCAGTATTGCGGATCAGGTCCGTACAGTTGACCTTCTTCTGCGATTAAGGCGTCTCCCGCGATGAGGGTGCGGCTCGGTTCATGATACAGGCTGATATGTCCGGGAGTGTGCCCCGGCGTGCCGATCACGATCATTCCGCCGCAGATCGGCAAGCGCTGCTTGTCCGTTAGGATCGAATGCACCGCAGCCCTGGGCGGGTTCTCCAGCGTATGCTTGAATCCGAGCCTCCATTGCTCCGGTACGTTGGCGGGCAGAGAGCTGACCGCTTCCGCTATCGCTGCGGGAGTCAGCTTCAGCAGCTGCTGTTCTCCCTCGATGAACGGCTTCTCGAGCGGGCTGGCCATCACTTCGACCCGGGCGGCGAATCGTTCTTCGATGGCCGGCAGGCCCCCGATATGATCGAGATCCTGATGCGTAATAATGACCTTGCTCAACCGATCGAAGGACAGGCCGGCACGAGACACCTCGGAAGTCAACAGAGGAAGCTGACCGGGGTAGGCTGTATCCACCAGTACCAGATCGTCCTCATCCCATAATACGGTCGGATGAATCGTCACGGTTCGGCCCATCATGTCCGCCGTAACCTCGAGCATGTGAATTCCACTCTTCTTGCGCGTCATATGATATCCCCTCCAATCCCATGTTCAATCACATCGTATCAGTCGAATATCATTTTGTAAATAAGTAAATTTATTATTATAACACAAAAATATTATTTTGTCAAGAGTGAGTTTGTGTGGGCTTATACTGGCACTGCTCGCGCAAGTCGCGGCAGATGGACCGGTATGGAAGCGAGCCGCCGGAGGACAGGCGCGGCGGTGCCGGCTACGGGGCCGGGCTCGGCTGCTGCTCCTCCGCAGACTCGCTTGGCGGCGAATGGCGCCGGATAGCGAACAGCAGCTCCATGGCGAAATACAATATAGCAGCAGGGAATACCCATTGCCAGAAAGGCTCCGCCGCCCGATAGACGGAGACCAGGACGGGATGGATCCACCGCAGGCACAGATAGGAGAGGAAAACCCAGCAAACGGAATAGGACAGGCAAATATGACCGTGAAGCTGCAGCGGCAGGTTCGAGTAGTCCCACCACTGGCGCCGGAAAAAGGTCTGTAGCAGCCAGCCGCTCACATATTCCACTGCGGTGGGCACGAGGAAGCAGAGCAAGAGGACGACAGCCCAGTGCGTATCCGGCCCGGATAAATAGACGAGAAGCAGCGGCGCAAAGCCGTACATCGGCTTGAACGGCCCCCATAGAAACCCATCCTTGAAAAACACGCGCGTCGTAGCCAGACTATACATATTTTCCAACAACCAGCCCAACAACGAGTAGATAGTAAAAAAGAACCCAACGGCCGCCGCTTCATGCAGGAACGATGTCTGCGGCACCAGTTCCCCTGCAGGATGAAACATATCGCGAAACCACCTCTCATCATCGTTTTCTCTTCTATGCAGTAGATTTCTCTCCATATGTTGGAATTATTCATGATCCGGCACATTCCTAACTTTTTTGTACGAAAATGTCTCTATGCACGAAGTAGCAAGATATGGGTCTTTGCACCGGAGTAGAAGGTTTCTGTAAAATAGCACAAAAAGCCCCCCTACAAGTCAATTTTACCAACTAATGGGAAATATAGGGGTTATCCGGTGTCTCCTAGCTCTTGAATGTCCACTTTGTAGCCTAACTGTTGAATTTTTCGTATCCAGAAGTCGACGTCTTTCTCTTTTTTCGGTAAATAATCCGGCCCCAGTTCCTCATAGGGGACACCGGTGAGCAGCATAATAAAGATGATTCGTAGTAACAGGTGAGCCAGCGCCATGTTTGCTTTTTTCGGCCCTCGTCGTTTGACCAGCCGGTAATAAAAAGCGGACAATCTCGTGTTTTTTGTTTTGGTAGCGGCCCAGGCTGCCTGACAAAGCACGGACTTTAGACCTTTATTCCCTTTACGGGTTCTCGTGCTCTTTTTTTTCCTGCGCTTTCGTTATTGCCTGGACTCAATCCTCCCCAAGAGGCGAGGTGCCCTTCCGAAGGAAAGACCGACATGTCGGGTCCAATTTCCGCAAGGATGCTCGCCGCGGCATCCTTATCAATCCCCGGTATGGTATCGAGCAGTTCGATTTCCTTCTGGTAAGGGTTCAGCAGTTCTTCGATCTCAGCTTCCAAAGCTGCAATTTCTTTTTCCAAATACTCTAGATGGTCGTAATGCCTGCGGATCATCTTGCGATGGTGGGCCCGCACTCGTCCGTTCAAGGCGTCAACCAACTGCGGTACTTTTTTCTTGACTTGGGTTTTGACCATAGTTTTCACGTCTTCCGGTGACAGAACAACGCCGTTCATAACTGATTCCAGTAAAGCGCGACCTGAAACACCAAATACATCGCTGATATAGGTGGTCAACTTGATGTTCCCGTCTTGAAGAATTTTGTGGATACGGTTCTTTTCCGCTGTCGCGTCGTTGACTAGCTTCCGGCGATACCGGGTGAGATCACGCAAATCCCTGATATCTTCTGGTGGCACGAAGCTGGCTTCTATCAACCCGCAACGTAGCAATTGTGCGATCCAGACGGCGTCTTTCATGTCTGTTTTTTTGCCCGGCACATTCTTGATCCGCTGCGGATTGGCCAAGATAAGTTCGAACGAGTCTTCCAGCAGGTTCCATACGGGCTTCCAATAAACGCCGGTACTCTCCATCGCGACATGCGTACATTTCTGTTCCAACAGCCAATCATGGAGTTTTAGCAATTCCTTGGTCGTTGTTCCAAACGTTTTGATTTCTTGCTGTGGTTTCTTGTTGAGTGGCCCTGCCAGTACACAGGCGACGACCGTTTCCTGATGCACATCCAACCCTGCGCACCGTTCCAAAATCGCATCCATTCCAGCTTCACTTCCTTGCTTTTGGATTCAGCAGAACATGCAGCAACGAGAAGTGTACTTTTGTACACGTGCTCAGGGCAACAATCGGCGGTGCTCAAAGCTGCAATAGGCCCGTTTTCTGTACGGGATGTGACTCACCAAAAAAAATTCGACCTTTGATCTGCCTATCTTTATTTGCTCAGAAGAACTTCAAAATTACAAGTCCCCATTTTCATCCATCGTGGTGGCCGTCAGGCCGTGGGGGTTTT
>NZ_LDIG01000297.1 GCF_015845845.1 Paenibacillus dendritiformis
GCCTCTTTCGCATTTTACGTTAATGTTCGAAGCCTGGGCGATGCGTCTGATGTCAGAAATGCCGGTTAATGCGGCCGCCCGCGAGCTACGTGAACATGATACCCGCATGTGGCGGATCTTTCACTACTACGTGGACAAAGCCATGTCGGAGCTCGATGTTACGAGCGTAAAGCGCATCGCTATTGATGAAACATCCTCTAGACGCGGCCACCGCTATATTACGCTGTTTGTAGATGTGGATCGAAAGATCGTCCTCTTTGCCACCGAAGGCAAAGGGATGGAAACCTTAGCGCGCTTCAAAGATCACCTTGCGGAAAAAGGGGTTAGCGCAGACGCTGTCCAAGAAGTCTGCTGCGATATGTCACCTGCGTTTATCCGCGGTATGGAAGAGTATTTCCCGAAAGCGGAAATCACCTTTGATAAATTTCACGTGATGAAGCTAGTTGGCGAAGCGGTGGATGAGGTACGCATCCAGGAACAAAAACAACGGCCAGAACTGAAAAAGACCAAGTATATCTGGTTGAAAAACGAAGTCAATCTGAAGGCCGAGCAAAAGGAAACCCTACAGCGCCTGAAAGATACGAACCTGCTGACTGGGCGCGCCTACCGATTGAAACTGGCTTTACAGGAGCTTTGGACAACGCCTCACATTTACGCAGATCTGCTTCTCCGGGAGTGGATTGGGTGGGCTATTCGTTCCCAACTTCCACCCATGGTAAGTTTGGCGAGAACGATTAAGCAGCACGAAGAAGGGATCCTTCGGTGGTTCCATAGTAAGATGACGAACGGCTTGTTGGAAGGCATTAATGGTCTGGTTCAAGCAGCTAAACGTCGGGCCAGAGGCTACAGGAACGTAGAAAACTTGATTGCGATGGTGTATATGACAGCCAATAAGCTTCGTTTGCCGTTGCTCGCGGCGCGCCGAGCATAATATCCCTTTCCGCCTTCTTACCCTGCTTCAGATGTAGAAACAGCGGTCAAGCGAACTCCTTGACGGCTGTTTCTACATCTGAAAATCTCTTAAAGG
>NZ_LDIG01000298.1:0-52422 GCF_015845845.1 Paenibacillus dendritiformis
TTGTTCGGGGCATTCAGCGCCGGGAAATCGTCGTTCGCCAACGCCCTGATGGGCCAGGACGCGCTTCCGGTCTCGCCGAATCCGACGACGGCTGCCATTAATACGATCGCGGCGCCGACGGTGGAGCATCCGCATGGCACGGCCCGCATTACGATGAAGAGCGCGGCGAAGCTGCTCGACGATGTCCGCTTCGCGCTGGAGAGCATGGGCGAGCGCGGGGCTGCCGCTATGAACATGGATCAGGTGCTGAAGGCGCTGGACCGGCATTCGCCGGAGACGCTCCACCCGACCGGGCGTCCGCACTACAGCTTCATTCAGGCGGTCAAGCGGGGGTATGATGACGCGCGCCCGCATCTTGGGGCGGCGCTCGATGTCGGCTGGGAGGAGTACCGCGCCTACGTTAAGGATGAATGGAAATCCGCTTTCGTCGAGCGGATCGATCTGTATCTGGACAGCCCGCTGACTCGGGAAGGGTTCGTGCTCGTCGATACGCCGGGCGCAGACTCCATCAATGCCCGCCATACCGGCGTCACCTTCAATTATATGAAAAATGCGGATATCATCCTGTTCGTGACCTATTACAACCATGCCTTCTCTCAAGCGGATCGCCAGTTCCTGACCCAGCTCGGCCGCGTGAAGGACGCCTTCGAGCTGGATAAGATGTTCTTCCTCGTCAACGCTGCGGATCTGGCGGCATCCGAGGAGGAGCTGGAAGGGGTAGTAAGCTACGTGTCGGGCCGGCTGACGGAATTCGGCATCCGCCGTCCGCGCTTGTTCCCGGTCTCGAGCTTGCGGGGGCTGGAAGCCCGGCTCTCGGGCAACGGGGCGGAGTGGCAAGCTTCCGGCCTTGCCGCCTTCGAGGAGCGGTTCCTGCGCTTCGCCTCGGAGGATCTGGCTGGCCTGAGCGCGGAAGTATCCCGCCAGGAGCTGCGCCGGGTGCTGTCGCAGCTGCAGGCGATGTGGGATGCCGCTCATGCGGACGCATCGGAGCGGGCGCGTCAAGCGGAGCATGTCCGGCAGGCGGCGGCCGAATGCGAGGCGCGCGCCCGCGAATGGCTGCATGCCGACGAGCGCGCCCGGCTGGAGCAGGAAGCCGACGAACTGCTGTACCACGTTCGACAGCGGATGCTGTACCGGTTCAACGACAGCTTCGCGTACGCGTTCAATCCGGCCTCCCTGCGCCAGGATGCCCGCGGCGGCGACGCCGCGCTGGAGCGGTGCTATCGCGAATGGCTGCGCCTGTTCCGCAAGGAATTGTCCAATGAGCTGTACGCGACATCGCTTCGATTGGAGCAGACGGCGAAGCGAATCCTTCAGGAACAGCGTGCGCGTCTGCTCGACTATTGCGAGCAGCGGCTGCCAGGCTTCGCTTTGGCGGCGGAACCGCTGGAATCATGGCCGACCCCGGAAGTGCAGGAGCCGGCCGAACCGGCGGACGTGTCGGTCCGTTGGCTGCGCGCTTATTTCCGTAGCGCCAAGGCCTTCTTCGAAGGAGGAGGCCGCGAGGAGCTGCGTCAGGCGCTTGAAGAAAAAGCGTCGCAAGCGATTCAATTATCCGTACGCGACCATCGCGACGCCTTCGCGGAGCATGCGCTGCAGCAGATGAGCCGGACCGTCCGGCTGCTGCGCGGGCAATGGGAGGATGCGCTTCGCGCTCATGCCGAGCGTCTGGACGAGGCATCGCGGACGGATTATGACGCCGAGCCGCTGCGCGAAGCGATCGAGGCGGTGCGGGACACATTGAACTGAGATGAGTTGAACGGCTTTCTATATCAAAAAGGCATCGATTCGAAGATAACGCTTACCACGTATGAACGGGGTAAGCGTTATTGCGTCTGTAGCGGCTAGGATCGAAGGAAATCCGATGATTTAAAAGAGATCATCGGATTCGTTCTCTGAATTCCCGAAATAGGAAGTCATACCCGGAATTATGAGCGAATTGCCGTTTTGCCGTTGAATGGGGCCGATGATAAACTGCAATACATCTAATGAGTGCGCGTTCAAAATGTGTGCCTTCCGATTCGTTCCGGTGTGCCGCGTCGGCGGGGACAGGTGATTTGAGCAGCCACCACGAAAGACACTTTAGGGGAGGAGAAGTCCGATGAACGTCTTCAAACAGCTCGGCTCGTTCTACTGGCCCAAACGAGGCCTGCTGTTCGCATCGGTGTTTTGCTTGATTGTTGCGACGGCGCTCGGATTGGTTTATCCCAATCTGCTGCGCATCCTCATCGACGACGTGATAGCAAAAAAGCGGTTCGAATCGGTGCCTTGGCTGGCAATAACGGTAGTTGTCGTTGTCAGTATCAAAGGCACTTTGCAATTTCTGCACGGATTTTTTGGCGGACGCCTGGGGAATCATGTGGCCTATGAAATGAGAGGCGCCTGCTACCGCAAGCTGCAATTTTTATCATTCCGGTATTATGACAAAGCAAGAACGGGCGACCTCATGTCTCGCCTGACCGCCGATTTGGAAGCGATTCGCAACTTCATCGGGTTCGGGTTCGCCCAGATACTGAACATGGTGCTGATGGTGGTATTCGGCGCCGCGATGATGTTCTCGATCGATTGGGGGTTAACGCTAACTACTCTTGTCTCCATTCCGCTGCTCGTTTTTGTCGCCTTTCGTTTCGAATCGAAGATTCATCCGGCATTCCGGGAAATGCGGATTGCGTTCAGCCAATTGACGACGGCGGTCCAGGAGAACATTACCGGCGTGCGCACCGTCAAATCGTTCGCGCGCGAGAACCATGAAGTTGACAAGTTCTCCGATCGGAACGAAGCGTACAAGGCAAACCAAATCTATGCATCGACCTTGTGGGGACGCTATTTTCCGTTAATGGAAATGCTGGCCTGCTTCTGTATCGTCCTCCTCATCGCGGTTGGGGGAACGAAGGTTATCAACGGTTCAATGTCACTGGGCGAACTGGTATCATTCTTCAGCATGATCTGGTACATTATCGGGCCAATGTGGGGCGTTGGCTTCCACATCAACAACTATACGCAGTCGAAGGCGTCGGGAGAACGGGTGCTGGAGCTGCTGGACACGCCGATAGACGTTCAGAACCGGAAGGATGCGATTGTGCTCGATGACAGCCAGGTCAAAGGCCACGTCCAGTTCAACGACGTTACCTTCCGTTATGAAGGCGATGTCGACGCTATCCGCAATGTGACGATCGATGCGGAGCCAGGCAAGGTCATCGGACTGCTCGGGGGAACCGGTTCCGGCAAGACGACGATTATCCAGCTGCTGATGCGGGCGTATGACGTAAAGCAGGGCAGCATTTTGTTGGATGGACAGGATATCCGCAATCTGGATATTCAGAGCCTGCGGAGCCAGATGGCGACCGTATTCCAGGAGACGTTCCTGTTCTCATCTTCCATCTATAATAATATTGCCTATGGGCGCGATGACGTCACGATGGAGGAGGTAATTCGGGTTGCCAAGCTGTCCAAGGCGCATGACTTCATCATGGAGCTCCCGCTCGGCTACGATACAATTGTCGGGGAACGCGGACTCGGGCTCTCCGGAGGTCAGAAGCAGCGGATCGCGATCGCACGGGCGTTGTTGAAGGATCCGAAAATTCTTATTCTCGATGACGCGACCAGCGCCGTCGACATGGAGACGGAGCATGAGATTCAGGCCGGCTTCCAAGAAGTGATGAAAGGGCGGACGGTCTTCATCATTGCCCACCGCATTTCGTCTTTGCGTCATGCGGACGAGATTATCGTCCTCGACAAGGGCGAGATTATTCAACGGGGCACGCATGACGAGCTGATTCAGGTGCCGGGCACGTATCAGGATATCTATCATACTCAATATGCAGACCAGCTGCAGGGCGCTGCGGCAGGCATGAGAGAGCAGGTGAGAGCATGAGCGCGATGAACGAAGCGGCTGCCGCCGGCCGAAAAGGGCGGGACAATTCGCAGGATCCATCACAGACGCGCTCCCGGTTCGTCTATCAGGATGACGAGATCATCGAAAAGCCGTTCAACTGGGCCCAGATGCGCCGCTTGCTCGTCTATATGAAGCCATACCGCAAGCAATTGCTCCCAGTGCTCATCGTCATGATGGTGCTGGGCACCATTACGAAGCTGGCGATTCCGTTCCTTATCAGCTACGCGATTGACCATGCGATACAGCCGGCGGTCGGGGATCCTTCGACACGGCTGCTCTATATTATCGCCGGAACGGTATTCGGCCTGTACCTCGTGCAGTGGGCGGCCAACGCGTTCCGCATCAAGTTCATGAACGTGATCGGACAGCGGATCATTTACGATCTGCGGGCCGACCTGTTCAAGCATATTCAGAAGCTGTCATTTCATTTCTACGACAAGCGTCCGGCAGGTTCCGTGCTCGTTCGCATCACGAACGATGTCAACTCGCTGCAGGATCTGTTCACGAACGGCGCCGTCAATACGCTCGTAGACTGCTTGCAGCTGCTCGGGATCATCATCATTTTGCTGTTCCTGAACGTGCAGCTGGCGGTAGCGGTCATGATTACCGTTCCGATTATGTTCCTGATCTCGACCAAGCTGCGCAAAAAGATCCGTTTCGCCTGGCAGGATGTGCGCATCAAGCAGTCGCGGATCAACTCTCACTTGAACGAAGCGATTCAAGGCATCCGGGTAACGCAGGCGTACGCGCAAGAGCAAGCGAACATGGAATATTTCGAGCACATGAACCAAGTCAACAAGAAATCATGGGATCGGGCGTCCGCCATGAACCAAACGTTCGGCCCCGTCATCGAGATTACGAGTGCGATCGGAGCGTTCATCCTGTTCATGCTCGGTTCGCATCTCGTACAGACCGAGGCCATTACGGTAGGGGTTCTGTTCGCTTTTGCCCAGTATATCGGGAACTTCTGGGAACCGATTAACCGGCTCGGCCAGATGTATTCGCAAATGCTGATTGCGATGGCTTCGTCGGAGCGCATCTTCGAATTCATGGATGAGCGCCCGACCATCGCGGAGAAGGAGCATGCGCGCACGATGCCGGAAGTGCGCGGCGACGTGAGCTTCGAAAACATCGTGTTCGAATACGAGAAGGGCCGCCCGGCGTTGCGCAACATCTCCCTGTCCGCCAAAGCGGGCCAATCGATTGCCCTCGTCGGCCATACCGGCTCCGGGAAAAGCACCATCATCAGCCTGCTCAGCCGGTTCTACGATCCGACGGAAGGCCGCGTGCTCGTAGACGGCATCGATATTCGGGATGTGACGCTGGAAAGTCTCCGCTCCCAGATCGGCATCGTGCTGCAGGATACATTTATCTTCTCGGGCACGATTCGCGACAACATCCGCTTCGGACGGTTAGATGCGACGGATGCGGAAGTCGAGGCGGCCGCCAAGGCGGTATTCGCGCATGACTTCATCGTCAACCTGAAGGACGGGTATGATACCGAGGTGCAGGAGCGGGGCAATCTGCTCTCCATGGGACAGCGGCAATTGCTCTCGTTCGCTCGGGCGCTGCTGGCGAATCCGCGCATTCTCATTCTGGACGAGGCGACGGCGAGCATTGACACCGAGACCGAGCTGAAAATCCAGGAGGCGCTGAAAACGCTGCTGCAGGGCCGGACTTCGTTCATCATTGCCCACCGGCTGTCGACGATTCGCCACTGCGATAACATCATCGTGCTGGATCACGGGGTGATTCAGGAGCAGGGCACGCATCAAGAACTGATGGCGAAGCAAGGAACGTACTACGGCCTTGTCGCCGCCCAATACAAATATATGTAAGCGGAATGAAGATGGCTCCATTCGTTCGGGATCGACCTGAACCGCGCACTGCGGATCGGGGAGGTTCCGCGAGTGGAGCTTTTTTGGTGCGACATCGAAGAAGGGTAGCAATGAGCCGCTTACAAGCACTCTCCCCTCCATTCAGGAGGCAGGTGATTGAGTCTGTGTTAACCCCTTATACATACTCTCCCTATCGCTCAGAATGCCGGTTATCACACGGTATTTTTATTCCCATGTTCAATATTGCTGTCTATGATTACGCCAGTCGAGAAAAAGTAGTGGTGTAGGATGGAAGAGTTCATAATTATTCCTCATTAAGACATTGAAGGATCTCAACCATGTAGATGGAGACGACTACCATGCGCTGCCTGATTGAAAGGGATAGTATGCAAAGGACATGCAGGCGGCACATCGGGGCGAGCCTGAACAAAAGGGATAGGGCCAATAGCGGGCCGAGTAGCGTGACGCGAAGGCAGCGCGGGTCCGCGGATCAAAGAGGTAGAACGGCCTGATTAGAAGGGAGAGCGCATCAAGGAGAACAAAGTGGCCTGACTGAAGGGGGAGCGCGCCAATGGAAGACAACCTCTCCTGACGAGATGGGAGAGTATGCAAAAGAGAATGGACCGGTATGACTGCGAAATGAACCTGACTGAAAGGGAGAATGATGAAAAGAGCAGTCAAAGGCTGGGAGAATGCCGGCGGCTCTCTTGTTGCGACTTGGGAGTCAATGAACGAGCCCGCTTGTCCCAGAGGGCTTTTTTATTTCAGATCGGGGAGAGGGCTCGTTTGCAAATCGGTACGCGAACAGGTATTCTAATAAAATATAGTATGTATTGTCAGTCGTATGGCAGTATACGCAGCAAGTCGGCCATATTTAGAGACAGTTCCGGTTGCCCGGGCAATGATGTTGAGGGAGGATGGATATGCAGCGCAGACCGATCTCGCAGTTATGGAGCTGGATTGTTATATTCGGATGTTTGTCTACGGTTCTGCTCGTCATCGGTTTTGGCTTCGGGGTAGCGGATATTTTGCGGCCGGCGTCCGTGCCGTTCACGGATAAGCCGGAGATGAAGCTGCCTCCAATAGAGGAGACGAGCCGTTCGAAGGAACTGCTGATTGCGTCGCTTGGCGATTCGCTGACGAGAGGCACCGGTGACGGCACGGGCGAGGGCTATGTGCGCCGGACGGTGTCATTGCTGAAGGAAGGTACGGATAAACCGGTCACGCTGCTTAATAATATGGGGATTAACGGCTTGAGGGCGGAGCAGTTAGCCGAACGCGTCGAGCAGGAGAGCATCGGGTATGTGCTGAAGAAGGCGAATGTCATTCTGCTCACCATTGGCGGCAATGATCTGTTCCAGAGCGCCCAGAGTGAGCAGATGAGTCCATCCGCGATGGATGAGCGTGCGCTGCTGGCGAAGACGGAGAAGGGGACGGCCGATCTGAAGCGGATTTTGGAGGGCATTCGCCGTTGGAATAAGGATGCGCTTATCGTCTATGTCGGGCTGTACAATCCGTTCGCGGATCTGAAGGAAATGAGGCAGATCGGGAATACAGTCGTGCAGAAATGGAATGATGAGGCGTTCCGCATCATTAACCAGGACGAGAACATGCTGCTCGTGCCGACGTCCGACTTGTTCCAGCAGAATATCGGAAGTTATTTGTCTTCGGATCATTTTCACCCGAACGGGGAAGGCTATCAGGCGATCGCCGAGCGCATCGTCCAGAGCATCCGGTAAGGAGCGCGTGAGAGGAGGAAGCTTATGAGCATGGATTCATCCATCGTACTGTCGGTGCAGCAAGTCGTGAAGCGAATCGGCCGCAAATCCATCATTAACGATGTCACTTTCGATGTGCGGGCAGGAGAAATCTTTGGCTTTCTCGGCCCGAACGGGTCGGGCAAGACGACGACGATTCGCATGCTGGTCGATCTCATTAAGCCGACATCGGGGCGCATTCAAGTATGCGGATTCGATGTGAACCGCGAGCCGGAGCGGGCCCTGCGCTATGTCGGATCGATCGTCGAGAACCCCGAGATGTATAACTTTTTGACCGGATGGGAAAATTTAGAACATTTCGCCCGCATGATGCCGGAACTGGGATCCGAACGTATTCAGGAGGTCGTCGACATCGTCGGCCTGTCGAACCGGATCCATGACCGGGTCAAAACTTATTCTCTCGGCATGCGTCAGCGCCTGGGTATCGCGCAGGCGCTGCTCGGGCGGCCGAAGCTGCTTATTCTGGATGAGCCGACGAACGGGCTCGATCCGCTCGGCATCAAGGAGCTGCGCGCCTTCATTCGCGAGCTGGCCGACAGCGGCATGGCCGTGTTCGTCTCCAGCCATTTGCTGAGCGAGATTCAACTGATGTGTGATCGCGTCGCGATTATTAGCCGCGGGAAGGTGCTGGCTGTCGATGATGTCGAGCGGCTGCTGACCGGCAGGAATCAGTTCGTTATCTGGCAGGCGCATCCGGCCGCCAAGGCGCGGGAGGTTCTGGAGCGCAGCGGAGCGGTCCGCTTCTACACCCGGGAAGAAGGCGTCATCGACGCGGCGGCGCTTGTCGGGCTGCCTGAGGACGCGATTTTGACGGAGACGGCACCGGATCGGATTGCGGGGCTGAACCGAAGCTTGCTGGATGCGGGTATTGAAGTCGAAGGAATTCAACGCATCATGCCGACCCTGGAACAGCTATTTTTGGAGATAACGGAGGGGGAACGCATTGAGTAGCCTGTTGCCTTTGATTCAGAACGAGACGATCAAAGTGTTGAGGAAGAAACGCTTCTATGTCATCCTGCTTATCCTTATCATCATTATTCCGGTCTTCACCTACGCACAAATGAAAATTGCGGAAAACAACCGCGAAAAATTCCAGCAAGACTGGCGTCTGGAGCTGCAGCAGCGGATTACGGACATTCAGAACTCGCTCGGCAGCGACCGGGTGCCGGAGGAATGGAAGAAGTACCGGCGCATCGTCCTGCAGCAGCTTCAATATAATCTCGATCACAATATCAATCCGAGCGACCCGAACGGGGTTACCTTTACCCGTACCTTTTTGGACAATGCCGTCACGCTGTTCATTCCGCTGCTTGTCATGGCGATCGCGAGCGACATCGTGTCCTCCGAACGTTCGACGGGCACGATCAAGATGCTGCTCACCCGGCCGATCCGGCGCTGGAAGGTGCTGCTCAGCAAATGGATTGTGCTCATGATGTTCACCGGCATCATCGTATTGTTGACAGCGGTGCTGTCCTATCTTATCTCCGGGCTCGTCTTCGGTTACGGCGGCTGGACCTACCCGATTTTCACCGGTTTTTCTTTGAGCGGAACGGATGTCAATTTCGAGGCGGTGCATACGGTGCCTTCCTGGCTCTATATGCTGATGCAGCTCGGACTTGTCTGGTTCTCGAGCATTGTCGTCGCCGCGCTCGGCTTCATGATTTCGGTGCTTGTCCGCAGTACGGCAGCCAGCATCGTGACACTGATGGCCACCTTGATCGCCGGATCGATTCTATACAATATGGCCTCTTCCTGGCCGACATCGAAATATTTATTCATGATTAACCTGAAGCTGACGGATTATTTGGCGGGAACCCCGGCTCCCGTGGAAGGGATGACGCTTCCTTTCTCCCTTGCCGTATTAACGGTATGGGGAGCCGCCGGATTGATTGTCGCATTCCGCGTCTTTACGAAACAGGATATATTGAATTAGAATATACAAGTACTTGTTTCCTTGTTCGTATAGATTTTCGGACAAACTTATCAAGAATGCGAAACATCTGTTTGCATCCGGACGATATACATGGTGGGAGTGTTCTCCTTTCCTACGGGTGCGACAGATTTTCTTTTGATTATGACAGATACATTTGAATGAAGGATTGAAGGAGGAGCTGGAATGGTCGAGCAAATCGATTTGTTCAAACAGCTGCCGGGCAACGAGGGAGCATCGGAGAACCGGAACGGGGAATATGGAGCGGACGATATACAGGTCCTGGAAGGGCTTGTCGCGGTTCGCAAGCGGCCGGGCATGTACATAGGCAGTACGAGTTCCTCGGGTCTGCATCATCTGGTATGGGAGATTGTGGACAATGCCGTGGACGAGCATTTGGCCAAGTTCTGTTCTCAGATCGATGTAACGATTCATAAGGACCAGTCGGTGACGGTCCGTGACAACGGGCGCGGCATCCCGACAGGCATGCATAAGACAGGCGTACCGACGCCGCAGGTCGTCTATACGGTGCTGCACGCAGGGGGCAAGTTCGGCGGCGCGGGCTATAAGAAATCAGGCGGCTTGCACGGAGTCGGCGCTTCGGTAACGAACGCGCTCTCGGAGTGGCTCGAGGTGGAGATTTTCCGGGACGGGCATATTCATAGACAGCGCTTCGAATCGTGGACGGATGAAAACGGAACGGAGCATGTCGGGGAACCGGTAACCGGTCTCGAGATTATCGGAAATACGAACAAGACCGGCACGAAGGTGACCTTCAAGCCGGATGCCAAAGTGTTCCATGGCAACATTCATTTGAGCTATGACAATCTGGCGGAGCGGCTGCAGGAGATCGCTTTCCTCAATTCTGGCCTGAAGGTCACGCTGAAGGACGAGCGCACCGGCAAGGAGGATACCTTCTACTATGAAGGCGGGGCAAGCGAATTTGTCCGCTTTTTAAATGAAGGCAAGAATGTGTTGAGTGAAGTCGTTCATTTCGCGGCAGAGAAAGACGATACGGAAGTAGAGGTCGCGCTCCAGTATAATGACGGCTATACGGAGACGATCGCTTCGTTCGTCAACTCGATTCCGACGCGCGGCGGAGGCACCCACGAAACGGGCTTCAAGACCGCCTACACGCGCGTGATGAATGAATACGCGCGCAAGAACAACCTGCTGAAGGAGAAGGACAAAAATCTCGACGGCAACGACCTGCGCGAAGGCATGATGGCCGTCATCAACGTGAAAATGTCGGATGTCGAGTTCGTCGGGCAGACGAAGGATCAACTGGGCAGCGCGTCTGCGCGAAGCGCGGTCGATACGGTCGTGTCCGAGCATATGAGCATCTTTCTGGAGGAAAATCCGCAGGTTGCCCAGATGCTCGTCAAAAAGGCGATCCAGGCCTCCAAGGCGCGTGAGGCGGCCCGCAAGGCGAGAGAAGATGTGCGCAGCGGCAAGAAGCGCAGCGAAAGCTCGAACCTGAACGGGAAGCTGACGCCGGCCCAATCGAAGGATTATACGCGCAATGAGCTCTTCATCGTCGAAGGGGACTCGGCGGGCGGATCGGCGAAGCAGGGCAGGGATTCGCGCTTTCAGGCGATTTTGCCGCTCAAGGGCAAGCCGTTGAATCCGGAAAAAGCCAAGCTGGCCGACATTTTGAAGAATGACGAGTACCGCACGATCATTCACGCGATCGGAGCGGGCATCGGCACGGAATTCGAGGCGGAAGAGAGCAACTACGCCAAGATCATTATCATGACCGATGCCGATACCGACGGCGCGCACATTCAGGTGCTGCTGCTGACGTTCTTCTACCGTTATATGAAGCCGCTGATCGATCAAGGCAAGGTGTACATTGCGCAGCCTCCTTTATATAAAATTACGCATAAAAAGGGCAAGCATGTGTCGGTACGCTACGCCTGGTCCGATGAACAGCTAAGCAACTATATGAAGCAGTACGGATCGAGCGCCGAGATTCAGCGGTACAAGGGGCTCGGGGAAATGAATCCGGAGCAGCTCTGGGAGACGACGATGGATCCGGAGACCCGCACGCTGCTGCAGGTTCGCATCGAGGATGCGGCCAAGGCGGAACGCAGAGTGTCGACGCTGATGGGCGACAAGGTGGAGCCGCGCAAGCGCTGGATCGTGGAGAATGTGGATTTTGCGGAGTTCGAGGAATAGAAAGGTGAGAAACTGATGAGCGTATCGGAACAATTCAAACCAGCGTTTCTGGAAGATGTTGTCGGCGACCGGTTCGGCCGGTACTCCAAATATATAATCCAGGATCGTGCGATTCCCGATGTCAGGGACGGCCTCAAGCCGGTCCAGCGCCGCATTCTGTATGCGATGTATGAATCCGGCAATACGCCGGACAAGCCGTACCGCAAGTCGGCGAAGACCGTCGGGGACGTCATGGGGAACTACCATCCTCACGGGGATGCGTCGATTTATGACGGGATGGTGCGCATGGCCCAGCCCTGGAAGATGGGGCATGTGCTCGTGGACGGCCACGGCAACTGGGGATCGCAGGATGACGATCCGGCAGCGGCGATGCGGTATACGGAAGCGCGGCTGTCTTCGATTGCGATGGAGCTGCTGAGAGATATTGAGAAGGATACGGTCCAGTTCCGTCCGAATTTCGATAATACGGATAAGGAGCCTTCCGTTCTGCCCGCGCGTTTTCCGAACCTGCTTGTGAACGGGGTCAGCGGGATTTCTTCCGGCTTCGCAACCGAGATTCCTACCCACAATTTGCGCGAGATCATCGATGCTTGCACCGCGCTGATCGACAAGCCGGCGATGGAACTGGACGATCTGATGCAGATCGTGCATGGGCCGGATTTCCCGACCGGCGGGATTATTATGGGGGAAGACGGCATTCGCGATGCGTATCGGACCGGCCGGGGCCGGATTTACATTCGGGCGAAGACGGAGATCGAGGATATCCGCGGCGGCAAGCAGCAGATCGTCATTACCGAGATTCCGTATCAAGTCGTCAAAGCGCGGCTCGTCACCTCCATGGAGAACATCCGGCTGGAGAAGAAGGTGGACGGCATTGCGGAGGTTCGGGACGAGAGCGGCCGCGACGGCCTGCGTATCGTCGTCGAGCTGAAGAAGGATGCGGATGCGAACGGAATTCTGAATTATTTGCTGAAAAAGACGGATCTCCAGATCGTCTACAACTTCAATATGGTCGCGATCGTGAACAAGGCGCCGCAGCAGCTCGGCCTCAAGCCGATGCTGGAGCAGTACATCAGCCATCAGAAGGAAGTCGTTACGAATCGTACCCGTTACGATCTGAACAAACTGGAGGACCGGGCCCATGTGCTGGAAGGCTTGGTCAAAGCATTGGATATTTTGGACGATGTCATTGCGACGATCAAGGGCTCCAAGAACCGTCAGGATGCGCAAGCCAATCTGATGGACAAGTACGGCTTTACGGAGCGGCAAGCCGATGCCATCCTGACGCTGCAATTATATCGTCTGACCAATCTGGAGCTGACGGCCCTGACGAAGGAGCTTGACGACATCCGGAAAAAAATTACGGAGTTCCGCGCGATACTGGACAATGAGCGCAAGCTGCTCTCCGTGATTAAGAAGGAACTGAACGAGATTCGCAATAAATACGGCATCGACAGACGGTCGGTCATTCAGGGCGAGGTTGAGGAGATTAAGGTCAACCTGGAAGTGATCGTCAATGCCGAGGATGTCATCGTGACCTTATCGAACGAAGGCTACATCAAGCGGACGAGCCTGCTCTCATTCACCCGTTCGGGCGGGGAATGGGAAGGCTCCGGCGTGAAGGAAGGCGACTATATCCGCCATGTGTTCGAGGTCAATACGCTGGATCGGCTGCTGCTGTTCACGCAGCGGGGGCAATACTTTTCCCTGCCGGTTCATCTGCTGCCCGAATTCAAATGGAAGGACAATGGCACGGCGATCGTGAATGTGATTCCGATCGGGAAGGAAGATCGCATCGTCAGCGTTATTCCGGTCAAATCGTTCGCCGACGAGCACTCCTCCTTGCTGTTCGTCACCAAGCGCGGCCAGGTGAAGCGCACCTTGCTCAAGGAGTATGAGACGAACCGTTCCGGGGCTATCGCGGCATGCAAGGTAGCGAGCGCCGACGAAGTGCTGACGGTACTGCCGAGCGACGGCTCGCATGATCTTATGCTCGTGACGAAGCTCGGGATGTCGATCCGCTTCGCCGAAGAAGAGGTCAGCCTGATGGGACGGGCCGCCGGCGGCGTGCGCGGCATTCAACTGAAGGAAGACGATGATGTCGCCGCGGCGCTTCAAGTCATGGGAGACGAAGGAGAAATTACGGTCATGTCGGATCTTGGATGGGGCAAGCGTTCGCTGCTGCTCGACTATCCGACCCAAGGACGCGGCGGCAAAGGGATCGCCACCTTCGAGTTCAAGGAGGGCAAGCGCGTGAAACCGAACGGAACCCGCCTGATCGGCGCCTTCTTCAGCAAGACCGCCTATCCGATTACGTTCATTACCGATGCGGGACAGGCCCATACGCTGCTGACCGAACAAGCGCCATTGATGGACCGGAAGGCGCAAGGCCGCTCTCTCGTGCCTATGGAAAAAGGGGAAGAGATTGCAGCGGCGGTCGTGATCGGCCCGCGCGGCGATTAATCAAACGGTTTGTGCGGAGGATGCAGATCATCATGCATTCGGATTATCCATTCTAACAGGACCCGCAGGGGCACCGGTTCATCGAGCCGGTCGACCCACTGCGGGTCTTGCTGCAGGAACCCGGCCTTCACGGCCTTGTGGATAAGCTCGTCGTCGGTGAACTTCATCAGCATTCCTCCTCGCTGCTCGGTATGGAATCAATCGGGACATTCGCCTATGCTTTATCTTATGCGCACCGGGCTCGCGGCGTGCCGGATCCGGCCCCGGAGCCGCGCGGGAAAGGGGAACCATGTACGGGAGCGTGGCTGAAATGATGACCGCGCGTGGATCATGTGGTATAATTTACTTGTTTTTGGGAATCGGATATTCGCGTAATTGAACTCGGCACGGAGAAAAGGGGGAAGCAGAGGACATGCATGCAACCGAATTTGCCAAGCTATGGTCGAAGTTGTCGAAGGATTACAAGGGAGTAATGGATGAGGCGCTGGCGCCCAGTCTGACGGAAAGCCAGCTCGTCGTGCTTGAACTGGTGGCGGAGTACGGCAAGGTGAAGCCTTCCGATCTGCTGCCGCACCTGGCGACGACTCCGGCAGCGATTACGACATTGCTCGATCGGATGGAGAAGAACGCGCTCATTATGCGTGAACGAGACTCGTCCGATCGGCGAATCGTGTGGATTCAGGCTACCCCGTTCGGAGAACAAGAGATGCGGCGCGGCATCGAGATTCGAGAAGCATATTGGAATGATACGCTGCATCGGATCTCCACCCATAATCAGCAGCTGCTCATTTTGTTGCTGGGCAAGCTGGCGAACAAGCCGGCCGCCCCCGCACCCGATGCGGAGGCGGTAGCGGCCGGGACGAAGCGTTAATCCTCGTGATGCCGGGGCCGTTATCGTTAGCGGGCCGGCAGTGCCTGAAGCAGCACCGGCACTTCGGACATGGAGGCGATGTGGCTGGCCGCCCGCTGCTTCATGTTGGACATCTGCTGCCGCTGCCGCTTGGTGAACCGTGTATCCGTCTTATCCTTTAAGACCGTGGATAACGGAATGACGCTATATTTTCGCTTTTCATGCGGCCCGTTAATGTACACCCAGGTCGGCTCCGCCGATATATCCTTCAGCTCGATGGTTCCTTCCGGCATATGCTTTTCGATCGTGACGCCGAAGATAACACCGACATCCGTGCCGTCTCCCCGTTGATTCGATATAAAGTTACCCAAAGAATAAATAATAAGTCCATCCCGGGTCTGGCCGTGCTTATCCTTTACGGTCAACTGCTCATAAGGCTGAAGCACATGCGGGTGCGAGCCAAGAATGATGTCCGCTCCGGCTTGGACGAGCTTGCGCGCCAGCCGGACTTGTTCCTTATTCGGATTGGGCTCGTACTCGGTGCCGAAGTGCAGGGCGATGACCACGACATCGGCTCCCGCCGAGCGGGTCTTCCGAATATCCTCGATCATGCGCTTTTCGTCAATTAGGGAGACGAGGTACGGCTTATCCTTGGGAAGCGGGATTCCGTTCGTCCCGTATGTATAAGCAAGAACCCCCATCGATATCCCGTTCTTCTCCATCAATGTCGGCTGCTTGGATTCCCAAAGGGAAGCCGAGATGCCCTTCGTGACGAATCCGCGATCCTGCAGCACCTCTCTCGTTCGCAGCGCCCCGCGCTCCCGCCGGTCCAATGTATGATTGTTCGCGGCGGTGACGATGTTGAAGCCGGCGTCCTTCAACGCGTCGGCCAGCTCCGGCGGCGCATTGAACATCGGATAGCCGGTATACACTTTCTCGCTCCCGAGCAAGGGGGTCTCCAGGTTCGCCCAGCACCAGTCGGCTTCATGCAAAATCGGCTTCACGTTCGTGAAGAACCCGCGGAAATCATATTTGCCGGTCTTCGGATTCAAATAAGCCGGGAACTGCGGCGAGTGCATCATAATATCGCCCACGGCCAGGAGCCTGCCGCTCAGCGTATACGGTTCGGCTTCAGCAGGGGGCTCTTCGGCTTCCGCCGCGGCGTAAATCTCGTCTGTCGACACCGGCACCGCTTCCCCGGCGGTATCCGGGTCCGCCTGTTGCTCCTCTCCGGCCTCCAGCGCGGCTGCCTGGCCCTGATGCGCATGAGGATTGGAGGCGAGGGGGCCGCAGGCGGTCAGCAGCAGGATGACCACCATGGCGTATATGAATCTCTTGCCGTCTTTCAATCGATATTTGTTCAACGTGTGCCACTCCCTTCCCTTAAGACCACGGCAGCATCAGCCAAGGATGCTGTCCTTCCATATGGTCCAAGGGTATTCATGAGGCGGGGCGGAATAGAACTCCATCTCCGTCTTCGTAACCGGATGGGGGAAGGTCAACCGCCGCGACCATAGCGCGAGCTGCTGGCCCGGCCGATTCAACTCGGCCCCGTATTTTTGATCTCCGTACAGCGGGCAGCCCAACTGCTTCATCTGGACGCGAATCTGGTGCGGTCTCCCGGTGTGCAGCGCAATCCGGACAAGCGACATGCCTTCGGCGCTCCCGAGCACGTCATAGTCGAGTACCGCTTCCTTGCCTCCCGCCGTGCCGGGCGGCACGGCGCGGACCGTATTGGTCCGGGCATCCTTGAGCAGCGTATGCTTCAGGGTGCCCTGCGGGGAAGCCGGAACGCCATGCACGACGGCGATATATTCCTTGCCCAGCTCCCGCTTGCGCACCGTATCCGACAGCCGGGAGGCCGCCTTCGAGGTCTTCGCGAACACCATCGCGCCGCCTACGGGGCGATCCAGCCGGTGGACGAGGCCGAGGTATACATTGCCCGGCTTGTTGTGGCGTATCTTCAGATCCTGTTTGATCGCCGTGAGCATGTCCATATCCCCGGTCTCATCGGCCTGAGACAGCAGGTTCGGCGGCTTCACGACGACGATGACATGATTGTCTTCATGCAGGACGTCTATGTTCGGCACCGGATTCATGCCTCCCAGCGTCCCAGGATGCCGCATGGAAGCACGAGACCCGATTGCGTGATCGGCAGTCCGATCTCGCCGCTAGAAATTTTTCCTCCGTACCGCTTCTTCATCGTCATGCTGAGCAAATTGCTCAGTACGGACGGGGACAGCCCGGTCGTATACGAGTTGATAAGCAGGAACAGCGGGTTGTCGGACATGATTTTCATGCAGGAGGCGAGGAACGGGTACAAGCTCTGCTCCAGCTTCCATGTCTCGCCGCCGGGCCCTCTGCCATAGGATGGAGGGTCCATGATAATGGCGTCGTACTTGTTGCCGCGGCGCTCCTCCCGCTGTACGAATTTGAATACATCATCCGTAATGAAGCGAACCGGCCGGGAACCGAGGCCGGACAACTGCACATTTTCTTTGGCCCACTGGACCATCCCTTTGGCCGCGTCCACATGGCATACTTCCGCGCCCGCATAAGCGCATGCGACGGTAGCGCCGCCCGTGTAGGCGAACAGATTCAGAACTTTAATCGGGCGGTTCGCCTGCGATATTTTCTCCATCATCCAGGCCCAGTTCACCGCTTGCTCCGGGAAAAGTCCGGTATGCTTGAAGTTGGTCGGGCGGATATGGAACTTCAAGTCGCGGTACTGTATCGACCAGCGTTCCGGAATCGGCTTCTTCATCTCCCAACTGCCGCCTCCCGAAGAGCTGCGGTGGTAGTGGCCGTGAACCTGGTGCCAATGCTTCGCCTCCCGCTCGATAGGCCATATAATTTGCGGATCCGGGCGGCGCAGGATGACATCGCCCCATCGTTCCAATTTCTCGCCGCTCCCGGTATCGATGACTTCGTAATCTTGCCAGTCTTTTGCCATATACATATCGTGCACTACTTCCTTTCTGACTTCAGTCACTAAGCGTTATTGTACTATAACCGAACGGCGGGCGCCAGAAAATCCGCATGCAAACATGCCCGCAGGGCATCATTGGCTCCATACGGGCAGTGTCGTCGGTTTTATTCATATTGAAACTTGTAGCCAACGCCGCGAACGGTGACGATATAACGGGGGTGGGCGGGATCGCGCTCGATTTTTTTCCGCAGATTGCTAATGTGCACCATCAACGTGCGCGTGTCGCCGAAGCTCTCGGAATTCCATATATGCTGATACAGCTGTTCGAGCTTGAATACTTTGTTCGGGGATTTGGCAAGATAGGTCAACAAATCGAATTCCTTCGCAGACAGCGAGACGGTTCTGCCGCCGACCTTCACGTCGTGGCTGAGCAGATTGATCTCCAGTTCGCCATAATGCAATTGGTGGGCAGATGGTGAAGGCGGGATAGAGCAGGATTGCAGCGTTCTGCGCAAGTGAGCCTTGACTCTGGCCACCAGTTGGCCGGGGCTGAACGGCTTCGTGATATAATCATCGCCGCCTACAGTCAGACCCATAATAATATCCATGTCCTCGCTTTTGCAGCTGATAAACAGGATCGGGACGGAGGATGTTTTCCGTATTTCCTTGCACACTTCGTAGCCATCCAGCGACTTCAGCAAAATATCGAGAATGATAAGATCCGGATTGGTCTCCTTGACCATGTGCAAGGCAGAATATCCGTTATCCGCCACGAAGACCTGATACCCTTCGCGCCTCAAATACAACGAGATAAGCTCGGTGATTTCCCATTCGTCATCAACGATTAATATCCGTACGTCCTTCATTACCGGTCATCCCCTCCGCTCTTCTTCCCATTATAGCGAATGTTGTCAGATGATGACAATCCATACCTTCGTTTTCATAGGAAGAAGTGAACGAAATCGGCCTCTTGCACGCGGCCCGGGCTGGCTAGGGGCTTTCCGACATAAAACGGCGCCTGTCCGATGTGAGGACAGACGCCGCGGTTCAGGTTCAGGCGAAGTTCCCTATTCGATTCAAGGCTGAGGACATGTCCAGTCCGGCTCAATACAGTGACAGCGCAAGCGAATCCATCTCCCGCTTGGAGTGCAGGATCGCCTCCGACCCGATGATCTCGATGCTGATTAAGGATTCGAGACAGGTCTTGATCGCTTTCTTGCCTGTACGCACCTTCGTGTTCAATGCTTCCATTAGCAGCGTGAATGTATTTTTGTGCGATATATTTGTGCAAAACACGGGAATTTTACGCTCCTGAAAATCGATAAAAACAGTTTTCATAGTAACGGACCTCCTTCAACTTCTGATTATTTCCGTTATAGTCATTCTACGAAAGGAACATTAAATGAACATTAAAATCATAAGACAATGTTGTTACAAATCGAAAAAAATGTTACCCAAGGCATGAAATGGAGGCGAAAAATGATGAAAAAAACGGCGAAACGTGAAAAACGTATTCGTTTTCCTGTCTGCCGCCTACATGTATGAATGTGATGCCAGGGGCAGGGAAGGCAAGCTTGGGCCGCCCTCCCTGTCCGCCGCAATTATAAGCTGGTATCGACTTGAGCCCAAATCTCATCATCTACTTCCAGGCGAATCTGGTGCCGGAAGGCACGCTGCCCGTATTCCTTGTAGACGTATTGCTCGATCGCTTCCAGCAGGTTCGTCTCGACCAGATATTGATGACGGCCGTTCACCCACACCTCGGCGGTGAATCCGTGTTCCTCATCCCAACAGAGCTCGACTTCAATATCCGTCGGTTGAACCTGTCTGCGCATCGCCAGGTGCAAGCACACGGCGTTCACGATCTCATCCATGCTAATGCGAAGCTGCATTTAGTTCCACCGCCCGCTTTCCGGCCGCGGCGGCTTGCGCCGATCCTTGAATTTGCGGAAGACCATGACGACGAGCATGAACAGGGCGAAGAGCGCCATGAGATTCACCATCAATCCCAGTATTTCTCCGAAGAAGCCCATGTTGCCGAACAATCCGCCGAACAGCATGCCGGCCAGTCCGCCGATCATCAGGCCCTTCATGAAGCTGCCGCCGCTAAAAAATCCGCGGTTCCCGGCCGTGTTCGTGCCGGTTGTCTTGGTGTTGCCGGTCGAGTCCGAACGATTCACCTGGTTGTTCGTCTCCGCCTTCTTCGGAGCGGGTTGATACTTCTTCACGCCCGAACGGAATGATCCCCCCCGCTTGGCATCCACCAGCGATGGCGTTGTCACCGCAAACACGAGCAGGAACGCCATCATAACGATAATCCATTTACGCATGAACTGCCTCCTCCAGTAGAATAGATGTATCCCGATACTAATACGGGCCGTCCCGAAAGAGGTTTCAAAAAAATATTCAACTTGCTACAATGAAATTGTCTGTGCCGTATATCATAAAAAAACGATCCGTTGAGGCGGATTTCTTACGATTTATCATTCGAGATTCGCGGGATTACCGAAACCGGATAGAAACCGGATAGATGAGAGGGGGAGCCGCATGGAGTATCCGACAGCGTACATCGAATATATGCTGGAATTCCACGGCACGAGGGATTGGTTCGAATGCCATGAGATTATGGAAGAGCAATGGAAGGCGGAATCAGCGGCTGAACGCAAAGTCTGGTGGCTGACGCTCGTTCAGATCGCGGTCGGCTTGTACCATGAGCGCAGAGGCAATCTGGCCGGAGCCGGCAAAATGCTGCGCAGCGCGCTGGCGCACGCCCCGTCGGTCGCATGGGCGCAGCTTGGGATCGACGGAAGGGAGCTTATCGCTCAATTGACGGAGCGGGTTGAGGCGTATCGTCATGGGGGCCCTCCGGACGGGATATATGCCGAGTGGAACTTCCCCATTGCCGATCCGGAGCTGGCGGCTCTCTGCGAGGCCCGTTGTCTCGCCCGGGGCTGGCGGTGGCGCAGCACGGGCAGCGAGCAAGACGAGAGCATTCTTCATCGCCATAAGCTGAGAGACCGCGAGCCGGTCATGGAAGCGCGGAGGGCAGCCCAGCGCCTGAAGGGGCGGAACCGGGAGCAGGGGCGTACGTAGAATCCCGTTCCGCCGGGAGAGGCGCCTCAGGCCGCATCGGCTCAGGAGGTCGAGTCTTCATCTTCCAGCATGCGGACGACCCAGCGGCACCATTCGATCTGGGCCGTCGCAAGCGAGATCGCGCGGTGCAGCAAAATGTAGCTTCCGAACTTTTTGGAGCGGACATGCCGTTCTTCCTCGGGAATGCGCTGCAGGAGCTTTTCATGGTAAGCGATCTTTGTCTCGAGCTGCTTCTTGCGCGTCAAGAACAACGGAATGGCGAGTTCGCGGTCAATCATCCAGATGCATTTGGCCTTCAGGCTGAGCTCGTCGCGGGACAGCTGCTCCGCCGGCGGCTCGCCCAACCAGTCCAACACCGCCTGCTTCCCCTGTTCCGTCAGCGAATAGACCTTCTTATCCGGCTTGTCCTTCTGTTCAATCCGAACATATTGCACGTAACCTTCCCGTTCCAGCTTGGCCAGCAGCGGGTAGATCTGGCTGTGCTTCGCCTGCCAGAACGGCTGGATGCGAAGCATCAGATCATAGCCGGAGCAAGACTCGCTTGCAAGAAGTCCGAGTAGTCCGTAAGATAATGTATTAAGCACGGGGGATAACCTCCAATACAGGAATGGGTCTGCATCCCGTCTTCAGGCGGAAACGGACAGACCTTTTCATATTCCATTATATGTAATTGATTACATAGTTGCAAGCTTTATTCATCATCAACCCGCTTATGCGGTTGCTGCGAGTTCAGGCAAGTGGAAATGGGGTAGAGTACGTAATGACGAACGAAATATCAGACAACGCGCCAAAAATTCCCGTCGTCATCCTGGCGGGCTTCCTCGGGAGCGGCAAGACGACGCTCCTTCAGCAATGGTTGCAATGGAGCCTTGAGTCCGGCATGAAGCCCGCTGTTGTCATGAACGAGGTGGGCGAGGTGAATCTTGACGGGAAGCTTCTGCCTGAGGAGGTGGCGATGACCGAGCTGCTGAACGGATGCATCTGCTGCTCGATGCGGGGCGATTTCAGTCTCAAGCTGTACGAGCTGGTTCAGTCCGAGCGGCCCGACATCATCTATGTGGAGTGTACCGGAATCGCCCAGCCGATGGAGCTGGTCGACTCGATTACGGAGATATCGCTTTATTCCGGTGTCGTTTTGAATCATATCGTGACCTTGGCCGATGCTTCTCATCTGGCCGCGATGCTGGAAGAAGGGGACAAGCCGAACCGGAAGCTCATGAATCTGCTGCAGGAGCAGGTTCGCGCGGCTCAGCTTATCCTGGTGAACAAGGCCGACCGGGTGAATGAGACGCAGTTGGAAGCGGTGCGGCGCCATCTCCGCACGTGGAATGCCGAGGCCGACATGCTCGTCACCGAGCGGGCTGCCATCGACCGTTCGCGTTGGCTGGATGCGATTCGGACGGGCGCCGCTCCCGCCGGGCAAAATACAAAGCCAGGCAGCGCGCCAGGGCATCACGCGCACGACAAGGTTACCGTATGGACGCGCGCCATCCCGCAAGCGGTCGATAGCGAGCGGTTCGAACGGTGGCTGCTCGGACAGCCTTCGAACGTATACCGGGCGAAGGGAATCGTCACCTTTACCGATACGACGAAGCGCTATATGTTCCAGTACGCCTACCGGGCGACCGAGTTCGTTCCCATTGCGCCGCAGGGCGAAGTGGAGGATGTTATCGTCATGATCGGCGAGCAGATGGATGTCGCCGAGCTGGAGCGTTCCTTCCGCGATTTATGCCAATAACCACGAAAGCTCCTGGCGCAGAACCGAATGTTCTGTGCCAGGAGCTTTCGCCGTTCGTTCAACGGGTGGCCGAAGGGGTATGCGTCTCTTTGTCCGCCAGTTCCGGATCGGCTTGGAGATCCTCCAGGTAACGGTATCCGTCCGCTATCCATTCCAGCGCGCCGGTATCCGGATGAATGACCATGCCATGCACCGGGATATCGTTCGGCAGCAGCGGGTGCTTGCGCAAAATGCGCACGCTGTTCAGCACGCCCTCGTGGACGTCGTCAAAGCCGCGCAGCCAGTGGTGCAGCTTGATGCCCGAATTGGTGAGCGTGTCCAGGACGACATCCTGAACTCCTCTTGCCTTCGCTTTCTCGATAATGCCCTCGGAATTCAGTCCGGTCATGCCGCATCCATAATGGCCGACGACGACGACTTCATTCGCTCCCAGCTCATAGATGGCGACGAGCACGCTCCGTACGACGCTGCCGAACGGCTGCGAAATAATGGCGCCCGCGTTTTTGATGATTTTGGCATCGCCGTTGCGCAGATTCATCGCCCGGGGAAGCAGCTCGACGAGCCGGGTATCCATGCAGGTGATAATGGCCATCTTTTTGTCCGGGTACTTGTTCGTCAAAAATTGCTCGTACTCCCGCTTGTCCACGAATTGCTTGTTGAATTCCAAAATGGATTCCATGTTGTTCTTCATCGTTATTCCTCCTCAGAAGCTGCCTCGGAAGCCTGGCGGCGATCCGAACAGATGACATGCGTCGAATAAATCTGCTGCGGACTGCTGAGCACGAAAGAGCCGGGAATCGCTCCGGCATCGAGCTTCATGCGCTCTTCATAAAATACGGTCTGATGGCGGTCGATGAGCAGGGGCAGGCCCGCGTTGTTCGGCAGCTCCTCATCGAAGGCGCTCCGTTCCCTCACCACCCAGAGGGCGGGAACCCCGTTCACCGCGCACCCGCAGCCGTCTGTATCATAGATAAGCTTGACATAGCCTTCTTCGCCGGACGGCCCGTCCAGCTTCCGTCTCAGCGCCTCGGCCGCTCCCGGCGTAACTTCCATGCTGACTGACATCCTATCAACTCCTTCTTCAGAGCTGCAGCGGGACTGCCGCTTTTGAAAGTTGATTATATCCCGAACACCACGTATCATCAAGAGGTGAGCGGACACGAATACCAGGATCGCCCGTGGAATCAAGAAAAATGAGGTGAGCTCTTTCATGAGTACAAATGAACAGCCGGTATTGCAGCAATTTCACGATATGTTGATGAAAATGAAAAGTTATGAGGAAGCGCTGGGCCTGATGCAGTGGGATTTGCGGACAGGCGCTCCGCGCAAAGGGGCGGAGCAGCGGGCCCATGCCATCGGCGCGCTGTCGGCGGAGATGTTCGCGCTCTCCGTCTCTCCGGAGATGGGAAATTGTCTGGACGAATTGGAGCAGCCTGGCGTATTCGATTCGCTGAGTCAGGCGGATCGCAAAATGGTGAAGGATGCCCGCAAGGAATACAACCGCAGCCGGTTGATCCCGCCGAAGCTTCATCAGGAGTATGTCGTGCTGACCTCCCATGCCGAGACGCTGTGGGAGGATGCGAAGAAAACTGGAGATTACGAGTCGTTTAAGCCGTACTTGCGGGACATAGTGGCGAAGACGCAGCAATTTATCGATTATTGGGGCGTGCGGGATACGCGCTATGATACGCTGCTGGACGCGTATGAGCCGGACATGACCGTAGCGAAGCTCGATTCGATATTCGGGCAGCTCCGCGATCAGCTCGTTCCGCTCGTGCAGTCGGTACAGGCCTCGGGCAAGCAGCCGGCCGCGGATTTTCTCTTCCAGGAATTCCCGATCGAAGGGCAAAAGGCAATCAGCAAATTTTTGCTGAAGGAGATCGGCTACGATTTCGACGCCGGCCGTCTCGACGAGAGCGTTCATCCGTTCGCGATCGGGCTCAACCCTGGCGATGTGCGGATTACGACGCACTACAAGACGCATGATATGGCCGATGCGATCTTCAGCTCGCTCCACGAGGGCGGGCACGCGCTGTACGAGCAAAATATCAGCGCCAAATATGCAGGCACGCCGCTTGCTTCCGGCACCTCGATGGGGATCCATGAATCCCAGTCGCGCTTCTGGGAAAATCTGATTGGACGGAGCCGCGCCTTCTGGTCGAGATATTATGGACAGGTGCAGCAGACCTTCCCGTCCCAGCTCGGACAGGTGACCGGCGAGATGGTGTACCGGGCGGTGAACCGGGTGGAGCCGTCGCTGATACGCATTGAAGCGGACGAGGTCACGTATAATCTACATATCATTATCCGCTACGAAATCGAGAAGATGCTGTTCAACGAAGGCTTGTCCGTGGACGATCTTCCGGATGTATGGAACGAGAAATATGAATCCTATCTCGGCGTTCGTCCGAAGCATGCGGGAGAAGGCGTCCTTCAGGATGTCCATTGGTCGGGCGGCGGATTCGGCTACTTCCCGTCTTACTCGCTCGGCAATATGTATGCGGCTCAGTTCATGCATGCGCTGCGTCAGGGGATGCCGGATGTCGATGATCGCATCGCCCGCGGCGAACTGCTCGCGATTAAGGAGTGGCTGACCGAGCGCATTTATCAGCACGGCAAGCTGCTTGCGCCTGCCGAGATCGTGATGCAGGTGACCGGGGAAGCGCTGAACCCGCAATATTTGGTCGATTATTTGACCGCCAAAATGAAGGATGTATATAGCCTGTAACAAAGAAACGAACCGAATTCGCGAGGAAGCCGCGTCATCCCGTAAGGGAAGGATGCGGCTTTTTCGCGCTGTGCGAATAACCATTTTTTCGCCGCCTGCATACGATGCCATATCCGTGAACATGATCTCCAGGGCCGGGCCGGCGCGGCTGGAAGGACAGCAGGAGCAGGAGCGGAGCAACGGTTTTTATTTTTCCCGCAGAGGAGGGTTCATTCGATGAAGCATAGACGGCTTGGCTTCACCGTGCTCGCCGTGCTGCTGCTGTGCTCGGCAGTGCTGGGGGCTTGCGGAGGCAAGAGCGGTCAAGTGAAGGTGAAGGTCGGGGAAGTCACCAGGTCGATCTTTTATGCGCCCGAGTATGTCGCGATAGGCAAAGGATTTTTTGAGGAAGAGGGATTGGAGGTGGAGCTCCAGACGACGTTCGGGGGGGACAAGACGATGACGGCGCTGCTCTCCGGGGCGATCGATGTCGCGCTTGTCGGCTCGGAGACGTCGGTCTATGTCGCGCAGCAAGGATCGGAGGATCCGGTCATCAACTTCGCGCAGCTGACGCAGACCGACGGCACCTTCCTGATGGCTCGCCAATCCGACGGCACATTCGCTTGGGATGATCTGAAAGGCAAGGTCTTCCTCGGACAGCGCAAAGGCGGGATGCCGCAAATGGCCGGCGAGTTCACGCTCAAAAAGCACGGCATCGATCCGCACGGCGACTTGGAGCTGATTCAAAATATTGATTTTGCCAACGTCGCCTCCGCATTCGCTTCGGGCACGGGCGAGTACGTGCAGCTGTTCGAGCCGCAGGCGTCCATTTTCGAGAAGGAAGGCAGAGGGGTGGTCGTCGCCTCGTTCGGCGTGGAGAGCGGATTGCTTCCGTATACGGTCTTCATGGCGAAGCAAAGCTACCTGACGAAGAACAAGGAAACGGTTCAGAAGTTCACCAATGCGGTCTTTAAGGCGCAAAAGTGGGTGGATTCGGAATCGCCGGAAGCGATTGCCGACGTCCTTATGTCATTTTTCAAGGATACGGATCGGGAAATCGTCGTCAGCTCGGTGAAGCGGTATAAGGAACAGGGCTCCTTCGCGTCCGATCCGGTGTTGGACGGCAAGGAGTGGAGCAATCTGCTGGATGTGCTGGATTCGGCCGGCGAATTGAAGGGGCGGATCGAGCATGGCCGGATCGTCAACAATGAATTTGCGGAGGAAGCCAAGCGGCAGGTGAAGTAGGCGGCGGGCAGAAGAGAAGGAGGCGGACGCGTGATCCCAGCGGTAGAAATGTCTCAAGTCACCCATGTCTATGTGACGGAACGCGAAGCGAAGCTTGCCATCGATCGGCTGTCCGTCACGATTATGCCGGGGGAATTCGTCAGTCTGGTCGGCCCGAGCGGCTGCGGCAAGACGACGATCCTCTCTATTATTGCAGGGCTGCTGGAGCCGACGCACGGCAGCGTCCGCGTCTATGGCGATGCGGTCGCGGGACCTTCGCCGCGGGTCGGCTATATGCTGCAAAGCGATTATTTATATCCATGGCGCACGATTCTGGAAAATGCAAGCCTCGGCCTGGAATTGACGAAGCAGTGGAACCGGGAATCCGAGGAGCGGGTACGGGAACTGCTGAGCGGGATGGGGTTGGGCGGCACGGAAGCCTCGTATCCGCATCAGCTGTCCGGCGGCATGCGGCAGCGGGTCGCCCTCGTGCGGACGCTGGCGACCTCGCCCGAGCTGCTCTTGCTGGATGAACCGTTCTCCGCGCTCGATTATCAGACGAAGTTGCAGCTGGAGGATCTGGTCGTCGATACATTGAAGGCCCGGCGGAAGACCGCCGTCCTGGTGACGCACGATCTGTCGGAGGCCATCGCGGTCAGCGACCGGGTGATCGTGCTCAATCGCGATCCCGGCTCCGTGCGCAAAGCCTTCGCCATCCCGGATGCGATACGGGAGGCGCAGCCCTTCTATGCCAGAGAGCAGCCCGGCTTTAACGAGATGTTCCACGAGCTGTGGAAAGAGCTGGAGGCTTCGGACGGAAAGGAGGGCGAACATGCAGGGCCGAACTGAGACAAACAGCGGGACGGAGGAATCCCGCCGGCTGCTCGAACGGACGTATTCGCGCTATCGGGCCGCCCGGCGGAAGAGGGCCTGGATCGTCTCGCTTACCCAAGTTGCCATTCTCATCGCTTGCGTCGGTCTGTGGGAACTGGCTGGCCGCTTGAAATGGATTGATGTGCTGCTGTTCAGCTATCCGAGCAAAGTATGGCGGCAGATTGTGCAGGACTTCGCCGACGGGTCGATCTGGCCGCATCTCGGAATGACGGTCGGGGAGACGGTCGCAGGTTTCGTGCTGGGGACATTGCTCGGCACGCTGCTGGCGGTCGTGATCTGGTGGTCGGATTTCCTGGCGCGGGTGCTGGATCCGTACATGGTCGTGTTCAACAGCATGCCGAAGGTAGCGCTCGGCCCGCTTTTTATCGTCGGTTTCGGAGCCGGCTTCGCGGCGATCGTCGTCACGACGTTATCGATCACCGTCATTATTACGACAATCGTCGTATACAACAGCTTCCGGGAGGTCGACCCGAATTATATTAAGGTCGTACGGGTGTTCGGCGGAGACAAAAGCGTCATTTTCCGCAAAGTCATCCTGCCGGCCTCCTTCCCGGCGATCGTCTCGACGCTGAAGGTGAATGTCGGCTTGGCCTGGGTCGGGGTTATCGTCGGAGAATTTCTTGTCTCCAAGATCGGGCTTGGGTATTTGATTATTTATGGCTTCCAGGTGTTCAATTTCACGCTGGTGATGGCGTCCCTTGTCATTATTGCCGTCGTCGCGACATTGATGTACCAGGGAGTCGCTTATCTGGAACGGACATGGTTGAACCGATCGTAAGCCGCAGGGCGGCAGGCGGAGCGCGGAACACGCTGCCGCCCTCTCCGGCGGGGAATCGGCTGCCGCAAAATGTTTGGTGTGCAAGGGGATTGTGGATTATAATAAAAGTCTACACAATCCCTCTACAGCAAGGAGCAATTCTATGATTTTCCGATTTGTCGGCATTCGTGTCATCAAGACGGCAATCGCTTCGATCTGCGCGATCATTGCAGCGGGCCTGATCGGAAGCCCCAACCCGCTCGGCGCGGGCCTGTTGGCTATTTTGGGGGTCGATGTGACGCGGAAGCGGAGCATCCAGACCGTCTCGGCCCGCTTTTTCGCCTCGCTCGTCGGACTGCTTCTGGCGTCGCTTCTGTTCGGACTGCTTGGCTTTCATCTGTGGGTGCTGGCTTTATACATATTGGTGGCTTTTCCGGTCATCGTGCGGCTCAATTTCAAGGAAGGCATTGTCACGAGCTCGGTCGTCACCTTCCATATTTATGGCGCGGGGGCTGTGACGCTGCAAGGGGTGCTCAATGAGGTCTTGCTGCTGCTCGTCGGCCTTGGCTCCGCGTCCCTGGTCAATCTGATCTATATGCCGAGCGAGGAGGACAAGCTCGTTCGCATCCGAAGCGAGGTCGATGATCGCTTCTCCCTCATTTTCCAGCAGATTGGCCGCTGTCTGCGCGATCCGTCTTGCGCCTGGGACGGACGCGAGATTATCGAGGCGAACGCCTTGGCGGATGAAGGCATCCGGCTCGCTTCCCGGGCGCTCGAAAATTTGCTGCTTCGTTCCGATGACGTGCGGGAGGATGAACGGTGGCTGGTCTATTTCTATATGCGCAAGACGCAGCTTGACCATGTTCAAAATATGCTGCAGCTCATCTCGCAGGTATATGAACAGCTTCCGCAATGCCTGTTGGTGGCCAAGCTGTTCGATCAGCTCAGCCGCGACGTGAAGGAGCCGCACTATACGGGCAAGACCGAGCAGCTGCTGCTGGAGCTGGAGGATCTGTTCCGGGCGATGGAACTGCCGGCGACGCGGCGGGAATTCGAGGTCCGCTCTGCGGTGCTGCAGTTGATTCGGGAACTGCACAGCTTTTTGAAAATCGCGAAAAAGGACAAGCAAAAAAAACAACTGGCCGTCTGAAACGGCCAGCCAGATGGCATGCGGACAGCCTCTTCCATCATAAAGATATACTATGTATGACGGTGCGGAACGGATTCTCTCTTTCTCGTTCGCTATGCTGCCAAAAGGATGGAGTAGTGGAAGAAGAGCTGGCGCGATAGATAGCAGCGGCTCCCGGAAATGCCGATCGCTAGAATCTCCGGCGGCAACAAGGAGAAGCGCGGCGGCCGCGAGCCGCATACCACCGGCACGGCATCATGATAAAGACCGCAGGCGCAGCGCCCGCGCCGCTTCGGAATAGAAGCCGGATTCCGAAGCATATATCTTTTTTCTCTATATTTAAATCTGTCTATTCAACATTCGCCCACGTCCTGCATACACTTTATTGAATGATTGTATGGAGGAGGTCCACACGATGGCAATTTCAGATAAACACCACTGCCGTGAGATTATCACGAAAGCAGTTTGCGGCAAAGGTCGCAAGTTCTCCGTCGTTACACATACCGTCACTCCGCCTCATCATCCGACCAGTATATTGGGAGCCTGGATTATCAACCATCAATATGAATCGGTGAGAGCCGGAGATGGAATTGAGGTCATCGGTACGTATGACATCAACATCTGGTATTCGTACGACAACAATTCCCAGACGGATGTAGCCAAGGAGACGGTATCCTACGTCGAGCTCGTCGGATTGTCTTATGTCGATCCGAAGCATCGCCGCACGACGGAAGAGGTATCGGCTGAGGCGATCCAGGAGCCGAACTGCGTCGAGGCCAGCGTCTCCTCGTCCGGGACAGGGGTTACGATTCGCGTGGAGCGCGAATTCGCGGTTGAGATGGTAGCGGAGACGAAGGTATGTGTGCGCGTCTGCCCGAACGGTTGCAACGATTTCGAAGACAAGGACTTTGATTTCGGCATCCAGGACGAAGAGTTCGACGATCTGGATCCGGATTTAACGGATGAGGAGTTGTGATTAGGTCCGCAGACCCTCACCGCCTGCGGAGATATCCCGGATAACATCCTGAAGCCCTCATCCGTTGAACTTCATACTTATGCATATGCAGCAGCAGCATCATCGAAGAGGGCGGGAGCCCTCCTTTTTTTTGAAAAAATTGCCGGATTGCCGATAGCGGGCAATCATGAGCACGATGATGAACGGGGGACGAGGCGATGCAGCGTCTGGAATTGGGCGGCGGTGTCCGCCTGTACACCGATCATGCCGCCGGATACCGTCAATGGCGGCGCTATGCCGAGCCGCCGCCTCCGGAGGCAGCCGGAGCGCAGCCTTGCGTCGATGTCCTATGGCTGGAGGAGCCTGGGGCGGTCCGCCTGCCGGACGCGGCAGGGGGGATTGGCTCCGTCGGCGACGGGAGGATGATTTTGAACCGCCACGCCGGGCCGTGGAGCGGACCGGCGATGCGGGAGCGGCTGCGGCTGTGGGGACTGCCGGTGCTCGACCGGGCCGCCTGGGGCGCGGAGCCGGGAAGCGACCCGGACGGCGCCGGCTTCGTGCGCACGGTCTGCTTCTGGGTCAGCCAGCTTGAGGCGGTCGCCGCGGCGCATTGCTTCCAGTCGCCGACGGGCGGCTATTTCTACCGTCCGCTGGACGGCTGGACGCGGCCGCCCTACTTGCGGCTGGCCCGGCTGGCGGTGCGGGCGGTCTATGCGCTCGGCCGCGACACGGGAGCGGTCACGCTCCGCTGCTGCCCCGCCGCTGACGAGACCGATGGGCCCGCCGGCGTCCTGGAGGAGCCGCGTCCCGGCGACGCCATCGAGCGGGTGGAGCCCGTTCCGGCGCCGCTGCCGGCATGGGTGCTGGAGAGCTATGCCGCTTCCTGGGCCAAGGCGGCCGCCGAACAGCAATCCGCCCGCGCCCGGCCGGGTCAGGTCCTGCTGGGGCTCGACGCGGAGTTCGTGCTGCATGACGCGAGCCGGCGCAAGCTGATCGCCGCGAGCCGCTTCCTGCCCCGAGGCGGGCGGGCGGGCTGCGACGCGGTGCGCATCGGGGGCCGGGTGCGCTTCCCGCTGATGGAGCTGCGCCCCGATCCGGCCCCGGGACCGGCGCAGCTCGTGCGCAATATCGCCGCCGCGATGGCGGAGGCCCGCCGCCATCTCGAAGCGGGGGACGGCGCCGCGCTGGAGTGGCTTGCCGGCGGCCGGCCGGTGGGCCGCTTCCCGCTGGGCGGGCATATCCATCTGAGCGGGCTGCCGCTCACGTCCGAGCTCGCGCGGGTGCTGGACACGTATGTCGCTCTGCCGGTCGCCGCGTTGGAGGATCCGTCCGGCGCGCCGCGGCGGCCCCGCTACGGGACGTTCGGCGACGTGCGCCTCCAGGAGCATGGCGGGGCCGGCGGCTTCGAATACCGGACGCTCCCCAGCTTCCTGTTCTCGCCGGAGCTGGCGCGGGAAGTGCTGGCCCTGCTGAACGCGGCCGCCAGGCTCCGCCACCGCTTGAAGCGGCGCGACAGTCTGCGCGATCCGGTCATCCGCGCCTATCATGCCGGCCGGCCGGCGGAGGAGCTGCGGCCGGTTGCCCGGGCGGCGGTGCAGGGGCTGCTGGCCGCACTGGAATATGAAGCCGTCTCTGCCGGAGGAGGAACGGGAAGCGGCCGGGAGCAGGCTCTCATCCGCTCCTTCGCCCGCCGCATCGATTCGGGCTGGCGCTGGAATGAGCGCGAAGATATCCGCCAGGCATGGGCCGTCCGGAAGGAGGGCGCGGCGAAGGCGTGAGTCCGCGCTCTTTTTTTGATATAATGAGGACGATTCAAGGTCAGGTATCGGAGGGTGTTTAATGGCGAAGATGACGCCGATGATGGAGCAATATTTGGCGATTAAGCAGCAGGCGGAGGACGCGATTTTGTTTTTCCGCCTCGGCGATTTCTATGAAATGTTCAATGACGACGCGATTGTGGCGGCCAAGGAGCTGGAGATTACGCTCACCGGACGGGGCAATAGCGGGACAGAGGACCGGATACCGATGTGCGGCGTTCCGTATCATTCCGCCGACGGTTACATACAGCGGCTGATCGAGAAAGGCTACCGGGTCGCCATCTGCGAGCAGATGGAGGATCCGTCGGCTGCGAAAGGGGTCGTGCGCCGCGAGATCGTGCGCATCATTACCCCGGGCACGATTATGGAAGGGAAGATGATTGACGAGAAGGCCAATCATTATTTGCTCTGTCTCACGGAGCATGAAGGCATGTACGCTCTGGCCGCCTGCGATCTGTCGACCGGCGAGGTGACGGCGACCTCCGCCCCCGCCGGCCAGTCCTGGCTGCTGGACGAGCTGAACGTGTATGCGCCGACGGAGATTATCGGCATGGAACGGGTGCTGGACGAGGCGCGCCCGGTGACGAAGGCATGGAGCAAGCCGGTTCTGTTCACCCCGTGGACGAAGCGGGATGAGGCGCTCGCCCAGCGGCAATTCGGCGAGGCGGCCTGGATGCGGCTCGATCCGGAGCGCCGCCAGGCGCTGGCTTTGCTGATGTCGTATCTGGCGGAGACGCAGAAGCGCTCCTTGTCCCAGTTGACGCAGGTGCGGACGTATGAGCCGGATCAATATCTGGTCCTCGATCCGTTCACCCGCCGCAATCTGGAGCTGACGGAGACGGTGCGCGAGCGGGCGAAGAAGGGCTCGCTGCTGTGGCTGCTCGATCGGACGCAGACGTCGATGGGAGGCCGGCTGCTGCGCCGCTGGATCGACAAGCCGCTGATGAACAAGCGGGCGATCGAGGCGCGGCTCGAAGCGGTGGATACGCTGTACCATCATATGATCTGGCGCGAGGATATTCGGGAGCAGCTTCATCAGGTCTACGATCTGGAGCGCCTCGTCAGCCGGATCGCGTTCGGCACGGCGAACGGCCGCGATCTGATCGCGCTGAAGCATTCCCTGGAGCGCGTGCCCGGCTTGAAGCGGTGCTGCGCGGAGACCGACTCGGCGACGCTGCGCGAGCGGGTGTCCGGCTTGGACGACTGCCAGGATATCGTGGAATGGATCGATCGCGCCATCGTCGAGGAGCCGCCCGTCTCGGTTCGCGACGGCGGCATCATCAAGGCGGGCTATGACGCGTATTTGGACAAGCTGCGGGAAGCGAGCGTGAACGGCAAGCAGTGGATCGCGGAGCTGGAACGCCGCGAGCGGGAAGAGACGGGCATCAAGTCGCTGAAGGTCGGCTACAACAAAGTGTTCGGCTATTATATCGAGGTGACCCGATCGAATCTGCAGGCGCTGCCGGAGGGGCGCTACGAGCGGAAGCAGACCTTGGCGAACGCGGAGCGGTTCATTACGGCGGAGCTGAAGGAGAAGGAAGCGCTCATCCTGGAAGCGGAGGATAAAATGATCGGGCTGGAATACGAGCTGTTCAGCCAGCTTCGCCAGCGCATCGGCGAGCAGATCCGGAGGCTGCAGACGCTGGCCGAGGCGATCGCGGAGATCGACGTCTATCAGTCGCTTGCGGCGGTCGCCGCGTCGCATCGCTTCGTCCGTCCGGAGGTCACCGACGGCTATGATATGCATATCGAAGGCGGTCGTCATCCGGTGGTGGAAGCGGTCATGGAGAGCGGCTCGTTCATGGCGAACGATACCGCGCTCGAGGAGCAGGCCGCCGGCATGCTGCTCATTACCGGTCCGAACATGGCCGGGAAGAGCACCTATATGCGCCAGGTCGCGCTGATGTCGATTTTGACCCAGATGGGCTCCTTCGTCCCGGCCGACCGGGCCGTCATGCCGATCGTCGATCGGATCTTCACCCGCATCGGCGCCGCGGATGATCTGATCGGCGGACAGAGCACCTTCATGGTGGAGATGATGGATATCCAGGTGATGACCGCGAAGGCGACGCGCCGGAGTCTGGTCATTATCGACGAGCTCGGGCGGGGAACGTCGACGAGCGAAGGGATGTCGATTGCGCAAGCCGTGATCGAGTTCGTCCACGACGAGATCGGCTGCAAGGCGCTCGTATCGACCCATTTCCACGAGCTGGCCCATCTGGAGGAACGGCTCGGCGGACTGCGGAACGTCTGCATGGCGGTTCAGGAGAGCGGGAATCAGGTGACCTTCCTGCGGAAGCTGATTCCGGGAGCGGCGAGCACCAGCTACGGCATCTACTGCGCGAAGCTGGCCGGGCTGCCGGATTCGATTATCCGCCGCTCCTATGATCTGTTGAAAACCTATGAGACGGGCGCGCTGCGGGAGACTGGCGCGGAACCCGCTCCGGGTGACAACGGCAGTGCGGTTCCTGTGCGGCAGGAACGGCAGCCGGATCGGGTGCGGGAGCAGGCCGAGCCGGCGGCGGCAGCAGAGGAGGGCCTGGCCGAGGGCCTGGCTGCGGAGCCGACGCCGGCAACGGAAGCGGGATCGGCCGCAAGCGGGGCCGTTGAGCAGCTGTCGCTGTTCGGCTGGGAGGAATCCGCTGCTTCTGCTGCCCCAGCCGCTCACGCCGCTCCGCCCGCGAAGGAGGAGCAGCGGCGGAACCGGGAGGCCGACGAGCTGATCGCCGAGCTGCGGGAGGTCGACGTGCTCTCGCTCACGCCGCTCGAGGCGATGAACGCCTTGCACGCGTTCATGAAGCGGGCGCGCGGGCTGAAGAACGAATAAGGGGGAATCCGAGATGGCCGTCATTCATATATTGGACGAGCATATCGCCAATCAGATCGCGGCTGGGGAGGTCGTGGAACGGCCTTCCTCCGTCGTCAAGGAATTGGTGGAAAATTCGATCGACGCCGGGAGCACCCGGATAGACGTGACCGTCGAGGAGGGCGGGCTCCAGTTGATCCGGGTCAAGGACAACGGATCCGGCATCGGGGAAGACGATGTGGAGAACGCCTTCCAGCGCCACGCCACCAGCAAGATCGCTTCCGGCAAAGATCTGTTCGCGATCCGCAGCCTTGGCTTCCGCGGAGAGGCATTGCCCAGCATCGCCGCCGTGGCGCGGGTGGAGCTCACCAGCTCCGCGGATGACAGCGGCCTCGGGCGGAAGCTGACGATAGAAGGAGGAACCGTAAAAACGTCCGAGCCGGCGCAGTCGATGCAGGGGACGGATATCGCCGTCCGCGATTTGTTCTTCAATACGCCGGCCCGCTTGAAGTATATGAAGACGGTGCAGACCGAGCTCGGCCATATCTCCGACTACATATACCGTCTGGCGCTCGCTTATCCGCAGATTGCGTTCACGCTGAAGCATAATGACAATCTGCTGCTGCAGACGATCGGCAATGGCGATTTGCAGCAGGTGATCGCCGCGGTCTACGGCGTGCAGACGGCGAAGAGCATGCTGCCGGTGGAGGCGGAGCAGCTGGATTACAAGCTGGAGGGATATATCGGGAAGCCGGAGCTGACCCGCTCGAACCGCAACGCGATGTCCTGGTTCGTGAACGGGCGCTATGTGCGGAGCTTCGCCTTGAACCAGGCGGTGCTGAAGGCGTACCATACGCTGCTGCCGATCAATCGCTTCCCGATGATCGTCCTCCATGCGCGGATGCACCCGACGCTGGTCGATGTCAATGTGCATCCGGCGAAGCTGGAGGTCCGCTTCAGCAAGGAGCCGGAGCTGTGCGAATTCATCGCCTCCACGCTGCGGGAGATCCTGCTGCAGCAGGCGCTCATCCCGCAAGCGGCGCCGGACAAGGCGAAGGTGCGCACCTATGTCGAGCAGACGGAATGGCAGTGGGCTGCCGCATCGCTGGCCGGGGGCCGTGACGAGCCACGGCTCAAGCCGATGGGCGCGCTCGTTCCGTCGGCGGAGCCGGAGCTGCCGCCGCTGCCGCCTGAGAGCGAAGCGCCCGCCCCGGCTGCGGAACCGGACGGTTATGAGTCTGCCCGCGCCGCCGTGAAGCCTGCAGATGGCGCGCAGGGGAGCTCCGGCGCGGCGGCCGTGCCGCCGGAGAGCGGTCAGGCGCCCGTGCGTGAGGGGGATTATGGCCCCCAGGATGCGGCGCCAGCGGAGAAGCGGGCGCCTGAGCCGGCTGCCGGGCTAATGCGGGAACCGGAAGCGGTCCGCGAGCTCCGCGGAAGCTATGCCGGCACGAACGGCGGCTCGCGATCCGGTTCCGCCGCGCCGGGGCAAGCGCCGGACCGGGCTCCGAACCGGACGCCGTTCGGCTCCCGCCCGTCGGGCGTCCAGGCGGCATGGCAAGCCGGCGCAGGCAAGCCGGCAGAGGCGGAGCTGCCGCCGTTCCCGGCCGTCGAGCTTATCGGTCAATTGCACGGAACGTATCTTATCGCATCCAATGCGGAGGGGCTGTATCTGGTCGATCAGCATGCCGCCCACGAACGCATCAATTATGAATATTATTACGAACGCTTCGGACATCCCGAGGAGGCGTCGCAGGAGCTGCTGCTGCCGTTGACGCTGGAGTTCACGACGGCGGAGGCCGCGCGCATCCGGGATCGGATGCACCTGCTGGAGCAGGCCGGCATCCGGCTGGAGCCGTTCGGGGGGCAGACCTTCCTCGTCCGGTCGTATCCGCACTGGTTCCCGAACGGAGAGGAAGCCGATCTGGTGCGGGAGATGACGGATTGGGTGCTGCGCGAGAAAGTGCCGGATGTCGCCAAGCTGAGAGAGGCCTCGGCGATTATGTGCTCGTGCAAAGCTTCGATCAAGGCGAACCAGCGCTTGACCGATGCGGAAGCGGAAACGCTGCTGGCCCGGCTGGCCGCATGCCGCCAGCCGTATACTTGCCCGCACGGGCGCCCGATCGTCGTCAAATTCACGACCTATGATTTAGAGAAAATGTTCAAGCGGGTCATGTAATGCGGGTGCCGCATTTGTGTTTCCCTTTCTGAAGCGTATATAATGAGGAGGAGCTCATGATTGTAACTACGGGGGACAAGACCTCCCCGCATATAAGGGAACGCGCCCGGAAGATGGCCGAAATGTTCGGCCACCGGTTCGTCGAGCGCCAGAAATGTACGCTGCCCGCTCTGCGGAACCGGTACGGGGACGATGAATTTGTCGTATACCGGAATAAAGATGTACGCTACACAAAGCTGGGAGTTACCGAACTGATCTACCACCCCAGCATGGCCTATGTCCGCATCAAGCGGCTGCTGGCCGGCGAAGGGGACACGATGATTACGGCCAGCCGCGCCCAACCGGGCGATGAGGTGCTGGATTGCACGGCCGGACTTGGGTCCGATGCGCTCGTCTTCTCCCATGTCGTTGGCGAAGCGGGCCGCGTGACGGCTCTGGAGAGCGAGCAGGCGCTTTTTACCCTGCTGCATGAAGGGCTTCTCTTGTATGAGAGCAGCATTGAATCCGTCAATGAAGCGATGCGCCGCATCGAACTGAAGCAGGCCGATCATGGGGAGTGGCTGCGCGGCCTTCCCGACGGTTCGGTGGACATCGTCTATTTCGATCCGATGTTCCGCGAACCGGTGAAGGAATCGGCATCGATCGACCCGCTGCGCGCCCTGGCCAATCCGGGAGCGGTGCAGCCGGAAACGATTCGCGAAGCTTGCCGCGTGGCCAGGAAAACGGTCGTCATGAAGGAATTGCGGGGCAGCGAGGAATTCGGACGGCTCGGATTCGAACGGATCGTGCATACCGGGACGAAATTAGCATATGGAGTGATTGACATTGCCGGCAACAACGTCGCCAACTAGGCCGAGGCTGCTCGTGCTCGTCGGCCCTACGGCAGTTGGCAAGACGAAGCTGAGTCTGGATGTGGCTCATGCCTTCGAGTGCGAGATTATTTCCGGCGACAGCATGCAGGTGTACCGCGGGATGGATATCGGCACCGCGAAGCTTCCGCCGGACGAGAGAAGGGGGATACCTCATCATCTGCTGGATATCCATGAGCCCGATTATGCCTTCTCTGTCGCCGAGTTCCAGGAACGATGCCGTCAACTGATTGACGATATCACCGCGCGGGATCGGCTGCCGTTCATTGTCGGAGGGACCGGCTTGTATGTGGAATCGGTCTGCTACAGCTTCGAGTTCAGCGATGCCGGTTCGGATGAGGCTTTTCGCCAGGAGATGAAGGAATTTGCGCTTGCCCATGGCCCCGAGGCGCTGCACGCCAAGCTGCAGGCTGTGGACCCGGTAACGGCGAATCGGCTGCACCCGAATGATCAGCGGCGGGTCGTGCGGGCATTGGAGATTTACCATCTGACCGGGCAGACGATATCGTCGCAGCTGGCAGGCCAACAGAAGGCTTCTCCGTACAACCTGTGCTTAATCGGTTTGACAATGGACCGGCAGATGCTATATAAACGTATTGAGGATCGAATCGACGTCATGCTCCGGGACGGACTGATTGAGGAAGTGCGCCGCTTGCTGGACGCAGGCTACTCGCGTCAGCTCGTCTCCATGCAGGGGCTGGGGTATAAGGAAATCGCTGCGTATTTGGAGAATGACATGTCGCTGGAGGCCGCTGTCGAACGGTTGAAGCGCGATACGCGGCGTTTTGCGAAGCGTCAGCTCTCCTGGTTCCGCCGCATGCAGGATATTGAATGGGTGGATGTAAGCGAACCGGAGCGGGCGGACGAACATTTCGATCGAATTTGTAAAATCATAGCAGGAAAGTTTCGGTAAGAGGTTGAATATATTTCAACACAACCTTATGATTATGGGGGTACGGACGATGAATAAATCTATTAATATCCAGGACACGTTTTTGAACCAATTGCGCAAGGAGAGCATCCCGGTGACGGTGTATTTAACGAACGGGTTCCAGATTCGCGGGGTTATCCGCGCATTTGACAACTTTACCATCGTCATAGACAGCGACGGCCGCCAGCAAATGGTGTATAAGCACGCCATTTCCACGTTCACGCCGCAGCGTAACGTATCCCTGATGCAGGATCATCAGAACGACACGCAATAAGCTTCAACGGGGGCCGAAGGGAAGCGATGCAACTTTTCGCCCCTGTTTTGCGTCTAATGGTATAGTCCGCTGCCGAACAACCCTGAAGGGTTGTTCTTTTCATTCAACGTCCCATCAGGTGCTGGATAGCATGCAAATCGTAGGAGATAGAGTAGAGGGAACTCATTTCTGTGAACAAAAGGGAGTCGGTTATAATGACGAGAGAGAAGCAACCTCCCCAGCGTACACGCACGCGCACACCGGTGCCGACCAAGGGGAAAGGGAAGGGGAAACCTCCCAAGAAACGCGGCAAATGGAGTTGGCGCAAAACCTTTTGGCTGTCGTTCTTTATGGCTGCGTTTGCCGCCTTTATCGCGGTGGGCGGTTATCTGTTCATCTTGCTGAACGGCGAGCGTCTGATGCGCGAGTACAAGGACGCCGACATGTTCGAGATGGCTGAAATCTCCACCGTATATGACAGCAATAATAATGTTATCGCCCATCTGGGCAAAGGAATTGAGCATCGGGAGATTGCCGAGCCGGAAGATATTCCGCAGCGCGTCCGCGATGCGTTCATCGCGACGGAGGATCGGCGCTTCAATGAGCACCGCGGGGTCGACCTGTGGTCCATCGGCCGCGCCATGGTGAAGGATATCGTGTCGCGAAGCTTGGCCGAGGGCGGCAGCACCATTACCCAGCAGCTGGCGAAGAACATGTTCTTGACCAGCGACAAGACCATCTTCCGGAAAGCGACCGAGGTATCCATCGCGCTGGCGTTGGAGAACCATTTTACGAAAGACGAAATTTTAACGATGTATTTGAACCGTATTTTCTTCGGAAAACGGGCCTACGGCATTATCGCCGCATCGAAAACTTACTTCGGCACGGAGGATCTCAATAAGCTTGAATTGTGGCAGATCGCCACGCTGGCTGCCATTCCGAAGGCGCCGACCCATTACAACCCGATTAATAATCCGGAGCGCTCGAAGGAGCGGCGCCAGGTCGTGCTCCAGTTGATGTATGAGCAGGGCTATATTACGGCGCAGGAGCGGGACGAAGCGGCCGCGGTCGATTACGTGCCGGTAGAGACCAAGGATGAAGGGGCCGCCAACAATAATAGTGAAGAACCGTATTATTCTTATCTGGATTATATGGTAGAGGAAATCGTGGAACGGACCGGTCTTACCGAAGACCAGTTGTTCCGCGGCGGGTACCAGATCTATACGACTTTGGACTCGAATGCGCAGCGCATTATGTACGACGCCTTCAATAATGACGAGATGTTCGAGAAGAGCAAGGACGAGACGAAGGTGCAGGGCGCGATGGTCATTACGGATCATAAGACCGGCGCTATCCTGGCGATGATGGGCGGGCGAGACTATGCCCGCAAAGGATTGAACCGGGCGACCATCAAGCGGCAGCCGGGCTCGGCCTTCAAGCCGATCGTGTCCTACGCTCCGGCGCTGGAGACCGGCAAATGGTTCCCGTGGTCGAAGCTGAGCAATGAGAAGCAATGCTTCAACGGATACTGTCCGACCAACCTGGGCGGCTATACGACCAGCGTCGATATGAAGGAAGCGGTCAGACGCTCGATCAATATTCCGGCCGTCTGGCTGCTGAATGAGATCAAATTGAAGACCGGTTTTGAATTTGCCAAGAGCTTGGGCATCCCGTTAACGAATGACGATTTGAACCTGTCGATCGCTTTGGGCGGGATGACGCACGGCGTGACGCCAATTGACATGTCCACCGCTTATAATGCTTTCGCCAATGGAGGCAATTATTATCCTTCTTACGCTGTGGCGAAGATTGTGGACCGCAAGGGGCATGATTATTTCACGTATCATGTGCCGAAGCCGGTGAAGGTCATGAGCGAGCAGACCGCTTATTATATGACGGAGATGCTTACGGATGTCGTGAATAGCGGCACCGGCACCCAGGCGCAGATCAGCGGCCGCCAGGTAGCGGGCAAGACCGGCACGACGCAGCATTCGGTTCCGGGCTATGACGGGCCGGGCGACCGGGATGCGTGGTTCGTCGGCTATACGCCGGAATGGACGGCCGCGGTATGGATGGGATATGACAAGACGGACCGCGATCATGTGCTGCATGAGAGCAGCCGGGTGCCTTCGCGCATGTTCAGCGAAGTGGTGGGCAAGGCGCTGAAGGATCGGAAGTCCGGTTCCTTCAACAAGCCGGAACATGTCGAGAAGCAGCCTGAACCGGTGCAAAAGGTTAGCGGCTTGGCCGCTTCCTACTCGGAAGCGACGAAGACCGTGTCGCTGAGCTGGCAGCCGGTGCAGGGCGAGAATATCGTCTACAATTTGTACCGGAAGTCTTCGGCCGAGCAGGATTATACGAAATTGCTGGGCGGACTGAAGGTAACGAATGCGGAAGATATCGGCGTATTTGCCGGCGAGACGTATTCGTATGTGGTGACGGCGGTAAGCGGAGACGAGGAATCGGCTCGTTCCAACGTCGCCACGGTCAAGATCGAGGAAGAAGAGATCCAGATACCGGAGCCGCCAGAAACGCCGGAGCCGCCGACTGTGGATCCTCCGGATCCGGGGGAAGACCCGGACGGATCGGTTGAACCGTTTCCTCCTGACTCCGACGGTTCCGATTCGTCCGGAGGCTGGGATGATACGGGCACGGTGCCTGGAACCGTGGTGCCGGATCAGCCGGAGCCGCCGACTCCGCCGGATCAGACGGACAGCTTCGAGGATCCGGATCCGGGACAGGATCAGGCCGTTCCGGGCAACAATGGAGAGGGCAACGGCCATGGCTTTGGCCGTAACGGAAATAACGGCAACGGAAATGGTTAATGCCTGTTTACGCATCAGAGGAAGCGCGCAATATGAATTGCGCGCTTTTCTTTTGAACGGGAGGAGAGGGTAGCCATGATTCAAGGAAAAGAGCTCGGCGTACATACGAATAAAGGCAGATTGCGTGCGAGACTGCTGTCTCTTGCGGGAACGCTGCTGTTCGCAGGCCTGCTCTGGCTCGCTTATACGCAGTGGAAGATTGCGTCGGTGCCTGAAGCGGCGCCGTCGGTCCGCACAGAGATCGGCATCGTGCTGGGGGCCTCGCTCTGGGGAGACGAACCGAGTCCGGGCTTGCGGGAACGGCTGAACAAAGCGCTCGAGCTGTACAAGGAGGGGCGGTTCGATTATATTATCGTGTCCGGGGGACTGGATCGCCCGGATGTGAACTTCACGGAAGCCGAAGGCATGGCCAACTACTTGATCGATCACGGAGTAAGCGAGGATCGGATCCTGCTGGAAGGCGAATCGACGAGCACGCTGGAAAATCTCCGCTTCAGCCAGCGCATGATGAAGGAGCGAGGCTGGACGTCGGCCACGATCGTAACCCATGATTTCCATGGCATGCGCGCATTGGAGATCGCGCAGGCGCTCCGCTATGAGCAGCCGCAGGTCGTGACCGTCAGCAGCGAGGTGCTGTCCCCGCTATGGCATCGGGGCCGCGAATCGCTGGCGTATACGAAATGGAAATGGGACGAGTTGTGGATTCCGTAAACTTCTAATAACCTGTTCGACGCTAGAATATATTGAACATCATAGACGATTCTGCCTCGGGATGGCAGGATCGGGAGTTGAACGTCGAAAGGGTGACGCATATGAACGTACGACTCAAAGCGGCCGGCTCGAATACAGAAGCAAGACCTTCGCGTCAAATTAATGTCGTCATCCGCCCGGTGGAGACACCGGCCGAGTCCGCGGCTCAGCAGGAGCAGGCCCGGACGGCCGGTCAGGATAAGTCGGCCATGCCGGCGGAAGGGCCTTTTGCCGATATCCGCAAGGAGCTGGACCGGCTCGTCGGTCTGGAGCATATGAAGGAAATCGCGTTTGAGCTCTATGCTATCCTGCAAATGAATCGCCGCCGCCAGGAAGCGGGCCTCACGTGCCAGCCGCATGTGTATCATATGATTTTCAAAGGAAACCCGGGAACGGGGAAGACGACGGTCGCCCGGATCATGGCGAAAATGTTCCAGCAGCTTGGATTGCTGAGCAAAGGTCATCTGCTTGAGGTAGAGCGCGCGGATCTCGTCGGGGAATATATTGGGCATACCGCGCAAAAGACGCGTGAGCTGATCAAGAAGGCGATGGGCGGCGTCTTGTTCATTGACGAAGCGTACAGCCTGGCCCGCGGCGGGGAAAAAGATTTCGGCAAGGAAGCGGTGGATACACTAGTTAAGGCGATGGAAGATCAGAAGAACCAGTTTGTTCTGATCTTGGCAGGCTATTCGGAAGAAATGGACTGGTTGATGCAGACCAACTCCGGGCTGCCCTCCCGTTTTCCGATTCAAGTCGAGTTCCCCGATTATACGGTCGATCAACTGCTGCTGATTGCGGAACAGATTGCCAAGGAGCAGGATTATGTGCTGATGCCGCAATCGCTCTCGCAGCTGAAGAACGTCATTCTGGATGAGAAGATACTGTCCGCCAACTTGTTCAGCAATGCGCGCTTCGTGCGCAATGTCATGGAGAAGGCGATGCGGAATCAAGCGGTGCGCTTGCTCCAGAACTATCCGGAGCAGTCGCCGGGCAAGCTGGAGCTGATGACGCTGCGGCCGGAAGATTTAAAATGGGAGCGCAAATGAGGTATACTGGGTACAGAATCGGATGGCCGGCCATTATCAGATGAAGGAGACCTTCAATGCATGCGAAGAACGTTCTATGAGACATCCACGGATATTCAGGACCGGGCGGTTCTCGTGACCCTTATCACGGAGGAAGCCCGGCGAAGCCGGCTCCGTCCGGAAGATTCCTTGCAAGAATTGGTGCAGCTCGCGGAGACGGCCGGCGTTGCCGTGCTGTCGGTCATGATGCAGCAGCGGGAGAGCGCCGATCCGAAATGGTTCATCGGCAAAGGCAAGGTTGCCGAACTTCGAGCGGTCATCGCGGAGCTTGACGCGACGACCGCCATCTTCGATCAGGAGCTGTCCGGCGCCCAGGTGCGGAATCTGGAAGAAGCGCTTGATGTGAAAATTATTGACCGGACGCAGTTGATTCTGGATATATTTGCGCAGCGCGCGAAGACGAGAGAGGGGATTATTCAAGTTGAGCTTGCACAGCTATCTTACCTGCTGCCGCGGTTGTCGGGGCATGGCCGCAATTTGTCCCGGTTAGGGGGCGGCATTGGAACGCGCGGGCCGGGGGAGACGAAGCTGGAGACCGATCGGCGCCATATCCGGCGGCGAATTTCCGATCTGAAGCGCCAGCTCGAAGAGGTGGTCCGGCACCGCGGCGTCTACCGCGAGCGCCGCAAGAAGAGCGGCGCGATTCAGGTGGCGCTCGTCGGTTATACGAACGCGGGCAAGTCGACGCTGCTCCGCCAACTGACGGAAGCGGATGTCTATGTGGAGAACCAGTTGTTCGCCACGCTGGATCCGACCTCCCGGCAGTGGGAGCTGCCGAACGGCAAGTCGACGATTTTGACGGATACGGTCGGGTTCATTCAGCATTTGCCGCATGAGCTTGTCGCTTCGTTCCGCGCGACGCTCGAGGAAGTGAATGAGGCGGACCTCATTCTGCATGTCGTCGATGCCTCTTCTCTCATGCGGGAAGAGCAGATACGGGTCGTCGACGATATTTTGCAGCAACTGGGCGCCGGGGCGAAGCCGCAGATTGTGCTGTATAATAAGAAGGATATGTGCACCGAGGAGCAGCGCCACATGCTGCCTTTGGATGAGAATCATTTTTTGATCAGCGCGTATGACGAAGCCGATCTTCAGCGGGTCCGCCTTGCCGTCCAGCAGCATCTGTCGGGCCGCACGGTGACCTATCGGTTGCCCGGCGCGCGCGGGGATCTGATCGCCCTGGCCCATCGCATCGGCGAAGTGCTGGATCAGGAAGCGGACGGCGAGGATGTGCGGCTGACCGTTCGTCTAGATCGGGCAGAGGCAGAGCTCCATAGCTACAAGCTGGAGCCTTATCTATCATAAGTACAACGGGAGCTTGTTGGGAAGTGCGTTGTCGAGAACAAGGGGAATCAATGAAACATGCAGTTTACAGATGAGATGATGAAGCTGGCAGAACGGGTAGAGGAGAAAATCAAGGATCGGGTTCGGGATATCGAGTCGATTGCGGAACAGAACCAGTGGAAGGTCATTCAGGCTTTTCAGCGGCATCAGGTCAGCGATTTTCATTTTGCCGGATCGACGGGGTATGGCTACAATGATCGGGGCAGAGAAGTGCTGGACGAGGTCTATGCGGACGTATTCGGCGCGGAGGCGGCGCTGGTCCGGCCTCATTTCGTATCGGGGACGCATACGATCGCGACTGCACTGTTCGCGGTGCTCCGCCCGGGCGATGAGCTGCTGTATATTACCGGAACGCCTTATGATACTTTGCACAAGGTGATTGGACAGGAAGGCGACGGCACCGGATCGCTTCGCGATTGGGGCATTCATTACGGCGAGGTGGAGCTGACGGATGAAGGCCGGGTCGATTGGGCGGAGGTCGAGCGGCGGATCTCGCCGCGCACGAAGGTGATCGGCATTCAGCGCTCGCGCGGCTACGCCTGGCGGACTTCGTTCCGCGTCGATGAGATCGCGGACATGGTTGCCCGGGTCAAGCGGCTTCTTCCGGATGCGATCGTATTCGTCGATAACTGCTACGGAGAATTTACGGAACGGTTGGAGCCGACGGAGGTTGGAGCGGATCTGATTGCCGGCTCGCTCATCAAAAATCCGGGCGGCGGCATCGCCGAGACCGGAGGCTACATCGCCGGGAAGCAGCGCTTCGTGGAAGCGGCGGCGGCCCGTCTGGCCGCCCCGGGCATCGGCGGCGAAGTCGGGGCGATGCTCGGCATGACGCGTGCCATGTACCAGGGGCTGTTCCTTGCGCCGAGCATCGTGGGACAAGCCGTGCGCGGCAGCGTCTTCGCGGCGGCCATGTTCGAGGAGCTCGGATTCCAATCGTCCCCGCACTGGTCGGCGCCGCGTACGGATCTGATCCAGGCGATCCGGTTCGATTCCGCCGAGCATCTTATCGCCTTCGTGCAAGGCATCCAAAAGGCGTCCGCCGTCGACGCCCATGTCGTGCCGGTCCCATGGGATATGCCTGGCTATGAGCACCCGGTCATTATGGCGGCCGGCACCTTCATCCAAGGCGGGAGCCTGGAGCTGTCGGCGGATGCGCCGATACGGGATCCGTATACGGCGTACATGCAGGGCGGCTTGACTTATGCCCATGCGAAGCTGGGAGCGATGACCGCATTGTCCGCCATGGTGGAGCGGGGACTGCTGAAGCTGTCCTGATTTTTCTGTCAGTTTTTCTGACATCCGTTGACACCTATTTGGACGGGAGATACAATGAAGGGAAGCAAGGGATCACCAGAGGAAGGTTGATGAGCGATGGGGGATGAAATTCGCAGAAATATGGCTTTGTTTCCAATCAGCATCGTAATGAAGCTGACGGATTTGACCGCAAGGCAGATCCGTTACTACGAGCAGCATGAATTGATTATGCCTGCACGCACGTCCGGCAACCAGCGTCTATTTTCGTTCAATGACGTGGAACGGCTGCTGGAGATTAAGGCGCTTATTGAGAAGGGTGTGAACATCGCCGGGATCAAGCAAGTGCTGAATCCGGTCTCCAAGGAATCCCAGGAGGCGACCGTGCTAAGCGAAGATTCGGAAAGCAAACGCAAGGAACTGTCGGAGACTCAACTGCATCGAATGCTGAAGCAGCAGCTCATTTCCGGAAACAGACCAGGTCAAGTGTCATTGATTCAAGGTGAACTGTCTCGTTTCTTTACGAAGTGATCACACCAATCTAATCCAGGTTCACAAGAAGGAGATGTTACCCTGTGGGTTACACCAGAGAAGACATTGTACGCATTGCGGAAGAACAAAATGTACGATTTATCCGGCTTCAATTTACGGACTTGCTGGGGACCATCAAGAATGTGGAGATCCCGGTTAGCCAATTGAACAAGGCGCTGGACAACAAAATGATGTTTGACGGCTCTTCTATCGAAGGTTATGTGCGGATTGAAGAATCAGATATGTATCTGGTGCCTGATCTGGATACTTGGGTGGTATTCCCATGGGTAACGGAAGATCGTGTAGCGCGGTTGATTTGTGACGTATATACAACAGACGGAGTTCCGTTCGCCGGATGTCCGCGCGGTATCCTGAAGCGGGCGCTGAAGGAAGCGGAAGAAATGGGCTATACGGCGATGAATGTCGGACCGGAGCCGGAGTTTTTCCTGTTCAAGACGGATGAGAAGGGCAACCCGACGATGGAGCTGAATGACCAGGGCGGCTATTTCGATTTGGCTCCTACGGATCTCGGGGAGAACTGCCGCCGCGAGATCGTATTGAAGCTGGAGGAAATGGGCTTTGAAATCGAAGCTTCCCACCATGAAGTGGCGCCGGGGCAGCATGAAATTGATTTCAAATACGCGGACGCCATCAAGGCGGCCGACCAGATTCAGACCTTCAAGCTCGTCGTGAAGACGATCGCGCGCCAGCATGGCCTGCACGCCACCTTCATGGCGAAGCCGCTGTTCGGCGTGAACGGTTCCGGCATGCACTGCAACATTTCGCTGTTCCAGGGCAAGGAGAATGCATTCTACGATGAGAAGGATAAGCTGGGCTTGAGCGACGATGCGCGCCGCTTCATGGCCGGGGTGTTGAAGCATGCCCGCGGCTTCGCGGCCATTACGAATCCGACGGTCAACTCCTACAAACGGCTTGTTCCGGGATACGAGGCTCCATGCTATGTCGCCTGGTCCGCGAGCAACCGCAGCCCGATGGTCCGCATTCCGGCATCCCGCGGCCTCAGCACGCGCGTCGAAGTCCGCAACCCGGATCCGTCGGCGAACCCATATTTGGCGTTGGCCGCCATTCTGAAGGCCGGATTGGACGGCATCAAGAAAAATTCCGCTCTGCCGGCGCCGACCGACCGGAACATCTATGTGATGACGGACGAAGAGCGCGAAGTGGAAGGCATCCCAAGCTTGCCATCGAGCCTCAAGGAAGCGCTGGAAGCCTTGCTTCGCGACGAGATCATTTGCGATGCGCTCGGCGAGCATGCGCTGCAGCACTTCATGGAGCTGAAGGAAATCGAGTGGGATATGTATCGGACACAGGTTCATCAGTGGGAACGCGATCAATATATGACATTATATTAATTATTTCATCCCTAGAGCCGCAAGGCTTCTGGGGATTTTTATTGTGGGGGCATGAAGAGGATGATAGCGGCGTTAGGGTCGATGCCCACAAAACGCCCCCAAAAATAATGAAACTAAGGGCCGCAGGAAGTCTCTCTTTGCATCCAGTGGGGAAGGAGAGAACGGTGTGAGTGGAAACCTGCTGGGAAGGCCTGATGGGAATTCATTAGTATGATGCCGCCGCAGCAATACAAGCAGAGGATATATTGCGGGGCAAGAATGATAAGATGAGAGGACTTACGATCGGCGTAAAATCCGGCGGCAGCAAATACGAAGGTTGACTTTTTATGCCGATGCATGGCCCGCATGAAGGGAAGATGGATCTATATCTGTATGCGATGTCAGACATTAATATACTGCGTTTGGGAAGAGATAAGCCCCGGAGTGTTCCGGGGCTTAGCGGTTACTTCAAGGCTTCTGTTTTAAATTTGGCGCGCATTTCATCGTAACCTGCCTTGACATCTCCTTCGCCGTCAGGGGTAAATCCGAAGGCGATTTTCCCTTCCATAACCAGCACGATGATTTCTTTTTCTTTCCCGTCAACGGTTCCTCGTGCCAGTACGAGTGTTCCTTTCTTTCCGGCTTCCTCGTAATCACTTGACTCCATAACTTTCGGATCTTTGTACATCTTGCTCTCGTCGGTCACATTATTTTGCCCTAATGCAAATAGAGGCTTGATGTCCGGATGAACCTTTTCTTCGACAAACTTCTTCTTGGCATCCACATCGGTTCCATTCACGAACGTATTGAGATAGTCGAGGACCAGCCCGTCATCTTTTGACTGTCCCCCGCCCCCGCAGCCTACCAAGACCAACAAACACACCAAGAATAATGCACTTAATTTCTTCAAAATTCCGCCCCTTTCGCCTTAATTATATGACCGTATGCTCGTATATGCTATACCTTAAATTAGCCGAAATTAAGAAACCCCGGATTCCTCCGAGGCTCGTGTCAATATATCGCTTGTAGTACGATTTTATGCGGTTTTTTTGGGGCTGCGATGCCAACCATAACCGCGAGGCAATTGTTTACGTTCCTTTTTAGGGTCTCCTATTACAATTGACTGGGGTGCGCCACGGCCTTTCAGACTGGTGACAGTCGGGATTTTTGTATTGAGTTCTGTGCATAACTTTCCGCTATCTTTTCATTTCCTTACTTTTGCAACGGTCAGTCCATCGCCTAGTGGAATTAGCAGCGAGTCTAATTGAGGATGATGGGATACGGTTTCATTGAATTTCTTCATCAATTCAGTATAACGCTTCGGTTTCGCGTCCTGATCCGCTACACTGCCGCCTGCCAGTACATTATCAGCCACGATTACAGCGCCCGGTTCAGCGAGTTTAATGCAATAGTTCAAGTAAGGATCATAATTTTCCTTGTCAGCATCAATAAAGAAAAAGTCAAACCGTTTATTCTCGGCAACTAATTTTTCTAGACTTTGCAAAGCGGGTCCGGTAAGATAGGTGACTTGATTGCCAAAGCCTGCTTTAGCAAGATTATTGTATGCTAATTTTGCGTAACTCTCCTCTAATTCGAGGGAAGTTAATTTTCCTTCTCCATCGAAGCCTCTCGCTAGACAAATTCCGCTATAGCCGCCCAAAGCCCCTATTTCCAGCACATTTTTAGCCCCTGAAATGGAAACAAGCATCGTTAGGAGTTTTCCGGAGGAAGGAGATACCGAAATGGAGGGCATTCCGTTTTCCCGTATTGATGAAATAACTTCTTCCAAAAGATCATCTTGGTTACGAAATACGGAATCGATATAACTGTTAATTTGTTTCATCACATTCCCGTCCTTTCTCAGCATCAGGTTTAGAATCTTTGCCTGCCGGGAGAAAAGTTTCTGTTTCTCCACTGTTTGTCTTGGACACTTCCACTGCTTCACTTATGTGTATTTCAAATAATTGAATAAATTCGTTAATGACCATATCAATGGCTTTTAATTCACCGACTAGAATTGGATGAATCGATTCAAACTCCGGTTGATCCAACTGTTGTTTAAGGGTGGAACGCTTAAGATTCAACATTTCTAAAAATGCAATGGCCCGCCCTCGACGAAATGTTTTCGGGCCTCGTTGATGTGAACCATCTTTTCCTTTGTAACGTTCACCATGATGATGTCTGTCTTTCTTAAAGTCCTTAAGTCCGTCATTTCGCATTATATAACCTCCACTTGTATACAATTGTATACATAACATGTTGTAATGAATTGTATACAAACGTATACAAAATGTCAATGTACCTAAAATAATTAAAGTGCAAATGATTCCACAAAAGCAGCTGTAAGGTCAGGGTTTGATGTGAAGGGGAGAACATGAAAGATAATTATAGGAATTATCGGAATGATTGGATTTTACATCGTAATTACCGAGGGGAGACCAATGTTAAGGCATCCATTCTACATTCTGTTTGCAAAATACGGGAACTTGTGACTTATTTCAAGAGGGCATTTGATTTATATAAGGTCAGCTTTCCCGAACACGAGCAAAGAGTATTGGCCGATCAAATTGCAGTTTTGGATCATCCGGCTTATCATTGCGACGTCATTTTAGAAGATGGCGTATTTGTCGGAATTCTCTTTTATTGGAAAACCCCGCGTTACTGTTATATTGAACATTTTGCAATCGATCCTGAAATGCGGGGAAATAGCATGGGTTCCCGTTGTTTAAAACAGTTTTGTGACATTCACCAGCTTGTCATTCTGGAAATCGATCCGCCGGTAGATCCGATTTCGGTTAGACGCAAAAGCTTTTATATGCGACTTGGATTTCAAGAAAATCATTACGAACATAAACATCCTGCGTATCGCAAGCAGCATTTGCCCCATGACCTGGTCATCATGAGTTACCCAAGGAGTATTACGGAGGATGAATATTCGGAATTCAATGACTACTTGAAAAGTACGATTATGAAGTCTGACTTCTAGTGGGAGTCAATTACCATATGGGGGATTGACCGGATAGATGGAACATGGCTCTCTCCCCGTTGGTTCGGAATGCTGTTGCGAGAAAACAAAAAGCCCCGGATACTCGAGGCCACTGAAGAACTTGTAGTTTTTGAAGCAGCAACAATAGCAATATGAAACAAAGACGACTCATCACCAAAATTTTGGGGAATGGGTCGTCTTTTTCGCTTAATTAGGGCTTGCTGAACGGGTCACATTTTACGGTGACACGAGCAAACGAACTGCGAGCCTCGACAATAGCCATTGCAAAACGGGCAAAAAGAGAACCCGGAGTCTCTTTTCGAGGTTCATCACCAGCAGTTGCAGCCCGATTACGGTCTCGCTGGTCGTCTGAAGGTGCGCTCGAATACGGCCAAGCCCATAGCTGCGCTTGCCTTCACCGAACTTGCCTTCCACCGCATTGCGCGCGGCTGCATCCGCTTTGGCGATTTTCTTCTGCTCCTGCTGATCGGCGGATGACGGACGCCCCAATTGCGGTCCGCTCAGTCGAATTCCTTTCTCCTTGCAGAAGCGCAAGTTGTCCCGCGTGCGGTAAATCTGATCGGCCAGCACCGCTTTGGGATAATAGCCGAATCGAGCGCGGTAGCGTTCCACTACGGCCTGCAGCGTCTGACCTTCGTTGAAGCCGTCCCAGGACAGTTGCTCCCGGAATGCGTAGCCGTTCACCACGCTGATCGCCAGCTTCGCCCCGAACTCGACGTTCGCGCGGGCTTTACCGCGCACGATCGGCCTCACGTGCGGCTGCGCGATACTGACGATCCGATCCGGTACGCTGTGCGTACGTTTGTCGTACATCGCTTGCTGCTGGCGAACCAATTCCTGAATGACCAGAAGTTCCTTGTACATGCGGCGTGGCAGCCGCGTCAGGCCGCCCGTGGAGGCAAGTTCGGCGATGACGCGCAGATCGCGGGAAACGAACCGCAACTGCTTGCCGATTGCTTTGCGCATCGTGCGCGGCTTCACGCGCCCTTGCTTGGCAATCGCCAGATAGGCTTTGCGGGCACGCTCCCGGTATGTTCTTGGCTTGCGAGTCTTTCCGCGTTCCG
>NZ_LDIG01000298.1:52492-53291 GCF_015845845.1 Paenibacillus dendritiformis
CTGAATGACCAGAAGTTCCTTGTACATGCGGCGTGGCAGCCGCGTCAGGCCGCCCGTGGAGGCAAGTTCGGCGATGATGCGCAGATTGCGGGAAACGAACCGCAACTGCTTGCCGATTGCTTTGCGCATCGTGCGCGGCTTCACGCGCCTTTGCTTGGCAATCGCCAGATAGGCTTTGCGGGCACGCTCCCGGTATGTTCTTGGCTTGCGAGTCTTTCCGCGTTCCGGTTCATGCAGGATGTCGATGATTTTCTCCAGCTTTTCTCTGGCCTGATTCAGAAGAGACAGATCCGTCGGGTAGGCGATGTCCGCCGGCGCGCAGGTCGCATCCAGCAGCAGTTCGCCCTCGTTCGTCAGTTCCATCTGCCGCGGCTGCGGTTCTGACGGCTCGTCGGACGCTGCGGCAGTTCCGCTGCCAGGTTCATTGTCGTCCGATGAATCATCCGATTCGCTGGACTTGCGCGCTTCTTCAAGGGCGATCCACTCATTCACTTCATCAAGGATCTCGCCGCCCAGCCGCTTGCGGAAGTGTGTCATGAGAGAATGGTGAAACGGACGGCGGTACTGGTATTCCGGCAGACCGAGGAAGTACTGCAGATACGGGTTCTCCAGAATCTGACGAAGCGTCTCCCGATCGTCGGTGCCGAGCCGCTCCTGAATAATGAGGGCGCCGAGCGCGACACGGATCGATACGGCCTTTTGACCCTTGAGGCTCTTCTTAAAGTTCTTCGCATATTTCTCTTCGAGCTTCCACCACGGAATCATCTGGGCCAGCAATACCCAGCGGTTATCTTCCGCA